>JBDNFW010000051.1:0-1767 GCA_041689615.1 Gammaproteobacteria bacterium | reverse complement strand
GTTAATGGGAAATAGGCTGTAATAATATTTTCTTCATCGTTTAGATGAATTTCAGACTGTCGTTTTTTTAATACCCTTTTATAAAGTGATGAATCAAAATTGGGAAAGGTAGTTTTGGCGAGTTGACCAACATGATCATTTTGAATAGATAATGTGTTACGTCCTTCATCATCCAATAAAACAAATATTTTGTATTCATTAATTAACCCGCGTATTAAAAAGGCTCTTTTTGATTCAAATTCATGACCATTTTTCAATTCGTTTTTCATTTCGAGGGTTAATACATTTAGGTCATTATTGATAAACGCTATGCTGGATTGGATTTCATTCTCTATGAGTTGGTTTCGTTGATTAAATACCATTATAGTAACAAGAATAACAATTGTTAGGCTAACCAGTATCGGCAACCATAGATTCAGTGATATGACGCGAAGTGGTTTCATCGCAAATTATTCAGGAAGATGAGAGCCATCTAAAAGGTTGTCAGTCTTAATAGATTTTATTAGTAACTTTTTTTCTAACATTAACCGTGATAAGTCACTGATTGTGTTTTTTAGTTCGTGATTTTTGAGTGCGATTCTATTTTCACATAGCCCTGATATTGATAGGCTCTCATATGCTACAAGTAGTTCTTCAGGTGTTATCCCGAGACGAGGGGCCATTCGTGTTGTCGCGTCATCAGGCTGATTCTGTAAATGTTCGACAGCCTGAAAGTACCCACTAAGCAAGCGCTTGAGGCTTTCAGGGTTACGCTTAATGACATCATGGTGAATCACAAGGATATCTACAATTCGTCCCGGGACTTGACTGCTATCAAATAGTTGGCGTGCCCCCTTCTTTAAAAGGGTCGTTCTTACTGGCTCAAAGGTAATTATCGCATCATTCGATGTATAGCATTGCTCATGTTCCTCCACGGTGCAGGAAATAATATCAACATCAGCGGCCGTTAAACCTGCTTTCTCCAGTACTGCATCGAGAAGAATGGCACCAACAGAGGTATGTTCTACGGCTATCTTCTTGCCGTTAAGGTCAGTCAGTGTGTTGATATGAGGTTTAACTAATAATACGTCTGCACCGTTTGATACGTCCATGACCAGAATAATACGTAGATCAATTCCATCCTGAATCAGCGTCAATGATTCATCGAGTGTTAATGCGGCCGCTTCGAGATGCCTAGTGTGCATGGCGTGCATTACATCAGAGGCATTGCTGAGTTCAACCAGCCTTATCGATGTATCATCATAAAATTTGAGACTTCGAGCAAGGTAAAGCAGTTCATAACCCAGCCAGTTATTTGTGCCAACACGTAAGGGAGGTTCAGTGGGTTTTGAGCAAGCAAGCAAAATGCTGACGGTGACAATAATACACAGCACGGTTTTTGATGACAGAAGAGAGGTAAGTCTCAGTCTTGCAAGGAGTATTTGTAATCGCGATATTGGATGCATTGTTACTCTGTAAGCTAATTGTTAGGCAAATTCAGCTGCTAATATCCCTCATGGTCGTTCCAACTTAAGCGCATACTATAGGAACGTCAATGTATTATTGTGACTTAATGCGAGTTAACTTGTTAGCATCCGATAGTGAGCTGTCCGTCCGCTCTCAGTAGATACTGTTGAAAAACTCCGTTTATTATAAAGACGGAAATTCTAAGGCTGTTTAAGCAATTTAATTTCTATTAGATATGAGGGGCTATATTAAATACTATAAATCTCGAACTAGATCTTTTGATGCGACCAAGCAGGATAAATGGTTAGCACTTTTGAAGTG
>JBDNFW010000050.1:0-19119 GCA_041689615.1 Gammaproteobacteria bacterium | reverse complement strand
TGTAGAACGACGAACGCAAGAAGGGATGTCAAATAAGGAAATTCAGCGCTGTCTCAAACGGTATATTGCACGGGAATTATTTCCAAAAATACTAGATGATTTAGCTTATGCTGCTTAAGTTGACATAGGAGCGTCAATGCACCTATAGCGCGTTTCTTTAGAAGTTTGAAAACAGAATGGATGCCTTTTGAGGGCTATTCAAGTTATGCTGAAACGGCGACAGATATTGCAGCCTATATGAAATACTACAATTACCAACGTGGTCATAGTTATAATGACTATATGACTCCAGCTTTGGCTGAAGTCGTTTAGATAAACTTATCGTGATGTACGGAATTACTGAGCCACTACATATCCTCCATAAAAAGGTTCAAATCCGAACCTATTTGACCTTCTTTTTTAAAACCCCAGCTATTTCAAGTAATTACAACCGCACCGCCCTGCTCCTACTATGTCATTGAATCCTAAAGTATTTAGGCCTTATTGCCGATAAACCAGATACAAGGCTGATTTCGGATTGGGTTTGGCTCATTTGCTGTGCGAGCTGGAAATACTTATCCGCTTTGCTTACATGGACTTTATAAGCAATAAAAAATAATCGGCATTTATTTATCAGGTTAATTAAGTACGGCACTGTGTTTCGCGGCATAAGTTGAAACTAGGTTCAGAAGTGAACTCTTATCACATTGCGTACAGAGAATGGGTTACTAAACTTGGAGACAAGAAAAGCAGTAATGGAATTAAATTATCGCGAAGGCGAGATTGAAAATTTGTTGAGAGTCAGAGATCGATTTGTTGATTTAATCGTGATGTATTCGAATGAATCTACAACCCTGAGCAAAAGTAAAATACTTGGAACAATATTCGATACTGTTTTTTTTATCGGCATAAGCAATTTGCGTAATCATATGCCAGCAGTAAAAGAAGTTTATTTGAATGTGGGTGAGCCACGAAACAAGTCACTTCGAAATCTGGAGTTGCTTGAGGAAATGAAAATAGTAGAGCGGTTGCATGACGCAAATGATTCGAGAGTGAAACGCGTTAAGTTAACGGACAAGTTTATAGCAGATTTTGAAAGTTTTGTAACGTTAATGGGTAGATTCGAGAAAGCCGCAGGCTGAATCTGCATAGCTGAAACAGGTTTGTAGTTTTTAATTATTGGAGATATGAGTATGAGTAATAACGTTGCAGTAAATATGTTGGACGAAGTTGATGAACCTACGAACTGGATTGAGAGAGTTTCAGAGAGCTTTCTTAAGAACAGAATCAATCGCAAATTAAAAAAGGCGACGAAAGTTCATCCTTGCATTATTAACAATCATCGTGTGTTAGTTCACGAGTATGGTCTTCAGGATCAGAGTCCTGAAGCTTATGAACAGCTCAAGGCTTACGCACAAGCGAATAACTTTGGTATTAAAGAAGATCAGCGTACAAAAGATGTCAAACCGGCTAACTTTGAGAGAAGAATGGCCAAGTCATTACCCTTGTTGTTTTTGGCTAGTGGCATATTTATGTCGGGTACTTCTGCTGCTGCGGATATCGGTGCGCCAGGTGCAGGCATTAAAGTGATGTCCGATGTTGAAGTTACCGGAACTTATGATAGTTCTGATCGCGCCTATACACAGGAAAATGGTAAACGCTTTATAACCAACCCTTATGGCGAAACAGAATCTATTTTGGCTATAGCGGCGCAGACCAAGGCGGAAGGTGAGCTTAAACGAGTCAGCACACGTGGCATTAAAATGCCTTCAGGTTATGTCGGCGGTTTTATAAACAAGTATGAAAGAACCTTTGCTAATGGCGAAACCTTTAGTTATTACGAAGGTGAAGGTTTTGGTGCATTGGGTTATCACGCTGGTGATGGCAAAGTGGTTCTAGATGTTCTTGTTGGTGGCGGTGCGTTTTCTTCACCTAAGTTATGGGGCCCTTATGACCAGTTACTTGGCGACAAGGATAACTCTTCAATGCAGTTAATGATGGGCGATGGTAGCAAAGACGGCATGGGCTTATTGAAAGCATCTTATGCGATTGGTTATACCGCGGTTATGGCTGAAGAAGATTATTCTAATCTTGGTAATGCTTATGGTACTGCTATTAATGAAACAGTTAAAAATCTGATTGCTAGCGGTAGTACGCCTGACATGAATATTGCTTCTGCAAGCGAAATCAGCGGCAACAAGATTTAATACTTATTAACGCTTATCAACTGGAGAGCCAATAACACTATGTCTGATGTGGTAAACATTCTCGACAATCTTCGCAAAATTGATGCGCAGAAACAACCAAATAATCTGGTTGAACGAATCATGCAATCAATGACGTTGAAGAAAAAACAGCAAGCGATGGTCCACCCTTGTATCATCGACGAGAAACATACGCTCGTCTATGAACACGGTTTAGCACTGAAAGACTCGTTTGCTTTTGAGAAGATTGTCGAGTTTGCCAAAGTTCAAGGTTATCAGTTAAAAGAGGATCAACGTTCCGATTTCCTTGAAGGTGTTAAGCGTGTCAAGAATCGTCGCAATGCAAACGTTGTCTCTGTAATGATGCTGACGGCAGGTTTGATGTCACAAACGGCTCAGGCGAAATCTTCATTCAGCCAAGACCTTGCGACGCATACAGATAATGATATGACGCAAACACACGTTGAAGCCGGTTTTGATTTGGATTTTGATTCCTATAAGAGTCAGGATGAACTGGTATCTGGCTTATTAGGCTGGATAAACAGTCATTCATCATTCAAATATGATATTGACAAGATACCGGCAGTTAAAAAGGTTTCGTCAAAAGAAATTGCGACTGTTGCTTTCGGTGGGAAATTACCGAAGGCGGTAAATCCCGATAACTTGCAGATATTCGGTTTGTATAACTTCAATGAAAAGGCTGTTTATCTGCTCGATTCAATCGACCTTGAGACTGACGAAGGAAAAGGTATTTTATTGCACGAGCTAGTGCATTATTTACAGTACCAGACCGGTCTGGATGATAACGTCAAATGTAAAAATGAATTGGAATCTCTCGCTTATGTACTGGAAGCAAAGTTTCTGGAATCTCATGATCACAAGCACAATATTAGTGCCTCTCATATTCAAAAAGTTAGTCAGTGTAGCGTCTGATTTTTATTAAATACCCTTCAGTTTTTTTAAACTTCGCCGATTCCTTAATTAAGGATTAGTAAAACTTAGGCATCACCTATGAAGGACTCGCTGAAAAATTATTTATTTTTTTCTTATCTATCTGATGAGCAGATGGATAAGATTATGGTTTACATTGAAACACTGGATTTAATAGCTGGAGAAACCTTATTTGAAGAAGGTGATGAAGGCGATTATGTCTGCTTCATCATTTCCGGTTCACTCGAAGTCGTCAAACTGACAACCTGGCAAAATTTTACTACTGTTATTGCTACTTTAGATCAGGGCTACTGTATCGGTGAAATGACCTTAATCGACCATGCCCCAAGATCCGCTACAATAAGAGCCCACGAAAATACTAAACTAGCGATACTGACTCAAAAAGCATTTGATGTGATGATTTCAACCGAACCTGAACTTGGTGTCAATATACTTAAAGGTGTCGCTCAAACCTTAAGCGATAACCTCAGATCAACCACAGATAAACTGGCAGACGAAGTCGCTGCGTAAATTACATATTTGCTAGTCGCGTTTTTTCCAACAAACAGCAAACTCATCAAAACTAATCATGCCGGAATGATTGGCATCTACTTTATCAAATACGAGTGTTTTATCTTTCAGCGTTAACTCAACTTCCAGTTCATCAACCATGGTACAAAATTCTTGCCAGTCGATACTGTCATTATCATTAGTATCGTATTTTTTGAATATCTTTTTTATTTCAATCAATTCATCCCCTGTTAAATCGCTCATTCTACTCTCTCTTGTGAATTATTAATTTCTTCGTCTGCTTCTGCGTTGTCTACTGGCATGTCTTGCTGACATTTTTTCGGCATATATGCTTGATGCATGGTACCTCTACATGACCAGTCCAATCGCTCACCTTTAACTTCTGGTATTAAAACAATCTTTGTACCTTCTATATCTTTTTCAAGTTGTATCGTTTCTTTGTTTGTAAAAGAAACGGTAATGGCGCCAGGCGCATCAACACCAACTTCTATACTTTTCACTAATGATTTACTTGTATCAACTTCAATTTTCTTACCTTCTTTTGCCCAGGTTTCGGCATCAGGCAAGCTCTTTTTTTCTTTCCAATAATTTATTACGGCAAGTTTATATTGTAATGATTGCGACAAACCCTGAAGAATTTTAGCAGGATCAGTTAAGTCAACTTTTTTTGAATCCGTAAAAACAAAGTTCCAGCTTAGAACAATAACCGCAAGCACTAAAATCACCAGTGTCTTATTCATAATTAACTTTTTGCCATCTCAACTAATGCCTTGCGAACCTCTATTGCTGACATTACCGGCTCGTCAAAATTAATACGATGTATATGTGCACCGCTACGTAAATTAAATCCTTCGCTATCTATACCAACCATAACAGGAACATCATCAGTCGAATATTGAATATCATATGAATCACAATAATGCTTAATTGCCTCAATATGATCAAGATTCATATGCTCAATCATTCCCTTTTCTTCTTCAAAACTGAAAGGGTTAGCTAATAAAAATTTATCTTTCTCGACCCAATAAATTTGACCAAAACCACCGATATATCGAATACGCACGGGATGAAGCAGATAAAAGTCAAAATCGTGCGTTTGATGATAACCGCGCGACTGAGGAAAATAACTGTAATAACGCTCCATACTTTCACTATCGTCGTCATTCAGTTTTTCAGCATTGCCAATATAAGTGATTCTGCCGACTGTTTGTAAATCGTCCGCGCCACCTTCAGTCGCTATCAATGATACTTTCGGATCAGACAATATATTTTTAGTATGTTGTGCTATAGAGCTAATCAGGATGATGGGCTTACCTTCCTTGTTCAGGCAGTACGGCACAACCGAACCAAAAGGATAGCCCTCAACGTCGACAGAATGCGTAGATAAAATCGCCTGATATTCTGACAACAATAATTTTCTGGCTTCTTTTGCTTTTTTATCTTGATTCATCGGTTGATTTTAACAGAAATAGTCTAAAATTGATGTTAAGGGCAAAACAAAAAAAGAATTTGAAGATGGATAAAATAAGACGTTTAGGTAAGACAAATATTGAGGCATATTCTATTGGCCTTGGGGCGATGCCATTATCGCTGGAAAATCGACCGGACGAAGCACAAGCTCTAAGCGTTATCAAAGCTTTCATAAACGGCGGTGGTAATTTTATTGATTCTGCCAATGTCTATTGCGCTAATGATTCAGATGTCGGACATAATGAAAAACTCATCGCAAAGGCATTATCAAACCTTATTCCAAAAAAAGAAATCATTGTTGCTACAAAAGGTGGACTAAGACGACCCAAGGGAGACTGGACTGTTGATGCCAGCCCGGCATGGTTAAGGAAATCCTGTGAAAAAAGTCTGAAAGATTTAAATACCGATTCAATCTTTTTATATCAACTACACGCGCCAGATCCAAACGTGCCTTTAACTGATTCTGTCGGTGAACTTTTAAAATTAAAAGAGGAAGGCAAGATTCATTTCATTGGTTTATCTAACGTTACGGTTGAACATATAGAATTAGCACTTTCAATAACGCAAATTATGTCGGTGCAAAATAGATGCAATTTGTTTGAGCGACAATCATTCAAAAATGGCGTGATTGAGTTTTGTGAAAATAACGACATCACCTTTATTGCACACAGTCCTGTTGGGGGACATTTCCAACACGCTCAACGTGCGGATAATATTTTATTAAAACAACTTTCAGAAAAACATACGGCTTCGCCGTATCAAATCATGATTGCGTGGTTATTACACAAAAGCCCATCTATTTTCCCGATCCCGGGCGCAAGCAAAGTTAGTAGCATTGAAAATAGTCTAAAAGCGAATAACATTAAACTCGGTAAAGAAGATTTGCAGTTGCTTGACATGAATATTAAATAAGCAGAGTTTAAGCATTCATATATTAACACTCAATTCATATCACGAACTTATCTTTTCAATCCCAACAAGCTTATTATTTTCATCAAACTGAATTTCAAATAAACCATAGATGCCTTCGTGCGTAAGAAAATTGCGAATCGCGTTGGCAGGAAACCGAATCCTTTTGTTATCCACGGAACGCACCATAATGCTATGGGCTTTACCTTTGTAATACGCCAGATATTTCTCTGCCGACAGGGAAAGGTGAAAACGAAGACTATGTGATAAAGCTTTACCTTGCATTTCTGGACGTCAATTCTCCGCAGAAATTTGAATCATACTCAATAAGTGCAGGTACAGTCCAATCCTTAAATACTGTTATTGAGAATCGTCAAGATAATTTATTCAGTTAATTAATAATATCTCCAAATATTTGTTCCAATATACTCTCTTCATCTATCTTGCTTTTCTTAATCTTATATTTTTCGTATTCAGCTGATAATAAATGAGCAGATCCTTTTTTAAAACTATTCCAGTATTGCTCTATAACGAACTCTCCTGATGTTGTATTCCATGATGCTTTTTTATTTGTATATTTAACACCCGTGCTAAGCAAAATTGGTTCCTCCTTGTTTTCCGGCAACTGGGAAAACTTTCTTGTATAGATTTCTATCAAATCGCTATATTTTGATGACGGGTAATAAAAAGATATAGCAAGTAATTTAGCATCATAAAAAAAATATAAAATTGATAGCTTTACGCCTTTCAATTTCAGGCTTTGTTTACATTCAATTTCTGAATTACCTTTTTCTCTAGATGGGCAATATTTATTAAAAAACTCTGTTGTTAATTTATCATCCAATTTCATCCCGTTTATATCAAACTCAAGTTGCTTAACAATAGTAGAAGAGTCCGGTACTCCGGAAAAGACAGCGCAGGAATAAAACAAGGCACTCATTAAGATTATTTTTTTACTGAACACCATAAATTCTCATTCTACTCACTTATATATTGATACGATTTCATTAACTATAGACTACCAAGCAGCCGAGTGAATCTCTTTTAGGTTCACATTTGAACCTTATTTGATTGAAAACTTTCGTATTCGCTAGAGCGTGTCGCAGGATTTTTTCATCCTCTTTTCTTTAAAAACTAATCAATCTCGGTAAAGGAATTGTATAAGTCATTCATCGCTAGTGATTCAGCTACAGGCTTGTAGGTAATGTGACCTTTATAGGTGTTTACGCCTGCAGCAAACCTTTTATCATGTTTTAATGCATTAACGCCTTCGTTAGCCAATATCACAATATACGGTAATGTCGCCTGGGTTAAAACAATAGTCGAAGTCCTAGGATAAGCACCGGGCATATTACTTACGCAATAATGCACGACATCATGTTTTATATAGACCGGAGCGCTATGAGAAGTAACATGCGATGTTTCTACACAGCCACCTTGATCGATAGCCACATCAACGATGACAGATCCCGGCTGCATCTGTTTCACCATTGCTTCAGAAACTAAATAGGGCGCTTTTGCCCCGGGTAATAATACAGCTCCTACCAATAAATCTGTGTCTTTAATATGCGCTTCTATATTTTCCGGAGTGGACTGAATAAAAGTCATGTTATTTGGACATGTTTTTTCACGCTCATTAAGCCTGGTTTCATCACGTTCCAGAACGTATACATTAGCACCAAGACCTTCGGCTGTATTTGCTGCATGTTGTCCAACAATACCATTACCAATCACCATAACTTTGCCATGTCGCTCACCAAGTACGCGTCCTAATTGAATACCTTTCCCTTGATTAAACTTTGCCAAATAATAAGCACCAACAATCGTTGCCATATTTCCTGCAACCGCACTCATCGGAGCAAGCAACGGGAAATGTCCTTCATTATTCTCAACTGTTTCGTAAGCTATTGCTGTTGTTCGTGCTGCGATTAATGCTTTAGTTAAAGACTTCGGTACGCCAGCGAGGTGTAAATAGGTAAATAAAATATTGTCTTTAAAATACTGGGATTCCTGTTCAAGTGGTTCTTTTATTTTGATAACCAGATCAGCATCCCACGCCTTTTCTTTAGTGGTGATATTAACACCAACAGATTCATACTCGTTGTTGTCATAACCTGAACCCTGACCGGCGTTGTCCTCAAGATAGATATCATGTCCGGCCGCAATCAACTCCTCAGCACCTTGTGGAGTTAAAGCAACACGGTTTTCCCTGTCCTTAATTTCTTTTATAACTCCGATCTTCATAGTGCCTATCCTTAAATTTGGAATTTATTACGAATATGATTTTAGTATAGATATTATTGAATACTCATCTTACATTGAATGAATAACTACTGATAATCCCACTCGCGCCAACCTTGTAACAATGGAAAGTACAATCCTAGTTTAATATTCTCTTCGCCGAGTTGTTTCATTAAGAACCCGTATTTTTCCAGCTGTTCTTGATAACGCTCCTGTTCATGATTAAGGAATACTTCAAGGTTTGACCCTTCGTGCCGACTGGTTTTGTAATCAATAATCCAACACACGCCCTCTTTGTCGACAAAGGTTCTATCAAGAATTGCATTGCTTAGTTTGTTATCGATAATGCCACTGATAGCGTATTCATTTTGTTGCTTGCTGTGTTCTTTTGATAGTATCCACTGTCCGCGCTCGTCATTGATCATATTGATTAAGGCATGCACAACACGCTTTACGGCATCTGAACTTTCATTTTCCGGTACACCCAGTTGCTTAAGTGCAGCAGCAAAACTTTCCTCTTCACTATTGATATAATCAGTCGTCCATTTTTCTGTGCCCTCTTCTGCTATACATTGAATTGCACCGTGTACGACCGAACCGATATGTTTGGTTGTTTCGCCGGCCCATTCAAACTCAATTAAGACTCGTTCTTCCTCTGACCCATCTTCTGTTGGTTGTTGCCATTGTGTTGCTGCTGGCGTAATGGGCAATTTCCAGTCTTTCTTTAAACGTTTTGTTTCCTGATTAATAACAATTAGAGAATGTTCTTCGTTCTGTTCTACAGATGCTGGCATATGTTGTTCATAAACGGTTTTTACTGTTGGCCATAAATGTCCTAGTAAAGATCGACTTTGTGCATCACATGAAATTTCATCTTTCTTTTCTTTAACGCTGGCATGTCCTAGCAAGTGCAAGGTTTTTTTCGTGCGGGTTGTCGCAACATAAAGTAGACGTGCATCTTCATAACTTTGTTTGGCTTTATCGGTGTTATTGATGTAATCATAAATTGGCGCCTGAAAGTTTCCGGCTTCTCGTATCGGCGCTAAAACGAGATCTTCTTGTTGATCCTCTCGTTGTCGTAATAACCAAACCAATAAATCGCCTTGGCTGGCACGTGGCGAACGTCCTAGCCCGGGAAGAATGACATGATCGAATTCCAGTCCTTTCGCTTTATGTATTGTCATGACTTGTAATTGACCATCTGCCTTTAAATCAGGCGCAGCATATAACTGGCTGACATTATCAAGTAACTCTTTTAAGTCTTCTATCGTGCCACCGTGATCCAGACTCTCCAACAAAGAAAAATATGTTGCGCAGTTTTCAAGATCGGTTTTATTCGATAAGGTTGCAGGACCACCAAGCTGTATCCAGAAAGATTCTATTGTGTCTCGTATAGATAAACGTTGTTTCTGTAAAAATATATTTTCATATTTTGTTTTAAAGTTTTTCAGCCTCGCTTGCTCATCTTCTTTTAGCTTGCTAACTAAATCAATATCGCAAATACATTCCCATGCTGTTTTATCTTTATTTTTATCACAAAGCAAAAACAAAGATTCGAGACTTAAACCACACCATGGCGCACGTAAACAAGCTAACCAGGCAACACGATCTGCCGGGAATAAAAAAGCACGCGTTAAAGCGAGTAAATCCTGAATTGATGATTGCGTACTCAAGCCTTCAATATCTATTGCTTTGAAGCCTAATTCTTCTTTTCTTAAGGCAGGAATAATTTCTGCTAAGTGCGAACGACTGCGAACCAATATCGCAATATTATCTTCCGGGTTTTCCTGTTTTATTTGTTTAACAATGTCGACCAGGCTTTGTGATTCCTTTTTATGAGCGCGACCATATTGTGGATATATTTTGACATTATTATTTGAAGCCGATTTATCAAACGCCACTGCTTCACTATAGGAAACAGCGCTGGTAATTAAATCGTCCTGTTTCGGAAATATGGCTCTAAAACTTTCATTAACCCATTCAACCAAATTCTGCTGCGATCTGAAATTAACACTGAGTCGCAATGCTTCAAGAGGAATATTGCCTAAAGATTTATCATGGAACGTTTTTATAAAAAGCGCGACTTCAGCCTGACGGAAACGATAAATAGACTGCATCGGATCGCCGACCAAAAACAAACTACGTCCGTCATCCATAGACCATTCACTGGTTAAACGTTGCAACAAGCGATACTGACTAACGGAAATATCCTGATACTCATCAACCAGCAGATGCTTGATGTGATAATCCATATTTAACGCCAGCTCTGTTGGCGCATCATCTGTTCCCAATGCTTCAACAGCTGATGCAGCAATCCCAATAAAATCCATTTGATTGCGTTCAGCGAAAACCAAACGTAATTGACCCGCTGCAATCATTAATAATTCGCATAGTGCATTAACAATCAACCATTCCGAATCAGTATATTTCGCCGGAGGTAATCCATTAATCTTTGCTAAAGTATTTTGCAGACCATCAAATTTTTGTAATTCTGTTAACAAAGCCAGCATCTGTTTCTTCTTGCTGGTTCGTTCATCCGCTTCAAGCTTGTTGCCGCTCGCAGGAGGAAAACCATTCTTAACTGTAAATTGCTTGCGCCATGTTCCCGTTTTGGTTAACAACAACTCACTAATCCCACACCAGTAATGCAATGCATCGGCTTTACTGTCAGGAATAGATGTCATAGATAAACACGAAGAAATCGGATTATCCGGTTCGGTCTCGTTTAAATTTTTTGCTGCAAACTGTATTAATTCAAGTAGCTCATTTTTAAATTCATTTGGGAATTTCTTTTTGACCATCTTTAATTGATCTTCAATCAGTCTAACCAAAGCTTGTTCCATATCATCACGTTCATGTTCAAGAACAACATGACTTAACCATTGATCACGCTTTCTTAACATATCAATGATCAGGTTTTTAATGCGTGGTAAATCGTTATCTAAATGAAAGACAAGATTCGCAATCGCATCTGACCAACCTTCGCCGCTTTCAAGTTCGGCCAAGGTATTAATAGCGGCTTGTTGATATAAAGGTTCTGCATCTTCCAGCGTTTCCGGTTGTGTTCCCAGCTTCGACAACATTGGCATTTGTCTGGTTAAGGAAGCGCAAAGAGAATCAATTGTTTGTAGTCGTAAACGTCCAGGGTTATCACTTATTTGCCAGCCTTTTTCCTGATCGCGCTTTAATGCGGCAGTTGCGAGTTCAAAAGTAATCTTATCGTGGTCTGAATCAGGTTCTTTTTTATTTAGTGCATTGTTATTTGCCATATTCAGGGCATCAAGAATTCGACTTTGCATTTCAGCAGCAGCCTTTCGCGTAAACGTGACCGCAATAATTTCTTCTGGAGAATCAACTAGCGACAATAATCTTAAATAGCGTTGAATTAATAAACCGGTCTTACCTGAACCTGCTGGCGCTTGAATGATAAAAGATTGACCCGGCGCAAGCGCTTTTGTTCTGGCTTCGATATCGACTATAAATTTAGACATCGAAAAGCACCTCTTCATCACGGTCTTCGTCAAGATTCTCTATACGTTCATGAATTCGACATAAAGAGTGTAAATCACAATATCGACAAGCAGTTCTGGTAGGTTCAACTGTTGCTATACCTTGTCGAAAATCATTGGCGAGCTTGATTAATATCTGTTCCCAGTTATCGAGTTTTTCCTGCCATAACAAATCTGCATCCGATTTAACTTTCGGCAAAATATCATCTGAATCCGCTTGGCCAACAAAACCCAACTTGCCACGTTTTAAACTGGCAAAGGCTATCGCTGCAACTTGCTGTGAATTAGTCACCGCATATAAAGGTAGTTGTGGATCATTTGGATTATTAGACTCCCAATCATTTTTACTCACTGGGCCTGTTTTATAATCAATAATGACACAACGACCATCGGCCAATTCATCAACACGATCAACTCGCAGATGTAATTCGATATCTTCAAACAGAATTGTCTTCCATTCCTCAGTAGCAATTACTTTAAAGTCACCTCGCTCACGTTCTATTAATAACCATTGCTTTAACAATTGTTCGAGACGCTGTTGTTCCAGTTCAGTAAAACGATCAGCAAAGGTTTCCGGTTGTTGAGAGATTTGTAACTTGATTGCTTCGAGAACAACCGAGTGAATTATTTCTTTTAACTCTAGTTCTGTTTTATATTTTAAATTTTCCAGACTCTTTAATCTCTGCCATAAATATTGCAAAGCACGATGCACTAAATTACCGCGTTCAGCGGCGCTTAAACCAATATCGGTTTGTTGCAATGATTCCGCATGTAAACGATGTCGCGCAAAAGCTTTAAAAGGACAGCCTGATTGATCTTTAAATAATGAACTACCACCATTTGCAGTTTGCCCTACTGGAATTTCCGGTGCATTAATATCGACAAACCTTTCTATATCCGATGATTCAAATATTTTATTTTTATAATCTTCATGCTGTTCATTACTGTACTCTTTTACAATATTTTTAATTAACGGACTTGACCGGCAAAGTCGATCACCTTCCTGACTGGCATAACTAAACACCACTTCTTTTGCAGACATCATTAATTTTTCAGTCACAAGCTTAGCTAATCCAAGTTGTGTATCAGCATTGGCTGTTGGAATATTAAATTCACGTTGGCATGCAATCGGGATAAAGGCATTAGCTGGCATTAATGCCGGCCAGTTGTCGTCTTGCATACCCATGACCCAAAGATAATCAAACTGCATACCTGCTGCACCAGTTATACCTAAAATTTGAATTGGCGTTTCCGGTGTTTCCGGTTGAAAACGTGTTTCCGTTAACAATCTATTTAATTGAAATAACGCCGTACTAAAACTGATTGCTTGCGTTAATCCATCAAGACTACCCAGTTGAGTTAAAGCGGATTGCCATGCTGTCATTACTTGATGTTCGTCGCTATTTAAACTTCGTTTGCCGGGCCAACCAAAACCAGATAACCATTCTGAAAACGTCGTCGTCCATAATCGTAAAGTTTGTTTTTTAGCATGGCTCAAAAATGATATTTCAAATGTTTTTAATAACTGAATAAATGCTTCACATTGTTCATGTTCTTTGCATCGCATTTCGGCAATCCAATATAAAGTTTTTAAACTCAGTTGCTGTTCGCCGATACGTCTGAGTGCCGCATCAAACTTTGCACGCGCAGCCTCTTCTTCTGTTGCGCCATTTATAAACGGAGAATGTAGTAACGCACTTAGAGTATTGATTGATACTTTTCGCTTTCCTAAAGAAAGAAGATTAAGCGCAGTATGTATTAAAGGATAAGTCGATAAAGGTTTGCCTAAAGAGATTGAATAAGGTTTGCGAATTGATTCGTTTGGCTCAAACCATTTTTGCGGAGTTAATACTGAGGCAAAACCATATTCTATTTTTTCGCGTATCGCGCTAAGGTTTGGCGCAATAATTCCAATCGTTGCATTTTGATCTTTTTCCAGATGTTGTTTTGCCCAACACGCCGCTGCCAATATTTCAGCTTGCTTATCCGTTTGTTTACTGACACTTGATGATTGATTTCTATCAGCAACATTTATTTCTTCAACTTGAATACCTGCATCTATTAATGCTTGTTTAAAATTAAATTGTTGCGTTGTTAGTTGGTCAAAATCATAAAATACTATTGTATTTAGTGACGGTTTCAATTCATTAATATGTGTAGCGATGTAATCAGGCAAACTCGCATCATCAAGCCGATGATTATCCAGCTTTTGCTTTTCGTACAAATCAGCCCAACTTTTAAAAGCAAATGCATCTTCAGATAAATAAGTTTCTTTCGGAAAAATGGGCACACACCATTCCTTAGATAATTGATAAGCTTGTGCCGCCTGTTTTGCCGTCGCGGTAATTTGCAGTAATTGATTTTTATACTTTGAATGGCTGATGATTTCCTGCCACAACCATTGCTGTTGAAGATTATTCAACAATATCCGGTTTTCTTCAGTACGAAACGAAAGCAATTCAAAACTGCGCTTGCACCAAGCTGTCCAGGGCAAGCAATCTGGTGTCTGCCAAGCCTGTTTTCCCTGTGCTATCTGATCTGTCGCAAATTGGTAACGGATATGACGACTTAGTCGCTGGGTCGGCGTAAGAACCGTGGCACCATCGCTTATCAACTTGCTGAGACTGCTATCCATTTGAGATTAATGTCACCCTAGCCCATTGCGCACTTGTTCTTTTGCCCTCTAGCGGCGACAAAATCGTACTCAATCGGTCATTTATAGTTATAAACTCCCTCATTCCGTGCGCTTTTGCCTCGCCTAATAGCGCCTACTGTCGGTGCCATAGAACAAAAGCCCTACGTGAAGCAAAGGGCTATATAATAGTGTCGAACCTATCAATAATATTCAGGTCAGATTGGCATTATAAACTGACAATGTTAGCCTTGTAGCTGAATTTTAGAATAATAATTTCTAGCAGAGAATCTGATGCAAATATCGACTGAATACGCCAACAAGGAAGCAAGCTGCATCCCCATCATGCCCACGCGCATCATTCCAAATATGGTTGATGATGTACGAGAAAGCTTGCTAAATCGTCCTCGAAGCCTCTCACCAAAGTATTTTTACGATGAGCGTGGCTCCGAACTCTTTGACCAGATTTGCTCTACGCCTGAGTATTATCCAACGCGTACCGAGAATACACTGTTATCACAATATGCCGTCGATATTATTAATAAGACACAACCCGAACAAATTCTTGAGCTCGGTAGTGGCTATTCAGTAAAAACGCGTCGTTTGTTTGATGCTTGTCAACATATCTCACATAACTGCACCTATGCACCTTTTGATGTATGTGAAGGAGTATTGATTGAAACAGCACAGAAACTTTCTGAAGAATATCAATGGCTCGATTTAAAACCGCTACTAGGAGATTATCACGGCGGTCTGGGAAACTTACCTACGGCTAAAGGTTCGCATTTATATGTTTTTCTCGGTAGTACCATTGGTAATTTTGAACAACATGAAGCTTTAGCCTTTATCAATGAACTTTATAACGTCATGCGTAAAGGCGATCATTTTTTAATCGGTGTTGACCGAGTAAAGAGAAGCGATATTCTGCATGCTGCATATAATGATAAACAAGGTATCACGGCAGAGTTTAACCTTAATGTCCTGAATGTCTTGAATAGAGAGTTGAATGCAAACTTTAATATCGATGAATTTACGCACTCTGCCATATTCAATACTGATAAAGAAAGAATTGAAATGCGATTAAGCTCAAACAAAGATCAGAAAGTAAAAATTGATGACCTTGATAAAACGATTCACTTTAAAAAAGATGAAAGTATATTGACCGAAATCAGCCAGAAATATACTTATTCCGGCATTGAAGAAATGTTAACAACGGCAAATTTTTCGATAACCGATCACTATGAAGATGAGGATGCGTATTTCTCTCTTGTACTAGCTTCTAAGTAAATTATTCGTTAGCCAACCACTTGCTCGAAATCTGCTCCGCCAACTCCGGATGATCGATAAATTTATTCCGATTTCCCTGCAGTTCCTCTATGAGATTATTGCGCAAAGTCTCCTGCTTACTAGGCGGGTCTACACGATTCCATGTCTTAAGTTCAGCTAACATTTCTTTATCTACTGGAACACCATATTCGGTATGCATATAAAAAATCGAACGGGCAATATTTCCACGCGCTAATGGTCGCGGTTCGGTAACACCAAGATAACGTTCAAAATCACATCCTTCGTAACGCCAATCCTCTCCATTAATCATACCAAATGCAGAATCTCGCCGTGCAACATTGGTTTCTTGCCATGCAGGATAAAGATTATGCATATCCGCTTCCATACGGGTAAAACGTGATTTTGCATCGAGTCGACATTGGCGGCGACTGTCGCAACTCATATGTTTTAGCATCCAACTCACGGGATAGATTTGTTCAATAACAAATAAACGGCCTTCAGTTAGTGCAGCCGCCGGATCAAAACGATAACCACAATACAATGACCAACCACCATGAGAATAAAGTTCGTTCCAAAAGGTGTTTAAAGCAACTTCATCGTAATTTTCGACAGGTAAACTCTCTGCATTGCTATTATTTAACACGCTTAGCAACAAAAAAACCGAGATTATTTGAATTGTCCGTAACACGTTAATTGATTATTTTTTATATTATTTAATATTCTTCTGCCAATCATATACTAGACTGCTTTAAAATGTGAACATGACTGCTTATTCAAGCTCTAATTATACAATATGAAAAGATTAGGCAACATAATAAGGCACACTTTGTGCCAACTACTATTGTTGTATCTTGTTATAAATTTGGCTGGCTGTTCGGATGGCTTGTCACAGCTTGAACGCATTCAATCCCGTGGAGCCTTGCGAGTGGCACTAATAGCATCACCGCCATTGTATTTCCCCGATGAATCGCTGATTCGGGGTTATGATTACGAAGTTATCTCCGCTTATGCAGAATCAATTAATGCCAAACTCGAAGTAATTCGGGCTGAAACGACTGGCGAAATTGTGACCTTATTGAAACAAGGCAAAGCCCATATTGGTATTGCCGGCAGTTTACCTCCTTATCCAGACGATAAAATATTGAGTGGCAAAGATTATAATGAAGATGAATGGTACGTTATTGGACATCGCAATGGCTCTTTACCGAAATCTATCGAAGAGATCACTCCAAGTACCATTGTAGTTGCTAAAGGCAGTAAACCTTCGTTAGTTTTGTCCGACATTAAACCAGATTACCCCTCGCTATATTGGCTCGAATTACCCAATGGTAGTACCCGTCAAGTACTGGAACAAGTAGACATGGGTAACTTCAAACTCAGTGTCATTAGTGCTGATATTTATACTTATTATCGATACTTGTACCCCGAAATTAAAATTGCTTTTAAATTACCAAAGAAATATTCATCGCACTGGTTGACTTATAATGATGAAGACAAATCAATTTATAACTCGATGAACGAGTTTATTAGTCAATATAAAGCAGCTGGCAAACTTGATCGCAGATATAACACTTACTTTCGTCATCTAAATGTCTTTAATTATGTCGACATACTTTATTATTTAAAAAGAATAAAAACTTCATTACCTGAATATAGCACTTACTTTAAGAAAGCCGCGATGAATAGTAAATTCGATGAACGTTTTCTTGCAGCGATTAGCTATCAGGAATCACATTGGAATGAGGAAGCACGTTCGCATACCGGCGTTAGAGGATTAATGATGCTGACTCAAGATACTGCTAAACGCGTTGGTGTTGAAGATCGTCTCGATCCTGAACAAAGTGTGATGGGCGGTGCAAAGTACCTGAGTATATTAAAAGAGTCTTTACCAGAACAAATTCAGGAACCGGATCGTTCATGGATGACCTTAGCCGCATACAACATTAGCTTAGGCCATCTAGAAGATGCACGCATCATAACTGAATCTCAAGGAGATGATCCCGATCTCTGGATTGATGTTGAAAAACACCTGCCAAAATTAAGTCAAAAAGAATGGCACAAAAAAACAAAATACGGTTACGCCAGAGGACATGAACCAGTAGAGTTTGTCAGAAGAGTAAGGCGCTATTACGATATCCTACGCCTTTATCAACAGGAAGAAATACTGGAAAAACTGAATAAGCCATTAGAGTTAGATAAATTACAGATTAACTCTCCGGTGATTTAAAACATTTACATTTATTAATTAACGACTATTTTAAGTTAAGATATCATTTGTATTTTCCAACATTAAAATGGTAACTAAATTGGTCGCAGCAAAATCCCTGTTATCGATAGACGATAAGGGCACTATCGATGAAACGCTTTTTGCTCGTATTGCCAAGGATATAGAGAATCAAGGCTACAGTATTCGGCCTACATCATTACCCGAAGAACTCGCAACTTCGTTGTACAACCATCAGCAGACTATGAATGCCGAACAGTTTACTAGCGCGGGTATAGGTCGAGGTGATGCTTACTTAAAAAACGAATTTGTAAGAACGGAAAAAATTTGTTGGATTACCGGCGAATCGATCGCTGAAAGGCAATGGCTGAATTGGGCTAGCGAGTTACAATGTTTTTTGAACCGTCGTTTATTTCTTGGTTTGTTCTCTTTTGAAAGTAACTTTGCTCATTATCGTCCAGAAGATTATTACAAAAGGCATTACGATGCCTTCAAAGGTGAGGCCAATCGCGTACTATCGATTGTTATCTACCTGAATCCAGGATGGATAAACACTGATGGTGGCGAATTAGTTCTCTATCAAAATGATCAAGACAAAACAGGCATTAAGGTTGTACCGCTTATGGGGACATTGGTAGTTTTTCTAAGTGAACAGTTTCCTCACGAAGTACTACCTGCCAGTCGAGATCGTTACTCTATTGCTGGCTGGTTTAGGGTAAATACTTCAGTTTCAGAAAAAGTCGATCCACCTTTATAAGGCAAGAAATTGCTAATCAACTCTCGCGATTTAACATTCCTAAAATTAATGAAATATTTTAGCTATATGAATAAAATGCAGCTTTCGACGGCAACCCAAAGAGGACAATTAAACTTTCTGTTAAATGCAATAAAAAATGAGTAACACCGACTGGTATCGAAATACGCAATGGAATGAAGAAATTGAAAAAGATTTCTTTACTAAACTAAATCGTTCCAGATCCAAAAGAGACCAACATTTGGTAATTCAAGCATTATCACTAACTAAGAATTATCCTGAAGTAACGCTCCAACTTATAAATCATTACTGAAGTGTACCCCATAGTTAGGACAGATATTTGTACAGAATAAGGAGTTATTTTCTGTTTTATAATTGTTTGAAACAGAGGTAACAAACCATGAGTAGAAAACGTAGGAATCATTCCCCAGACTTCAAGGCAAAGGTTG
>JBDNFW010000049.1:0-32525 GCA_041689615.1 Gammaproteobacteria bacterium | reverse complement strand
CAACCTTTGCCTTGAAGTCTGGGGAATGATTCCTACGTTTTCTACTCATGGTTTGTTACCTCTGTTTCAAACAATTATAAAACAGAAAATAACTCCTTATTCTGTACAAATATCTGTCCTAACTATGGGGTACACTTCAGTTGCTACCTATTTGAACACCTCGTTGCCAACCTCGAACAAGTCCATAATAAAGTTGACTAATGGCAAACACCCAAAGCATCGGCGTGAGCATATTCAGCACTAGCGCTAAAGACAGCATAAAAATAAAAACACCTTCATCAAAAGACAGGATTTTTCGCTGCTCACGAATAAACCATCTCAAGTTAGCCATAACACCAAACTCAAGCCCAGCCGTATCTTGTTTTTTTACTCTCTCTTTGTCTTTGGATAATATTTCGAGATAGTTTTTGTCTTTTGATGTTTCAATATAAATAGTGACGTATTTTGTATATCCACGTAGGTAATAGAATGCAACGCCAGTAAAGGCTAAAAATACCGGCAGTATGTTTTGAGATTGAACGTAAGCGGCATATCCCACAGCGCCAAACCAAAGGAGCACTTGTAACTGATCGGTATATTTGTCATAAAAACCTCCCGATAAAGAAGAGGTTCTTCTGTATCGGGCCATTTGTCCATCCATGCAATCAAAGACATGGCTTAAGTGAATCAAAACCGCAGCAATCATAAAGTTAACTGTGCCACCTACAATAATAAACAGGACAGAGATAACTGCGATAATAAAAGAAAATAGTGTGATCAGGTTCGGTGTTAACCATTTCATATCCACAACGAAATAATTAACGGCTATACCCAGTGGGGCCGTTATAAAAGAAGACCACCACTCGTCATCTTTATTTTTTGTTGCCCATAATTGAGACAATTTTTTATTCATACACAACCAACTGACGGGACAGGTATGCTCTGTAAAATTTCTGCTGCTTGAGGAATTATCGGATCATACATCTTGACTGGGATAGTCCTTTTTATATCGGCGTTATCAAAACTCTGCAAAATCTCTTTCTGCGAATCCAGAAAGAACTGGATATCATTAAAAGATAATTCACCAATATTTCCGACCTGAAAAACTCTATTCTTAAAGCAACCCTTGCCTTCATATATAATAATAGATTTGTCACGTAATTTTTGACGAAAAACATTCACATCAGCATGAGCCGGGATGTAAACTGTTGTTAATACAGAACTCATGTCTTTCTGATTAATAACAAATTTAAGCCCTAACTTCCGCATACCTGCTCTTAAAAGATTCGCTTTATATCTAATTGCAGCATGACGCTTGGCAACACCTTCATCTAAGATATTGATTAAAGCTTGTTCCAGAGCATAAAACAGATGAACTGCCGGTGTATTTGGTGTCTGTGAATAGTTTTTTATAAAAGCATAAAAATTATATAAATTCAGATAGGTCGACTTAACCGGAAGAGTTTTTAGTTTTTCAAAAGCGTCTTTTTTTCCAATAACAAATGACAAACCAGGGTAAGAGCCGATCGCCTTGGAACTTGAGCTTGAACAAAATGCAATATGATTTTTTTCCATATCAATAGCTTCAGCACCTGCACTACTAACACAATCGACAATAAACATAGCGCCATTTTCTTTCACTAATGCACCCACTTTTTCCAAAGAATTTAACATGCCTGAGCTTGTTTCATGATGAACCATAGCAACGATATCAATATCATGGTTTTTCAGATACTTTTTTATTGTTTCCAAACCCAGATTTTCACCCCAGGCAAATTCAAGTAGAAACGTATTTTTGTTATGAATCCTGGAAATGTTATACAAGCGTTCGCCGAACTCACCATTGGATAAAATAAGAATTTTTTTCTTACCAACAACGGATGAAAGCATGGATTCATTAGCTGCTGTTCCTGAACCAGTAATTACGACAGCGCGATAAGCGTTCGAGTTTTTTATCTCAAACAATTTCAATAATTTATTCTCAACACTGATTAATAAACGATCGAAGTCTTCCTCACGATGACAAATATCTTCTTTACAAATCGCCATACGTACATTTTTTGCCACATTAACCGGGCCAGGCGTAAATAATAAATATTTATTCATCGTTCTTAATATTGCTCCGTAAATCATTCAGCCGATCTATTATCTGAAGTTTTTATATTATTTTATTTGTGATCGGTAAGACTCTCGTTATTCTCATTCAAAGAAAGAATTTTTTCGGTGAAAACCTCATTGTTGACTCCACATAATTGTTAATGGTTTTTGTTAGCACCTGGTCTTTGGTTTTTTGCCCATTCGTCGATCTCATCCCGATCAAAACGCCATTGGGATGCGATTTTGGATGCTGGAATATCCCCATCCTGGGCCATTCGATATAATTTGCTGGTACTGAGCTTCAAATACCCAGCCAATTCTTCAAGGGTAATCCATTTATCGGAACCCATAAACACATCTCCAGAAAGAAATTATTGCGCAAAAAAAGAGTTAGTAATCTAGTAAAGATTAGAGTGTGCTAGTAAGAACTAGTCGTGGCTAGGAGTGCTAGTAAAAGCTAAGGTGTGCTAGGTAATGTCAGCCGATACTAGGCTCTATCAATCGCATTAGCAAGGTATATTGCAAAAGCAAAAAACGGAACATAAAGAAAAGTAAGGATTTCATGAGCTTTGCACTATTTAATAATAGAACTAATGAAAGCCTTATTACCGATTTATTTCTATACAAAATTTTAGATAGGCTACGTTAACTACTCTGACCGGATATCCGCGCAATGACTCCGAGACCATGAACAAGTAAAACAGCAACCCATATTGGAAATCACAATGCTCTTTTTTCTTCGCCTTCAATTTCATTGCCATCGATTATTCAAAACTGATTCCACCTATGGTTACGCTTGGTATAAATGCCGGTCGTAAAGACAAGCTTCGTGCCGGAGATATATTAGGTGCTTTAACTGGAAACACCTCACTTAGCGGAAACCAGATTGGTAAAATTGATATTTTTGATAAATACGCTTATGTCGCAGTAGAGCAAGCGATTACAAATCAAGCGTTGGAAATATTATCGGAAGGAAAAATAAAAGGACGTAAATTTAAAGTACGAAGGCTTAAATAATTTAAAAGCAAACTAGTTTTTAATTGCTTTTTCAACATTGTTGCTGCCATCGCATAACCACCATCTGCTCCATCAATAAAATGAAAATGATTATCTGTACGATTATTGATCATACAAGTTATCAAAGCAGAATCTGAAACATGTATACCGCAAACACATTCTCCTTTTTGGTATCGCTGTTCCAAATAATGATTTAATTCTTGTCTTTGTTTTTCGTTACCCGAAAGAACTTCCCTTAAAACACCATCAAATTTTCGATAGTCTGCATTATTCACTGCTATTTTTTTGTATTGCCCCCAATCTACATCCCCCGTCTTAATTTCGCGTGACATAAAATAACGACCAAATAATAGCTGCACGCGCATTTTTATTTTATATAAAAAAGTTTGAATAATACTTTTCCCAAAAGTACGCGCCTTAGCTTCATACTTTAATAAGTTGCTATTAAACGTTGTCTTCAACCCTTCGGAATAGACGGGTCGCGAACTCGATTCATCACCGTAAATTTCACTTATCTTCTTAATTATCTCGGAATAAATTTTGTATTCCTGTTCTTGATTATCCGCTAACGCTTTTACAATAAGAGAGATAGTTTCGCCATGTTGGCTTGGCACATTCTCCCATCGACACTCAAGACCAGAATAATCCGCTTCGACTTGCGTCGTACTCTCTATTCTAAATTCAGTTTCATTGGCATCATCTTTTATAAGGTTTTCTGCGTACTCAAGACCAGCGCCAGCAAAAGCAGCTTGCGTATAATGTTCAGAGACTTGATGCTTGCCAACCAGAATTTCATAACCGGCTTTTCTAATAACGCTGATCGGTACAATACCTATGCGTAATTCAAGATTGAATTGCATTTGACTCATTGCTTTAGTTGCAATCAGTGCATCTCGAACGACGTTCAAAACATTATCAGGAACGCATAGCGAACAACCGTCGCCACCAAAAATATAAGGCACAGATAAAGGCTTAAGGACATTCAAAATGGAAGTAATAACCGAGACACCAGTAATATTAACGGCTTTATACTCGCCCTTGTTAATTGCAACAGTCGAATTTTTTACATCCGAAACAATTGCACTCCAATCATCAGGCAAAGGCACATAATGAGACAAGTCGGCAATTTCTGAAAATTCTTTTGTTGCCGGTAAATCAGCATAAAAATTATCAGTTTTCATTTTATTACGTTAACTACCCTGACCGGACGACCACGCTACTGCACCTATACCAAGTAAAAGCAAGACTAAAATCCATATTGGAAATCGCAATGCGTTTTTTTCTTCACCTTCGATTTCCTTACCGTCGATAATAAGATCATAAAAAGTAAGTCGACCAACAGCGCGAAACTTAAACTTGCCTTCATGTGTGCCAATATTAAACGGCACATCTTTCATAAAAGAAGCAGACTGAAGAAAGCCGCCTTCTACATGCTTAATCATTTCATCATTAATGTAATATTTCTTCTCACCAGTCCAAAACTGATGTTCGATTCGGAAAGTTTGCAGTTTGCCATCAAGCTCGATATCCCAAGTCTTGATTGATTCGCCATATTTCATGTTATCCAAATCCATCATGATTGATCTCCTAAATCGAACTTACCTGACACACCGTATGATCTTGTCCGGTAATTTCAAACGTGGTTTGTTCAGCTTGCCGACCTTCACCGGTATAGATATCAATATGTGTACTTTTTATCGCACTACCAACATCATCAGATACATATAACTGATGTTTTAGCTTATTCGGTAAACTTGGAATCTTTATACTCGAACCTGTTGGAATGATATTTTTATCCGTCGCAATAGAACCTGTATTTAACGGCTTACCTAGAGAGTTAAGTGGATATTTACTTTTATGCCACTTGTTTGAAAATCGTCCAAGATACCAACCGTTTTTGGTTCTACCCCAACCTTCGATTTTTACTGCTTTTAAAAAAGCCGCTGAATGTAAGCTTTCACCCTGCTGCTCAATATTAATCCGGATTTGTGCCGTTTGTGGGTAATCCAATTCAACTGGTGTGAAATAACCTGTTACCCGCCACTGCGAACTACAAGCTTCTTCGTGTGTAGCGAAAGCAAAACGACTAGATAGTATGGAAATAACGATGAATAAATTTACGGCTAATTGCCGCTCTCTCGTCCCTAAATACAACGATAATCCCCCTTAATTAGCTCTCATTCAACGGAGAGTTCTATTTAGGGTCATATCATACGATTTTACGGCTAAAACATCTATATATTGTGTTTATTGATAAAATATACACAATATATAGATTTCTAATGAAATTTTCGGGAAATTCGGCACAATTTATCAATAGTTTCACTCGACGAAATTGCTGCAAAGCACTATAGTACGCGACCTTTTAATCCCCATTAAAACTGAGTCAGGAACAACCATGATCTCCACTGCAAATGTCACAATGCAATTTGGCGCAAAGCCTTTATTTGAAAATATTTCAGTCAAATTTGGCGACGGTAATCGCTATGGAATGATTGGTGCCAACGGCTGTGGCAAATCGACCTTCATGAAAATTCTCGATGGCAGCCTCGAACCTACTACCGGCAATGTCTCTATTAGTCCGAACGAACGTGTCGGTAAATTGCATCAGGATCAATTTGCTTTTGAAAAATACACCGTGCTCGATACCGTCATTATGGGTCACGCAGAGTTATGGGAAGTTAAACAAGAACGAGATCGTATCTACTCATTACCAGAAATATCTGAAGAAGACGGTATGAAAGTTGCTCATTTAGAAAGCGAGTTTGGTGAAATGGATGGCTACAGTGCCGAAAGCCGCGCCGGTGAATTACTCTTGAGCGCAGGCATAGAAGAAGAATTACATGCTGGCCCAATGAGCGAAGTGGCGCCAGGTTGGAAACTCCGTGTCTTATTAGCACAAGCACTGTTTGCAGAACCAGACATTTTGTTATTGGACGAACCGACTAACAACCTCGACATCAATACCATTCGCTGGCTAGAAGAAGTCCTCAAAAATCGAAAAAGTACCATGGTGATTATTTCCCATGATCGACATTTCCTAAGTGAAGTTTGCACACACATCGCTGATATCGATTACGGTGAACTGCGCGTCTACCCTGGTAACTACGATGATTTCATGATGGCATCGACAGCAGCACGCGAACGTATGCAATCAGAAAATGCAAAAAAATCAGCACAGATTGCTGACTTAAAACAATTTGTTAGTCGCTTCTCAGCCAATGCTTCAAAAGCAAAGCAAGCAACTTCTCGTGCAAAACAACTTGAAAAAATAAAACTGGAAGACATTAAAGCATCCAGTCGTGTTAGCCCTTTTATTCGTTTTAGTCAGGATAAAAAATTACATCGTCTTGCTTTAACACTGGAAAACCTGGGTCATGGTTATGAAGAAGAAATGCTGTTTGAAAAAGGTGACATACTTCTGGAAGCTGGTGCTCGTTTAGCCATCATTGGTGAGAATGGTGTTGGTAAAACCACTTTTCTTCGCTGCATCATAAATGATCTGAAAGCGAACAACGGCACGATACAGTGGGCAGAAAATGCAACACTGGGATACTGCCCTCAAGACAGTACTGCTGATTTCGATAATGAGTTGAAGTTATACGATTGGATGAGTCGATGGCGCAAACCAAAACATGATGACCAAGCCGTACGCGCGACACTAGGTCAACTATTATTCTCTTCAGAAGACTTTGAGAAAAAAGTGAAAGTCTGTTCCGGTGGAGAAAAGAATCGACTGTTGTTTGGTAAGTTAATGCTGCAAGAAACTAACGTCATGATCATGGACGAACCAACCAACCATTTGGATATGGAAGCAATTGAGGCTTTGAACCTGGCGCTGGAACATTATGAAGGCACCTTGATCTTTGTCAGTCATGACCGCGAATTCGTTTCATCATTAGCGACACGCGTAATTGAAATAAAGAACCGTAAAGTCATCGACTTCCAGGGAACCTATGATGAATATCTCTCGAGCCAAATGGAAGCAGAGAAAAAAATCGCTAACGCTAAATAATAAATACTTAATTACCCGCAATTACACACATTTCACACCTTGAATAAGTGTAGCCTATTGGCTACACTTATTCAATGTACAGTATAAGGAAATACGAGTGCGCTGATGGAAGGATCCCTTTTGATGACTGGATTAGTGATCTCAAGAATCCAATAAATAGAGCTAGATTACTTAAGCGACTTGATAAAATTCAACTTGGAAATCTAGGTGATTGGGCAACTATCGGTGATGGCGTATTTGAACTTAGAGAACATTTTGGTGGAGGTTATCGTATTTATTACGGTATAGAAAAACAATCAGTGATACTGCTTCTATGCGCTGGCGATAAATCTTCTCAAACAAAAGATATAACGTTGGCAAAGCAGTATTGGCAAGATTTCAAAAAAGGTCTTTAAATATGACAAGCAAAGAATATAAAACAAGTGATTATCTAAAAACTCCTGAAGATATTGCCGTATATCTAAATGAAATATTAGATGATGACAATCCAAAGTTATTAATGCTTGCGCTTAGAAATGTAGCCGATGCGCAGGGCGGCATAGCTAACATAGCTGAACAAACGGGATTGAACAGAGAAAGCCTTTATAAAACTTTATCAGGGAAGCGTAATCCGAGAATAGAAACAATCAATTCTATTCTTCATAGTTTCGGTTTACGTTTATCAGTAACCGCTGAACAACAATCAAACTAAACTCCTATTATTTTTTTCTGTTAAGGTCGTCAAATGAAACTGCTTATACGTAATC
The DNA here is from genome assembly GCA_041689615.1 of Gammaproteobacteria bacterium. Lineage (GTDB taxonomy): Bacteria > Pseudomonadota > Gammaproteobacteria > Eutrophobiales > Eutrophobiaceae > UBA7359. The sequence continues at coordinate 24,671 of JBDNFW010000049.1, read as the reverse complement.
TTGCCCGCAGCACCACAGAGGCTGAAGTCAGAGCGTTGTTTGAAGCTCATGGCAAAGTGCAATCTTGTACTTTGATTATAGATAAGAAATCTGGTACATCAAAAGGTTTTGGTTTTATCGAAATGCCAAAGCCCGGCGAGGCCAAAGTTGCAATAAAAATGCTTAACGGCAAAGAGGTCGCAGAAAATATAATTCGCGTCAAAAAAGCAGAAGAAAAATCGGAAGTTGAAGAGAAGGAAGTTAGCAATAACGTCGACACCGAATCTAAAAAGAATGAACGCGTAAAACCTAAAGAAAAAGAAAAAACTAAAACCAGTTTTAAAGGTTGGAAAAGTAAAGGCAGGTTAAAATAGTGACGCAAAAACAAGAAAATAATACACGCATTCAAGATCCTTTGCATGGCATCACACTAAAGATGCTTGTCACACAGCTTGTCGAAAAATACGGTTGGGAAGAATTAGCCCGACTTATTAATATTAATTGTTTTACTAATGATCCCAGTATCGACTCCAGTCTTAAATTCTTACGCAAAACAGAATGGGCACGAAAGAAAGTCGAAACACTTTATCTAAAAACGATTTCTGAACAACAGTAATTTTATGGGTGCCGAGATGGAGATAATATTTGAAGAACTTGATTTTCAAACTACACCTCTTGGTGATATCAGTCTCAGGAAAAGAACAGAACCCAGGCTCGATGGCAGACTACTTTACGAAGTAAAACTTAACGATGAATTTTTAATGTCGAGTTTGTTTACCGAATCAGAAATACAACTTTCAAAACTTGGCCTCGCTGCACTAAAACAAACTCAATATAAAAATGATCTGGATATTATCGTTGGCGGTTTAGGTCTCGGTTATACCGCCGTTGCTGCTTTAGAAGATGAAGCCATCCGATCACTTAAAGTCATTGAAGTAATGAAACCGGTTATTGATTGGCATCAACGCGGTCTGGTTCCATTAGGAAATGAATTAACTTCTGATCCAAGATGTACATTAATCAATGCAGACTTCTTTGCTGTCGCAACATCTGATAACAATGGCTTTGATAAAGACGACAAAAAAGTTCACGCCGTATTATTAGATATTGATCATTCGCCAACACATTGGCTAAATGATGGGAACAGTTCTTTTTATTCGGAAGAGAGTTTAAATAAATTAGCGAATAAGATTTATTCTGGCGGCATCTTCGGCCTTTGGTCAAACGATCTACCTGATGAAGCGTTTATGAATTTACTCAACAAAGTTTTTCAAACATCAGAATCACACATCGTCAGCTTTCCAAACTTGTACGCGGATAAAGAATCATCCTGCACTGTTTATCTGGCTTACACTAAAGAATAATTATTTTTTAATTAACTTCTCTTACTAAGCAATTGGTTCCATTGCGTCAACAAACTTTAAAAGTTCTTTTGTGATTTTTATTAATTCATCCAGAAGTTGCGGAGTTACTTCCCAATAACCTTCATACTCGGCAATATTTCGCATATTGTGACACTTACCGAACACGCGACATTTAGCTTCATCGAAAGAAATTGTATGAACCAAACACTGAAACACTTGAAAACGATTTGTAGATCTATATCCATGCCAGCGTAATGCAGCTAGAGATAATATATGCGCTGCTGTATAAACAGATGAAAACTTTCCTTCAATAGATAGACCTTTAACTTCAGCATCCTTCAAACATCGTTTTGCTGAAACAATCATTCTGTTGAATTCATCCTGATCTGGTGGCTCAACCTTTAAATCATTTATTTTTACCAGATTGTCTAATTCCTTTAATGTCATCCTGACTTCCTTTTATCCATAATTTATCTTGTTCAAATACTCGTGTAATAAATGAACTTTTTGAGTTTAATTTATTCTTTACCTGTTTTGCATTATAGATGTTTGGATTAATTGGTCTTGCAAGTGACTTTTCTGCATCGCTCAATGCCTTCATAACATCAGCATATTCAAGAGACGCGGATACGATAAATAAATCGATATCACTTTTCGAACTTTCTTCTCCCTTGGCAATAGACCCATAAATAAACGCATAATCTAACTGCTCGTTAAATTCTAACAACGCCTGTTTTATAACATTATTAATACCAAATGTTTTTCGAACAATCCCGGAAAGTTCTTCATAGATAGGACATGCTTTATTTGCCTGGAAGTGATTTTGATTACCTACTCGAGATATCAATATTAAATCAGCCTTTTGCATTTTTTCTAACTCGCGACTAACCGTTCCTTTACCAATTCCAGCCAAACGGACGATTTCATTTAGATAAAAGGTTTCATCGGGTTTACCCAAAAGAAGTCCTAATACTTTTTGTTGTGTCTTGGTAAATAAGACATCGCCTAATAAAGAAGCCACAAAATCACACCTCAACTAAAGTCCCAATTTGGGTACTATAAGTCCCTTTTTGGGTCTTTTCAAGTTTATTCTTAGAGAATAAAAATTATTCCTGTTGTTGCGAATAAACAGCAAGACCGAGTCCGCTGAAGACAACTAAGACGCCAATAATAAAGTTGATCTTAATAATTTCGCCTAAAAACAAATAACCCAAAAAGATAGCGACGATGGGGTTTAAGGTGACAAACATGGTGTTAAACGTAGCGGTGGTTCTGGTTAAGACCCAGTTGAATAAAAAGAAGGCAATACCTCCGGTCACGATGCCGACATAAACCACTAATCCAATTTGCATGGGTGACAAAGCCAAAACATGTTTATCTATACCACTGGCAATAGCAAACGGCAAAAGAACTGTACACCCGGCTAACATGGCAATCGGTGTCATTGTTGTTGCGGGAATTTGTTTCAGAACAGGACGAGCAAAAATCGCATAGATAGCTCCAGCTAGTGCTGCAAGCAACATGATCAGCTCCCCTTTAAACGAGACAGCACCATCCATCGGCATAAACAACTTATCAGAAAGTGAGATAAACAAACCTAACAAGGCAAGTCCTATCACTGACAAGGACAACAGGTTAATTTTCTCATGACCAACTGCCTTGGCAATTAGCATGGTCCAGATAGGCATGGTTGCCAACACCAGTGAACCGCGTGCCGCATTGGTATAAACAAAAGCTTGTGCAAATAAGTAAGGAAACAAAGCAAAAAACAAAATACCCAATGCAATCGACTTAATACATAAACTCCGGGTTAAATTTGGACTGCGAAATAAAAAGAATAACGGCAATATAAATAATCCACCAAGAAGATAACGCATAAAGGCAATTTCAACCGGGTCAAGAATGTTGACAAAATAACGCATCGATACCGAAGCCGTGCCAGTAATCATATGACAAAGGAGTAGAGCAAAAGTAGGTAACCATAATCGCATAAGAAATTATAACGTCTTATATTTTATTTTATTTTATAGGAATGTTATTGTAGCAATATGCATCAACTAATAATGATCATATTTATAGCCACCGCCGAACACTAAGCTTATATTGAATATGTATCAGGCAGCTAATAATTAAATAATTTTTAATTGACTCTGGAAGAATAAAGACTATACATTAACTGTAGCAGCGACAAATAAGGAGAAAGCTATGGCTATCTGCCCAATAGCAAATTCAGTAGGTTGCAATAAATGTACTATCGTTAAATTCTGTGTTCTAAAAAGCGTACTCGGAAACTATGGTGAAGAACAACCAGGACAAGAACCTAAAGATTCAAAATCAACTGAATCCAAGCCACCTGATTAAAGTATTATTTTTTTTGATACCACATAATAGCTTGATTTTCTTTAGCTGCTGCTTTTAGCATTTCGACTAATGGAAATGCACGGCCAGACATACTCACCTCAGTTTCTTCTTCATCTTCGTCTTCATTAACAACTTCATCACGTTCCTCGGGCGATTCAGCTTCCAGCGCTTTTTTTAAATGTTCTAAAGCTGCGGGAATACCTTTCGCCGCTATTGCACTCGGTATCGTGCCACTGTGTCCCATCATCTTGATCAGTGATTTAGCAATATCAGCAAACATCGTGACGTCGGTATGTGCATTCGATTCAAACGTTATTAACATAATGTTGTTCCCAGTAATATTTACGGTTTCTATTAAGCAGCAATAATATTAGCCAATTTATCTTCGATAATATCGCAAGACATAGTTGTAATATCTTCAGGTAATTCGCCGACAACCAACTGATTGATATTTTCTGGCAAAGCACTTCTCAATGACTTAATCACTTCAGCTGGCGCTGCAATAACCAACCGACCAAATAAACCTTTCTCATACTGCTTCGCTAAAAAGTCGGCTTGTAACTGAATAAAATTAATACTTTCGGACTTAACAGAACCTTTTACCGAAAACTCAGGTTTACTATTAACCATCTTATAGCAAAGCGCCGCCAAATCTTCGTGCTTATCCGCATCCAAAACGTTCAGACTTTTCCCCACACCCTTATTGACCATTACCTTGATATATCTGCCATCGCACAAAACCGCCCACGTTGTTGCATCACTCATTATCGTTATTTACCTTATTGCTTTATTGCTTTATTGCTTTAATTGTAGAATAAATTTGTTTTTTTTAATCCAGATCAAAAACCCGTTAAAATAGGACTATAGTATAACAGCAAGCAAACCTATCGGGGACAACCAATATGACCGAATACAACCGGGAAACAGGCATCTTGACACTAAGTCTGGCAGATGCGCAAAACTTTCACCGCACCGCCGATCACAAACTCGGCGAAAATCCACCGATAGAATTCTATGCAGAAAAACTCAAAAACTTTGGTTATAACGTCACGAACATAAAAGAAGATCAACTCGACGTTGACGGCCCGAAAGATGAGATATTTGAACTACTGAACGGTCAACAGATTTACATATAATGCATTTCTACCAAATCAGGTCATCAGGAATGCCTACATGGATGTACGACCGCATGGACGCGGGAGGTAGAACGACTCAGGAGACAAAGTCGAGGTAGTAGAGTACCAACAGTAGGCGCTTTATGCGATGCAGGAGCAATTACCGAAACGATACCCTCTACCAAATTAAGTCATCTGGTATTTTGTAATCAGCATAAGGATCATCTCCTTCGTCAACTGACTCGGCAACGACTTCATTATTAATAATGCACTTCGGATCACGTTGCTTAATTTTCTCGGCAACAGGCTTAGGCACTAATTCATATGCTTCACCTAATTTGGCGATAGACAGCTTGCCGGAAATAAGATGTTGATAAATCTTCTCTGAAACAAACAGACGTTTAACGACTTTACCATCGGTAAAGTTATAAACAATCTCGCCATCACGATCATCAACACGATTGGTTTCTATCAACTGAATAATCTGCGCCGCAATAGCTTTACGTTCCGCTTCTTCTTTCTTTTGCAAATTAATCTGTCGATCACGTTCAACTTTTTCCGCCTGCGCTTTTTGCGCAAGTATCTTCGCTTCGTCTAATTGTTCAGCCGAACCTTTCTTTACTTTCTGCTTTTTATTTTTATATTGATCATGCTTGGCTTTATGCGCCTTGGTATTATTAACCAGACCGGCCTTCTTCATTTGATCAATTAGTGAATTCCCCATGTAATACAATGCTCCGAATATTGTTTAAGGCAGACGATAGATATAAAACATCATTAAGCCCTGTAAAGTTAGTTTATGAATTATACCAGCGCGGCTTGCGCAAGAGTGGCTAATTTTAACTAAAAAAGCTCTGCTTGATACCATCGATAACAAATTGCACTGCCAATGCCGCGAGTATCAGACCAAACAAACGACTAATCACATTCGCACCCGTCTCACCTAAGCGAACAGACAACGTCCTCGCCATTAATAACGTGATCATAGTAATAGCGCAGACCATAAAAATAACAGCGCTCATTGTAACGCGTTGAGAAAGTGTTTCTATATGCCCGGCCATCAACATGACCGTGGCTAATGCACCCGGTCCCGCGAGTAAGGGAAAGGCCAGCGGGAAGATAGAAAGATCTTGTTTCTTTTCTGCTTCTAGCTTTTCAGCACTGGTAGTTGAACGTAAACCTGAATGACGCGCAAATACCATCTCAAGCGCTAATAAAAAAAGTAAGATGCCACCGGCAATACGAAACGCAGCCAGACTTATCTGCATCCAATTTAAAACATATTCGCCCAGAAAAAAGAACAAATACATAAAGACAAGCGCAAAGATAACGCCTTGAATCGCCATGCGCCGCTGTTGTTTCAGTTCACAGCCAACTGTTAATGCCGCAAACAACCAGGCAACACCAACGGGATCGACAACGATAATCAACACAACAAATGCGTTTAATGCATCATTCATAACACCTTGCCCGCAAAGGAAAATAATGTTCTATAACTGTTCATCATAGCCTTGCTCAGTTTAACTGCTAATAAAAGATTCAAGACCTGTGCCAAATACTGCATTGATAATGCCGAATACGAGATTAGTGATTCACTCTCAAAATCATGACAGCTAACTTCATTCTAAAGCTCCAGTTTTATATTTAATAAAACGGATTATCATTGGGTAACGATAGTCGACACCACGAGACGTTTGTACGGCGCCAATAATAATAAAGATTAAATGAAAAATCATCACAAAGAAAATTAATACCAGACCAATCAGAATAAACATCAAAATTAAACAAATAATATAATAAAGCGCCATGCTTAGCTGAAAATTAACGGCCTCTCGTCCCATTTTATCAATGTAAGGATCTTTATCCTTCCATACCTGCCATAAAATAAGCGGAACGATAATGCTACCTAACGGGATAATATAACCCGCAAAGGCAGACAACTGAATAAACATTGCTTGTTGATTAGCCTCTGCGTTTTCTTGCCCAATATTTCCTATTGCATTTGGATCGGAGAGTTGCTGTTGATAAGTCTCATTCGTTGCATTCGTTAGGAAAAATATAAAACCAATCATTGCCAAAATAAAACCAATGCAAAGCATCGAGATTCCAGCAACGACATACCAGGTATTATCGATCATGCCTTCATACAAATGTAATTTTAACGATGTAGCACTTGCTTCATAAGTCGTATCGGGATCAACTTCAATCGTAATATTAAAGCTACCATCGGCAGGCACAGTAAATTTATCAAAACTGCTTCTGGCAGTCAGCGTACCTCCGGTACTAGTTGTCTCTTCATTGCTTTTTGTTACAGAACCACCCTCTTTCCAGACTAAAGCAACGTCTTCATTAATCAGTGTATTACCATTAGCATCGCTGATGCTGTAAGTAATAGGAAATTTAAAACGAGCAAGATAATCATCGGAAAAATCATCCGGATTTTCTTGTACAGAACTAGTCGTAATATGCGCTTCAACAGCAAGCCGAGCCATCGTAGCCGGGCTTGAATTAAAGCTTACTTCGTCAGAAGTTCCGACACCGGAAAGATCATGATGTTGAGATGAATCGATAACAACTTCATAATAAATGGCATAGCCAAAAGGCGCACAACTCCCCAAGAACAGGAGCATTCCAATAAGAAGTAAAATAATGGAAGTTTTACGACTCATTGCTTGTAATCTAATGTGTTATTAAAATGCCGTTAATTCTCTTCAACAACAAAGTCATTACAACGTTGGCTAAAGTCTTTAACACTATTGGGTATCGGTACGCGTAAGGTCGCCAGTTTAATCAGCAACTCACCACCTTCTTTAATCAGGCGATAAGCCTCCAAGGAAAGTGAATAACCATTATTATCTTTATTATCAGCCAATCCAAACATACACTCTTCGTAATTTTCTTTTGCGGCGATATATCGCGGCCAGACATCAAAGATAACCGGATCACTGCGTATGGTTTCGCAAGCCAGCTTGGTCATCTCGGTAAGTTCTAACAACTTAACTTTAATATGATCAAACTTTGTGAACTGACAAATCACACTGCGCGTCGCATCTTTAACCTGATCAATCTCGGACATCGTTTGTGCAATCTTGATATAACGACTCTTAAAAAAATCTTCAATCGGCATCGTGAACACCTTGAACGGTTCACCCCAGAGTTCATCAATACCTTCACCACCATCACCCAATTTAATATTCTTGCCAAGCTCCAATGCTTCTATAAAACAACGACCACATTCGCGCAATAATTCATTACTACTTTCAATCTTAACCCCGGCTTCTTCCAGCTCCACAATAACCGTCAGGATATGACGACCACGATTCAATAAAGAACCGGCCAACATCGCACCTTTCACACGCTTTCTTGCCGTATCATCCTCAGCTTCATAAATAGCACGAATCTCATCCAGACGATTACTTGGCGTATTTATGCCCTGCTCAACATGATGAAACACACGACGCGTTAACAAATCAATCATCTGTTTCTTATCAGCATAACTATCCTCATTCAAATGATAACTTCGAATCCAGTAACCATCGTAATACACACAATGCTTGCCATCGATCTCACGTGTTGTGCCGTTTTCTATTTCAGTATTTATCACAGAACTCATTTATGTCATCCACTCTTAATTTAAAACATTGTAACGCTTGTTACCTTATATAACCCGATGATAGTGATTTAATTTTTACTTTCAACATAATCACCTAATCCCAACTCATTTTTAGCGGGAACCTAGATTAGCTTTTCCAGACTAGCATTTTCTCTCTTTATAACTCACGTCGTATTATTTACGTTATTATACATATACTTTAACCCAACCAGACGCTGACATGCATATCGATTATTCAATCATTATCCCCGCCTATAACGAGGAAGATTATCTACAGGCAACCTTAACCGCCCTGCAGGAAGCCATGCCACAACTGGATCTCAACGGTGAAATTATTGTGGTCGATAATAACTGCAGCGACCGAACTGCAGAGATCGCCAAGGCCCAGGGCGCACAGGTCATCTTTGAAGCAATCAATCAAATATCACGCGCCAGAAATGCGGGCGCAAAAGCAGCACAAGGCCGTTACCTGATCTTTGTCGATGCCGATACAATTATACCGAATGCCTTATTACAACAAGCCCTGGCCAATCTTGAGAGCAAAAAAATTATTGGTGGCGGTGCTTGCGTGGCGGGTGATATGCCGTTGCAATTCTCAATGCAGTTATTACTTAATCTCTGGAATTTTATTTCTATCCATACACAAAACGCAGCAGGCAGTTTTATCTATTGCCAGCGTGATGCCTTTGAAACCATCGGTGGTTTTAGTGAAGCAGTCTATGCCAGTGAAGAAATCTGGTTATCCAGAGAGATGAAAAAATTAGGAACAAAAAGAAAACAAAGTTTCTGCATTATCAAACAACCACCAGTCATCACCTCAATGCGCAAGATGCAATGGTATTCACCGCTGCGTATCTATCTTTATGTATTACTGTTCACGGTGTTTCCCTTCACAGTACGCATCAAGTCTTTATGTACGCTTTGGTATCGCAGGCCTTCTTAAGTAAGTTAAATTGAAAGGTCTCCTCTGACCCTGTCTAGATTATGCTATAATTATCATTTGCGTTACATAACGTATTCATCACCCTTCTAGCTAATCGGTATCATTGCGTTTGTCACACCAGAGAAGATTGCACATCAACGTGCATCAAGGCATCTCATAAAATAAGGCTTACGCTATGAATGTACATATACACAAACAAGATAAAACGAGTGATGGACGTATTTCATTTCCATCTATGCAATGCTTGAATCCGATCACCAATGTCGCAACAATTGCTGCGCAGTGTAGTGGAAAGCGAGTTTCATGCAGAATCAAGATCAAAGACCTGAGGAATAAATTCAATTTCTTCCCTAATCAACCAATGCAATTAGTCACCAACTATCGGACTGAAATTGAAAATGCAGCAAGACACCTGATTGAAAAAAAAGACTTTGAAGATGATGGCTCAATAATGATCAGTTATAAGGATCTTTAAGCAATCATCGTCTAGACGTTTTTCCAGATTGGCACATAATTAAATAGTTGATTCGTTTTCTGAGTAAAGAAACGTTCACTCCACAACTTGAGGCTATCTCTTTCGGTCTTATTCATAAAACGTTCGACGTCAGTAGTAGCTTCTTTCCAATCAATTGAAGAAATCTTCTTTAGCAATGCATCTTTTAGCCATTGTTCATCAATGTTTAATTTCTGTCCTTGCCAAGGACCCCACTGAATCAATGCGGCTTGTAATAACTGTAAATTCGGTTTAATTCCATTCTTTATGTACCAATTAAAATCATACCAATCTCGACCTTTTAAATATTCTCTGCAAAGTAATGCATGAACCTTCAATGAAAAATTACTACTTAAATCCTGATGACAAACTTCATAATCTACAGGAAAATCTTTATAGGTATACTCAAATGTTGATCCTAATGGTGGATTAATATCTATTTCTAACTTAATGATTTGTTTTTGTCCTGATTGTCCTCGATAAAATGAAAGATCTAATTGATTGCTAATCGAATTATCTTTGATTAAGGCTTTCTTTACTCTTTGATCCATCCGACTTTTATCTTTCACTTCCGTCTTTAAACCAAACTCTACCAAACTGTCCAACATTCTTTCAAGATAACTAGTCCAATCAAATTCAGAGTCAGGCTCCTTTAAAATAAAATCTAAATCTTCAGAAAATCTTGGTAATCCATGCAGAATACGCAAACTCGTTCCGCCTTGAAATGCTGCGATTTCAAAAAAGCCTGCTTTCCATAATGCAAACAATGAGATCTCCTGAATAATCTCTTTAATAGCTTGTTCTTCTTCAATAGCATTCCTTGCTTGATATTCGTCTAATCTTCGTTGAATCAATTCAATCATTTCCTAACTCCCTGGATAATTCTTCTAAAAACTTTTTTACGCGTTTTTGTTTATAAACAAACTTTAGCGTCCTAATATCTGCATTATTAATTGTCCTTAAATAGTCATAATCGATACGCATACCATCAATTAGCCACTCGATTCCTTGCCATTCTTTTTTCCTTAAACAAACCAAATCCATTAATGCGCGAATCGGTTTAGCAATTAACATTGCTTGCTCACCGACTTTCTGTCTCATAACTAATTCAAGAAAATAACCTGTTTCAATTGCTAACGGATGAAAACTAAAACTACCAAATTTTTCATATTCATAATGTTTAGATTTACGACCAGATAGAATACTGGCAGTGGTATAAACTGCTTCGGGGATCCAACCATGATGCGCCAATGCTGTTTCCAAAGAAACATAACTTCCCGGCGCAATCATTTGAGCCAAGGCAAAGGGATGAAGAGGATAATCACGATATTTATCATCCAATACATACATGCCTCTTTTAACACGATGCAGCTCACCGACTTTTAGCGCCCTATTCACCAGACCATATCGACTGGCATCACTAGCAGCTAAAAGGCGTTTTAGCTGAATATCATTCAATACTCGATTCGCTTCACCTGATTCGATAAGTTTTTCTGTAAGAGACTTCATATTAAATTCTAGATACTTTTATAAAATGGAAGTATATAGTATTTTTAATAAAAAAAAAGTCTTAAATAGTTAATATTATCAATAGCTTATTGATATTATTAATAGATTACTATTTTCCAAAAATTTGCTTGTCTCTTGCTTCATATTTCAACCAATAAATTGTTTTATCTATTGCCAACGCGATGCCTTTGAAGCCATCGGTGGTTTTAGCGAAGCAGTCTATGCCTGTGAAGAGAGCTGGTTATCGAGAGAGATGAAAAAACTGGGAAAAAAAAGGAACAATAATTCTGTATTATCAAACAACCGCCAGTAATCACCTCAATGCGCAAGATGCAATGGTATTCACCACTGTGTATCTATCTTTACGTATTGCTACTCACTGTGTTTCCATTCACAGTACGCATCAAGCCATTATGTACGCTCTGGTATCGCAGACCTTCTTGAAAAAAGTTAATAGAATAATCTTAGTTGGCCTTATTAACCCGTAACTATTCTTGCCACAGTAATTAATATTCATCTTAAATTTCAACAGTTAAGTCAACTTGAAAATTATCCGTTCTTTCATAACCAAAATATCCTCTTGGGTTACATAATACTCTTGTTCCATTTATTTCATAATCATAAGGGTCATGAGTATGGCCGTGAATCCATAGATCTACTCGTTCCTTACTCATTAATTCATCTAAATGACTGGCAAATGCCGGAGACAACAAGCTCTTTTGAAATCTTGGATGAACTGATTTAAAAGACGGTAGGTGATGAGTAACAATCACTGTTTCTCCATAAAATGGAATAGACAACATACTTTCTAACCAGTCACGACTTTGTTCATGTAACCTTATCGAATCATCAGGACTAAATCGTCTTCCATTATTTTTAATTACTTCAAAGTCAGCCATATTTTTTTTCGCATTGTGTACGGAAAAATATTGCTCTGTCAGTCCGAACAATAAAAAATCAGTCCATAAAGCACAGCCTAGAAATCTAACGTCTCCAATTTCTACAGCATCATCGTTCAATACGTGAATATTTTCTGGTGCAGATTCTTTTATTTTATTAACTAGATTAATGTCATGATTATAAAACTCATGATTACCCAATACATATATAATAGGTTTGTTTATTTTCTGGCCCTCTATCCATCTTAAACCATCAATTCCTACCCCAATATCACCAGCAAATACGACCACATCAGCATCAGTCTCTGGCAGAACGAAATCACCAAATTCAACATGTAGATCACTTAAAATATGTAATTTCAATTTATCATCCTTAATAAATATTGCTTCATTTAAACCTTACTCACCTATCCACCCGATTCAAGCAGAGTCTTCATCTCAACCACTAGCACCTTAATCTCAACAGCATAAAGTCCCAAAAGAACGGCTTTTACAACCGATTCATTATCAGCTTTCATCTGTTCTGTAATCGCATCGATATGCCCTGCTATTTCTAACAGTCGACGGTTAGTTTTATCCATAAGTTTAATTCCTTTTAAAAATAGATATAGATTAACCCGCAATATATTGCGTGGTGTTTATATGCATCCTGCCATAAATTGCGGGCACGCTCAAGAGAAAATATCTGGCATGGCTAAATCTAAAAAATACGATGCAAACTTCGAACGGTTTGCACGTAAAGTCCAAAAGAATATAAAAAAACTACGTAAAGAAAGTGGTTTATCTCAAGAAGATCTAATGGACTATGATATTTCATTGAGAACAATTCAACGAATTGAGCAAGAAAAAGAAGCTGTCAATATTACATCACTAACACTGCACCGAATTTCTAAAGCATTCGGAATAAAGACGAAAGACTTATTGGATGTTTAAACGATAAAAACATCATGGATAACCAACCGTAACCGGTTTATGTGATATACATTTTCCTGATAATAAAGATTCTATCCTTCCTTACGTACTATATTATTCTACAGTTTTTATTCGGCAATTTCTTCCTCACTGGGCTCGGGGTCATCGATTATTGAACCAACAATAGCGTGGAGTGACTCTTCAAGTATCGAAGCTGCGTTACGAACTTCGAGTGAGATCTGTATTGATACATCTTTTGAATGATCAATAGTCTCCGGTTCTAATAACAAATTTGCCAAACGATATAAACGCCCAATTTGAGCAGAAGCAGCCGTTCGCAATGCACGAAGTTCTACTCGCTTTAATTCCAACGACAACGAATCAACCGTTGATGGTTTAACATCATAATCGTCAGAATCTTCGGCAATATGAAAACAACTAGTGTGAGAAGCTACTGGGAAAAGGTAGCTAGTCTTTTCAGATTGGGCTGTGTATGTCATGCAATCACGTTTAGTCATATTTAACTCCATGTTTGTTTGTTTTGAACTATTTATTTGATTAAATGTGTTATATCTTTAATTCATTACTATAAAGATATGAAATTATCTCTCCATTATTTGTTTGTTGATAAGCATTTTCTTTATGTGAAAATTCTTTAATTGCTTTAGAACCAAATGATTTAAAATACTCTTTAACTTCAGTTAATACTTTCAATTCAGAATCAGAAAAGACAGAAAGATCAGGATCAACAATGGAAATATAGTTGTAACCAGAATAGTCACCAAAGATAACTTCTTCGACACCTAATTCTTTTTCTCTTAACTCCGCAGTGATAAATTCATATTTATTAGGCACTGGCCCAAAATCATAATGAATATACTGCGAACCAGTAATAGATACGGTATATTCTTTAAAGTGTTTGAAGTCCGCATAAAAGAGTAATTTATTAAGTTTTGTTTTAAGAGCACCACCTCTACAAAAGAAGATAATGGCGTTATATAGTTTGGATAAATGCAATCGGCTATACCCGCTAAATTCATCGGGAGAATAACGACCAAAACGTTCTTCAAAGATCATTTCAAAAGAATGAGCCTCATCATCTTCTGCCACCAATTCATTAAGAATTTTATTTCGCTTTTCTTTGCTAAGCGCTTCACCACTTTCTTCAATAAGTTTAATTAAATTATGCGGATCCATTGCCAAACGCAAAAACTTTTCATGCGCTTCACTTTGCAATGCACCGTTTTCATATCGATTTAACGTTGCACCACCCCAACTTAGAATCTGACCTAATTCTTTTTGAGTTAAACCATAACGCTTACGCCATTCTTTTATTTCTTCAGGTTGCAACATGTCATGACGACAACGATAAACTTTATACGCAACTTCTAGCACATCATAATCTCGAGTGTTTTCAAAATCTTCTTCACACTCAGTACATTTGTAATATTCAACATCAACTTCGATTGCTTCATTTCGAACAGCAATAGTTTCTTTTCCATTGACTTTTATAACGTCAGTTTCTTTTTCGCAACTAGGGCAAATACGTTTCATAGTTTTCTCTCCTAAATTATTCCTGTTCATTAGGTTTGAAGGGATACCGCATGGGCTATGCTGCAATATGGAACGAGATACACTTCGCAAGATTTGATTCTTTAACTACCTTTAATTTTATATACACTTCTTCACCGTCCATGTTCTTACCAAACTCCCATAACTCTCCCGGTTTACTGTCATCAGGAAGCGGGCCTTTACAAAAATCCGCAACAGATAATCCAAGCAAAATTTCTTCGACGTTCTTCTTCGTAATTCCAAGATAACTGAGCGTAAGTATATTATCTTTCCTCGGCACAAAATCGACACCGTTACTCGTTGCCGCTTGTTTAAAATCCAGGAGAAATTGTTTTACTTCATCTAACATTTCATCTCCTCATCCTTGTATCGACTGAAATTACTGAAAGTTTATATCAATTGATAGTTTTTAACTAGAAAA
The DNA here is from genome assembly GCA_041689615.1 of Gammaproteobacteria bacterium. Lineage (GTDB taxonomy): Bacteria > Pseudomonadota > Gammaproteobacteria > Eutrophobiales > Eutrophobiaceae > UBA7359. The sequence continues at coordinate 9,490 of JBDNFW010000049.1, read as the reverse complement.
TTATTAATTGATATTTTTTTATATAATAGAGATTCATCTCATCTTAAGCAGAACGAAACGCTTAATTATTTATAACTTATTGATTAATATATCTTTTAATATATTTTTAACTAAATTAATCCCCGCTAATCCACAATGGCAACAAATCGTTGTTGTTGATTTAGATACCTGCGAAAGAACGCGAGAGATTGTTTTTTAGATTAAGAGTAAAAAATTATTCACTTTTCCAGTATTTGAAAAAAGTAGAATTTATACTTCACATTACGTACCGCAAAATGTTTGTAACACCACTTCATCGGGTTTTGGTGGCAACATATAATCATCTTTGCCTTGTTGACGTTCAAAAGGTTTCTGTAACACATCATAAAGCGCATGAAACACAGAGAAGTCGTTATGATCTTCAGCCGCTCGAATTGCCGCTTCGACTTGATGATTACGAGGAATATAGACCGGGTTAACCGACTGCATACTAGCCTGCCGTTCATTATCATTCGTTGATTCTAGTGATAAACGTTGACGCCAGCGCAGCAACCATTCATCAATCGCTTCCGGCTTAGCGAAGTGCTCACGCAGTGCCGTATCCTTTTCATTGGCTTTTGAATCTAACTGCGACAAATTATAAAACGTCAGCGTGAAGTCAGCCTGACTAGCAGCCATGATATCCAGCAGTGAATCTAACAATGACTTATCCTCTTCCGAGTTCACATCGGCAACAGCCGTTAAGCCACACTTGGCTCGAAAACCCGATAGCCATTCGTTGCTATAGCAAATGAAATATTTCTCCAGAATCTCCTCTGCCATTGCGACACCCTTATCGGGATCAACGTCAAATAAGGGTAAAAAGGTTTCTGCCAAACGAGATAAATTCCAGGCACCAATGTTAGGCTGGTTGCTATAGGCATAACGCCCTTTTTGATCAATAGAGCTATACACCTGATTATGATCAAAGAAATCCATAAACGCACAGGGACCATAATCGATTGTTTCTCCAGCAATCGACATATTATCCGTATTCATCACACCATGAATAAAACCCAACTGCATCCAATGCGCAATCAGACTCGCTTGACGTAGCACGACTGATTCAAACAATGCGAGATAAGGATTAGCAGCATCAAACACATCAGGATAATTACGTTCGATAACATAATCTGCCAATGCTTTAATCGACTGACTATCTTCTTGCATAGCAAAGTACTGAAAACTCCCTACTCTAATAAAACTGGATGCAACGCGCGTCATCACAGCACCGGCTATCAACCGTTCGCGCACCACTTGTTCACCAGAAAGAACCGCCGCCAATGCACGCGTCGTCGGTACATGAAGTTGTTGCATCGTCTCGCTGATCAAGTATTCACGCAACACAGGCCCTAATGCAGATCGACCATCACCGTTACGAGAATAACGCGTACGACCAGAACCTTTTAATTGGATATCCAAAGAAGCACCATCAACACGATCCAGTTCACCCAGATAAATTGCACGGCCATCGCCAAGCTGCGGATTAAAATGCCCAAACTGATGCCCTGCATAAGCCATAGCCAGTGGCTCACTGGAATCATGAATCACATTACCTGAAAAAACATCGGCAAGATTTTGCTCATCCTGATCATGCGCCGCTAAGCCAAGTTCCGCAGCAAGCTCAGTGTTGAATTGAATTAAAACAGGATCAGCAACAGGAGAAGGTTTACATTGTTCGTAAAACCCTTCACCCAATTTCAGATATCGATTTTTAAAAGGAAGGTTAATCAATGGTAAACTCAAAGTTAAAAACGTGAGTCACTAGTTTAACGTAGATGTAGAATTAATTGTTCTAATAATTAATGAAAAAAAATCGTTGTTGTGGATTTTAATACCTGCGAATGAACGCGAGAGATTGTTGTTCAAATATTTGGAGAATAATAAATTCAAGACCTGTCCCTGATTATTTACTACTTCACACTAACATAAGATGGCAGCGATAAAGATGTCGCCTTCGATTTAAAGTTTAAAAGTTTGACGGCAAAGGTAGAAAATACGTAGAACAGTTTTTTATAAATGAGCTTGAGCCTAGTTTTTAAAGTATTTATTTAAGGAACATTTTCTTTAAATAAACTCTTATAATCTTCCTTAAAACTTCCAGGGATATCTTTTATAAATTTCCAGTAAGCGGCAATTTCACGTACTTTATCTATATTAATATGATCACATTTAAGCATAAGTGATAATAAATTAAGTGAATTCAATGTTTGAATTTCAAAATCTTCAGCCAATTCCAACATATCTTTATCATCAGTTACTACAGGAATATCTAATACATAGGCATGAGCTAAATAATTAATATCAACAGGTGATACTCCAAGCTCATTTTCATATTTATGATTTTCTAAAATTTCTATTGTTCTTTGTGTTTCATTTTTATCTTTTCTTGGAATTGTTAATGCCTGCTTTCTATTATCAAAGTACTCGTCATCATTAACCCATTCAAATTTACTTTGTAATCGAGAACTTCGATCATATTCAATCTCTAGGTCTTTCAATACGTACAAACAATAATTCTCTTCTCCAAACGCAACACTTAATAACGGGCGTATACTTTTAGCAAGTCTAAAATATGAGTTACTATCTACAAGGATTTTTGACTGCGCCATTAAGATAACTCTGCATATAATTCCTTTGCATCAAACAGCGGGACATCAAGAATGGATTGTATATAACCTGCGGATTTTCCATTTTCCACTAAATATGATTTAAGGACATCAAAAAAAGGAGTCTCAAATTCTTTTTTAATAATATTTATGTATTCCTTAGCATTAGGTTTATCATTTTTAAACAAAGAACCACTAACCGTCATGAATTGTTTGTTAAAGTTCGTATTTGCACCATATAGACTTTTATCAAGATCAATTTTTGTTTTTCCCATATTTGATGCGAAATTATTAATCTCCATATATACAGAAACTAATGAAATAGAATAATGGAGAGCGTAATCTTTGATAATATCGATCTTTCTTTTATCAACCCTTGCTGATGAAACATCGCGGTAAGCCTTTTCAGCAAGTTCTTTTGGAAAAAGTAAAGCTCCTGCAAATGCATCTGCAAAATTCTCGGCTTCTTTACCCCTTAAGTCTGGACTATATACATGCCCTAATTCATGAGCCATCCAAAATTTAAAGTCATGTACTTCAGTATCTAAGTTCAAATAAATCCAAGTTGACATTGAATCAGGTAAATAGATATGAATAGCATTTTCATGTCTATCCTTCTTTCCCCATAAAACAGGAATAATAACTGCCTGCAACTCATGAAATAAATCTATTAGATCAGTAAAATCGATGACTTGATCAATACGAAAACCTAATTCTTGACGAATTTTAGAAGTAAATGCCTGAATATATTCATAATCCAGACTAGGGCTCCTTAATTTTGAGGGCTGAACAAATTCATCAAAAGGAAGGTATGGCACCAGACCTGATAATAAATACCCCATATTTTTGGCTTTAGTAATGTGCTTTTCAGTTGTTTTTGCACTTCCTTTTTTCCGAAACGCTACGATAGGTTCATTAGGATTTATCGCTTTAATAACGAGATCGTCAAATTTCAACTCTAAGGCACTAGACAATCGAAGTAATTTTCCCGGACGAGGGTATTTACTTTTACTCAACCATTTTGAAACTGTTTCTTTTGAAACTTCTAATTGTTTAGCAAGGGATGTCTGGGTAAGTCCTGCCTTTTCCATGGCACTCTTAATAGACGGGATGTTTAGTTTCTTATCCATATGGCCGATGATTCTCCTATACTGTCAACTTTTGTCAACCTTCATATGGAGGTTTATCGGATATTTTCAAGGTAACTTTAGAAAAAAATGAGATTCAACTGACCCCAATAATACACGCTTTAATCCTTTCCTCAGGTCCAGGCAATATTGGAAACCTTCTAAAATGCTCTACAATTTGGTTGATTAACCACTTTGGTTCATTTAGTAAATCCTTCCTAATATCTTTCAATAAACGCGGGTGATCGGTATTTGCCATAGTCTTTGATGGTAAACCTGTTACCGTCCAATTGTAAGTTTTTAGACCGTCTGATTGCAAACTTAGTGACCGTCTGATTGCAAACTTAGAAATCGTCCATATGTTACTATTTTTTATGCGATTTCAACCAGTCAATGCAACACATGCGTTAAAACGTTCTGCCGGTGTTTCAAACTCTAATGTCTGTCGTGCCACGGCAATAAGCTTCCTTTGAGAGTGTGCCGATAAATCAGTCCTTTTGGGAAAGTATTGTCTTAACAATCGATTTGTATTTTCATTTGAACCTCGTTGCTAAGGGCTTTGTGGATCACAAAAGTAAACATCAATGTCAGTTGCTAAGGTGAAACGTTGATGGTCAGCCATTTCTTTTCCTCTGTCCCAGGTTAGCGATTTATATAGCTCAGTCGGTAGTTTTCGTGCATGTTTAATCAATGCATTAATCACTGTTTCAGTATCTCGACTAGCAACGCGCGTCATCACAGCACCGGCTATCAACCGTTCGCGCACCACTTGTTCACCAGAAAGAACCGCCGCCAATGCACGCGTCGTCGGGACATGAAGTTGTTGCATCGTCTCGCTGACTAAGTATTCACGCAACACCGGCCCTAATGCAGACCGACCATCACCGTTACGAGAATAACGCGTGCGACCAGAACCTTTTAACTGGATATCCAAAGAAGCACCATCAACACGATCCAGTTCACCCAGATAAATTGCACGGCCATCGTATACCGAATCAAGATTTACGATCTGACCCCGATGCCGACAAAATCCCAAAAAACATACCATCGTCACGCAACACGTGAGCGTAGTTCCAAACCATTTTAACTATTTCTGCTGTAACCCATGCAGTAAATCTAATAGACTGTATCTACTAGATAACCACGTCTTCCTGAGCAAGGATATCCGCCTTTATCTTTATGTGCTTTTAGTGCTGTAGAATTTGTTTTTCTTCTAAATTTCTTTTCGCAATAAGAACATTCCACAACATAGGTTGGCCCACTGTTTCTACTTCTAGAAAAGCTGTTCACGTGAGAAGACGAAGCGCGCTCTGTTTCTGGTACATGTAATGGTCCAGAAGCAGTCAATTCAATCATGTATCTCGGGATAAATGAAACATTTGTTGCTGTAATATTTTGTATTCTATCTACTCTATATGATCTAGGCTGCCCATCTTCATGTCTGACAGCATGTAATAAGATATTACCATCTCGTGCTCTTCTTAGTGAGTAAGGTTCAATTAATCGTGTTTTATTTTGATATTCTAGATCAATACAAAGTTTATTTGCTGCAGCAAATCGGACAACTTCCAGTGGAACTCCTGTATTCCATGCTTGAGCCATTGCAGGAGGCATCCATGATTCATCGATAGCACTACTACCGTATGCAGGAACACTCGTAAGTACTTCTTTTTCTTTTATCTGGTGTAGCCAATCAAATACATCAGATAGCTCATCCCAAAACTGCTCAAATGGCGGAAGCACTGGTAATTGATACGCAAGCATACCTTCCCAATCAGCTTCAAGATCATCCCTTTCTGGTTGGGTAGCAAGAATTTCAAATGTAGGTACGTCAATTCCTTTAAACTGACATTTTTCAGCCAACGTACTTAAGATCAATTTACGATCTGGATTTAAACCATCTCGCCTATATAGATGAACAACGTCATAAAGATCTCTTGGTCTTTCTCTTTCGGCCAAGGCTCGAAACTTTTCTGCAAACACTTCTTCGAATCCATAACATTGAACATGAATGCCATCACTCGGGCAATCTGAATAAGGATGATGGACTTCGCGCATAACGGGTTCTAAAACTAAAACTTCATCATCAGTCAGATCCAATTTTATTCTTGGTGCATCACCACGTCTTTGCATTGGACCACGGTAAGCTAATCTTCCTTGTGCAGAATTATTACCACGAGGATTCTCATAAATATCAAAACGAATTGAATCTACAGGTATTTCAATACCCGCATTGTCATAAACCCAACTAGATATTTTAGTAAACGTCTCTAACAAATATCCTTCAGATAAATAATCAGAATTAGTTAGTGTGAAATCTAAATCTTCTGAAAAGCGATATGTTTCAAAATAACACTTTTTTAAACACGTACCGCCTTTAAATACCCAACTCTTACTAATATCGGGATGCGCTGCAATTCCAGCAAGCAACCATCCTAATGTGTAATCCTTTTCAATAACTTGTGGAGCAAGTCCAAATTCACGCGAAAATTCCATGACTTCCTGTTTATCAATCAAAACGTTACTCCTTTATCCAACGTTCGGGAACCCATAAACGCCAACGCGTTATTAATTTTTTAGACTTTAATACAGGGGCTAACTTTGCGTTACCCGTTGTTAATTTTTCCTGACACTGCCCAATGATATCCTGCTCATTTTCGGCATACTTTTCTAATAAAAAACCAAGCCGCTTAAAAACGGCCCCATTCCCTAATTGCTCTGCATAATCGATTAATAACGGTAAATCTTTCTTTTCTGAATTTAGATAACTTCGAAACATATCTATTGTCGATCGAAGTCCGCCACCTAAACGCGGATCGCTTAACATATCAAGAACTGTCCGTGTTGGATCTGATACATTAACTTTCACTTGCCCACGCCAAACTGGCTTTAAACCAAACATGGCTTTATCAGATACCGTCCTAAGAAAAAACTCAGTTCCATTTATATTTGGCTTACGGTCTCTAGGTTGTTGCGTAGTCATCACAACCACTGTTCGGAAAACCTGCTCGGTTAAGTCCCAAAATTCCGCAGCTGTCCAAGCTCCGATATAACAAGGGGTGTAAATTTTGTCCGCAATAATCCAGGCATCTTCTAGAGGGATATCTGCCGTTCGCGATTCCAGAGGCACAGAAATATATAGACCTCGACGAACACGAGATAACCAACCTTTTTTTGCCCAACGCGACAATAACTTAGCCGTAGCAGAACCAGGCATTTTAAGGATTTCAGATGCGTCTGAAACTGAAATTGTTCCCTTGCTCGCCCTGAGTACAGCAGATAGGCGTTCTCGATCGGCTTTTCCTAACCCACTCATCAGACTCATAATATATCCAGAATGTAATAATTCGTTAAATATGTGAAGTAATACGCTTAGATTATACTAAAATTAACATAAACACTATATTTAACATGTCGTAATTCATCATTAACATGAAGTGTTACGCTCTAACTATATTTTCTTGCCAGAACATCATCCATTTATTTAACATCAGTAATACTCAACTTATTGAGAACACTTTGTCATTAGAACCTGGTTGATACTTAGTCTCTGAATTTCCATCTGTGTCGTAGCGATTAGACATTTTCTAATTCCTTTTCTAAATAATGGCTTTGGACTTTCTCAAAGTTAATCTTTGACTCGTCACAACAGCAACCGTTCTGGAGCGCCCTATCTACGTACATAAACTGGGCACACATCCAACTCTGTATTGGCTAGAACAACTACAGCAAGACAATGCCAAAACAGATGACATCATGAGAGCATTGAAAAACCATGACTTGCAAAGACCAGCCATCCCCATCTTAAAAAAACAAACAGCGGATATTAATCACCCGGCATTCAGTAGAGCCAATGTATGGATACAAAAATTAGAAAATTGATACTACAAATTGATGCCCTGCATAAGCCATAGCCAGTGGCTCACTGGAATCATGAATCACATTACCTGAAAAAACATCGGCAAGATTTTGCTCATCCTGATCATGCGCCGCTAAACCAAGTTCCGTAGCAAGCTCAGTGTTGAATTGAATTAAGACAGGATTAGCAACAGGTGAAGGTTTACATTGTTAGTAAAATCCTTCACCCAATTTCAGATATCGATTTTTAAAAGGAAGGTTAATCAATGGTGAACTCAAAGTTAAAAACTAGAGTCACTAGTTTAACGTAGATGTAAAATTAATTGTCCTAATAATTAATGAAAACAAATCGTTGTTGAGGACTTAATACCTGCGAAAGAACGCGAGAAATTGTTATTCAGATTATTGGTGAGTAATTAATTCAAGATTCACGACTGCAAGGATGCAGGACGACTACAAGGAAGTAGGAGGTAGAGCCGTGTCTGGAACAACGGCCGAGGTAGAGTACCAACTGTAGGCGCTTTAGGCGACGCCGGGAGCAGTTACCGAAGACCTGGCCCCGATTAGGCCTTCTTGAGAAAAAGTAAAATCATTATTGAATTTTATCGCTTTTCTGTAAATTATGGCGCACACATAATAGCTGAACATTTTCTGCTGTTATTGAAGTTCCACCCTTTGAGTAAGGCAATACATGATCGAAATGCAGTTCATCTATTGCACTGCACTTAGTGCATTTGCCTCCATCTCTCTTCCAAACTTCTAACTTCACTGAAGTTGGAATAATTCTTCTATGTGGTAAATCTTGTTTAACTGGTTTCGTAAAATCTTCGTCGCCTTCTACAGCAACCAATTTAAATTTAAAGACTTTTCTAAGTTCATCTTGCTCTTGCCATGAATCGATTAAATGAAATACGCCGTTATAAGACCAGATTCCTTTTTTGATTTTCTCATACACACGTACTCTTTCTAACTCGTCTCCTTGTTTAGCGGCTTGATGAAATTTTCCGTTTTCAGTTAATTTACCTGAAGGTAGTTTTTCGGGTTGGTCTATTAACTTAGGATTTTTAGTGCCTACAGTGCGAGGTACATCATGGCCTTCATAAATAAGTATTTCTCCGTTATCTTCTATTTTATCTTGGTACGGAGAATTTGGCCGAACTGACATTAATATTACTGAGTGGTTGCCACCCATTTTGAAATTCATGCCACGTTGAAGCGATGCGCCTTCTCTTTGGCACATTTCAATATATGAGATTATTTCATTATCCAATTAAATATACCTTTATCTGTATTAATTGGTTATGAAGAGATTATTAAATCCCAGTTAATTATTAGGTTTTTTAAATAGATCGCCAATGTCGCAGCGTAGTGCTTTTGTGATCTGTTCTAGGGTTTTAAGCGTTGTGTTTTGGGCACAATTTTCCAAGCGAGTTAACGTTGCACGACTAATTCCCAGTTTTTTAGCAAAAGCTTGCTGAGTTTGCGTGCCGCGCCGTGCCTTTAAATTATCAGAAAGTCTTTTTTCTAATGCCATGTGTCACATATGAACATAACTTTTGGTTCACATGTGAACATCGGCATGATAATATAAATACTTAAATTGATTTCAATGGAGGAAATCTCATGGACGAAACAGAAATGGAACAAATATTTGATGTGTAATCCCCCCGAAAATTAACAGGCGTTAAAAGTAGAAAATTCTCATACACTGAACAGAGGAGTTTTCTATGAAAAAATCACGTTATACAGACAGTCAGATCCTGGCGATCTTGAAACAAAACGAAACTGGCACGTCCGTGCCAGACTTATGCCGAGAACACAGCATGAGCAATGCCACCTTTTACAAATGGCGCGCTAAGTTTGGCGGCATGGATGCCT
>JBDNFW010000048.1:0-59699 GCA_041689615.1 Gammaproteobacteria bacterium | reverse complement strand
CATCGAACAAGTAAGACAACAGAGATCAACGAGTTTGAAGAAACTTATACAAGTCGTTGTTGATAAATTTGGCAAGGATTCTCAGAAGTATATTGATCTCCATACACACTTGATAAAAGGCGAGACGCGTAAAGAGATATCTGAATTAGCTTTAAAAATTGAAGCTGATCTTGTGCTCATGGGTACGGTAGAACGCACTGGCATCCGTGGTTTTATTATGGGTAACACGGCAGAGACAATACTTAATCAAATTGATTGTTCTGTATTGGCAATCAAACCGCCAGGGTTTGAAACACCAATTACGGTAGTGGATTAAAAACTTCTACGAATTATTTTGTCGTGTAAATTAAAAATTAGAACAGTCGGGTGCTTATACAATGGATAATGATAAACAATTAAATTTTGAGCACGAACCGGGACATGATCTTCATTTAGAACATGAAGATCCCACCATACGTTTTTTACATAGAATAATAAGGGTTGCTGTTAAGGTGCTCGCTGTCTTGATGGTGCTTGTAATTGTCTGGGGAATAGGCGATGTTGTTTATGTTCTTTATCAACGTCTCACGCAACCACCATTCCTGCTTCTTCAAATTAATGACCTTCTTGCGACTTTTGGTGCATTTTTAGCTGTACTTATTGCAATCGAAATTTTTATCAACATAAGTATGTATCTCAGTACCAACGTCATTCCGGTTCGTTTGGTCATTGCAACTGCTCTTATGGCAATTGCACGAAAAGTTATAATCTTTGATTTTGAGAAGCTAACACCACCTTATATATACGGAACTGCCGCAGTCGTTTTAGCGTTGGGTATAACATATTGGTTGCTTATAAAGAAAAGCTAAACGAACATCATTTGATCAGGATGTTATTTGTTGACTGGAGTAAAAATTATTTGGAAGAGCAGACGATAAAGCAAACCTGAGAATAAATAAAATGACTTATGCTGCCCTGCCAAGAAAAAGCCACGCTTGATAAATAACGAATACAGCCAGTAGCATGCCGCCCGCCCAACGTTGAATGGTACCATGTCCTGAACTACGTAATCCTCTGGCCATAAAGAAAAGAACAATAGCGAGAGAAATCATTAACGGATAATCTCTAGTAAGTATATTCGTGTCGAAACTGCCCGGACCGATAATGCCTGCGATACCCAATACAGCTAAAATATTAAACAAGCTAGATCCAACGACATTACCCACGGCGATATCATGCTCACCTTTTCTTGCAGCTACCACCGAAGCCGCTAATTCTGGAAGACTAGTACCTACGGCAACAATGGTCAGGCCGATAACCAGATCACTGATTCCAAAATTATGAGCAATTCCAACAGCACCCCATACCAATAGACGAGAACTAATTAATAAGATCACTAGACCGGAAATAACAAGCCACCATGTATGGCGTTTTGAATTTACTTCCGGCATCTCTTCGGAAAAGGAGGTCGTAAGTGGATCATGTGCTGATGCACTGTGAGCCAGATGCAAAGTCCACAATACTACTAGTATCATTCCTGCCATTAGTAGCAAACCATCAAGACGAGAGAGCACTCCATCATAAATCAACGCTAGCGCAAACAACATGACTACTAAGGTTAATGGGAATTCTCGGTTCAATATTTGCGAGCTTATTGTCAGAGGGGTAATTAATGCCGCTATACCTAATACCAAAGTCATATTGACGATATTAGAACCAATAACGTTACCTATAGCTATCCCACTATTACCTTGCCAGGCAGCCATTGCAGATACCAGCATCTCGGGAGCTGAAGTACCAAAGGCGACAATAGTAAGGCCAATAATTAATGGAGACACATTAAAACTAAGTGCCAAAGCAGATGAACCGGTAACAAAACGACCTGCACTCCAAGTAAGCAAGATTAAACCGGTAATGATTGCAGCGCTGAATAAAACTATGGTTTGCATTGTGCCTACCTAACTTATTACATATTATAACTGACTATATTACATCTTTAATATTTACCACGATACTGGAAAGTAAATTGTGTTTTAATAAGGCAGGTAATCCATTAAGAGCTAGGTAAGAATAAAAAAGGTATTAGCTATGAACATGTTCAGCGATAAAATAAAAAACCTTTTTGACCAGGTAATGTGCGTAGTCTTCGGGCTTATACTTGTTTTCATTCTTTTCGGAATTGCAATTGGAACAGTTCAACTTTTTATTACAACATGGAAGTTGTTCGCATTTGAAGGTGTCACTGGTCAGTATATTGATCTTATTGCCGACGTATTAACACTTTATGTGTTAATAGAATTATCCAGGTCTCTGGTTGAGTATTTTAGTACTCATCATTTAAACATGAACTCGAGCCGGAAATGCTTTACGCATATTCAGCATTTATACTTGTACTTGGTGCGTTACGGATAGGATCTATTCTGGTTTATCAAAGAGAAAAAAGTATTCCACAATAAGAAAATGTCTGGCAAACATAGACTCTTGCAGTTCAAAAAGAGTCGGTTCATTTCATTATTGTACATTGTTAGTGCACTGTATTATTCGATAAACTTGAATTTTCAAGAAATTGATGACGATACAGTTAAACAACTTCTGGCCTGAAATTCGCTAGTAACAAACTTAAAATAAAATTATTAACAATATATTATGCTTCCATTAATCATACCTATTGGCGCTTTACTTCTTGGCGTTGCCTTGTTGTTACTTGGTAATGGCTTGCTAAATACATTGCTTGCTGTGCGCGGAAGCATGGAAGGCTATAGCGATGGGCTGATGGGTTTGATCATGTCGGGCTACTTTGTTGGTTTTTTTATCGGGACATTTTTAGCCATACCCTTAATTAGCCGCATTGGTTATATTCGTGCTTTTGCCTTTTGTGCTTCTTTAATTTCTTGCTCGGCTTTATTACACGTTTTATATGTTAATCCTTATTTCTGGATGATTTTAAGAGTTATGACCGGCATGATGCTAGTCATACTTTATACCGTTGTTGAAAGCTGGTTGACGGCGCAGACACCTACAGAACAACGTGGTCGTGTATTTGCGGTGTATATGGTAGTTAATCTCGGTGCATTAACTATTGCGCAACAGTTGTTACGTTTGGATTCACCTTTATCATTTGTTTTGTTTGCAATTGCGGCTATGTTGATTAGTGCCGGTTTAGCGCCAGTTACTTTAACTCGTTTAACTCAACCAGTTATTACAAGCACGGAACGCTTTAAGTTTAAAACTTTATATCGACTTGCTCCTGTTGCCGTTTTTACTTCAGCGTTTTCCGGATTGGCAATGGGCGCGTTCTGGGGGATGGCTCCTATTTATGCGATTCATGTTGGCCTTGACGTTAATGACGTTGCAACCTTTATGAGCTGTGCCATTTTAGGTGGTGCTATTTGTCAGTATCCTATGGGACGTTATTCAGATAGACATGACCGTCGAAAAGTTTTAGCTGTCATCACTTTTTTGGCAAGTCTTGCTGCATTACTGATAGCGCTTTCTGCTTATCTTGGATTAATGTTGTTATTAGCCGTTGCTATTTTTGGTGGATTAATATTCTCGGTTTATCCCGTAGCAATAGCACATCTAATTGATCAGATTGAACCTGAAGACAATCTTGCTGGCGTAAGTGGCTTGTTACTTTTGTATGGAATAGGTGCTGCATTAGGGCCGGCATTATCGGGGCAATTAATGCATTTCTTTGGACACCAGGCATTGCCATTTTATTTTTTCTTAACGCAGTTGGTTTCCGCTATTTATATTGTTTATACATATAAACAGGATAAAGAAAATAAACCGGAACATGCATCGCAATTTGTGCCTATGGTTAGAACTTCTCCATCCGTTATAAATATGATGCCGGACGAAGAGATTAAAACAGATGAAAATAAATAAAACCGGGGCTAATCCTCCAGACTTAACCCCGGCGTAATAACTTTGCCGGATGTAAAAAAGTTCACGAATACATAGCTACTACACATTGACCATGTTCAATAACGGGAATTGCAAGCAGACTTGTCAAAGTTGGCGCAAGTACGTTGTTATCATTTAAGATAAATTTTAATACGCACTTTTTAAGTGCCTTCTTGCATGCTTTTAGAATTTATTATGTACTAATTAAAATAAAAGCCACGATAATCATAAGCAAGATAGTCACACCAATCACTATCCATTTTGTATTTAATGAAGATATTTCTTTTGGTTTTGCTTCTTTTTTAACATCAGTAACTACTTGGATCGTCTTTTCCGATTCCGCTGGTTCTTCCGGCGCAATGATTTCGTCATCCAGTTTATGTTCGACTTTTTCGGAATAGGGGATGCAATTCATTTCACCAATGTATTGTTCGCCATTCGGTCCCCAATAGACATCAACCTTTTCTGGCAGCTTTTGTTTATCAACAATCTTTGACGAATTGAATGTTGCCTTAAAGCAATTTTCAACTGTACCGTAACCATAGATATAAAGGTATTCATTCGTGCCGGGGACTTTGATGTGTAATTCATCCAGCAAGAGGTTTTGCGGGAGCGTTGGCTCGGTTGTAATTATGGCATCAATGTTTCCAGCATGATTCCCTGCAGCATGAATCAGACTGTCTTTAAATTTGAATGTAACGGCTTCGCCATTAATGGTAATGGAATATTCCATGTCCATTTAATTGACCCTCATCATTAAATGTATCAATACCATATCAGAAACTTCCGGCGCAGTGTAGGTCGATTTCAGTTAATGCTGTTATAATTTTCGCATGGTCTCAAGACTTACTGATTTTCAACTGCTGCGACTCAAGAGCGAGCGTTTACGCGCGATAGGGATGCTGATTGTTTTAGCGGTTGTTTCTTTAATTGGTTTTTACAATTTATTCTTTGCTGCTGAATCAAAAATAGGTTTAGGCCGATCAATACTTTATATCGTTTTTATTTTTGCCTGTTTTGAAACAATATTTTTATTAATTGTCCGTAATGCAATAAAGAAGCAAAGGAGGATTAAGGAATTTTTAAGATATTTTCAATCGATAGTTGAAAGTGTATTACCTGTCGCTGCGATGGTCATTATTATGGATGTTGGCGACAATCCTTTTACAGTTTTATTATCTCCCGCATATTCTTTTATATTAATTATTATTTCTGCATCAGCATTACATTTAACACCAAGGCTAACATTGCTTACAGGTCTTTTAAGTTCAGCATGTTATACGGCACTATCTATAAGGGTGTTGTATGTTGATAGCTTTCAACATCTAAATCCGCATCCAAATAATTTATATCTCTTTATGTCGATGATGTTATTTGTTGCGGCAATCGTTATGTATTTTATTACACGCGAGCTACGTTCATATGTGGATGCGGCAGTCGATGAAATGGCATTGCAGGATGAATTGGAACTCGCGAGTCAGGTTCAGGAAAATTTATTACCGTCACCGTTACCTGAATTAGAAGGGTATGATGTTGCTGCCTTTAGTACGCCGGCAAAACATGCTGGCGGAGATTACTATGATTTAGTAACTCCTGATTCCAAGCAGGCAATTTTTATGCTGGCTGATGTTGCTGGACATGGTATTGGTCCAGCGTTGTTGACTGTATCAAGCCGTGCTTATTTCCGCGCAATACTTGGAGAACATCAAAAGATATCTGAAATTATTCAACGTGTGAATCAATTGTTGTCTTTCGATCTTTGTACCGGACAATTTGTTACTTTGGCTGCTTTGGTTTTGTGCATGAATACACATGCTGCAAAATATTTTTCTGCTGGACATGGTCCAACATTGCTTATTCGTAAAAAAGAAGGCACGGTTGAAAGCCTCGCCGCACAATCAATTCCTTTAGGCATTGATGTCCCATTAAAAATGGAACCGCCTATTAAGTTTACGCTTGCGCCGGGAGATATCGTTGCCATGTTTTCGGATGGCTGTTATGAAGGTAAGAATGATCAAGACGAAGCATTCGGATTGGAAAGAGTTATTGGATTGTTAAAAGAAAATCAGGATAAGCCTGTTGATGAAATTATAAAGCTTTTACAAAATACTATTACGACATTTACCGGACGAACATCTCAGGTAGATGACATGACGATGTTGTTGTTGAAACGACTGCCGGAAGAAGTTAGTTAATTTATTGTCAGCCATACATCGGTTGTGTGTTCCTCGGCTATTGTTCCCGACATCGCCTAAAGCGCCTACTGTTGGTGCCTACATGGATGTAGGTAATTAGGGTTCGTCGGGAACAAGAATCCTGGCAATCCATCCATGGATATCGCCGCTCCTGCGCATCCATGCGCCCGCGGCATACAGTACATCCTGTACATAAAAAAAGCCGGGTCATAAGCCCGGCTTAAAATTGTTGAACGGATTAAAGGGGGAGGGAAGGAAACCCGTTCTTAAATTTTGTATCGGCGGCAATCAAACTAACTTTAGTTAAATTTATATCCAGGTTTTCCCTGCTTTACCGACTTCTTCTTTTGCCAGTTTCGGTATTAGATAACCAGAAACTGAGGCATGCATTTCTTTTATAAGTTTTTTGGCTTGTTGTTCATCGACATTAAAATGTGCTGCACCAGCAACCGGGTCTAATAGGTGTAAGTAATAAGGGGTAACCTGGTTTTCAACTAATCGTTCGGAAAGAGCGATTAAGGTTTCCGTTGAGTCGTTAATTCCTTTTAATAAAACCGATTGATTTAACACCAAAATATTGAACTGGCGTAAAAGTTTTATGTTATTGATAACGGCGTCATCAATTTCATTGGCGTGATTAATATGTAAAACGAATATTAATGTTTTCCCTATGCTATTTAATGTCTTTATTAATTCTTCTGAAAGTCGAGCAGGAAGTACGACTGGAATACGTGTATGAAAACGAATGCGTTTTATATGATCGATTTGTGATAGTGACTGACATAATTCTATTAAACGACGGTCCGATAGCGTTAAAGGATCGCCGCCACTAAGTATCACTTCTTTAATGCTGTTGTCTGCCTGAATGTAGTCGACACTTTGTTTTAGATGGATTCCATTTGCAGATGATTCTTGATAAGGGAAGTGTCGACGAAAGCAGTATCGACAATGAATCGCACAAGCGCCGGTAGTAATAGATAACACGCGACTGTTATATTTTTGTAATAAACCTTGCACGGGCTGAACATTTGATTCTGAGAGAGGGTCATTAACGTAACCTTCATGCTCATTTTCTTCGTCAAGATAGGGAAATACCTGACGTAAAATTGGATCGTCGGGATTATTGCGTTGTATGCGGTCGGCAAAGGCATGTGGTATGCGAACTGGGAATTGTTCTATTGCACGTTGACTATAACCTATGCTATTCGCCTTTATCCCAACGTAATCGAGTAGTTCATTGGGTTGTCGTATGGCTTGCGCCAGTTGTTCTTGCCACGATAAAGACTGCATTGTTGACCTTTATTTATGTATTATGTGCCGTTTTTAAGTGACTATATTGCAAAGAGGCGAAGATGGCGACATACAGTACTAGCGAATTCAAACAAGGTCTGAAACTTATGATTGATGGTGATCCTTGCTCGATCATTGAAAATCAGATTGTTAAACCTGGGAAAGGACAGGCGTTTAATCGCGTAAAACTGCGTAATCTGAAAACAGGACGCGTTTTGGAGAATACTTATAAATCCGGAGAGTCTGTCGAAGGCGCTGACGTTATGGATCTGGAAATGCAATACCTCTATAACGATGGTGATATGTGGTATTTCATGGATCAAAATAGTTTTGAACAATATGGTGCGGATGAAAATGCAGTTTCAGATGCCAAGCAATGGATAAAAGGTGAAGAGATGTGTCTGGTGACGCTTTGGAATAATGCTCCTTTGTCTGTTTCCGCGCCAAATTTTGTGGTTTTGCAAATTACCGAGACCGATCCAGGCCTGCGTGGTGATACGGCACAAGGTGGCACAAAACCGGCAACATTAGAAACGGGCGCGACAGTAAAAGTGCCGTTGTTTGTTGATAACGAAGAGCTGATAAAGATCGATACGCGTATTGGCGAATACGTAGGCCGCGCGAAAGAGTGATTTGAAAAATATGTTCTATTTAATCCCTTAAAAGGAATTCTCTGGTACAAAACTTGTCTCATTTTCTGGTAATAGTTATTTTTTCGACTATATTAATATTAAATTGTTAGTGGATGAAAATTATGGGAAATTTTGAACATACGATGAGTGATCTGTTTGCTCAGTTAGGTTTGCCTGATGCGGATGGTGAGATAGATAACTTTATCCATCAACACCGTCCTATCAAGGGTGATTTATCTCTTGAAAAAGCGTCATTCTGGAATAAAGGCCAGTCTCAGTTTTTACATGAGGCCTTGAACGACGATTCAGATTGGGTAGAGTTGGTTGATCAGTTAGATACTCGGTTACGAGCATAAAAAAGTTATCTAAAAATGCACTTTTTTCGCGAGAACGGCATCAGTTCCGTACTCGAATCATCATGTATTTTGTATACACCCAGTTTCTTCGTGCGGTACTTCCTTGTTCGCACAAAAAAATCACTATTTTTAGAAGAACTTTTTAGCTAGTTAAATATTAGGCTGGTAGTTTAATACTGCAGTCCTTAATATCTCCTGCCATGGCATTTGATAATTCATGGCAACCTACTGCACCTATAAACATGATTAAACAACGAGCAACGTTGTTACGACAGATCCGCGATTTTATGGAGTGTCGTCAAATTCTTGAAGTCGATACACCCATTCTCAGTCATTTTGCGAATAATGATCCATATATTCAAAGTCTGGTAACGAAGAATATTTTCGAAAAAGACACGCCGCTTTATCTTCACACTTCACCTGAATTTTGCATGAAACGGTTGCTTGCTGCGGGTTCAGGATCAATTTATCAAATTGCACATGTGTTTCGTGATGAAGAATCAGGCAAAAGACATCACACTGAATTCACTATGCTTGAATGGTATCGACAAGATTTTGATTATTATCAATTGATGGATGATGTTGGCGAGTTGTTGCTTAGTCTAGGATTAGAAAAACCGAATAAAATGACTTATGCGGAAGCATTTTTAGAAACGGTTCAGATTGACCCACACACAGCAGATATAAATCAGTTGCAAAAGATAAGTGGGCAGCATGGTTGGGGCAGTGATTCAGATGATCATCATGCTTTACTTGATTATGTTTTTTCAGAAGCGGTGATTAAAAAGTTAGATAATAGCCAGCCACTGATTATTTACGATTATCCAGAGTTCATGGCGGCATTAGCGACGATAAAATCGGGAATGCCTCGTATAGCAGAACGATTTGAACTGTTCATTAACGGTATGGAGATTGCGAATGGCTTTAACGAATTATGTGACGCCGATGAACAAAGGCAAAGGTTCGAAACAGAAGTAAATATAAGAAAAGACAAGGGTTTAGCCGAACTTCCAATTGACAGTAATCTTCTAGCCGCACTAAAGTCAGGCTTGCCTAAATCGTCAGGTGTGGCTGTTGGGCTAGATCGTTTGCTGATGGCTTTATTCGGAAAAGATGATATAAAAGAGGTGATTACATTCACCCTGGATAATAACTAGGAACAATAATTTTAAGGATATTGATTAATGGGCGTTTATTCAGTTGATAAATTAATTGCTGAGACCCGTCGTATAGCCAAGGAATATCGCCTTGCTACTGGCAAAATACTTCCTGTTACACCTGAAATAGCCATTAATGATGCTATCTCTATTTTGAAACTTATACCTAATGACGAAAAGAATTCTGGTTATGACGCGACTTATGAGAAAGGAGAAGAACGTTTAAAGGTTCAAATTAAAGGTCGCGCTATCTTTGATGACAGAAAACAAGGCTATCGAATTGGAGAAGTTAAAAAAGGACAGGAATGGGATGCCATTATACTGGTTATAATGAATTCCGACTTTATGCCGGAAGAAATTTATATGGCGAGAAGAGATATCGTTCTGGATGAAGTGGAAGAAAAAAACAAAAAGAAAGGTGCTATGACAATTGCAAAATTTAAATTGATATCAGAATTACTTTGGACAGAACAATTCGGCTTCGAGCAGGATGCAAGCTAAACAAAATAACGCCATCTAATAAAATAATTTATTCAAAACACACCTGTGTTTTTTTGAATATTAATCCTTAAGCACACATTTCATGAAAACAATAGCGGAAGTATTTTCTGATGCAGGCGCATTAGCCGAATTGATAGAAGGTTATCGTCATCGACCCGAACAGGAAGCGATGGCGCAAAAAATCTTGTCCGCGATTAAAGTAGGGCAAAGTCTGGTTTGTGAAGCAGGGACAGGCACAGGTAAGACTATGGCATATCTTGTGCCGGCATTGTTATCAAGACAAAAAGTAATTATTTCTACCGGTACTCGTCATCTACAAGATCAACTGTTTGGAAAAGACTTGCCTTTAGTGCTTGAGGCATTGGATTCACCTGCAACAGCCATGGTTTTAAAAGGTCGTTCAAACTATCTTTGTTTGCAACGTATGAATGTAGCGGTAAGTGATTCGAAAGACCTTAGTTATCAAAACATAAGTGATTTACAGGAAGTCGTTCAATGGTCTTCATCAACGAAGACCGGTGATATTAATGAACTAGGCATGATTGAAGAAAATTCATTCATTCGTCCTGTGATTACATCGACAACAGAAAATTGTCTTGGTCAGAGTTGTCCAGAGTTTGAATCCTGTTTTGTATTTAAGAATAGAAAGAAAGCACTCGAATCAGATATGGTGATTACCAATCATCATTTGTTGTTAGCGGATATGGGCTTGCGAGAAAGTGGTTTTGGCGAAGTATTACCATTGGCCGATCTTATTATTTTTGATGAAGCACATCAGTTACCTGAATTAGCTTCTACTTATTTTAGTAAAACAATGAGTAGTCGTCAGTTACTTGAGTTAGCTTCCGATATTAAAACAGCTGTTCATGAAGAAGCTAAAGATATTCAGGATTTATCAGAAGCGCTAGCCAAGTTTGAAAAATCAATTCGCGATATGCGTTTGGTTTTTGGACGTAAAGATCAACGCATGAACTGGCAAGAGACATGGGAGAAGACAGACTTGTCAGTTGAATTGCCGAAATTCTTAGAAGCGTATCAAACTGTCATGGATATTCTAGATGCGTCAAGCGAAAGAGGAAAACTATTAGATAATTGCTGGCAACGCGCAAAGGCACATTACAATTATATTGAATCTTATATGGAAACAAAAAATGAAGATTCGATACGCTGGCTGGAAATACGCGGACATCATGTTTATTTTAATCAAACGCCGGTTAATATTGCTGAAACGTTTCAACAAAGATTGAATGACTATAACGCAACGTGTGTTTTTACCTCGGCAACTCTGGCGATTAATAATGATTTTCAACATTTTAATCGACAATTGGGTCTTGAAGAATGTCTATCAGAAGTATGGAATAGTCCGTTTGATTATCAAACTCAAACTTGTTTGTACCTTCCTCTTGATCTACCAGAGCCGAATCAAGCTGAATTTTTTGATGCGTTTATAGAAAGAACTATAAAATTATTGTCCTATAGCAATGGTCATGCTTTTGTTTTATTTACCAGTCATCAAGCTCTGTCTAAAGCTGCCAACATTTTGCCAGAAAGAATTGATTATCCTTTTTTTATACAAGGACGAGCACCTCGTTCTGAGTTATTGAATCAATTTAGAAAAACAAAAAATGCTGTATTGCTAGGCACAAGTAGTTTTTGGGAAGGCGTTGATGTCAAAGGAGAGGCCTTATCATCAGTTATTATTGATAAGCTACCATTCGCGAGTCCTGATGATCCGGTATTACAAGCACGCTTAAATTATTTTTCCAAGCAAGGCGGTAATGCCTTTATGGACTATCAAGTACCGCAAGCGGCCATAGCTTTGAAGCAAGGAGTTGGACGTTTAATTCGTGATGTTACTGATAGAGGCATTTGCGTTATTTGTGATAAACGAATTGTGAATAAAGCGTATGGCAAACGCTTGATTAGTGCGCTGCCGCAAATGCCAATTACACATGATATTGAGGATGTAGAAAAGTTCTTCCACTAGAACGTAGTTCAAAGCGTCATACATAAGTGACATGTACTTATTAGGTGACACTACTTAGTAGAATACTTACGTAAGATATTGAAAAATATGACTTGATTCAAATCAAGTTAGAAGATACTTTAAGCCTGAATTTTTTAGTTCATAAGCTATGCTTAAAACTAAAATAATAATTATTATAAATTATAGAGATAATCTCTATCCTTTTTTAAGGAAATATTCAGGAGCTTTTTTAATGTCAAATCGTCGGTTAGCCTTTTTAGAATTTGATATGGGCTGGTCAATGTGGTTAACGGAAGCACACTTGCCTTTTCATATTGGGCGTCACCCGGATAACGATCTAATAAATTCGAGCAATTGCGTATCGCGTAAGCATTGTATGCTTGATTTAAGAGATAATGAGCTTTGTATTATTGATACAGGTAGTTCAAACGGTACCGTCTTACATAATCAAGTTATTAAGAATCAAGAATTGCCTCTTTTAGAAAAAACCTGTGTCCTGTTGTCCGACATGATGATCTGGATCACGCCTTGTGATCATCAAGGTTATCTTCTGCAAGAAAAGGCGTTAAAAACACATACCGGTACGCATGAGATGCTCAGTACATCTCATGGTGTTTGTCTGGTTGATATCTGCAATTCTATGGAAATTTCTTTAGAAGAAGTAAACCATATTTCACAAATGTTACGTGCAACAATTATCGGTCGTGAACAGGAAAAATTATTATTATTGAAGCATATGGGAGATGGTTATCTTGCTGTTTTTGATTCCTGTTTGCCTGCTGTATCAGCAGCGAAAAGGTTGCTTAATTGGCAGGCAACAAGCAATGAAAATATATTTTCTGCCAATATACGTATTTCACTTGATTCAGGTATTACTCATCCAAGTCACGGACACGATAGAACAGGTTTATCTATTTGCCGTGCGTCACGTATAGAAAAAACACAAATACGCGATATTGAACTTCCCAGTAGCGATGTCGATAAATTAAAACGTTACAATCGTTGCGTTTTAACAAATAGCATGAGTGAAGTACTTGATACTACTGTAGAGGAAAGATATACGTTTATAGGTAAACGCAAGTTAAAAGGTTTTGCCAATGAAATGCATTCGATATATCAATACAACAGTTAAGTTATTTTTTAAAAATAGTTTTATCTATCGTAATAATCTTCAGCCATAATCAGTTCTGTTATGGCAATTGTAAAAACAAAAACGACTGATTCGATTAAAATCATTCAAATAACGGATACGCACATTATGGATGATGATGCACCGTCGTTTAATGATTTTGATACCTCTGCCAGTCTTGTTCAAATCATAAAAAAAATAAACAAGGATGAATCCGATGCCGATTTGATTTTGTTAACAGGGGATCTGGTTCACGAAGCAACAAAATCTTCATATCAAAAACTAGCCGATCATTTATCGATCTTAACTACTCCTCTTCTTAGTTTGCCAGGTAATCACGATGATCCTGATTTAATGGAATACGTTATGGGCGCCAATGGATATGATACGGGGAAAACTCTAAAGATTGGACCATGGTTAATTATTTTATTAAATACCTGTGTAATCGGTGAGCATAGTGGTGAGTTGTCTGACGCGGAACAGGAATTTTTACGCACAACATTGGAATCAAATAGCGATTGTCATTGTTTGATTGCACTACACCACCATCCAGTATCCATTAATAGTCCGTGGATGGATTCAATGCCATTAATAAATGCACAAGATTTTTTGAATATAGTTGATAGGTTTGATCATGTTCGCGGCATTATATGGGGCCATATTCATCAGGAATTTGAAGTGATCAGGAATAATGTGATGTTACTTGGTTCGCCATCGACATGTTTACAATTTAAGCCAAAAAGTGAAGTTTTTGCCGTAGACGACAAGCCGCCAGCGTACAGAAAAATAGAGCTTCAAGCTGATGGAATAGTCAATGCTGACATCGTTTATCTAGAAAAATAAACCTATAATTAAGATTAATAAGAATATATAACTAATTGATATAATTAGTTTTTAACAGCAACTTTATTTCTTAGGTAGACTGGTGTCGCTTCTTCAACCGATATTGCCTTATTTTCCAGATAGACAGGTTTTGCCAACGTCAAAATATCTTCCGCGGAAGGAAGAGCATCGCCATCAAAACCTGATAAATTATCCGTAAATTTAGATTTCAATTCTTCTGAATAAGTATTCCATCCTGTTCCCACGCCAAACCAGTTTGCATCAGAAATAATAACTAAGTCAGCTGGAGAACAGACGCTTTGCTCTATGGTCTGCTGCATTATTCCGACGTCATTCTTTTTATACAATCCCCAGTAAATTTCTTGCATACGTGCATCGATAGCCACAGCGACATGTTCGTGGTCTTTGGCAAAATGTTGAGCCAATGCTGCCAGTGTTGAAACAGGAATAACCGGTAGATCGTGAGCAAATGCAAGACCTTGGACAACGCCAATTGCGATACGAACTCCGGTAAAAGCGCCAGGACCTTGTCCGAAGGCAATCGCATCAAGATCGTTTACCTTTATGCCAGCTTCTAGAAGTAGTTCGTCGATCATAGGCAGAATTAACTGCGTATGTTGCCTAGGCGCGATTTCAAAACGTTGTATACAACTATCATCTATATCAAGCGCGGCAGAACACGCTTCAGTTGCAGTTTCTATGGCGAGTATTTTCATTATTTTAAATTAATTTAACTGAATCATTTAAAAAAGATTATTAAATATTTCAGATAGTTACAGTCTTATTGGTTTATAAATAATTAAACTATAAAAAAATCAGTAGATTGTACCAGTTTACTACAGTTTGGCAGGGGCAAGCCGATACTATGGTGAGAACATACCAAATATTAAGGGGTATGTGTTTTTATGTGTAAACGAATTGAAGGTTGTGAATGTAAAAAATGAATCGTTATTATGTCGAGCCCAAGCCCAGAAATCATTTCAAATGAAGAAGAGCCTACTGCAAATGGTTGGTTTCAAATTGCCGTTCCTAATGACGGTAAGATAGCAACGGTTAAAAAAATCGTGCGGCATACGGGCAAGGGAAAGCCCGTTAGTACAAACGATATCCTGAAAAAATTAAAAGAATTAAAAGTAGTCTATGGTATTGATCGAGATGCCATAGATATGCTCGTCAAATCGGTAGACGAACATAACCTTCCTGAAGAACCCGTCATTATTGCCAAGGGTGATGTTGAAGATGGAAAAAATAGTTCTATTGAATGGTGTATTGAAGATATTCCTGAACAAGATTCAACATGTTTGGTTGCGCCTAATATAAAAATTGCAGTAATGACATTAGCAACACAAGGTACGAAAGGAAAAAATGTATATGGCGTACAAAAAAATCAACGCCCGGGATTTAGTCAGCAATTAACAGAGGGTAATGGAGTTATTGTAAGAGAAGAAGATGATGGTATCCACTTTGAAAGCACTCAGGTTGGTATGCTTAGTCATAAGTCGGGAACACTTTCTGTTGATTCGGGTTTTGTTATTTCAGAAAATAAAACTCAAGTTCATATGAATTTTTGTCCGGGCAAAATTATTGGTACTGATAATGAAGTAACCGAGTCTAATATTTTAAACATGCTTGAGATGGAGGGTATTAAATATGGAATTAAATCTGAAGAGATAAAATTAATATTAGAAAAAGTACACACTTCGGGAGACAAAATAAAAAATGTACTTGTTGCTGAAGGCAAAGCGCCTGTCAATGGAAGTGATAGCGTTATTCAATGGCATGTGAATGCTCAATCAGAAGATATCAACAAACGAGCAGTGTTGCCCGGCCAAATGATCGCATCAATAAATCCTCCCTCTGAACCAATAGCAGGCATTAGTGTATTTGATGAATCTATATCTGGTAGCAAAGGGGAGTATAAAGAACTTATCTGTAGTGAAGGTGTTGAAAAAAGAAAATCGAATGATGGCGTTTCTTATATGGCACTTCGACTTGGAATAGTTCGATTTGATTCAGATACCTTGACAGTAAAGTCTGGTGTAAAAGTGTCGGACGATAAATTGAAAGTCACTATGAGTTTGATGCGACCGGATATAGAGACTAAAGAAGGGGATATATTGTTATTGCATGTTCTTACAACGCTAAATGAATATGGTGTCGTTTATGGCATAAAAGAAAATGCAATTAAAATGATATTGGGAAACATCAACAAGGAAAAAAAATCAAAACTGGATTTAGTTGTTGCTCAGGGGCAGTCTCCTGTAAATGGTAGTGATGACGTTATTGAATGGAAAGTAGAAGTTGAGAGTGATGATAAAAATAAACGAGCAGTTTTGCCAGGCCATGTGATCGCAGCAATACAAAAACAATCAAAATCTATTCCGGGAGTCAATGTTTATAAAGAAGAAGTTTTAGGTGTAGATGGAAATGAAATATCGCTAAATTATTCTGACGGTGTGGAAAAAGTTTCAGTAAACACGAGTAACGAGTATAGATCACTTTGGTTAGGGGTTGCTCAATATGAATCAGATGCATTAACGGTAGACGCCGGGATAAAAATTTCAAAAGATCAATTAAAAGTAACAATGGATTTACTGCGACCAGATAATGAAGCAGATGAAGGAAATATTTTGTTACCCCATATCGTGAAAACCTTGCATGAGCATAATGTTGTTTATGGCATTAAAAATGACCTTATTAAACAGATGTTGGATAGCCTTAATTCAGAAAGAAAGTCTATGTCTGATTTTCTTGTTGCCGAAGGTTTACCGCCTAAAGATGGAGTTAATGCCAGTATAGAATTTGATAAAGAGAGCTCTGTCGGTGGCAAGATATTGCCTAATGGTGAAATTGACTATCATGAGAAATCGTATCCATGGAATGTTAAAACGAATGATGTTGTTGGAAAACTCATTCCACCAATACAAGCCGAAGATGGAAAAAATGTTAAAGGTGAAGAGCTTCTTGCAAATCAGGAAAAACTAACTGAACAAGTACTGGTAGGTATTAAAAAAGAAGCAGACGGTACATTGCGTGTCACAGAGGATGGTGTCTTATTAATAGACGGTACTAATCTTAAAGTAACTGATAGCCTGATACTTGAAGATGGTGTATGTCAAAAAACGGGAAATATCCATTCAGATAAAACAGTAACTGTAAAAGGTTATGTTGAAGCTGGTTTGGTTCTGGAAACTAAAGGTGATGCAATTATTCAGGATAATGTTGAAGATGCCGTTGTTAATGCAGAAGGAAATGTTGTCATCAAATCAGGTATTAGAGGTACACATAGTAAAATTGTTTCGGGTGGTACTCTAAGTGCCTCGTTTGCTGAAAATGCCGAGCTTAAAGCGAAAGGCGATATTATAATTGCCAATAGCGTCATGAATTGTCATATAGAAAGTCAGGGTATGGTACGTATCGGAACTAAAACATCACAGAAAAGCGCCTTGGTTGGTGATGTGACACATGCTTTAAAAGGTGTTGAAGTAACAATATTGGGTTCAGATAGTTTTAGTAAAACGGTGATTGAATTAGGTGCCAATATAGATGATTACATGAGACTTAAAGAGCTGGTAGATGAAATACTTAAATCCAGAAAAAGTATTGATGATCTTAAGCGATTGTTTAAACATAGTTGTAAAAATCCAAAACCACAAAAAGAACAAAATGCTTTGTTGCTGAAGTTGACAGAAACACGTGATATAAAAACAAAAGAACATGAAGTTTTAACAGAGGAAAAAGAAAAAATTAGAGTGCTAGTGGAAGAATCAAATGACGCAAAAGTTAGAGTATATAAACGTGTTTATCCCGGAGTTGTCATTCGTATGATGAATAAATTATATGAAGTTTCAGAAGAAAGAGGTCCAGGAGTTTTTGCTCTAAAAGACGAAAAAATCATTTTCCAACCAACTTAATAGTCCTGTTTGACCCAGTTTCAATTCTTTTTAGTATTTTTATAAATCTAGTTCCATGCTTAGCATAAGCCACCTATAATGCGCCTCTATGTTTAATACATTCGAAACCATGATTGGCTTGCGCTATGTTCGAGCTCGCCGTCGAAACCATTTCATTTCCTTTATATCCATGACGTCAATGCTGGGTTTGGCTTTGGGCGTTATGGCATTAATTACCGTGCTTTCGGTAATGAATGGCTTTGAAAAAGAATTAAAAGAACGCATTTTAGGCATGGCATCTCATGCAACTATTATTGGTGATGGTGATGCTTTGAGTAATTGGCAACCTATCGCGGAGGAAGTGATGCATCACCCGGAAATTGTCGGTGTGGCACCCTATATCCATGCAGAAGGAATGTTAGTTAAAGACAAAAGCGTGAATGGCGCTATTATTCGCGGTATTTTGCCAACAGAAGAACCGAAAGTCGCCATCGTTACAGAAAAAATGATACAGGGTGATCTGAATAATTTACAGACAGGTGCTTTTAATATTGTTTTAGGTAAAGAGCTTGCACGGCAACTGGGCGTTATTATCGGTGATAAAGTCACTTTAGTTGCACCTCAAGCGAATGTGACACCGGCTGGCATATTGCCAAGACTAAAACGTTTTACAGTTGCTGGTATTTTTGAAGCTGGCATGCATGAATTTGATAGCGGTTTAGCATTAATCCATATGGATGATGCAATGAAACTGTTTCGTAAAACATCACCGACCGGTTTACGTTTAAGAACCAGTGATATTTTAAGAGCGCCTATCATTAGTCGTCAAATAGCAAGTCAATTACCCGGTCGTTATGGGGTTGTTGACTGGACGCAACGGCATGCGAATTTTTTTCGTGCATTAAAAACTGAAAAAACAGTTATGTTTGTTATCTTAACGCTAATTGTTGCCGTTGCAGCATTCAATATTATTTCAACGTTAGTAATGATGGTGTCAGACAAACAGGCTGATATAGCAGTATTAAGAACTTTGGGAGCGAGTCCAGGCAGCATATTAAAAATATTTATGATTCAAGGCACGATTATTGGATTGGTTGGAATATTAATAGGTGTTATTGGCGGTGTTTGGTTGGCATCTAACGTGGAAACGATAGTTCCTGCGATTGAATCAATGTTGGGGCGTAAATTTTTATCAGCGGATGTCTATTACATTAGTGATCTTCCATCTGACATGCATTGGAATGATGTCATTACAATTAGTATTATTTCTTTTTTCTTATGTTTGTTAGCCACAATTTATCCTGCATTACGTGCAGCGAGCACGCAACCGGCTGAGGCATTACGTTATGAGTGACGTTTTGCTTGAAACGAAAAACCTGAGTAAACATTTTAGCGAAGGCGAAATGCGCGTTGATGTTTTAAAAGGTGTCGACTTTAGTATTAACAAGAATGAAAGCGTCGCAATTATTGGTGCTTCGGGTTCGGGAAAAAGTACGTTGTTACATTTGCTGGGCGGCCTTGATATACCTAATCAAGGTTCTGTGCTAATAAACGGCAAAAACATGAGTGAATTAAATGATGAACAACGCGGTAATATGCGTAATAAGCATCTGGGCTTTATTTATCAATTTCATCATTTGCTTCCTGAATTTTCTGCGCTGGAAAATGTGGCCATGCCTTTGTTAATCAGACGTAGTAATGCAAAAGAAGCACTCGATAAAGCTGCTGCTTTATTAGAAAAAGTCGGTTTAGCAAAACGAGTTCAACATCGTCCGGGAGAATTATCCGGTGGCGAACGTCAACGAGCGGCAATTGCCAGAGCCTTGGTAACAGAACCTGCTTGTATTCTTGCGGATGAGCCGACTGGTAATTTAGATGAAAAAACAGCGGATCAGGTGTTTGAATTGATATTAGAGCTGAATAAAAGTTTAGGTACGAGTTTGATCATGGTGACGCATAATCTTGAGCTATCTAAACGAGTTGATCGTGTTGTCGAATTAAAAGAAGGTGTATTACTTGAATAGTTGATTAGGTGCTTATTTTTTTTTGCGTCTTTTTTCCCACTTGGCAATCGCAGTAATTCGCCATATCAATCGAACGATCAAATAGGTCAGGAGTGAACTGACCGTCGCCATAATAAAACAGCCAAGTATTAATGGTTCCCAAATATGCACCAGGGTATTGCTTACCCAGTCCCATGAAAATTCAAAATGAACATTCTTTTCCTGAAGACCAAGGATATTTACGCCTAAACGATAAGCAAAAAAGAACAGTGGCGGGATTGTTATTGGATTGCTGAAAAAAGAGAAGAGGACGGCAATGGGCAAATTCATACGGAACAGAATTGCCAATGTGGCCGAACTTAATGTATGTATCGGAAAAGGGATAAAGGCACAAAACATCCCAATGGCAGCACCGCCTGCTGAAGAACGTTTATGCACATGCCATATATTCGGATCATGTAAATAATCCGATAAAATATGCATTCCGCCTTGCTTATGGAAATGTTCCTTTTGCGGCAAATATCGTTTAAACAGGTTTCTTAAGCTCATTATTATTAAATATTTCGTATTACCCAAAAAAAGCGCGCTATTATAGCCCAATAAATATTATAGGGAGATAATAGTTTATGCTCGCAGGGACGCTGGCATTTGTCGCAGGTATTTATTGTTTGATGCAATTATCGTACTTGCCCTCATTATGGTTAATAGCTTTATTACCATTAGCGTTCTTTCTCGCTCGATATTTTTTCACTTTCCGACTGGTTTTATTCTTTTTCTTAGGTTTTTGCTGGGCTTTGTTTTGTGCCCAACTAAAAATGAGTTCTGTATTGGATGCAGAAATTGAAAAAGCTGATGTCTTGATAAAAGGCGTCATTACTTCAATCCCCGAAACGTCTAATGGTCACGTTCGCTTTTTAATTGATGTCAAAGAAATATCGGCTTTAAGTGGACAATCTTTTGTTTCCCCAGGAATTGTTCGTTTAAGTTGGTATAAACACAAATCTATACCTGTTCCAGGAGAGATATGGCGATTAAAAGTTAAATTAAAACGACCCTATGGATTTATGAATTCCGGAGGATTTGATTACGAAGCATGGATGTTAAGACAAGGTATAAAGGCGACAGGTTATGTAAAGTTTGATAAACAGAATCAAAGAATAGGGGAAGTTAATTCTTATTTCATTCAACGGCTACGCCATAATATCGCATATCAATTAAGGTCTACATTAGATAAACCTTTACTAGGGCTGGTGCTTGCATTGACTTTAGGTGATCGCAGTCAGCTTGAAGCAGAACAATGGCAGGTATTAAGTCAAACAGGTACAAATCATTTAATTGCAATTTCTGGTTTGCATTTGAGTTTAGTGGCCGGGTTTATTTATTTTCTCGCTCGTTTTATCTGGAGCAGGGTTTATTTTTTAACACAACGAATACCTGCGCCGTTATTTGCTTCGATAATGGCATTTTTAGGCGCGTTCATTTATGCACTACTAGCAGGTTTTGCGCTTCCTGCACAACGTGCATTAATTATGATCGCCGTGTTCATGATAGCGATGTTCTCAGTAAGACAAGTATTAGTCACTAATGTGATTTGTATCGCTCTGGTACTAGTTCTTGTGTTAGATCCGTTTGCCATTATTGCAGTAGATTTTTACTTATCATTTATGGCTGTAATCTTTATTTTGTATATCAGTCGTTTCAGAATAAGCAAACACCATCATTTAACACGATGGATTCGACTGCAGTGTTTATTAAGTTTTGCTTTATGTCCGATATTAATTTTCTGGTTTAAACAGATTCCACTTTATAGTGTATTGGCGAACTTAATTGCCATTCCAGTGATTGGTTTTTTAGTTGTGCCATTAACATTAATTGCATTAGTGTTAATGTTTCCGTTGCCGCAATTTTCTCAGTCCTTGTATGAGCTAATTAATAAGATAAATGAATTTCAATGGAGTTATCTTGAGTTTTTGTCACAACAACAGAACGCTATTATTCCTGTTGCAGCACCAAACTTATGGTCATTACTATTAGCGGTAATAGGTGTATTAATTTTGATCATGCCCAAAGGTTTACCGGCAAGATGGTTGGGGCTATTCTTTTTTATGCCGTTATTGTTTCCATTGACTGAAAAATTTAAGCAGGGCGAATTTGAATTTGTGTTATTAGATGTAGGACAGGGCTTGGCTGCGGTTATACAGACTAAAGAACACACGCTTGTTTATGATACGGGTGCACAATTCTCCGAGAGTTTTAATATAGGTGATGCTGTTATTAAACCTTATCTGCGCGAAAAAGGAATAAATCAAATATCAACGCTATTAATCAGTCATGGCGACAATGATCATATTGGTGGTGCAGATGCCGTTATTGAAAACTTCAGGATTAATAATATTCTAAGCAGTGTTCCAAGGTCATTTGCCGGACAATTTTCCGAAGAAAAACTGGGATATTGCTATGCCGGGCAAAAATGGCATTGGGATGGTGTCTATTTTGAAATACTTCATCCGCAAGAAGAGGATGTATTTGCCGGTAATAATGCTTCCTGTGTGCTTAAGGTATCTTCGAAACAAGGATCAGTGCTATTAACCGGCGATATTGAAAAAGAGGCAGAACAAAGTTTGATAAAGCGCTATAACCATGAACTTCATGCGGACATTCTACTTGTTCCTCATCATGGCAGCAGAACCTCTTCGACAGAGGCATTTATCTCTGCTGTTTTACCTAAACACGCATTTATATCAGCTGGATATAGGAATCGATTTGGCTTCCCAAAAAAGGATATAATGAGAAGATATGATGTTCATGGTGTTAAAATCTTTGTTAGCAATAAAACGGGAGAAATATCAGCAAAGTTTCGTGATGAAGGTTTACAAATTGATGAATTTCGGACAAAAAACAGTCGTTTCTGGCATCATTGATGATACGCGTATAACTTGTTTAAATATGCGCTGTGTAATAATAATTTTGTGAAATATTTTGGGGTGAGATTACGTGCTTGAATTAATCAAGGCCGGTGGTTTGCTTATGTGGCCGATTATATTGTGTTCAATTATAACCATGGCCATTATTGCTGAGCGATTCTGGTCTCTTAGACAAACAAAAGTGGCGCCGAAAAATCTGGTTGCCAAAGTATGGCAATGGCAGAAAGTAGGGCATTTAGATGCTAAACGTATTCGTGATTTACGAGCCAGCTCACCTTTGGGAATGATTTTGGCTGCAGGATTGGTTAATCGCAAACATTCCCGCGAAATCATGAAAGAAAGCATTGAAGAAGTAGGTCGACATGTTGCTCATGATCTTGAACGTTTTCTTAATTCGTTAGGAACGATAGCCTCGATATCGCCATTGCTAGGTTTGCTAGGTACGGTCATAGGCATGATTAAGGTCTTTACAGTGATTACTAGTATGGGCGTAGGCGACCCCAGTATTTTATCTGAAGGTATATCTGAAGCATTAATTACAACAGCAGCTGGTTTATCTGTCGCTATTCCCAGCCTAATGTTTCATCGTTATTTTCGAGGAAGAATTGACGGTTTAATTGTCACCATGGAACAAGAAGCATTGAAAATGGTTGAAGTAATGCACGGCCAACGTGAAACCGAGGATTCAATGGGAGCATAGTATGAATTTTCGTTCAGGCAGACGAGATAACGTTGACCTCGATATCACCCCCTTAATTGATGTGGTGTTTTTGTTATTGATCTTTTTTATGGTCTCAACAACATTTGAACACAACTCAGAAATTAACATTACCTTGCCAAGTTCTTCAAAAGAAATAACGGAAGCTAAGCCTGATGCAGTCAATGTCGGACTGGATTCTCAGGGCGTTGTTTATATTAATGATAAAGCATTGGTGAATGCCCAAATCGAAACCATTAAAACGGCATTGTCTGAAGCGTTAGTTGGGCTAGATGAGCCGCCAGTTATCATCAGTGCTGATGCTGATGCCAGTCATCAATCGGTTGTAAGAGTTATGGATGCGGCACGCCAGTTGGGCTTGGTAAAGATTACGTTTGCGACTCAAGAAATAAAAGACGAGTAATAGTGTGACGAAAATGACTTTTTTCTCGATACAATGTGCCGTTCCTTATGGATCGTTTATGGTAGCCGTGTCAGCCCTGTGCTTAAATACTCACAGAGTAGGATCACCTCATGTATTATTGTTCTGCGCGCGGAACTTCCTTGCTCTCACAAAAAAATCCTATTTTCGTAAATATATTTTAGATTGGACTTAATAGCGACTTATGCTGTTGTCGAAAGAATTTATTGAAAATATCTGGCAAACCAAACATCCGCTTGGTTTGCTTCTTGTGCCTTTAAGCTGGCTATACACATTAGTTATTGTTTTGAGGCGCTTGGGTTATCAATCAGGTTTGATTGCGGTAAATCAAATTGATGCTCCTGTTATTATTGTGGGGAATATCACAGTTGGTGGAACAGGGAAAACACCGTTGGTTATCTGGCTAGCTGATTATTTTAAGTCGAAAGGTTTTAAACCGGGCATTGTAAGTCGTGGTTATGGTGGAAAACTATCTGGCAAAACACAGCAAGTAAGACCTGACAGTGATCCTCTATTGGTTGGCGATGAACCTGTATTAATAGCGAAAAGAACGGCTTGTCCAGTAGCCGTTGCCGTTAAAAGAAGAAAAGCCGCAGAAGAATTAATTGAGTACTGCGACTGTAATTTGATTCTTTGCGATGATGGAATGCAACATTACTCTCTTGGTAGAGATATAGAAATAGCGGTGATTGATGGTCAGCGTCGTTTTGGGAATAGACATTGTCTTCCCGCTGGCCCGTTACGCGAACCGATTAGTCGATTAAAAACCGTGGACTTTGTTGTTAGCAAATACATTGCTGGTAGACATGAATATAAAATGGAATACAGTTATGGAGATTTAATTTCATTAACTGATCCAACTAAAACGATACCTGTCGCAAGTCTTGCTGATCAAAGTGTGCATGCAATTGCTGGCATTGGTAATCCTGATCGCTATTTTTCATATCTACGGAATAAAAAATTAAAATTAATCATGCATGAACTTCCAGATCATCATGTTTTTACTGCTGCCGATATTAAATTTAATGACGGTTTGCCGGTGGTGATGACTGAGAAAGATGCGGTAAAATGCACAGCTTATGCAACTGAACAACACTGGTATTTGCCGATCACGGCAACATTACCTGATTCATTCACTTATAGACTTGACGCTTTAATGAAGGAAATTATTAATGGACAAAAAACTACTTGATATTCTGGTGTGCCCGGTAACCAAGGGACCTTTACATTATGACAAGGAAAAACAGGAATTAATTTCCAAGTCAGCGAGACTTGCCTATCCAATACGTGATGATATTCCTGTTATGTTGGAAGACGAAGCAAGAACAATAAGCGAAGAAGAAGCGGAAAAACTAAAATAGTGTCTTTCTCCGGACAAGTGCCGTTTAGTATTGTTATTCCAGCACGCTATGCTTCAACTCGACTGCCGGGTAAGTCTTTATTAGATATTAAAGGCAAACCGTTAATTCAACATGTGTTTGAAACTGCATCAAACACACAAGCAAAAAAAATTGTTATTGCAACTGATAGTGACAAGATAGCTAACGTCGCAGAATCATTTGGTGCGACTGTTGTTATGACCTCTGAAGAGCATCAATCAGGGACAGATAGAGTAGCGGAAGTGGTTAAAAAACTTCAGTTTGGTACTGATGAAATTATTGTTAACCTTCAGGGTGATGAATATGGATTGCCAACATCATTAGTTGAACAGGTCGCATCAGGTCTATTTAATAACCCGGGTAAACAACTTGCAACTTTATGTGAAGCGATAACGACAATAGAGGATTACACCAATCCTAATATTGTAAAAGTAGTGTTTGATAAAAATAACACAGCACTTTATTTTAGCCGTTCACCAGTTCCCGCAGATAGAGCGGGTGGTTTACCCGATGAAGCATATCGACATATTGGGCTGTATGCATACCGAGCCGGATATCTTCAGGAATTTACTCTATTGTCACCTTGTGCATTAGAAAAATCAGAAGCACTTGAGCAATTACGTGTTTTATACAATGGTGGAAAAATCCATGTAGAAATTGCTGTTGATGATGCTGGTTTAGGTATTGATACTGCTGAGGATCTGGTGTTGGCCAGAAAATAAAGAAAAAACGAAAATAAAAAGTCTAAAGAATTATCTTGCTCTGTAAGTAATACGACCTTTGCTTAAATCATAAGGTGTCATTTCAACAGTAACAGCATCTCCGGTAAGAATACGAATATAATGTTTGCGCATCTTTCCTGAAATATGTGCGGTAACAACATGTCCGTTTTCCAGTTCAACACGAAACATAGTGTTGGGTAGTGTTTCGATAACGGTTCCTTCCATTTCGATTTGGTCTTCTTTTGCCATATAGTTCTCGATTATTAAAAAAGGGCGAATTTTGCACTAATTTTGCGCCACTGCAAAGTCTAATGTGCTGAATTTCTTCCATTTTTCATTAATAAAGCATTCAACAGGCTGATATTCGATTTTGTATTTCATTTTGTTGCATTTAGATATCCAATATCCAAGATAAAGCCATGAATAGCCCCTCTGTCGAGTATGTTCAATAAGATACAAAATGGCATATTTTCCCAGACTGCGTTGCTGTAAATCCGGGTCGAAAAAAGTGTATACCGCAGAAACAGCATCTTCTAATTGGTCAATAACCGCAACAGCAATCAGCTTTTTATCAAGTCTAAATTCAAATAAACGTGTATCTGACCAGGAAGACCAGAGAAAGTTTTCGTAGTCATCTCTGCTAGGATTATCCATTCCGCCGCCAGAATGACGCTTGGACAAATATTTCTTATAAAGTTGAAAGTGTTCTTCTTTAAATTCTGCATTAACAATTTCAACATTTAAATCTTGATTGTTTTTCCGCGTTCTTTTTTGATTACGTCGAAATTTAAAATCATTGACCAAAATTCGTACAGGAATACATTCTGAACATTCAGCGCAATAAGGTTTATAAAGATGTTCGCCGCTACGTCTGAAACCGTTAGCAACTAATGCAGAATAAAGTGCTTTGTTTTTTGGAAAAATAGGATCAGCAAAAAGACTTGTGGCTTCACGATTGTTCAGATAATTACAAGCATGTGAAGGCGATATAAAAAAATGGAGCTGTCTAGACTGATTGTCCATTTATATAGGCAATTCAGATGAGAGCAATGATGTTTTGTTATCGTTGCAAAAATTATTTAGAACCTGAATAAATAATTCTCTTTTCATAGGTTGTGCACCAAGCGTTTGTAGGTGATGAGAATGCACCTGACAATCTATTAATCTAAATTCTTTTTTAGCTAGTAGTTGGCTAAGATGAACTAATGCCACTTTTGATGCATCTGTTTCTCGGCTAAACATGGATTCACCAAAAAAAACTTTACCTAACGCAAGGCCGTACAAGCCGCCAACAAGTTTTTCATCTAACCAACATTCAATCGAGTGAGCATAACCGAGCTTATGCAAATTAGTGTATGCCTGTTTTATGTCATGTGTTATCCATGTGTCATAGATACCTTTCCTCGCCGCAGAGCATGCATTAATGACGTCAGTAAATACAGTATCATAAGTAATACTGTATTTTTTTTGTCGTATACACTTGGCAAGACTTCGAGATATCTTAATTTCATTTGGAAGTAAAACGCATCTAGGATCAGGTGACCACCACATTACCGGTTGTCCATGATTGAACCAGGGAAAGATACCTTTTTTATAAGCATCCAATATCCGTTCTTCTGATAATTCACCACCAATAGCAAGCAGTCCATCGGGGTCACGTAAGGCGTGGTCAACAGGCGGGAAATCTGTAGCTAACAAATTATCTCTAACGCAGTAAAGCTGATTAGAAGTTGGTTGTTGATCACTTTGCGTCATGTTTTTAACTTAAAAGGCAAATGTGATTTTAATGATTCAATATGTTCAAGCATCATAATAGTTTCTCTGTCCAGATAGTTAGCAACAGCATTTCGAAAATCATCTTCTTGAATCCAGTGAGCAGAAGGCATAGCGACAGGGTGAAAACCCCGAGCTAACTTGTGTTCGCCCTGTACGCCAGCATCCAGTCGTTTTAAACCTTTTTCAATCGTATGTTCTATAGTTTGATAATAGCATAATTCAAAGTGTAAAAAGGGGAGTTGCTGGCTACAACCCCAATGACGACCATACAGAGTGTCGTTATCACTCATCGCAAATGCCCCCGCGATAGTTTCTTTGTTGTATTTCGCTAAAATTAACAGGGTTTGCTCTGGTAATTCCTTTCCGAGTGATTGAAAAAAATCCAGTGTGAGTCGTGGCTCGCCCCATTTCTTATAAAAGGTCGAAGAATAAAATTGATAAAAAAGTTGCCACTGTTCAGAAGTAATTTCGCTTCCAGATAAACGTTGAATCTCAATGCCGGCATTTTTTATTTCACGACGTTCTTTTAATATTTTTTTACGTTTTTTCGAAGTTAATGAATCAGTGAAATCCTGAAAATCACGATAATTCTGATTAAACCAATGATATTGGCAGGTAATTCTTTTTAAACCGTCGTTCTCTGTCAGCACATTAATATCTTCTTCGTTTGGAAAAAGAAAATGTAATGAAGAAAAATTATTTTTTTGCATTAAAGATATTGCGGCATCTAACAATTCTTTTTTTATAAATGCACGATCATATTTTTTATTAACTAGTAATCTTGAACCAGAAACAGGGGTGAAGGGAATAGCCGAAACGAGCTTCGGATAATAATTTCTTCCTGATTGTTGATAGGCATCAGCCCACGCCCAATCGAAAACAAATTCTCCGTAGGAATCCTGTTTAATATATAAAGGCAGAACGCCAATCAATTCATGTTTGTTTTCAATGACAATGTGGGCTGGTTGCCAGAATTGATTTTTTAAACAGCCAAATTTTTCAAGGCCGGATAAAAAAGGATAAGAAAGAAAAGGATTATTTGAGTAATCGAGTGTTTGCCATTTTTCGGGAGAAATCGTTTGCAGATTACTAACGACTCGCCCGTCAAACATTATTTAAAAAATTATGGAGCGATCGAAATGCTAGGACCAAGCGCGCTTAATGTTGCTCTTTTGGAACCGCTCAGTGAAAAATTGGTTTCTTTGTAGCTGCCATTTTCGAGCATAAAACGAAATGTAATCGTACCGCCATTCATTAGCGCATTGAGTTTTTCTGAATTTACTATTCTATTTTCGGTGTAACCCAGTATAAATTCGCTCCAGGCTAAATCAGTTAAACAAGGTGCATCGTTAATGGAGCGATTATCGAGCAAGGTTTTATCGATTTGATAAGTAGGACAGGAGCGTTTTACTAACATGTCGAGAGCTTGGCTTAAACTAAAACGAGTACGTATGGCACCTACATTATCTTTGTAGATTTCAAGACTGTAACCATCTTCATTTTGAGTGTAGGCAACCTGAGTTTGAGTATTATTATTCGTATCGGTATGCGTAATAACGTCCCATTCTGCATGCACCAAAGCAGGGCAAGTCATTAAAATCAAAGTAATTTTTTGAATCAAATTCATCAATTATTATCCACTTCACTGATTAATTTTTATTCTTATAAAAAATATTTCATTTAATAAATATTACTAATTAAAGTAGTATATACAATCTATTAGTTAAATTACCAATTTTTATCATGAAAATGAAACGAAGAGCGTTTATTTCAGGTCTTTTATCAACATTATTGTTCTCATTTCAATCTAGAATTAGAGCAGTTGAGGTAATCAATATGGTTTCAAACACAAATAAAACAGGTTTAGTTAGCGATCCGATCTTTTTACAACATCACATCGCACCCGGACATCCAGAAACTCCCGACAGGATGAAATTCATTCAAAATAATCTGAAAGAATCCGGTTTGTTACAACAAATATCAGCAATCGATTTCAAAAGTGACGATGTTGAACAATGGATAAAAACACTTCATACCGACGCGCATATTGCATCAATAAAGCAAAATGAACCTGTTGCACATCGCGTGGCGGAAGCCAGTGTTCGAGGTTGTCTTGCTGCCGTCGATCAAGTTGCCACTGCAAAACTTAATAATGCATTTTGTCTTACTAGACCTCCCGGTCATCACGCACTAAATACAGGCAGGGAAGAGGGTTTTTGTTATTACAATACGATTGCTATCGCCGCACGTTATGCACAACAACAATATGGTTTTAAAAAGATATTAATCATAGATTGGGATTACCATCATGGTAATGCCACTGAAGCGATGTTTTATAGTGATCCTAGTGTGCTTTATTTTTCTACACATGATCAATTTGCTTATCCTGGTACAGGCGATCCGGCCAGAAAAGGTAGCGGCGAAGGTTTGGGCTTTAATATCAATGTGCATCTTCCGTGTGGTACGGACGATGAAAAAATAATTGATGTTTATCAAAATATTTTATTGCCTGCAGCAACGAAGTTTGAACCTGACATGATTTTTATCTCTGCTGGTTTTGATAGCCGCGAAAAAGATTTACTGGGTTGTTTTGATGTGACTGATGCTGCTTATGTGGTTATGACAGAACTTGTTATGCAAATTGCGGAGAAATATTGTGATGGTCGTATAGTGTCACTATTGGAAGGAGGCTACAATCTTCAGGGAATTGCAAAAGCAGTTACGGCTCACGTTAATACACTATTGACTAAGACAGCATAGCTTTATATCGATACTGACTTTGCAGGAAGGTAGAAATAGAGTTGAGATTCATGAATAAATGATAACGGCTTATTTTTGAACTTCTTTTTCAAGATTATTAATGGTGACTGTGGCAATTTCAATTATTTTTTTCTTTAAATGATGTGTTCCTATTATAGGTAGTATAAAAAAATCGGGAGTCATTTCTGTATCAATAATTAATCTCGTTACCGTGTTCTTTGCACCTGTTTTTTCTTCCTTAATTATCCAGCGAGTCCATCCATATTTAAAGTCACTTAAATGTGGAATGGTTCTGCCAAAGATAATGTTGTTTTCTAAAACTTGAAAAGTTTGAACATGTTTGACTTTGTAACAAACAAATAGCAGACATGCTTTAGTCAGAGTTCTTACTGTTGATCGATTATCATCTGTTCTGGAAATAACCTTGCTTTCTTTCATGTAAGGGTTAATTGACGTTAGATTATTGTAGTCTGTAATAATCCGTTTAACTGTATTAATATTTGCATTCACTTGAGCTTCTACATGCAGAATATAGCGTTCTCCATTTTTTTTTACATTAATAGTAGTGAGTGTTGCTCCAGAAGAAAGAAGCGGGAATAAATAAAAGAATATAAATGCTACGTGTGAGCAAAGTTTCATATGTTAATTAGTTATTGTTGTATGTGCTGATTACGCTAAAATATTTTTCAAATAATCGGGCATCATCAAAATGACGTCGGCCAACAAAAGCAGTGGCATGATGTCCCCATTGTCGCATAGCCCCAGGGTTTGGAATACCCATAGGCCAGAATAAATAACGTTCGCCTCGTTTGCTACTTTGTATAACACCATCTTGTCCAAACAGACTATGACGTTCATTGTTGTTTACTTCTAATGATCTAAGTATTTTGCTTTCTGTTAATTTATATTTTTTCGACTTGGACGAAGTAGCGTTGTCGAAATAAATGCGTTCAATGTAATGACTGCCACTTGCTATGCGTATAACAGCTCTATCTGTTAAAGGAACCGATAAGGTTTGTGGTATAAAAGCAGGTTCCTCAAATGATGACGTTTGGTTCAAAACAGTTGCGTGTTGTGTTGGGAAAAATAAATGATAACAACCACAGTTATGAATAGTATCAAACAGTAAAGGTTCGCCATTGGGTAATAAGGTAACACGCCAGGTAATACCATCTAAATCACCCCCGAGCATATCGAAGGTTGACGTTTTAGGCCGCGCAGGAAACCAGATAGAATAATTTAGCTGCAATAAAACTTGATTGGCAATGCGTGTATAGGATGCATGTCGATATACATTTGCCAAGTCGGTGCTGATTTTTGGTGTGACATCGTTATTCAATTCTACTGTTCCAATTCGATCATCATTAGTGACAGTGTCGATTTCAAAAATTGGCGCAAAGTTTTCAAACAGTTTATGACTATTGACTATTGAAGGCTCAGGAATGTTAAGAGCGCTTTGTGATGACTCGCTTATGATCTGGGAAACTTCCTGTGAAGATAGTAATGCATTATTAGATGAAGACACATAACGAAGTAATTCACCATGCACAGTTAAGTTTTCCAATGGTTGAGCATAAACCTTGTTTGTTTCTTTGTACCATGAATCAATACCGGAACGAAATGCCAATGCGGTTAACGGATAAAGCCCGATTACACGTTGCCATGTTTTATATTCATCCGGTACTTTAACAATATTTTTAAAATGATTACGTTCATTTTCTTCATCAAGATCAACCGCACGTAACAAGTCGCTGCAATAGTGAATTGTTTCATTTAAATTCATCTTTGCCGTAGTTGGATGAAGTGAAAGTTTTTTTCTTTCTAATGCAGGCAAGTTACTTAATTCAATTTGCCAGCCTTCTTCAGCAAGAACCTGCATACGATCAACCCATGTATTAAATGATGTTGTATCCATTGGCTCATTTCTAAAATCAGATAAAAAACGATTAACACGCAAATATGGAAATGCTTTTATACGAGCAGCTTCACTGTCGATTACACTAGCGATTGAAATTGTTTGCTCAAGTTTAGTAAAGAAATCAGCACAGGATTGGCTTTCTTTATCTGGGTATTGCTCAATATATTGCTTATTAGATTGTGGTGTTAATGAAGCACAGGCATTTAACAACAACGCACATTGCAAAATCAGCAATAATTTGAGTTTCATAGTGAGCCTTAAATATTGATTGAGATTAAGATTACTTTCTTAACAAGCAGTACTCAAGTCATATAAAAAACAAAGAAACTCCTGAAAGGGTAAAACTTTACAGAATAAAACGGTGAAGCAATTATAGATTATTTATCTAAATCACCCGATTTGGTATAGACAGGGAATTGCATGACATTCGAGCCATTACTGGAACCTTCCGTGATTTTTGCCGTACCTTCTTTTGTGACTTCATCGATACGAATGATTGAATGCAAAGGAATATAAGTCCGTTTAACACCTTCAAATTCGTTTTTAAGGGTTTCTTCTGTTGGATCAACGACAATAGATGTTTTTTCACCAAATATCAGTTCTTCAACTTCAATAAAACCAAACATAATGCCGTGATCAACATTTTGCGCATAGATCTCATAAACCTTGCCCTGATTTTGGAAGATGACTTTAAAAATTTGTCTACTTGGTGTTTTGTTATCTGACATTTCAGTATCCGTTAGTTTTAGATGCGCTCAAAAAGCGGCGAATCATAGCATAGTTCCTGCCGATCACTACATTTGACACGAACATCTTTAAAAAGTGCATTTAAGGGTGTACATAAGTCAATCCGCCTCCGGGACCTAACGGTAAACCCGTCCATATCCAGATGATTAGCAACAATAACCACACAGCCAAAAAGGCGAGGGTATACGGTAACATCATTGCAACTACCGTACCGAGACCGGAGCCACGCACATATTTTTTCACTTCCATGATAATAATGATCATATAAGGATTCATCGGCGTAATGACATTACTGACCGAATCGCCAATGCGATAAG
The DNA here is from genome assembly GCA_041689615.1 of Gammaproteobacteria bacterium. Taxonomy (GTDB): domain Bacteria; phylum Pseudomonadota; class Gammaproteobacteria; order Eutrophobiales; family Eutrophobiaceae; genus UBA7359. The sequence goes on along the minus strand of JBDNFW010000048.1, from coordinate 26,146 downwards.
CTGCCTGCGTCAATTCAGGACTGATTCCCACCTGCATTAACATAGGCACAAACACAGGAGCAAAGAAGGCATATTTGGCTGAAGAAGATCCAATAACAAGATTAATAACCACTGCCATTAGCACAAAACAGCTTAATAAAAAGGCATCATGCACCATCAAGTCGCGTAAAAACTGGCCGCCGGCAATGGCCAACATTTGCCCCAAACCAGATTGATTAAAGGCAGCAATGAATTGCGCAGCAAAAAAAGCCAAAACAATATAAGGCCCTAATCGACTCATGACATCACCCAATATCACTGCAACATCACGATCATTTTTAACGTTACCGACCAGAACACCATAAAGTAGGCCGGGAATAAAAAAGAGTATAAACAAGAGAGGAACAGTAACTTCAATCCATCGATCGAAACGTTTCCCAGCACCAAACAAAGGGCCATTACTTAATGTTATAGAAAAATAAAAAATAATAAGTAAAACAAAAATGGATAATGAGGAATAAAGCAAAGCGCGTTTTTCTCTGCTCCCTAATTCGACATAACTATTATCTAAATTCTGATTAGCAACGCCTTCAATAGAAGGTTCGACAAAACGTTCGGTAACAAACCAACCTGTAAGCGTTAAAACAATAGTTGAGACAATCATGAACCACCAGTTGCCTGTTACTGCAACTTGATAATCAGGATCAATAATTTGTGCGCCAGCTTGAGTAAAACCTGCCAATAAAGGATCAAGTGCAGTAATAAATAGATTTGCACTAAAGCCTGCGGAAACTCCAGCAAAAGCAACAGCAATTCCGGTTAATGGCGAACGGCCTGCCGCAATATAAAGTGCTGCCGCTATAGGTATCAAAACAACATAACCTGCATCTAATGCAATCGATGAAAGAATGCCCAACAACATTGTTGCCGGTGTTAATAAACGTTTATTAACATGCGTAATAGAAAACTGTAATAGAGCAGGGAGGAAGCCTGTTTTTTCTGCAAGGCCAATACCTAACATACCAACCAGAACAATACCCAAAGGTGGAAATCGAATAAAATTATCTACCATCGTTGATAACATCCACCAGGTACCATCTGAAGAGATTAAATTAAACGCACTGATTGTTTCTCCTTTTGGATCAACAACAGACCAGCCAAGCGAAGAAATGATTGCAGATAAAATAAATACTACAATCGTTCCAATGACAAACAGACTTGCAGGATCAGGCAGTTTGTTGCCTGTTTTTTCTATGAGTGTTAGGAATTTCATTATCGAATGGTATCAATTTACGATCATTTGACATAGGACATATTTGTCCTATAATCAGTTGTATGAAAGGGAATGACTTTATCAGGAAGATAAAGAAGCTTACAAAACAGCGTGAGCTTATGTGTCGAGTCGATAAGAAACGTGGTAAAGGTTCACATGTCACTCTTTATTTCGATGACAAACGAACCATTGTACGAAACCCTAAAGATGAATTAAAAACTGGAACGCTCATGGCGATGCTAAAACAATTAGAGCTTTCCTTAAACGATATACAGGATAGCTAAATGCAAAGATTCAATTATCCAGCAAAATTCAAACATGACGAAGATGATGGCGGCTTTGTCATTACATTCAGGGATATCCCTGAAGCAATTACGCAAGCAGATTCATTGGACGCTTGTTTTTTAGAAGCATCAGATTGTCTTGACGAAGCTATTGCTGGCAGAATTGATGATGGTTTAGACGTTCCCAAACCGTCTAAACTTAAAACCAACGAAAAGATGATTGTCCTTCCTGCTCAAACGGCAATCAAAGCTGCTTTGTATATCGCAATGCGTGAAGAGAAAGTAAATAAGAGTGAGTTGGCAAGAAGACTTAATGTTGATGTGAGAGAAGTTCGCCGTATGTTAAATCCACATCATGGCACTAAATTACCGTCAATGGAGCAGGCACTGGCAGCATTAGGAAAACATGTTGAATTATATGTTAGGTAATTAACTTAAATGTACTGATTGTTTCATCTTCGTTCCAATAACGAATATAGCTGGAAATTTCATTCGCTAAGATTATTCGATATGAATTTATCTATTCCATTACTATATTTTTCACCGCTGTTAATAAAACCATCATTATGGCCGCCATTAATCTCGAGAAACGATTTTGGTTCCTTAGCGGCTTCATATAGTCGTTGCCCATGTTGATAGGGAATAATTTCATCATTAACACTATGAATAACAAGTACGGGTGAATTTATATTAGAAACTCTTTTTATTGAGGGATACTTTATCCGCGCTAATAGGCTGGTTGGCAGATAAGGATAATAATGTTTGCCGACATCAGCGATTGAAGTAAAACTTGATTCTACGATTAATGCTGTTGGTGGATGCTTTTCCGCAAGCCATATAGCAACAGCGCCGCCCAATGAACGACCAAAGATAATAATATTGTCAGGAGAGATATTTTTTTCTTTCGTTAAATAAGTCCATGCTGTTTCTGAATCAATGTATGTGCCTTGTTCAGAAGGAGTGCCTGTGCTCTTACCATAACCACGATAATCAATGATTAACACAGATAAACCAAGCTGATGAAAAATATTAATACTATCCAGTCGATGAGAAATGTTTCCAGCATTACCATGTAAAAATAATAATGTTGCTCGCGCATTGGGGGACGGTATCCACCATGCGTTTAGTTCAACGCCATCACTTGTTGTTAAAGTAATCTCTTCATAATCAAGTGAAATAAGATTTGGTGTTGCTTCAACTTCTTTATACGGGAAGTAAATGAACTTAGGCTGGAAGAAATAAATTAATAAAGAAAGTAAAACCCATGTAGTGATAACGATAAATAAGATCGATTGAATCATTCGTTTTAGTATAGAGTTCACTATTAAATGATATTGATGCAGCAAACGATCTGCAAGATTGCATTATTAGGCATGTACATTATAACCTTCTAATCAATGTTCTAATCCAAGACATAGACGTTTCAATCGCCCAGTCTGTTTGAGGGATTGATAATGTAGGCATTGGATTGCTCCCTGGACCATGCCCTAAAGTATTTCTAACCTTGCGGAAGTAATCCTTGAGAATATCTGCCTCCCAAGGATCGATATATCTATCATTGTTTTTACTGACCAAGTTATCTATATAATTTGAAGCTCCATTTTCATTACCTGAAGACCACCCCTTCTGATCTGAAACTATTTTAATTGCACTTTCAAGTGCCTTAGCAGCAAATAACGCGGGATCTTTGTCATTTGAATCCCTTCGGTCTAGTGCTTCTTTCATATCTATGTCGACATTTCGCCAAAGTGGATCTGATACAATTTCCCAAAATGGCTTTGCTATGTTCCTTTCAATAACCTCGTCGGTAGAAACTTGAATAAACCCATTGTGTAAAGTTAGTGGTGCCCTTGCTCTCCGAAATCGCTCGTTAATCTCGTCTACTAGGGAAGAGTACATATCGTTTTGAGTTTTGTTCCACGCTTTAACCCCGTCCACTGAGCTTCCTGGAACACGCAAACCGCGCTTTGGATCAGCGTCACGGATTTTGGCGTCCAATATGGCTTTGGGTAGATTCGTATTAAGGGTTTCTATTTCCTCATACCGCCAGCGCATTGTAAGCTCTATAAAACTGACTCGCTCCTTAATAAATCTATCTGCATCAGAATGTTCGATGGGGCAATCGGATTTTATGAACTTTTCGCACGCATAGTCCCAACCAAAAAAACCGCTGACGGGGACAGATTCCCCTAGATGATTTTTATTTGTATATGAGTAATACCTTGAGAAAAGCTCGTCAATTCCTAGCTCTCGAGATAATCTATCATGTAGTGTTTTCCATTTTTGCTTATTTGCTTTAATCTCTTTTCCATCCGAATCATAGTAGGGGATCGCTTCCTTTACGATGCCAAACAGCTGATTAAGAAGACGCTTTTCAATTTCAGAGAACGTCTTCCAAATTGGGAAATCTAAATATCGATAAGCAAAAATATCTGTAAGCATATTTCTATCTTTCTAAGCTCGATCCTAGTTTGAGTGTTTGCCCAACAGCATGTTAATGAGGAACGATTCCTCATTAACAATATTAACGGGAATCCCTTAATAATTATTTTGGTGTATTGGTAGATTCTTTATAAGTCTATATCTTATAAACGGTTATCCATATATTCAATTTCTTGTTTACTATTTAAAGAGGAATTGTTCCTCTTTAACAATTTACTATATCTCAAGCACAATCTTACCAATAGTATGACCTTCTTCAATTAATTGGTGAGCTCCCGCTGCTTCTTCTAATGGCAAGACTTCACTGACATGTATTTTTAATTTTCCGTCATCAAGCAACTTGGCACATTGTTCTAATATTTCTGTTTGAAATTTCTGTGCTTCTTTTAAATCAAATAATAAAGGCGTTAACATAACTTCAAAACTAAAACGAATGTTTCTGAATCGAGCGACTGACCAATCAATATTATTTTCTGGTAATAATAAAGTGACTAATTCACCGTAGTGACGAACGAATGGGAATATCTTAGGTATTTCTGCTCCACCAAGATTGTCTAGTGCAACATCAACGCCTTTGCCATCTGTCCATTCCATGATGACTTGTTCTACGTCTTCTTCTTTGTAGTTAATAATTAAATCTGCGCCAAGGTCTTTTACAAAGTCCGCTTTTTCTTTATTGCTGACTGTCGTACAAACTTTTGCGCCGATATATTTGGCAAGTTGTATGGCGACATGGCCAACGCCACCAGCTCCAGCATTAATAAACACTTTTTGACCTTTAGCAAGATGAGCACGTTCAAACAAGGCTTCCCATGCGGTTAGTAAAACTAAAGGTGCTGCTGCGGCTTCGATAAAACTTTGTGATTTTGCTTTAAGCGCTACGAAATGTTCATCAAGTACTTTATGTTCAGCATAGTTTCCTTGTAAAGAAGCAAGTCCACCATGAAAAAAATAAACTTCATCACCTTCTTTCACACGAGTGACATCTTCTCCACAAGCCTCAACAATTCCTGAACCATCACAACCCAACACAGCTGGAAAAGTAACAATAGGGTAGTCACCAGAACGAAGTTTGGTGTCGACAGGATTTATTCCGGCAGCTTTTAACTTAACTTTGACTTCGGTTGATCTCTTTATTTCAGGATCTTTTATCTCAGCGACTTTAAGTAGCTCAGGTTCACCGTGCTCTGATAGTTGAATTGCTTTCATCCTTGATGAACCATTATTTCAGATTATCAAGATAGGTTTCAACATCTAACGCCGCCATACAGCCGCTACCGGCAGAAGTAATCGCTTGGCGATAAACATGATCGGCAACATCACCTGCGGCAAAAACACCGGGAATACTGGTTGAGGTTGCTTGACCATCAAGACCACTTTTAATTTTGATGTAACCGTTATTCATATCCAGTTGACCTTCAAATAATTGGGTATTGGGTTTATGTCCGATAGCAATAAACACACCTTTAAGATCAATATCTTTAGTTTCACCATTTTCAGTGCTTTTAATACGCATACCGGTAACACCACTATTGTCACCCAGGACTTCATCTAAAGTATGGTTCCATGCAATTTTAACGTTGCCATTTTTTTCTTTTTCAAAAAGACGATCAGCCAGTATTTTCTCAGAGCGGAACTGATCTCGGCGATGAACTACTGTGACACTGTTAGCAATATTCGATAAATAGAGTGCTTCTTCAACCGCCGTATTACCTCCACCAATCACCGCAACATCGTCACCGCGATAGAAAAAACCATCACAAGTGGCACAAGCAGACACACCTTTGCCCATAAAGGCTTCTTCAGAAGGTAAACCGAGATATTGAGCCGAGGCACCGGTCGCGATAATCAGCGCATCACAAGTATAGGTAGCGCTGTCACCAATTAACTTAAATGGGCGTTCGGTAAGCTCTGCGGTATGAATATGGTCAAATATAATCTCAGTATCAAAGCGTTCGACATGTTTTAGCATACGATCCATCAAATCAGGGCCTTGTAGACCTTCTACGTCCCCCGGCCAATTATCCACGTCCGTAGTGATCGTTAATTGACCACCTTGCTGAATTCCTGTGATTAATACAGGGGAAAGATTGGCTCTTGCTGCGTATAATGCCGCAGTGTAACCAGCAGGGCCGGAGCCGAGAATTAATAGTTTTGAATGACGAGTTTCGCCCATGAATTACTACCTCAATTAGATATTAATATTTAAAATGAGGCTATGGTACGTTATACCCATGATGGTTGGAAATAGTGTGTTTAGAGTGTACCCGTTTTTATTCAAGGCAAGGCGCGACGATGCCGCATGGGCTGCTCCCTGCAAAGAGGAGCACCAACAGTAGGCGCTTTAAGCGACGCTGCCGTGGATGAAAACGGGTGTGCTATGAATATGGTATTTCCAATTATCATGGGTATGTAGCAGTATGATCAGCAAAGACCATCAAGCTGTAAAAAAGCTGAATTATTTCTGATTTATTGTTTAAATACTTCCTTTATAAACATATAATTACAGATATTTTCTAACAAAACGAATTAATGTGAGTCAAGCTTCCCGTAAACAAAAAGAGAGTAAACCTATCGCAGGTCATGTGATTACCAATCTCAGAGAAGTATTGGTGTTTGCGTCCTTGATGGTGGCTGTCTACTTATTTATCGCCTTAATTACTTATCATCCTGATGATCCGGGCTGGTCGCATTCGGTGACGGCTACAGATATTCACAATAGTGCAGGGACTATCGGTGCCTGGATTGCCGACATCATGCTCTACATTTTCGGTTATTTGGGTTATGTCATTCCACTGATGTTTCTGGTCAGTGGTTGGCGATGGTTTCAATTGCGCCGCAAAAAAGAGCCTTTTAATCAGGTTACTTTTTCTATACGAGGTGTCGGAATTTTTCTCGGCTTAATTGGTGGTTGCGGTATTGCCTGGATGCATTTTCAGGCAGGTAGTGCATTACCACATGAAGTTCGTGGTGCTGGTGGGATATTAGGTGACGCCATAGGGTCGATTTTATTAGATGCGACTGGCGATATCGGTAGCACATTATTAATGTTATCGATGCTCATTATCGGTTTAACACTTTACACTGGTTTGTCCTGGCTTTTATTAATGGACACAACCGGCAGATTAACCTTAAACACGATTACTAATTTTCGTCATAAAGCATCATCCTTTAAAGATGAAGCAGAAGGTCGTCGTGCCAGAAAAGACAGAGAGCACTTATTAAAGCAAGAACAGGAAATTATTGAACATCGTGTTCCTCCTAAAATTCAACAAGTTACTCTTGATGTAAAACCGAGCATTCGAGCGATAAAAGAAAAGCAGGAAAGTTTGTTTGAACCAGACGTCGCGACTACTTTACCGGCACTAAGTTTGTTAGATGATCCTGTACCTTCTAAAAAACAGTATTCAAAAGAAGCGTTAGAGGCGATTTCTAGACAAGTAGAAATAAAGTTAAAAGACTTTGGCGTGACTGTTGAAGTCGTTGCTGTTCATCCGGGGCCTGTTATTACGCGTTTTGAATTAGATCCCGCGCCGGGCGTGAAGGGCAGTCGGATTATTAATCTTTCAAAAGATTTGGCGCGTTCATTATCCGTTACCAGCGTTCGTGTTGTTGATGTGATTCCGGGCAAGCCTTATATCGGTTTGGAAATTCCAAATGAAAACCGTGAGTTGGTTAGTTTAATTGAAATATTAAATACGACGGAATATGAAACTATTAAATCACCGATGGCGTTGGCCTTAGGTAAAGATATTAGTGGCAAACCGGTTGTTATTGATTTAGGCAAGATGCCGCATTTATTAGTCGCAGGTACGACCGGTTCAGGTAAGTCGGTTGCGTTAAACGCAATGATCTTAAGTTTGCTTTATAAATCGACAGCATCCGATGTGCGCATGATTATGATTGATCCAAAAATGCTTGAGTTATCTGTTTACGAAGGCATTCCAAATTTGCTTGCACCTGTTGTTACCGATATGAAAGAAGCCGCTAATGCTTTGCGTTGGTGTGTTGCGGAAATGGAAAGACGTTATAAGTTGATGTCGTCTTTAGGCGTTAGAAATATTACTGGTTACAACAAGAAAGTATTAGATGCAAAGGCAAAAGGTAATCCTATTCTTGATCCTTTTTATAAGCCGTTCAGTGAAGATGAAGAACCGCGTTATTTAGAAAAGTTACCTTTTATTATCGTTATCATTGATGAACTAGCCGACATGATGATGACGGTAGGTAAAAAAGTTGAAGAATTAATTGCTCGATTAGCTCAAAAGGCTAGAGCAGCAGGCGTACATTTGGTTTTAGCTACACAACGTCCTTCAGTTGATGTTATTACCGGTTTAATCAAAGCCAATGTTCCAAGTCGAATAGCGTTTCAGGTTTCTTCAAAAATTGATTCGCGAACAATATTGGATCAAATGGGGGCTGAACAGTTATTGGGTCATGGCGATATGTTATATCTGCCCGGTGGCACAAGTATTCCTGAACGAGTTCACGGTGCATTTGTCTCAGATAATGAAGTTCATAAAGTTGTGGCTGATTTGAAGTCTCGCGGAGAACCTGAATACATTGATGATATTTTGCGCGGGCCAACAGAAGGTGGGGCAGATGCTATACCTGGACTTGATGCGCCACAAGATGAACTGGACCCGTTGTATGATGAAGCGGTACGAATTGTTACTGAAACACGCAAGGCTTCTATTTCTTATATTCAAAGACGGTTGAGAGTGGGATATAACCGGGCGGCAAGAATAGTTGAAGAAATGGAAAGCAGTGGATTAGTAGGGCCTTTGGAATCAAACGGAAGTCGTGAAGTGTATGCTGGCCCACCGCCATCGGTGGATTAATGATGTATGAGATAATATGAGAAATTTGAAAAAATGAATATCTACAAGAAAATATTTATCAGTTTAGTTATTGCGCTTCACGCTACGCTCTTAACTTTTAATCTACAAGCAGCGGAAGATTCAAAAGATCCTTTGCAGGATTTTCTAAAAGGCTTTAAATCACTTGAAGCAACTTTTGTTCAAAGTTTGATTAATGAGAATGGGGCTGTTCTCGAAAAAACGGAAGGCATTCTTTATTTGCAGCAACCGGGTAAATTTCACTGGTCATACCAAACTCCCTACACCCAAGAAATTATTTCTAATGGTGATGTTCTATGGCTTTTTGATGAAGATCTTGAACAACTAACCATTAGAAAAATGGGTGATGCAATTAATCAAACTCCAGCAGGCATTATTTTAGGTAATAACAACATTGCCGAACATTTTCTTCAAGTCAATATGGGAAATATTGAAGATCATGACTGGATAGAACTGACGCCAAAAGATCCTGAAGCCCAATATAAAAATATCCGACTAGGTTTTGATGGTTCTAAATTAGGCATGATGATTATTTTTGATAACCTTGGACAGATAACTCGTATTGATTTTTCTGATGTCAAAAAGAATACTGAACTATTGCCGACACTTTTTGAGTTTAAAATTCCAGAAGGTGTTGATGTGATTGACGAAACAAAAGTTGATGCAGTTTCAGAAAGTAATCCTTAATTTCATTGCATTTTAATAATGTCAGAGTCTGAAGAATTTCGTCCTCTTGCAGATCGGATGCGTCCTGCGACGATTGATGCTTATATCGGTCAGGAACATATTTTAGGTAAAGAAAAACCCTTAAGACTAGCCATTGAACAAGGCAGGTTACATTCAATGGTTTTCTGGGGGCCACCGGGTACCGGTAAAACAACACTGGCTCGGTTGATAACCAAATCATGTGATGCACAATTTATTTCTGTCTCTGCTGTACTAAGTGGCGTGAAAGATATCCGTGCAGCTATAGAACAAGCCAAACAGTACAGAGCCGTATATAACAAAGATACGGTATTGTTTGTTGATGAAGTACATCGATTTAATAAATCACAACAAGATGCGTTCTTGCCTTTTGTTGAAGATGGCACAATTACATTTATTGGAGCGACAACGGAAAACCCTTCATTTGAATTAAATAATGCGTTGTTATCTCGTGTGCGCGTTTATGTTTTAAAATCATTGAAGCCTGAAGACATAAAAATAATTCTTCAACAAGCTTTGGATGATGATGTTAATGGTTTTGGGAAACAGAATTTAAAACTGGATGATGATGCATTAAAAAAGTTATCTGATGTTGCTGATGGTGATGCACGACGCGCATTAAATTTATTCGAAATTGCATCAGATCTTGCTGAAGATGGAATTATTACTGAAAGTTTATTGAATGAAGTATTAGTAGATGGTTCGTTAAGACGGTTCGATAAAGGCGGCGAAGCTTTTTATGATCAAATATCGGCGTTGCATAAATCAGTTAGAGGTTCAAATCCAGATGCAGCACTATACTGGTTTGTGCGAATGGTTGATGGTGGCGTTGATCCATTTTATGTAGCTCGCCGTGTTGTACGAATGGCGTCGGAAGATATAGGCAATGCTGATCCAAGAGGATTGCGATTGGCGCTTGATGCATGGGAAACTCAAGAACGACTGGGTTCGCCAGAAGGTGAACTGGCAATTGCGCAGGCTATCGTTTATCTTGCCTGCGCAGCCAAAAGTAATGCAGTTTATACTGCTTTTAATACGGCGATGCAGGATGCGAAACAATCAGGCTCAAAGGAAGTGCCATTACATTTGCGTAATGCACCAACAAAATTAATGAAGTCTCTGGATTACGGTAAAGATTATCGCTATGCACATCATGAGGAAGATGCCTATGCGGCTGGTGAGCATTATTTTCCCGATGACATGGGTGATAGAGAATACTACCATCCTGTAAATAGAGGCTTGGAAATAAAGATTGCTGAAAAGCTTTCGATGCTGCGAAACTTAGATAAAGAAGCAAGAAAAACAAAATAGATAGAAGATAATCATGATGCAATTAATTTCAATAGCGATTGGTGGCGCCACAGGTGCATTGTGTCGCTACGGTATGTCTAATGGTATCTATTTTTTACTTGGACGTGGATTCCCTTATGGAACACTGGCGGTGAATGTCCTTGGTTCAATCATTATGGGTTCTGCCTATGTGTTAATGATCGAACGAATGAATGTCAGTCCTGAATTACGTGCAGGAATAACAATTGGCTTGCTTGGTGCATTTACAACCTTTTCCACATTTTCGATTGAGACATTAAATTTACTTGAATCAGGCGAAGCAACCAAAGCAGGATTGAATATTTTGCTTAGTGTCACATTATGTTTAACGGGGTGTTGGTTAGGAATGATATTGGGGAGACAGGTATGAATATTACAGATGTAATAATAGTGCGTATTTATCTGCATGAGGCAGAATTAAAAATGAAAGACCTTATGCAATATTTGCATGATGAAAGTAAAGTCAAAGGTGTTACGGTATTTCGTGGAATAACCGGGTTTGGGATTTCAGGTGAATATCACTCGTCAAAATTAATAGATATGTCGCTTGATTTGCCGATAGTGGTTGAATTTTTTGATGAACCGGAAAAAATTGGCAACATACTTATAGAACTAGATAAAAAAATAAAGCCGGGACATATTGTTCATTGGCCTGCAAAAATAAATTTGTAATAGGAATAAATCAGTAATGTTAGATCCACAATTATTGCGTAATGAACTTGGTAATGTCGCTGTTGCATTAGGCAAGCGAAATATGACCTTGGATACAGGTGCGATTCAGGAACTTGAAGAAAAACGCAAAGCAATTCAAATGAAGACGGAAGAACTTCAATCTTTACGTAATTCAAAATCAAAAGAGATAGGTGCTTTAAAGTCTAAAGGCGAAGATGCGCAAGCTACTATGGATGAAGTCGCGGCTATTAAAGTACAACTCGACGAAAGTGCATCTGAACTTGATGAAATTCAATTAAAGCTGAATGAGATTCTTTATAGTATTCCAAACATTCCACATGATTCAGTGCCAACTGGAAAAACTGAAGAGGATAATGAAGAAGTTCGAAAATGGGGTGAGCCAAAGAAATTTGATTTTGAAGTTAAAGATCATGTTGATTTAGGTGAGTCATCAGGACTGATTGATTTTGAAACGGCAACAAAAATAACCAGCTCTCGTTTTGTCGTGATGCATGGCGGCATTGCCCGATTACATAGAGCATTAATTCAGTTCATGTTAGATACGCATATCAATGAACACGGTTATAACGAAATTAATGTGCCTTATCTGGTTAATGCAGATAGTTGTTTTGGAACAGGGCAGTTGCCAAAATTTGAAGAAGATTTATTTCATATTAAAGAACAAGGCTTATATTTAATTCCAACAGCAGAAGTACCAGTAACAAATACTGTGCGTGATAAAATATTAAACAGTGATGAACTGCCAAAGAAATATGTTTGTCATTCACCTTGTTTTAGAAGTGAAGCGGGATCTTATGGTCAAGATACAAGAGGCATGATCCGACAGCATCAATTTGAAAAAGTAGAAATGGTGCAAATGGTAAAACCAGAAACATCTTATGATGTACTAGAAGAATTATTGGGTCACGCTGAAAGCATATTACAAAAACTTGAATTACCTTATCGTATAATTAATTTATGTGGTGGAGATCTAGGCTTCTCTGCAGCAAAAACCTATGACATCGAAGTCTGGTTGCCAGGACAAAATAAATATAGAGAGATTTCTTCTTGCAGTAACTTCGAAGCGTTTCAAGCGCGACGAATGAAAGCACGCTGGCGTAATCCAGAAACAAATAAGCCTGAATTACTGCATACACTTAATGGTTCAGGTTTAGCTGTCGGTCGAACGTTAATTGCCGTAATGGAAAACTATCAGGATAAAGACGGGAATATTGTTGTTCCTGAAGTATTGCAACCTTATATGAATAATCAAATGCTTATCTCTAAATAAAGCCAGCTAATATTAGTTGCTCTTTAGAAATGCCTTGCTAAACTGTACGGTAATCCCGTACGTTTAACAGCAGGTGAAATGATGGACAGTATCAGCGTAAATAAATTCCGAGATAATTTAAAATCCTTTATAGAACAAGTGGTTACTAATCATGTGCCACTTAAGGTGACACGACGTTCAGGAGATGATTTCGTTGTGCTCAGTGCGGATGACTGGGAACGTGAGCAGGAAACATTATATGTCATGCAAAATACCAGTTTAATGCAGCAAATTTCAGATTCGTTGAAAACTCATGACAGGAAAGTTGGCTATAAACCAAACAAGGAAGAAATCGATGAGATCACTGGTTTTTGAAGGTGATACCTGGGCTAGATACGAACAGGTAAGGGACAAAGACAAAAAACTCCATAAAGCAATTTGTAAATTGTTAAAGGAAATGTTGAGAGACGATCCTGCGTCAGGGACAGGTAAGCCAGAAATGTTAAAACATAATCTGTCAGGCTTGTGGTCAAAAAGAATCACTCAAAAAGATCGGCTAATCTATAAATTTGATAATGATTATATTTATATCTTTGCTATTGGCGGTCACTACGATCAGTAATTGTTCTCAGGAAAAAAACTATCAGGACAAAGATGGGAACATTGTTGTTCCAGAAGTGTTGCGTCCTTATATGAATAAGCAGCAGATTGTGTCTTCTTGCTAATCAGTAATTATTATTTAGTAACTAGCCAGAGCGCATGAATGACGGCTGGCAAATAGAATAAGAAACATAGAACAATATTAATAACTAAATCTTTTCCAGCGCCTTTTTTTATAAATACAGCAACTGGTGCAAGTAATATTGCGATGATAATAAGTGCAATTTTGTTATTCATGATTTTGCCCCTGATTTTTTAAGTGTATATAAACCTATCGGCATATAAAAAGCAAAAAAAAGCGCCCATACGGGCGCTTTTTAGTTTTTATCTCTCAATTGATTATCAAGATGTTATTACTTTTAACACGGCATCCAGACTTTCTTTTGCATCACCGAAATACATGCGTGTATTTTCTTTGAAGAAAAGAGGATTCTGAACTCCCGCATAACCCGTTGCCATGCCGCGTTTAAGAACAATAGACGTTCCGCCTTTCCAGCATTCTAGTACTGGCATTCCAGCAATAGGACTGTTTGGATCGTCAAGCGCAGAAGGATTAACAATATCATTAGCACCAATAATGACGGAGACGTCAATCTTAGGAAAATCATCGTTAATCTCATCCATCTCATAAACAATGTCGTACGGTACTTTTGCTTCGGCTAATAGAACGTTCATATGCCCCGGCATACGTCCAGCAACAGGATGAATACCAAAGCGTACGTTTATTTTCTTATCGCGTAATGCTTTAGTAATTTCATTCACAGTATGTTGTGCCTGTGCTACTGCCATGCCGTAACCCGGAATAATCATCACTTCTTTCGCATCCATTAACAACGCTGCAACTTCTTCCGTATCAATGGCGACAACTTCACCTTGTTCTTCATCTGAGCCCGCTGAAGGAGTTCCTGAAGTTGTACCAAAACCGCCGGCGATAACTGAAAAGAAATTACGGTTCATGGCGCGACACATGATGTAACTCAAGATAGCACCACTACTACCCACTAATGCACCAACAACAATCAATAAATCATTGCCCAACATAAAGCCAGTAGCTGATGCCGCCCAACCTGAATAGCTGTTTAACATCGAAACAACCACAGGCATATCTGCACCACCAATCGCCATTACCATATGAATACCAAAGAGCAGGGCAATGACGGTCATAATAATTAATGGAGTCATAGGAACTCCACCATCAATATGTCCTTGATGAACAAAATCATAACCGAAGTAAATAGCGCCAATAAGTAAACCCAGATTTAACCAATGGCGAGCGGGTAACATCAATGGATTACCACCGATCTTTCCGCTCAGCTTACCAAACGCAATGACTGAGCCAGAGAAAGTGACGGCACCGATGAGTATGCCGATATATATTTCAACTTCATGAATGCTTTTTTCAACCCCTATAAGGCTTGATTCACCCATGAAATTAACATAACCGACTAATACCGCTGCTAAACCAACCAAACTGTGCAGGATGGCAACCAACTCAGGCATTTGAGTCATCTCTACCTTCTTTGCGAGAATGACGCCAATAGTGCCACCAACCAACATGGTAATAATGATGATTTCAATATTGCTTGTGACTTTAGGGCCAAAGACTGTCGCTAAAATGGCAAGTGTCATACCGATAATGCCGTAAACATTACCTTTACGAGCTGTTTCCTGATTACTTAATCCACCCAGAGTAAGGATGAATAATATAATTGCCGCAATATATGCTGATGTTACTAAACCTTCTGACATGATAATCCCCTTATTTTCTGAACATATCTAACATGCGTTTGGTAACTGCAAAGCCACCCGCGATGTTGATGCTGGTTATAAGGATGCCAAAGGCTGCAAGTCCGACTAGTAAATCATCCGAAGAGGATATTTGGACCAAAGCACCAATAACGATAATACTACTGACCGCATTAGTTACACTCATTAGCGGTGTATGTAGTGAAGCGGATACATTCCAAATCACCATATAACCGACAAAACAAGACAACACGAAAACAGTAAAGTGAGTCATGAAAGAGGCCGGTGCTACTGAGCCTAGACCGAGCAAAACAAGTGCGCCGATAATAACAGGCAGCATTTGTTTAATTGGTCCGGCTTTCTTTGGCTCTGGTTTCACAACAACAGCGGCTGCAGCAGGTTTTGCTGGAGCAGCCGAGAGTTTTGCTGCGGGTGGTGGCCAGGTAATTTCTCCAGCTTTAATCACGGTTGCACCGCGAACTGCTTCGTCTTCGAAATTAATGGTTAATTCACCATCTTTTTCAGGCGTCATATCAGTGACTAAGTGACGAAGGTTAGTTGAGTAGAGTTGGCTTGATTGATTTGGTAAACGACTTGGTAAATCACTGTAACCAATAATCGTTACACCGTTATCTGTAACACTTAATTCATGTGGTACTGTTAATTCACAGTTACCACCTTGTTCGGCTGCCAAATCGACAATCACACTACCGTTCTTCATGGATTTAACCATGGCAGCAGTGATTAATTTTGGAGCAGGTCTGCCGGGAATAAGTGCAGTGGTAACAATAATATCGACTTCTTTTGCTTGTACTGCAAACAAAGCCATTTCCGCAGCGATGAATTCATCACTCATGGTTTTAGCATAGCCACCTTCACCACTACCATCTTCTTCAAATTCAAGTAGCAGAAAGTCAGCGCCCATACTTTCGACTTGTTCTTTAACTTCAGGACGGGTATCAAAAGAACGAACAATAGCACCAAGACTATTAGCAGCACCGATAGCAGCAAGACCCGCTACGCCAGCACCAATAACCAGTACTTTTGCAGGAGGCACTTTACCAGCAGCGGTAATTTGACCTGTAAAGAATCGTCCAAAGTTATGCGATGCTTCAACAATAGCGCGATAACCTGCGATATTGGCCATCGAGCTAAGCGCATCCATTTTTTGAGCTCGTGAGATACGTGGAACACTGTCCATTGCCAAAACATTTACTTTTTTGGCGGAAAGCTTTTTCATTAAGTCTTCATTTTGAGCAGGCCAGAGGAAACTAATTAATGTTTGGCCTTCATGAAGTAATTCAATTTCTTTATCGTCCGGTGCCCGGACTTTAAAAATAATATCTGATGAATCCCATAATGTTTTGGTGCCGCTGATAACTTCAGCTCCCGCTTCACTATAAGCTGCGTCTGTGAAATTTGCTTTCGTACCAGCACCAGACTCTACTGCAACGCTATATCCTAACTTTTGTAACCATTTAATAACTTCAGGTGTCGTCGCTACGCGTTTTTCACCTGCGTATGTCTCTTTAGGCACGCCGATCTTCATCGTGTGACCCCCTTTATATATTGAATTGTTGATTCAGGAATAATTATTCTTATTAAAACAGCGGCCGATGCTAGCATGATTTTCTATATAAGTGATAGTGCGAGAATATTGCGGCACCTGCGTTATATAAAGGGTGGAAAAGACACATCGTTTGTGTGCTCCTGCACAAACGATGTACATTACGTCCCTGTAAATAAAAAAACCCGACACTTAGTCGGGTTTTAGTAGAATCTAGGTTAATTTAGATCTTAATCTCTACCTGAAAGCGCTCCAAGTAGGTGCAAAAGATTCATGAATATAATGTAAATATCCAAGAAGAGCTGAACTGTAGCCATTATGTAATTTGTTTCGCCGCCATGAATTATTTTGCTCGTATCGTAAAGAATATAACCTGAGAATAACAAAATAGACGCAGCTGATAAGGCTAATTGAACGGCCGCAACTTGAAAAAACAAGTTAGCAAGTGAAGCGACGATCATTACAATTAGTCCAACAAACAGGAAACCGCCCATAAAGCTAAAATCTTTACGAGTTGTCAGTACATAACCAGACAAAGCCAGAAAAATCACACCTGTTCCGCCTGCTGCAGTCATGACTAGTTCTGCGCCATTACTGAAGAAAGTGAGATAGGCATTAATAGTTGGACCTGCAGTTAATCCCATGAATCCGGTAAATGCGAAAACACACAATAGACCTATAGCGCTGTTTTTAAATACATTTGTCAGCATTAATAAACCAATCATTCCACCAAGCTGAATAGCCCAATGTAATGGAGGAAAATTAAGCTGAACCGAAACAGCGGCCATTACTGCACTAAAAATCAAAGTTATCGACAACAGTAAGTATGTGTTTTTCAATACTTTATTAGTAGAAAGTATCGATTCGGCTGGTCTACGAGTAACTACAGTAGGGGATTCGTTCATTTATTTCACCTTGTTATTAAAACAGTATCTATTATGTAATGCTTTGGACGATAAATATCAAGTTTTGTTTCATTAAATTTTCTTTAAATTCAATTATCTCATACGCCTTTTCCAACGGCTAATGATCATGTATCCTCACGCTCCTCAAGACGGAGAGGTGTCAGAGTGGTCGAATGAACTGGTCTTGAAAACCAGCGAGCCTTTATCGGCTCCGTGGGTTCGAATCCCACCCTCTCCGCCATTTCATTTTATAACTTGTTGAAATATATATATAAAATTAAAGGATCTTCTAACTGATCTTACTCCTGATCTTACTTTCTTGTTTTGTATGAAATTTATCGAACATCAATTCGCACATGCTGTACGTGATCCAAATGGTCGTGCATACAAAGGAGCTGATGTAGTTCAAATTTCTAAACCTGCGTAACTGATTCCCTTAAAACATCTTCGCGTGAACCGAACATTGATTATATCATTGCCTGCATAACAGTATTAAAGTGGTAGTGCGAGAAGCGTAAGATAACTGATTTACAGCGACTCATGGGGACTATTGCAAAATCGTCAATGATTAACGCGAACAACAAACAACAATAATAAGAAAAAATGGTCATAGGTGAACTTAAAAGCCAGATCGATAAAATCTGGGAATCCTTTTGGACGGGCGGCATTGCCAACCCATTAACGGTTATCGAACAATTTACGTTCTTACTATTCCTACGTAGGTTAGATGAGCGTCAGACACTAGAAGAAAAAAAAGCCAATATGATTGGCGGCGCAGTTAAAAAGTCATTGTATGATGCGGCACATCAGCGTTTTCGTTGGCACACTTTCAAAAATAACGATCCTGAAACCATGTTTGGCCTGTTTACCATTCCGCAGGCTGATACTGACAACCTCACTGTATTTGAGCATATGAAACAACTCGGTAACGATGCCGGGGTGTTTGCAAAATACATGAAAGGCGCGACCTTTATGATCCCAACACCCAAGTTGCTGGATCAAGTAGTGCAGATGATTGACAAGATAAAAATGGACGACCGTGATACCAAAGGTGATCTCTATGAGTATCTATTATCTAAGATTGCTACCGCTGGTAGAAACGGACAATTTAGAACACCACGACATATCATTAAGTTGATGGTGGAAATGATGCAACCTAGTAAAGAAGACACCATTTGTGATCCTGCTTGCGGAACGGCTGGCTTTTTAGTGGCTGCTGGTGAATATGTGCACGAGCATCATCCTGAATGGTTGCATGAAGAAGACTTCCGTAATCACTTCAACACCGATATGTTTACCGGTATCGAATTTGATAGCACCATGTTACGCATCGGTGCGATGAACCTGCAATTACATGGCATCGATAACCCACAACTGATAGGTCGTGATGCTTTAAGTGAAGCCAATGCTGATAGTCGTGATCAATTTAGTTTGATCTTAGCGAATCCGCCATTCAAAGGTTCGCTGGATTACGACAGTGTAGAAAGCTCATTACTCAAAACCGTTAAAACTAAAAAGACAGAGCTACTGTTTTTAGGCTTAATGCTACGCATGTTAAAAATTGGTGGGCGTTGTGCTGTCATCATTCCAGACGGCGTATTATTCGGCTCGTCCAATGCCCATAAACAACTACGTCAAACACTGGTTGAGAAGCATAAGCTTGAAGCCGTGATCTCCATGCCAAGTGGTGTATTCAAACCTTATGCTGGGGTGAGTACCGCGATATTAGTATTCACCAAAACCAATAACGGTGGTACAGATAAGGTTTGGTTCTACGATATGCAGGCAGATGGGTTTAGTCTTGATGATAAACGTAGCCCGATTAAAGACAGCAATATTCCCGACATCATTGAACGCTTCAAAAGCCGAGACCAAGAAACAGAGCGTAGCCGTACCGAGCAAAGTTTCCTTGTACCGTTTGATGAGATTAAAGGCAATGACTGGGACTTGAGTATCAATCGTTATAAAGAAGTGGTGTACGAGCAAGTGGATTATGCACCACCGACACAAATCATTGCCGAGATAGAACTACTGGATGCAGAGCGAATACAAGCCTTACGCATGCTGAAGGAGTTGTTGAGGTAATGCAATATTCCATGCTTAAAGACTTAGTCGAGAAGCCAATATCTGGTGAATGGGGGAATGGTGACGGGGCTATTAATGTTATACGAACAACCAATTTTACAAATAATGGCAGAATCAACTTCACCAAAATTGTTAGTAGGGACGTACCTGAAAATAAAGTTAAAGCTAAGAAATTACTGATTGATGACATCATTATTGAAAAATCAGGGGGAAGCCCAACACAACCTGTAGGTAGGGTAGTCTTCTTTGATAGAGATGGATTATATCTATGCAATAACTTTACATCTGTACTTAGACCCTTGAAGCAACTCGTTTATCCTAAATATTTACATTACATACTATTTTGTAATCACAAGTTTGGTTATGTAACTAAGTTCCAAAACAAGACTACAGGGATCATTAACTTACAATTAGCTAAGTATCTAAAAAACACAAAAATCCCGCTCCCGCCCCTAGCAGAGCAACAACAGATTGCCGCTATTCTCGATGCGGCGGATAGCCTAAGACAAAAAGACCAGCAACTCATCGACCACTACACCGCACTTAATCAATCACTTTTTTTGAATATGTTTGGTGATTCTATTATTAATTCGATGGGGTGGGATAAAGACTTAATGGAAAACGCTTGTGCGAAAATTACAGATGGAACGCACGATACGCCAGAAAGATTAAAAGAAGGCATCAAATTTATAACTGGCAAACATATTAAACCGTATGTTATCGACTACATAAATAGTGATTATGTGAGTCAAGATGTACATGCGGAAATATTTAGGAGATGCAATCCTAATTTGGGTGATGTTTTATATACCAATATTGGTGTTAATTTAGGTACAGCAGCCTTAAATACTGTGGACTATGAATTTAGCATGAAAAATGTTGCATTGCTAAAACCTAATAAAGATTCTTTGACAGGTAGATTTTTAGAATATTATCTAAATAATAAATTTGTAAAAGATAAAATAATATGGATGGCGTCAGCAGGTGGTGCACAAAAGTTTTTGAGTTTATCTCAATTACGAAAACTCGATATTTTACTTCCGCCCATCACTCTCCAAAACCAATTCGCCGAACGTATCGCCATCATCGAACAACAAAAGCAACAAGCCAAAGCTAGTTTAGATAAGTCCGAAACCTTGTTTAACAGCCTTTTACAAAGAGCCTTTAACGGCGAGTTGACTGGAAGAAAGGCGGCGTAATCTTATGAATGATCAGCAAGGAGTGCGATAAGACGATGAGTAACTTTACCTTTATCCAAGCTGATTTCCCTGCTTTACATGCTGATGCGGTTGAGGCTGAACAACTTACCTTTATTTCACCCAAAGCCGCTGTGATATTTTGTCGCAGTACCTTAGAGAATGCCATTAACTGGTTGTATGACCATGACGCTAAGCTAACGCGTCCGTGGCGGGATGATTTAAGCACCTTAATGCATGAGCATGAGTTTCGTTCATTGTTCAATCACGCACTGTTTGGTGAGCTTAATCTCATTCGTAAAACAGGGAACCTGGCTGCACATGGCAAAAAGGTCAGCCAGCAAGATGCCCTTGCATCACTTAAATATTTATTCCGCTTCTTACGTCATCTGGCTATTTATTATGGTGAGCAAACGCCAGAGACACAAGTGTTTGATGAAAGCCTGATCCCTCAAGCTGAGAAAGATAAAGGACAAGATACCAAACAATTAGAAAAATTACTCGCCAACATAGAATACAAAAATAGCCAAGCGAGAAAAGCCGAGCAAACAATCATTGAGCAAGCACAGGAAAATGCTCAGCTAAAACAAAAGTTAGAGCAACAAAGTATTGAATTGTCAGCACGTAAAGTTCAGCGTGAAAAATCGGTAAATATTGATACTGCTGTACCCTTGTTAGTTTCCGAAGCTGAAACACGCCGTCGTTATATTGATTTGTCATTGAGAGAATGCGGCTGGGATGATCTGCAAGAAGGTTATCACCTTGAATATGAAGTAAAAGGCATGCCCGTCAGCACCAATAAGTCTGGCATTGGTTATGTTGATTACGTGTTATGGGGGGATGATGGTTTGCCACTGGCGGTAGTTGAAGCTAAAAAGACTATGGCAGATCCACACAAGGGCAAGCATCAAGCAGAACTGTATGCCGATTGTTTAGAAGCCATGCATGGACAACGCCCGATTATCTTTTATAGCAATGGCTTTGAAACGTATCTGTGGGATGACCAGTTTTATCCTGAGCGTGAAGTACAAGGCTTTTACAGCAAAGATGAATTACTGCTGTTAATTGAACGACGCTCTATACGCACTGATTTACGCGAGTTTAAAGTGAATCAGGCAATTTCAGGGCGTGCCTACCAACTCGAAGCCATTCAACGAGTGGCTGAGAATACGGTAACGACCAATCAGCAAGGAGAGTTACGCGGTCGAGCGCGACAAAGTTTGTTGGTGATGGCAACGGGTAGTGGTAAGACCAGAACCGCTGCTGCCATTGTCGATATGCTCACCAAATGTAACTGGGCAAAACGAGTGTTATTTTTAGCTGATCGTAATGCCTTAGTATCACAAGCCAAAAATGCCTTTAATGAACATCTACCTAATCTATCGGCGATTGATTTAACCAAAGAACGAGAAGATAACGGCACACGATTGGTGTTTTCCACCTATCCGACCATTATGAATCGCATTGATGGCGCCAGAGATAATGACGAACGTTTTTATGGCGTTGGTCATTTTGATTTGATTATCATCGATGAAGCGCATCGGTCGGTGTATCAAAAATACAAAGCTATCTTTGATTATTTTGATGCGTTGCTGATTGGTTTGACAGCGACACCTAAAACAGAGGTTGATCACAATACCTATGGTTTATTTGGTATTGAGGACGATAACCCAACCTTTGCCTATGAATTAGATAGCGCGGTTGCAGAAGGCTTTTTAGTACCACCTAAATCGATGTCAGTGCCGTTAAAGTTCGTGCGTGAGGGTGTGCATTACAATCAGTTATCAGATGCAGAAAAACAAGAATACGAAGAGAAGTTTGGTGATCCAACACTGGGTGAAGCACCTGATGAAATATCCAGTGCAGCGATTAATAAATGGTTATTCAATACCGATACGGTTGATAAAGTTTTAGATCACTTAATGACGCACGGCATTAAGGTGCAAGGTGGCGATAAGCTGGGCAAGACCATTATCTTTGCCAAGAATCATAATCACGCGATATTTATCGAAGAACGTTTTAATAAAAACTATCCTGAATACGCCGGTAAGTTTTTACGTGTTATCGATAATTACGAAACTAAAGCGCAGAACCTGCTAGAGATCTTTGTTGATCCCTATGAAGAACATGATCCACATATTGCGGTGTCGGTCGATATGATGGACACCGGTGTTGATGCACCGCGTGTGGTGAATCTAGTATTCTTTAAACAAGTAAAATCATCGACCAAATTCTGGCAGATGATTGGACGTGGTACGAGGCTATGCCCTGACTTGTTCGGTATCGGGCAAGATAAAGACAGATTCGTGATTTTTGATTATTGTCAGAACTTTGAGTTTTTTGACGTGAATCCTGACGGCATTGAAGGCAAGTTGGTAAGAAGCCTGACGCAACAAGTGTTTGAAGCCAAGTTGGAAGTAGCCTTATTGGTCAGAGGTATGCCTGAGAGTACAGATGAGCAGCGAGTTTTGGCGAGTTCTTATATTGACGAACTACATTCAATGGTTGCAGCATTGGATAGAGAACGATTTGTCGTTAAGGCGGTATTACGGTGGGTGGTTGAGTTTACTCCTAAAGCACGCTGGGAGAATCTATCAAAGGGCGACATGCTAGAGATCAATACTCATTTATCCTCTTTGATATTGCCTGCGGATGAGGATGACGAACTGGCAAGAAGATTTGATGTATTGATTTTGAAGTATCAGATGGCAATGCTAACAGGAGCAGGCAGCACAGATAGTTATCTTAATAAGATAAGTCGAATCGCCAAAGACTTACTCAAAAAACAGAATATTCCTGCTGTTGCGATACAAGTGCCAATGTTGAATGATTTACAAACCGAACCGTTTTGGACGGCTATTAATATTAATCGTTTGGATGAAGTACGGATCGCGTTACGTGACTTGATGAAGTATCTGGATAAAGAAAGCCAGATTAATGTTATTACTAATTTTGAAGATGAGCTTGATCATAGTGGTATCGCTGAACATGATTTGATACCTGCCTATGGTCGCTTGCAAAGTTATAAAGATCGAGTGGAATCGTATATACGTAATCATAAAGACCATTTAGTTATTCAAAAGCTAAAAACAAATAAACCGATTACTGAAACTGAAATTAATTCACTCGAAAATATCTTATTCGACGGAAAAACAGTGGGTACTAAAAAAGATTATATTGATAACTATGGTGATAAACCCCTAGGTCAGTTCATACGTGGAATTGTTGGCTTGGATGTCAATGCAGCTCAAGAAGCGTTTGCTGAGTTTATTCAGGCAGGCTCATTACGAGCTGACCAGATGACATTTATGGATAACATCATTACCTACCTGACAAAGAATGGTGTGATAGATAAACAAATGTTGTTTGCACCACCATTTACTAATATTCACGACCAAGGTTTATTAGGCGTGTTTGACGATGCCGCAGCGACCAAAGTGATAAAGTTGATTGACCGTGTTAATGAGAATGCTTTGGTGTATGCCATGGGAAGAGTTAGTTGAAATCGTTTTATTGTGAATATAAATCCACGACGTTAATACATGTCTAAAAAATTACACAGTTTGTCACCAACTTTATTGGCACCATTTGGCGATGCCATAAAACTCATTTTGACAGGTTCAACAAGCGAATCTCTTTCAGCCGAACAAAAAGCTATTTACCTCAATATGCTGGATCAAGGAATGAGAGATGAGTCAGGGAACAAGTCAAAAGAAAGAGTCTTGCCGAGTATTCAGACAGAGCAATATTGTGTGGATGAGAAAAATTGTAAATATGAGACCATGTATTTTATCCCTGATATATTCAGATTCATGCTTACCTTGTTTAAAGATTGGAGCGTATTTAACCCACCGGTGAACCTTGATTATCTCAACAGCATTGGATTTATGTATAGCAATGCTCCAGCACATAAAGAGTGGGAACAATCGTCTATGGGTAAAGAACATTGGGATTTGATTTGTTTAAAAATAGAAACTGAACGAGAAATTAACGTGCTGGGAAAAACGCATCATGGAAATGATCCGCTTAAACTAGAAGCTCAAAAGCGAATGAGGAAAAAACTTGATAAAAAGATAAAAGAAATCAATAAAAAAATAGAAAGTATTGAACATCCAGAAAAGAACAAAAAAAATAAAGCTAATTTAGTTGTTGACCCAGATAAGTTCGATTGGAAATTCTATGCTAGAGAACTTGGCGTGAAAATATTTAATGAAAATTCCCGTTTAAGTATCGAGCAGATTTCAAAGAAGATTCATAAAATATTTCTCAATGAAAAAATTACAGGTAGAGGCGATAGAGTTCCATCTGCAGAAACCATCAAACGGCATGCTCTTTCTAAAATTAAAGCCGTTAAATAAATAAGGCATTCGGGCATTGCCCTGTTTGCTACCTTACCCATCTTTAAAATATTTTTATTAACAGGAGGTTATAATTTTATTTATTAATTCCTTAAATACTTGAGGGCATTAAACGCTCCGATTTAATAAGACCATGTTCAACGATGCCTCAGGAGGCTCTAACATGGTTAATTCAATACTAAGACTTCCAGCAGTTAAATCTCTAACAGGATTATCCCGATCCACAATTTATCTTCGCATTAAACAAGGAACTTTTCCAACTTCAATTTCACTCGGACCTCGTGCAGTGGGATGGATTGATACGGAAATTGATGAATGGATTGAGGAAAAAATTGAAAAGAGCCGTTCTAGAGAAACTTAGTGGCAAAATACAATCCACGTTTAGCAAAGATTCACCGCAATTATACTGTTGAAGAAGTTTCATCTCTCTATGATATCCATAAAAACACAGTGCGAGAGTGGATTAAAAAGGGCTTGCTTGTTCTGGATAGAAAACGACCAATTTTAATTCTAGGTAGTGAATTAAGACGTTTTCTGGAAGAGAAGAGAAAAAAGAACAAACGACCATGTGCGCCAGGACAAATCTATTGTGTTAAATGCAAACAGCCACGTTTTCCAATAGATATGGAGGCAGATTATCAACCTGTATCTGAGACTATTGGTGACTTGGTTGGCATGTGTTCATCTTGTGAAATTTTAATATACAGAAAAGTAAGTTTAGCCAAATTAGACGTTGTAAGAGGGGATTTAAACATAACGTTCCCGCAGGGATTGAAACACTTAAATGAGAGTAGAGAGCTCTCCTTAAATAGTGCT
>JBDNFW010000047.1:0-1548 GCA_041689615.1 Gammaproteobacteria bacterium | reverse complement strand
CATCATCTTCATAATTTTCCCGATCAAAAACATCAACATAGCCATTCCCCAGAACTACCTCGATAGACACACCCTACACGCAACAACAATCACCTAATTAAACACTAGCAATATAGCTATCCATTTCATGCCCGTTGCGCCGATCGGTTCAAAGAATATTTAACAAACTTTCCTATTAATGACTCTAAATGGGAAAGTTATGATTATGTGATCAAGTAATCACAAGGCATTTATAGTAAATAATATGAGATGCCAAACATCGTAAACGGGAAAGTTTTACATATCTGCACATAACGTGAGTTGATTCAAACTATTCCTAATATTGATTTTTCCTCACGGGCTGCTCCATACTGAAAGCGGTCGGTCAGGTGTATGTAATAACGGGCAGTTGTTTCCTAATTAAAATAATTCACATCCGTTTCATACATAATTAAAAAAATAATATCTGATCATCTTCCTCTAATTCAGATTCTTCTTTTTCTACTGGTGTATGGAGCATGAAATTTTCTTGCTGTAAGGTGCTTAGGCCCACTTCAATCAATTCATTTTTCTCAGTAGAAAATTGATGTGTGCTGGATACAGAATTTTTAGGTTGATCGATTTGCAATCCACTTCCTTGAATAACAGTGGGTAGTCCAAGAATCAAATTACAACCGTATGGAAGTAAATTATGCTTAAGCCGTCCGCCTAAATGATTAGATAATTCACCTATCCAGTCTTGCAATATCTTGTCATTTATTTCGTCAACATCCATAGGAAAACTAATCTTCAAAAGGGGTTGAGGTACCAGCAATGTTAGAGACATTCGGATTGACTCGGTGGATAAACCGATTAGAGCTATCAAGCAATTCCCTGTCCCCAGAATTTCTTGTGTATCACTATTACTTGAGAAGTTGAGCTCGTATTCAGAAAATATTTCGATGACTGCTTTAGACAACAGTTCAACAACCGTCGACCGTGGGTTTTGGATAGTTTCATTATTTTGGTTCATAACACTGCCTCATTAATATTTTATTAAATATCTTACCATCAATATTTATGCCAATTTTAGGGATAATAGACAAAATGTGATGGTTTTTTCATGATTTATTGAGCAAATAATGGATCATTTTGTTTCTTCTTTTATGACGTAATCCACGATGTATTTTTACTTTCTGTTTCCAATGTGCAAAGGAGCCATCGCAACTATTCGTTGTGTTGGGCATATTGAGTTGAGGGAACTGTTTATAGGTAAACAAATAAGGTAAGTTTGTTTTCAATGAGCGAAACGCACTGCGTAAACGACGATGCATAAACTGCCCCTGTTCATTACGTTCTTTTAAGAACGCCTGATATTGTTCGCGCAAAGAAAACAGCATGGATGAGAATTGTTCATGGTCGACTTGAGTCAGCATTAACATCAAGCATTTCAATGCCTGACCACACTCTGTTTTAGGTCGGTTTGTTGTCTATCGTCGAATCATTTGTGCCTGGTGGAATTGGCAGAGTGGGATAGGTAACCCTTGGTATCTTCTCTCAAACAGTTTGATAACGCCTTTACGTCCGTCT
>JBDNFW010000046.1:0-3696 GCA_041689615.1 Gammaproteobacteria bacterium | reverse complement strand
TTCACTACTAACTTAAACGGGCACTTACGGTACATGCACTGTGCCAAAACCCAGTTCACTTGGGGTTGATTCTAGGTTCATCCAGTCTCAATTTGACACAAAAAGTGAGAATAATAATATTATTGATTTAAAATATGATGGAAGTAATTTTTATTTAATATAAAGGGAGGAACGATAATAAAGATGGCTAAACAAATATTTGGACAAAGAATTAATATTGAGATGGGAACAAGTCTCCTGCTAAATATTGAAGGAATAGAAGGAAAGCTTAAAAGTCATTTGATTGGTCTGATCCCATCTGAATTTATAATAATTAAAGCTCCGATTGGATACTCTGGCATAAAAGAAAAACTTTTTGAGGGAAACAAAGTAACTGTTCGGTATCTTCAGCACGGTCAAGCGTACGGTTTTGAGACATTCCTCATGACACTAGTGACTAAACCAAAAATGATGTTAATTCTTAGTTATCCAACAACAATAAATACCGTTAGTTTGAGAAAGACAGAACGTTATGATTGTTATATCCCTTGTGTTTTAGAAATTGAAGGACAAGATTTGACGGGCACTATAATGGATATTAGTTTAAATGGATGCCGTTGCTTGTTACCGGAGTTGCCTTCTAAGATTCAAAGAAGCGTGGGTAAGGATACTATAAGTGGCAGGTTAAAATTCGAATCACCAAGCAACAAAGATAATATCGAATTATCTGTGTTGGCTGTAAATAAAACAGATTATAAATCTACTTCAAAAATTGGCATATCATTTGACAACTTAGATAGTGGAGTTGAAACGAGCTTGGTTAAGGTTATCGAATTTCTAGGTAAGCACTAAATTAATAATGAATTGATGGCTATGGGTCGTCTACATGGACGTAGATGGTAGAGTGCCAACAGTAGGTGCTGTAGGCGATCGTATTGCCTCAACTAATAATGTTACCCAAGCACAGTCGTTGCTTCACAATCGTCACTCTTAGCCTTTACTTTACTTCCCTGAGGACCTAGCTGTCCAAAGATCAATTCGTTGGTACGTGCTGTCCGCCAATCTTTGATTCTGCGCTGCAACGTGCGCAATTGTGCTTTGCCAGAATACTTCTCAGGTTCCATCTCACATAGCCTTTGCATTACTTCTTTGGCTGTGATGGTTGAGTCGATACTCAACCAGTTGTCAATCATTGACCAGTCAGATTCAAACGGGTCAGGTCGTGTTCTCCACGTTCTGGTTTTGGCCTCGCTTGCCTTGTGAGTGGGTCTGACCTCTCCTGTTTTCCAGGCGCTGGCCAGGCTTTGCATGAAGCCTGTAATATTTTCGACATCCGGTTGTACGCTGACACTTCCCACCGACAAATCAGCGAGCCGTTGTTGAGCGCTGCGTATTTCACTCAGTAAACTAACCGGGTCGAGTTGAGACAGTTGAGCGCGCAACGTTTGCTTAATCTGATCGCTCACATCATCCCTGTCCAGGAGTCTCTCACAGGGAGTTCTGGGGCTATGGTATATTTTCCGCACATGGGCTCCTTCTCGATGCTTTGATTTGAGTTTGAACGATGGTTGAAAGAAATTGACGAACAAACGAGAGGCGTCGTATAGCTGTTGCAACGTAGTACAAGCAATTGGCCCTGTGTGCTTACCGTACCCCACGAGGCGCCGTACAACTGAACCGTTTTTCTGTTCCACCCAAGCTTGATCGTTTTTGCGATAAGGGCGAGATCGAGTTTGCTCATAACCCATCTTCAGACAGTACATAAAGACGATTTCGTTAACAAACTCGCTGCCGTTATCGGTGTCAATTCCTGATATTGCGAACGGCATATCCTGACTGGCTTTCGCAAAACCCTCTACGACAAGTAGTTGATTTCGGACTTGCATTGCAATGCATTCAGTCCAACCACTGGCTATATCTGTCATGACCAATGAATGGACGAAGTCTCCATCTTGCTTTACTCCGCCACAGTGTTCGACAAGATCAACTTCCATATACCCTGGTGATGGCTCACCCCAGTCTGAAAATGTCCTTATAGGGATCTGTTTCTTGAAGACGTTGCCGGAACCCTTTCGACGTTTTCCTGATGCTTGCGCCTTGGTCCGCGTCGGTTTCAATAATCTGTCAATACTGGCAGCGCTCATGGCCAGAAGCTTCGTCTTAACCAGTTCGGAGACATCCAGATGACCGTGTTTTTCCATCGCTTCCAGTAACGAGGGGATCAATGCTTGCAGTCGTTTTCCACAGAGCCTATCCGAAGATTCCCATAGCAGGATTAGAACTTCCACGACGGCTTGACCATAAATACGTGGCCTTTGCCGACTCTTACCAGCGCCAAGTAGTGGCGCCTTTGACAATACCCTTATCGCATGTTTCCTGTGATAGCCCGTGATTTTGGTGAACTCGTCTAGCACCGCCGTTCTTTGCTGCCGTGAGGCGGCTCGGTATCTCGTTCCTACTGCAATGATTAGCTCTTTGCGTGTTGCCAAGGTAATGCTCCTCAAAATATCTGACTCCCAGCAGTGATTCTGATGGGTTGCAGGTTATATGAGGCAACGGTAGTCGTCGGGTAACAATATTAGTGAGGCAATGCGACAGGTTAGTTAAGGTTTAGACCTTTACAAAGAAACTCAAATTCAGCATCTATCAATGTAGAACACGCAACTAGATCCATTGTTTCTACTCCTAGATATTGATATGCGAGTTCGTTAGGCTTGCTAGGTAAATCAATATAGTGTCCTTCATTATTATGAAACCATGCAAATTGCAGATAGTACGCTGCATGTGTGATGTAAGCCGTTTCCTTATATTCATCCGGAACTTTATCAGGATAGATATAATAGGGAATTGATTTATAAATGGATGGTGAAAGCCCCCAAAATTTTAGTAATTCATAGCTTAAATCAGCGTGCGTGTAGCCTAATAATCGTTCTTCTATTATGAATTTAGGTTCATGTGCTTTGTTAGCCTGCTTGATGATATCTTCCGCTATATCAGGGGATTCAATATACAACACCAACTTTCCAATACGTGCCAACATCGCGGCAATGTAATAATGATCATAGCTGTACCTTTGTTTCAACGGACAAAATTTTGCTACCGTTCTTGCAGCGATACCCATTCGTATCGACTGTTTCCAAAACTGTTTCATATTCACAAGTTCTGAATCTACTTTACTAAAAACATCAAGCACGTAAACCGCCATTGCAATCGAAATTAACGCATTCGTACCGATTGTTTGTACAGCATCATCAATAGTGTCAATGTCTCGATCTGACATGAAATATGCGGATTTAGCGAGTTGGAGTGTTCGAGCACACATAACTGGATCGCGCATTAATATGTTTGATATTCGCTTGCGATCTGTTGTATTTGAATTGATTGCTATTTTTAGTTCAAAGAAGGCTTCTGGCAAAGAGGGTAAACTACAGTCAGAGACAAGAGTGCTAGGTTCACTTGTCTTTGTTATTGCCGTGTCACTCATCGGTACGTTCCCTCGCGCCTTTTGTCGGCTAATTGTGATTCTATATTGTTGTCATACATATTTTACTGTTGACCAAGTAATTCATCAAACGCTTGCGGCTTATGAATACCATAACCTTGACCGTAATCGACACCTATCTCCCTCAACATACCTTTAATCTCATCGTTCTCTACGAACTCAGCAATGGTTTGCATTCCCATCACATGACCAATTTCATTAATCGATTTCACCAT
>JBDNFW010000045.1:0-49637 GCA_041689615.1 Gammaproteobacteria bacterium | reverse complement strand
CTTAAATGACCATAATAAATAACTGAAAACAAACCACATTGTGGGCAACTATTTTAAGCATTATTTTTGATCCGCCGTTTTATTATTTAATTCAAAAGCTTAGCTTAAGAAAACCATCACATTTTGTCTATTATCCCAAAATTTTTAGCTTACGGAAAAAATCATGAAGTAGTCGAAGAGTTATAGATAAATTATCTAACCAATCCCTTTTCTACTTCTTCTCTTTTTTCTTTTCCTTCCAGAGCTTCAATTAAGGTCAATGCAAAGTCCATTGCTGTTCCCGGGCCACATGAGGTAATGACTTTACCATCGACAACAACAGCATCGTTGCTGACATTGGTATTGTTTGCCTTATCTAGAACGCCGGGATAGCTGGTTGCTTTTTTATTTTCAAGTAAACCTGCATTCAATAAAACTTTTGGTGCAGCACAAATAGCAGCAGTAAATTTTTTACTGTTTGCCATCTTTATTAATATATCTTTTATTCTTTCATCGTTATTAAGATGATCTGCGCCGGGTAAGCCACCGGGCAGAACAACCATATCGTAATCGTCTTTTAGTGCAGTATCTAAATCGGTATCGGGAATTAGTACAGTTCTGCCACTTGCAGTAACGGGTTGTGCATCAAGTCCGGCTGTTACTACATTAATCTTTGCGCGTCTTAATATATCTATGATTGTGACGGCTTCGAGTTCTTCACATCCCTGCGCTAGCGGTATCAGTACTTTGTGCATATTTCTTTCCTGCTGTCGGTTTATGTACCAATGATTTTATACTGACAAACTTAACGCCATATTGTTCGACATTTTGTAACACTTCTGATAACACTGCTATGGTGCTTGCATGTGGGTGACCGATACCTAATGCCGATCCATTGCGCTTTGCTATTTTAATAAGTTCTTTAAATTGTTCGCGTACATATTTTGATCCTTTTTTATGATCAAGAAAAATATCACGCGTTAAATAAGGCACGTTGTTTTCTTTTGCTAACCTGGCGGCGACACTGTTATCACTGGTCAAACTATCTACATAGAATTGTCCATTGTTTTTTATGCTGTCCATTAACCATTGCATGTGTCCGGGATGTTGAGTTAATAAACTTCCCATGTGATTGTTGATACCGATTAAATGCGGGACAGCGAGTATATTAATATTCAGGGTCTTTAAAAATTCCTCTCGTGTCATGTTTAGCGTTAATGCACCAGGTCCAAGAAATTCATTTTTATCCATTACTTCTGCTTGCATCGGCAAGTGTAACAAAATGTCCTTGCCTTTTTTAAATGCAAGTTGTGACATTTTTTCAGTATTCGGTCCGTGGGGTAAGATTGCGTACGCAACAGGGCCGGGTAAAGCTAGTGCGCGAATATCTTCATTAAATTTATAACCAATATCATCAATGAGAATTGAAATAGTGGGTTTGTGTGCTTTTTCAGAATAAGCAGCGGTAGAAAATAAAGCGCCAGAACTTAGCAGTAAATAAAAAAATAATTTATTTTTAAATATCAGCATATCTATATGCAGCGTGTCACCCTATTTTCTTCATCTGAATTGCCAAGCCTTTCAATACATTCAATGCTTCATACAGTTGATAGTCGGTTTCCGCAAGCGAAGGTTTATCGTCTTTCTTTTTCTTTTCAGTTTTGGTTTTGTCGACAGATGTTTTATCAACTTCATTATCATCTTTATTGCCATTGTCTAAGTGGCCACTTAAATCTGATTCTTTTATTCGTCCCGAACCGACACTCTCATCAGTATTAACACGGATATTTTCAATAGTGATGTCAGGCTCTATACCCGATGCCTGGATTGAACGACCTGATGGCGTGAAATAACGCGCCGTTGTTAATTTCAATGCTGCTTCATCATTCATTGGTAAAATAGTTTGCACTGAGCCTTTGCCAAAAGTGCGTTTCCCCATAATGATTGCGCGTTCATGATCTTGTAATGCGCCAGCGACAATTTCAGAAGCCGAGGCTGAGCCACCATTAACAAGCACAATAATAGGTGCATTTCTTAAAATGTCAGAAGGCTTCGCATTAAACTTTAATTTTGAGTCTTGAATTCGGCCTTCGGTATAAACAATTAAACCACTGTCCAGAAATAAATCAGAAACACCCACTGCTGCATTGAGAATACCGCCCGGGTTGTTTCTCAAATCAAGAATCAATCCTCTTAAGCTATTTTCATTGTCTTTCTTAAGTTTTTCGATTGCTTTGCGTAAATCCTCTGCGGTGTGCGTTTGAAAACTTGAGACGCGAGCATAACCAAAACCGGGTTCAAGAATTTCGCTGCGAACACTTTGCGCCGTTATGATGGCGCGAGTAATGGTGATATCAAATGGTTTTTCTTCACCTTCTCTAACAATACTCAGGACGATGTCACTACCTGGTTTGCCACGCATTAGATCGACGGCATCATTCAGCGACATACCGCGTACTGATTTTTCATCGAGACGAATGATTAAATCACCTGCTTTGATACCTGACGTTTCCGCAGGCGTTCCGTCTATAGGAGAGATTACTTTGATATAACCATCTTCCATACCCACTTCAATACCAAGTCCACCAAATTCACCAGAGGTGCCTTCTTGTAATTCACTATAAGACTCTTTATCGAGATAAGCTGAATGCGGGTCGAGTCCTTCCAGCATTCCTCTAATCGCATTTTCAATTAATTCTCTATCATCAATAGTTTCAACATAGTCGCTTTTTACTTTTGCAAAAACTTCGGTGAAGGTGCGTAGCTCGTCCAAGGGTAGAGTATCAGCTTCTGTATTTTCTTCGGTATTTGCAAATGCAAAAGAAGCCGAGAAAATCGACAGTACGACAGTGATTACAAAATTTTTAATTTTATACATCCTCTACTCCATTCAAGCGGACATGTGTTTTTTATCATTATACTGGGTCAATACAGTTTAAGCATACCCGCGCCAGCCTATTCCTGACAAGTTATCAATGTTCTATTAGTTAACCTTTACACCAAGATGACGGGTTTAAAGGTTCAGCACCTTTTCTGATCTCAAAATAAAGAGCTGTATCGGTTTGACCGCCGCTATCTCCAACGGTTGCAATCTTTTCACCTGCAAGTACCCAATCGCCAGTGTTCTTTAATAAATTCTGATTATGCCCGTAGAGACTCATATAGCCGTCGCCGTGATCAATAATGACTAATAAGCCAAGGTTACGAAACCAGTCGGCAAATACAATTTTTCCGGCACTGATTGCTTCGACACTGGTGCCGGTTTCAGCATCAATGAGAACACCTTGCCATTTCAAATTGCCACCTTTTTTACTGGCACCGAACTTTTTTAATAATTTGCCTTTTGCTGGCCAGCGTAAATTTCCTTTCAGTGAAATGAAAGTCGGCATGTCTTCGTACATCTCAATAGTAACCGCTTGTTCTTTTTTCAAACCTTGAAACAGTTTTCCGAGTTCTCGTTCATTTTCCTGTAACATCTGTAGTTCGATACCTTGCACTTCGATATCTTTTTGCAAGCGTGAAACGATATCTCGTCGTGTAGCGCGGTATTGATGAAAATTTTGTAATTTGGCTTCGTGTTCTTTTTTTAGCGATTCGAGTTTATTGGTTTGATCGACAATTGAAGATTGAATTTCATTTAGATTAACTAATGTTTGTTGGACTTGTCCGATGCGTTCTGAACGCGCTCTATTGTGATAATCATAGTAAGCAAGTGCTCGTCCAACTAAAGCTGGGTCTTCCTGATTTAGCATTAGCTTGATGTAGTCGTTACGACCCATTTGATAAGCTGAACGAATTTGATACTTTAATTTTTCTTTTTCTTGCCCGAGAGCAGCTCCAAGTTCTTCTTTTTCAAATGTGAGTTCTTCCAGTTCCGCTCGTTTTTTTGAGATACCCAATTCAAAGTCATGTAAGCGGGTTAAAGTTTCTGCAGTCGTGATTTCGTTCTCGCGTAATTCTTTTTGTAATTTCTCAGCTTCATCGCGAGCTCCTTTGATGCGTGTTTCGACATTTTTTATACGGGAACGGAGGTCTTTTAGTTCGGATGCTTTATCTGTATTGGCTTCGTCCGTTGCAGCATAGGACGCAAAAGAGAATAAGAGAAACAGGTAACAACATATTTTCACAATCTTGTTAGAAAGTTGAAACATAGTTGAATTATTTCCCAACAACGGCAGGTGTTTCCTCATCTGTTAAGGCTAACAGTGATTTGCCGGTCATTTCTTCTGGTTGAGGTATACCCATTATATTGAGTAGTGTTGGTGAAATATCTGACAACGATCCTGTACCGGGAAGAAACTCTGCCGGTCTTCCAATATAAATTAAAGGCACCAGATTATTAGTATGTGCGGTATGTGCCTGAGATCTGATTTTTTCTGTGGTGTAGGCTTTTAATTGTTCGGCATTACCGTGATCGGCAGTAATAATAACTTCGCCGCCTACGTTTAATGCGTTTTCAATTACCTTGCCAAGACACTTATCGATGGTTTCAATTGCCGCAATAGTCGATTTAAAATTTCCGGTATGGCCGACCATATCTGCATTAGCGTAATTACAGATAATTGCATCATATTTGTTACTATTGATCGATTCGATTAAGCGATCCGTGATTTCATAGGCACTCATTTCAGGTGCATTATCATAAGTATCAACATGAGGCGAGGGAACCAGAATGCGATCTTCACCTTCAAATACACGTTCTTCGCCGCCATTGAAGAAGAATGTTACATGCGCATATTTTTCTGTTTCCGCTATGCGAAGTTGTTTTAAACCAAATTTGGAAATATATTCACCGAAGACATTTTTCAGTTTGACCGGTGGAAATGCGACCGGAAATTCATAGTTGGCTTTGTATGATGTCAGGCTGACAAAGGCTGCCAATTGAGGTACTCGTTCACGTTCAAACGCTTTGAATTCAGGTTTAGTGAAGGCTCTTGCTAATTGTCGGGCGCGATCGGCGCGGTAATTGGCAAAAACAATGACATCTCCGTCTTCGACAGTAACTGCTTTTTCGCCATGTTTGATAATTGATGTCGGTCGAATAAATTCATCGGATTCTTCTCTGGCATAAGCCATATCAACCGCAATAAACGGATCGATAGATTGGTATTCTGACTTACCCTGACAAATAAGATCGTAGGCGATTTTGGTTCTTTCCCAGCGTTTATTGCGGTCCATGGCGAAATATCGTCCGATTAAAGTAGCGAAACGGCCGATACCAAGCTCTTTCATTTTTAATTGAGCTTTGTGAATTGATTCCACCGCACTTTTTGGTGGCGTATCGCGTCCGTCGAGGAAGGCATGTAGATAGAGCTTTTTAACATTACATTCTGCTGCCAGTTCCATTAAGGCAAAAATGTGATCTTCGTGACTATGAACACCGCCGGGAGACAGTAATCCTAATAAGTGCACCGCTTTATTATTTTCTGCGGCACTTTTAAATGCAGCCGTCAGGATTTCGTTGTCATAGAAACTGCCGTCTTCCATGGCTCGAGTAATGCGCGTGAATTCCTGATCGACAATT
The DNA here is from genome assembly GCA_041689615.1 of Gammaproteobacteria bacterium. Classification (GTDB taxonomy): domain Bacteria; phylum Pseudomonadota; class Gammaproteobacteria; order Eutrophobiales; family Eutrophobiaceae; genus UBA7359. Next base: position 44,134 of record JBDNFW010000045.1, on the reverse strand, counting down.
CGACCCGAACCGATATTCATATGACCGACTTCCGAGTTACCCATTTGAGATGCGGGTAGCCCAACATCTATACCTGATGCGCTTATCAGGGTATGAGGGTATTTGTACCAGAGTTTATCCCAGTTTGGTTTATGGGCGGAATATATCGCGTTATAGACGGTATTATCTGTATGTCCCCAGCCATCAAGGACGATTAATATTGTTGGCTTATGTGTTACTTGCATTGGATATTTTGCTGATCGAGACTGATTTTAGCGGAAAATGGAGTGACGGTGGCGACTGCAGTTTTGTTATGCAATATAAATGGACAAAAGGGCTTGATAGTAATGAGTTTATAACCCGTTAAGTTTCAGTTTAGTGTGCGCGAATATTAGCATGAAAGTTAGGCGCTTATCTATTCTCGCGCAGCTTTCCGTGAAATCAATATTCCAATTGAATTGTTTTTTCACTCGACGATATAACGTATCATTCAGCCTACTAAAATATTGCCTAGAAGAAGAGATTATTTAATGGAACGATTCCCCGAATTTGTCGCCAATCATTTATTTTTATTTTCACTATTACTCTCCATTTTAATGTTATTGGTATGGAATTTTTATGGTGATTTGCTGAGTGGCGTCAAATTGCTGCAGCCTGATGATGTAACCCGTTTAATCAATCGCGAAGATGCACAGGTGATTGACATACGTTCACAAAAAGAATTTGAGAACGGACATATTATTGATGCAATACATATCAATGTTGATGAACTCGGTAACCAAATTGATAAATTGAAAAAGTATAAAGACAAGGGTGTTATATTTTGCTGCGCCAGTGGTTCGGTTTCTATCAAGGAAGTCCGCAAATTGATGAACGAAAGTTTTGAAAAAGTGTATTGCTTAAAAGGTGGAATCTTATCCTGGCAGAGTGCGAATTTACCTTTAACAAAAGGTTCTAAATAAACATCATGGCTGAGAAAGAAGTTAAGTCACAAGAACAGACTGAGGCGCAATTTTCGATTCAAAAGGTTTATGTGAAAGATATTTCATTTGAAACACCAAATTCACCGGAAGTGTTTAAAATGGAATGGAAGCCGGTGGTTGATATGCACATGATTAATGAAGCAACGCCTATTGGCGAGCATCTTTTTGATGTAGTGTTATCCATTACACTGACAGTTAAGCTTGAAGATAAAACGGCATATCTGGTTGAGATTAATCAGGCGGGTGTCTTTTTTATTAAAAATATTCCTGATGACGTGATCGAGCGCATGTTAGCAACGGTTTGTGCAAATATATTATTTCCATTTGCTCGCGAAGCAGTGTCAGATATTGTGACACGAGGCGGTTTCCCTCAACTTTTACTTTCGCCAGTAAACTTTGATGCTTTGTATGCACAGCAACAAAAAGCAGAACAGCCTGAATCAGGCACGACTCATTAAAAAAGGTGTAGCGTTTTATGACAGCACAGTCAGTATTAGTACTAGGCGCTGGTTCATGGGGTTCTGCACTGGCGTTGGCCTTAGCGCGTAATGAACATTCAGTATATCTATGGGATATTGATTCAGAGTTAATAAGTAATTTAAAAAAAGATAAATGTAATAAACGATATCTTCCTGACGTTATCTTTCCAGATAATCTTTTTCCGATTGATTCGATTGAGCAGGCGCCAACAAATATTAAGATGGTGGTTAATGCTGTTCCTTGTCATGGCTTGCGCAGTAGTTTGCAGTTACTAAAATCATTTTCTGATATCAGTGTTTGTTTAGCGTGTAAAGGTTTTGAACCCGGCACACAAAAATTAAATCATCAGGTTGTTGAAGAAGAATTGAACGGTTGCTCTGTTGCAATTTTATCGGGCCCTTCGTTTGCGAAAGAAGTAGCAACAGGTTTACCGACGGCCGTAACAATCGCAGCAAAAGATATTGAAGTTGCACAATCTTTTGCAGATCTTTTTCACAGCGATGTTTTCAGAATCTATACACATAATGATTATGTTGGTGTTCAAATCGGTGGTGCGGTTAAAAATGTTATGGCCATTGCTGCCGGAATTGCTGATGGTTTGGGTTTTGGTGCGAATACACGTTCGGCATTAATTACACGCGGCTTGCATGAAATAATGCAATTGGGCTTGGCAATGGGTGCCAAGCAGGAAACCTTTATGGGTTTGGCGGGTTTGGGTGATTTGGTTTTAACCTGTACAGATGATCAATCACGTAATCGTCGGCTTGGTTTGTTATTAGCCGAAGGTTTATCAATTCAAGAAGCCAGCGATAAAATTGGTCAAGCTATAGAAGGATTGAAAACAGCCAATGAAGTCGGTGAGTTGGCGAAAAAATATAATATCGAAATGCCGATTACTGAGCAGGTGATTAATGTATTGCAGTCGACATGTTCTCCACATGAAGCAGTACAAAATCTTTTAGCTCGCGAGCCAAAATCTGAGATGAAAGGATAAAATCAAGAAAGCTCAAATCTCTTAGCTTAAAATGAGTGATCGGTCACACTTTTTAATCTTTGCGTTATACAAATCCCTCGTTGTTAACTACTGTTTGTATTGGACATAACTGGTCTAAGTTCATGAATAAATCGGGACTAATATGACCTGACTAGACTAAAGAATTAACCTCAAACAGTTGATGTGTTTCAAATGGAATGATTAAACGAATCCACATAATTATCAGTTTTTACCTGTTTTTGATGAGTTCAAATATAACTCATTCTCATTCAACGGACGATGCAAAACTGCAGAATGTGTTATCTAATTTATTAATTTGGCTGGAAAACCAGAATTATTTTAATTATGAGAATATAGTCGTACCAAATATAAAAGTTGTTGATGTAGAAAAGATCTGTTCAATCGCATATGGAGAAGATGATAGAAAGATAAGGCACGGTAAACATTGTGCCAACATTAGGGGTCTGTACGATTTTAATAATAAAACGATTTACATTAGTCATGATGTGGATTTAAATTCAAAAAAAGGTCAGGCAATAATACTGCACGAATTAGTGCATCACTTTCAGTATGAGTCGGGTGAAGCTGACGAAGTTGACAACATTAATCAACTAGAACATCTCGCCTATTTTCTGGAAAAGAAATTTAGAAAACAAAAATCTTTATTAGCTTCAAATTAACACCTCAATTAAATTTAAGCAGTTCGCTTCTATTTTATAAAGTATTCCTTCTCATAGTTCTTTTATTTTCCATTCTGCGTTACTCTTTTGCGTATAAGACGCAATGGGAACTATGCAGAACTTAGCCAAAAACTTATTAGAACAATACTGTAAAAACGCAGACAATACTGCGTTCAGTAAATTCTATCGGCTTGAGGCCACACGCCTCTGGCAGTTTCTGAGGAATCGAGGGTGCAACGAGGCTGGTGCTTATGATCTCTTATCCGAGACTTTTTTAAAGTTTATACAGGTAGTTTGTAAAGACCTGCGATCACCTGTTGCTTTGCTTTATCGAATCGCAATCAATTCACATATTGATCAATTTCGTCGTGATAAAGCCTCTCCGATTGATAAGATTGATATAGACGTAGAACAACAAGCAGAGGAAGAAACCGAATTTCAGGATGAAAAAGAATACTTACAAAGTGTCATAAAAAATTTACCTCAAGATGAACAAAATCTGTTGTTCATGCGTTATAGGGTTGGATTAACGCATAAAGAGATTGCAAGCATGATGGATTTACCGGAAGGCACAGTGCGTAGACAAGGTGCTTCTATAATCAATAAATTGAAACAGCAATGGCAAGACGACGTTAATGACGCATAGATTTACATTACCAACTGAATTGGAATTAGAGGAATTAATCATTCAGGTGTTTGAGAATATGACTAGTGCAGATCAGTCGCGCTTGTCTGTCATAGAATCGCGTCTACTACATAAGGCGCAGCGAAAAAAAGAAATAAATCTGAACAAAACGCCCTGGTGGATCGTTTTACTATTAGTAGGCGGTTTTGCGACTGCCGCATGGTGGGCAGATAAACTGTTCTTCGAAGAACAAAATGTGGAAATTACAAAAGATTTACCTGTTTCAGATGGTAATATTGAAGCAAGAGAGTCGAGTATGAATTCTACAGAATCATATAAATATGAAAGCGAAAATAATAACGAATCTTATGAAGATAGTGAATCACCAATAATTTACCAGAGAGAATCGTTTTAAATGTTATGAAATATTTTCCCATTATAAGTAATTTGCTTATTAGCAAAATAATATTTTGCCTTTTTATAAATCTGATTGTGTTCTACTCATTTTCCGTGAAAGCAGCGCCTACGACGCTAACATATAGTGTTTCTCAAACGAACGATGATGCAGAAGAACAAGGTTCAGGAGTGCCTGGAACAGCAGGTACTATGGAAGATCTGGGCAGTAGTGATTTGGAACTTGTTTATGAAGATGGCAGTACTCGACAAGTTGTTGGTGTACGTTTTCAAGGGATAACTATCGCACAAGGTGCTACCTCAATCACGAATGCCTACGTGCAATTTACTACTGATGAAACCAGTTCAGGCACTACCAATTTGGTAATCTATGGTGAAGATGAAGATACGACATCTGAATTCGGGTCATCTAATGGAAATATTACAGGGCGTACCAAGACATCAGCTTCTGTCTCATGGTCTAGTGTACCTGCTTGGAATTCCGTAGGTGCTGCTGGAACGGATCAACGAACGCCTGATATCAGTAGCGTCATTAGTGAAATTGTGCAGCGGCCCGGCTGGTCTCATTTTAATAGTATCGTCATCATAATTGAACCGGGAAGCCCGTGTACCGGAACTTGTGAACGCGAAGCAGAATCATTCGATGGTACAGCCGCCCCACAACTCATAATTACACTTGATGACAGCGAGGTAGATACATCGTTTCCTTCCTTTTCACCACCCGCTGGCGGTACTTGCTACGCAGTATCGGATAATACGGATGAACTTGTTTTAGTTAAGAGCTCAGGTCTAGGAGCTGGAAGTGCCTCACTTCTTGGTTCCGTTGGTGTACCTGATATTGAAGCTGCAACGTATGATACTAGTGCTAATGTTCTTTATGCTGCGGATGCAGATCAACTTGGTTGGTTAAATCCAAATACAGGCGCCTTTACCGCCACCTCATCTACATTCGGAACTGGCTCTGGTGACGATGGCAACGTGGCCTTCACTGATGTGGATGGCCTGACATACGATATTACCAATGACAAGATTTATGGATCGATGGCCAAGGGAGGTAATGATGTCATCATTGAAATAAATAAAACTACAGGTGCACATGTGCCACTTGCTTTTAATGGCGGCACTGATGATTATTTGGTAATCACTGGGGCCAGTGGTGCAGTGGATGATATCGCTATCAACCCAGCAGACAGTAAAGTCTATATCGTTACTGATGCTCCCGGGTTTTATGAAGTCAATTTGACTACAGGCGCAGCAACTAGTTTAGGTGGTATTACGGGAGCCTCTGATATTGAAGGTATGGATTTTGATGACAACAGTGTGTTGTACGGCACAACTGGTGCAGGACAGCTTTACACGATCGATATATCGACTTCTGTTGCTACTGCCGTTGGCAGTGGGTTTGGAATTGGCAGTGACTATGAAGCTATTTCTTGTGTCTTTGGCATTGGTACTTTTGATCCTCAGATTTGTACTACCTCCTTTCTAACAGATGATCTGAATGGCATATCGGGCAGTAGCGATAGTAATGTCATTGGTGTGGGTAAGAAGGAGGGTGGAGATGGCCAAATCTGGCACTATGATGGCACGACGTGGACCCGTAGTAACGATGCCGATATTCTAAATGAAGACCTCCAAGATGTTGAAGTCATTAGTAGTACCGTTGCCTTCGCGGTAGGTAATAGAGATTCGGGCAGAGGGGCTTTCCTAGTATACGACGGTACCGACATCAATGCGGACTGGTCAGATGAAAGCAGTAACTTGCCTGCAATAAATAAAGACATGTTAGGTGTTTGGTCAGATACGGCAACGGAAGTTTTTATTGGCGGCAAGAAAGATGGAAATGATGGAACGATGATCCTGTGTGAAGATTCCAGTGGCTGGAGTTGCACAGACTTGTTAAACAATAACAATGATAATGGCGGTGAGGATATTGAGGATGTCTGGGGCGATAACAATGATGTTTATTTCTTGGATAAACGAGGCAGTTTATTCATTTTTGACCGTTTAGGCATTGCTACTCCGACCAATACAACCTATTGGTCGGAAGAGACGGCATGTAATGACCTTTCGGGTAATTCCGATTTCAGGGATCTGTGGGGCGATGGTTCTGGTAATATTTATCTAACCGGCAAAGGCAAGTCTTCAGGTAATCAGGCGACTGTTTGGAAGTATGACGGCAGTACTTGTAGCGTAGTTTATGAAACGACGACCGAAAACGATATGGATGGCGGTATTTACGGTTCTACTGTCAGTGGTGATATTTATGCGGGAGGTAAGGATGGTCTCGTAATATTTTCTAATGATAGTGGTACGTCATGGAGTGAAACAACTTCCGGCGTAGAAGACATCAAGGATGCATGGGTCTCTGATAATGGGAACCCATACTTCGGAGGTAAAAATGGTGAAGTCACGACTTGCTCTGGTGGTTCAACTTCAGCAGTTAATCATTACGCTATTAGTTATGAATTAGGTACCCCAGGTGTGACTTGCGAAGCGTTAGCAGTCCGCATAACTGCCCACAAGGATGCAACTGATCACTCTCTGACTGTTGCACCCAGTAGTTCAACAACAATTACACTATCAACCAGCCCGGCAACCGATGGCTGGACCAAGAAAACAGGTAACGGTACTTTTACCCCGCCAAATCAATACACCTTTGATGGCACAGAAACCTATGCAGAATTCTGGTTAACGGAAACAACAGCAACCACGGTTCCACATATTGATATCGATGTGACTGATGGTACTGCGACAGATGATGATGGTGATGTAACAGAGGATGCAAATATTGAATTTTCGGATGCCGTCTTTCGATTCTTTGCGGGTGGTGTGGGTGAAAGTATCGGGACGCAGATTGCCGGCAAGGAATCAGATATTGCTCCGGGTAATCAAACGAATCAATTACGCTCCGTGATTACCAATACAACAACGATGGCTTGTGAATCTCGCATGTTGAATACACAGACTATTGAGATGGCTTACAAATGTAATAACCCGACCACTTGCCAAGGCGCACCTCGGGTGCAGATTGAAAATGCGGCGGCGGCAACGTTTGATATAACACCAGGTAACAACAATCCGGCAACGGTTGATGCTACGACCGGAAATTTCGATAACGTGGATCTTGATTTTGGTGTGACCGGTACAGCAACGTTTAGCTTTGATTTTAATGATGTAGGGCAGATCCAATTATTTGCTAGAGAGGTACTGGCTGCTGTTGTCCCAGACCCAGTTATTACAGTATTTGGCACATCGAACATGTTGGTCGTTCGTCCATTCGGATTTGATATTGATTCCGGAGGACAGCGTGCTAGCGACTGGTTACAAAGTCCAGCGGGCTTAAATGGAACAAGGGTTGGCCCAGTGGATGATACTTCCTGGGCGCAAGATGCAGATGGGACTGTATTTGCGACTGCCGGACATAATACAAATACGTTTCCGGTAACAATACGTGCCGTGGCATGGGAGTCAGCCGATGATGGTGATAATAATGGTGTGCCAAACTCTGATGTCAATCTTACCGACAACTCAATAACGCTTAATTTTGGAAATGAAACCTCCACAGAAACCGTTACCATTTCACCGACTCTGGTGAGTCCTTCAACTGGAACATTAGGTACATTGTATTCAGGTGGAAGTTCGACTATTTCTCTGACGCTAAGCTCCGGAACCTTAACGACGGCACTTGCTTATGATGAGGTCGGCATTATGGATCTTACAGCATCACTCGATAGCGGAGATTATCTAAGTGGCGGTGATAATGTCACGGCGAGACATGATGACTTCGGTCGTTTTAAACCTGATCGATTTACTATGACAGATAATTCACCAACATTTGAAAATGGTTGTGTCGGAGGTGGTTTTACTTACATGGAAGATTCATTCTATTACGGAAGCGGTAATGAACCTGCCATTACAATCACAGCGGTTAATGAAAATGGCGATACTACTGTTAACTATGGTGATGGAGGTACAACAGCAACGGATTACTGGAAATTACCAAACGTATTGACGCGTGTTTATGATGACAACAGTGTGAATAATGGATCAACCTTTAATGATCTTGTCGCTGCTAGTGTGATCGCAACGGGTGATGATGACTTTGATGGGGTCGCTGTCTTAACTTTATCTAACACAGCTGGAGATAGAGATAGTTTTATGTTTGATCGAGATTCGGTAGACCTCAATGCGTCTGAGGGTGCGCCTTTCACAGCGAGTATAGACTTACTAATCCAGGTAACTGCTGGCTCCTTAACTGATACTGATGATGTCTGTTACGACGGTGATGGAGATGGAACTTGTGAAACGGACGGTTCGGATGATTACACCGCATTAACAGATACAGGCGGTACGGAACTGGATTTAGACGAATTGCGTTTTGGGCGATTTAATATTGGTATGGCGGTGGGTTCTGAATTATTGGCATTGAGTCCTCCTTTAGTTACTGAGTATTTTGATGGAAATGGTTTTGTTATCAATACGGATGATAGTAACTGTACATTCTCTGGTACTTTTGAATTGAGAGATCACTTACGCTTGCAAAACCCCGATACTGCTAGCGGCGCGTTACAACTTGGCGATGCCACTATGACGATAAGTTCAGGAACTACATCGATTAGCCCATTCAATAGTCCTGTTGTGTCAGGTGATACCGGAACGGCTTTTTCTGCACCCGCTGCGGGAAATATCGGTTTCGTGGATATTTTAGGTAACCTCGGCTGTAATGATGCGACGGCTTGTGTCGGTACCGAGACTTATGATCATTTACGCTACGACTGGGATGATGTTGTTGATGGTGATGGTCCTTATGATGATGAACCCAGTGGTCGTGTTGATTTCGGACTTTTCGAAGGACCGAGTAAATTTATCTATATTCGCGAACCTTGGTGACATTAAAGTTATTACACAATAAGCATTAAAAATTCTATATTAATCAGATAGTTATATTAATTCTTAACGTCCAACTTTTTAGTGTTTTTCCTCAATCCCCTAAACTCATCTACGAAATTTCTGCATTTAGTTCTGTGATGGTCCAAACTTTATAATAGTCATACTCACTTTGTTGACATCTTATATTATTAAAATCAGGAAAATATATTTGACATTAATAACTTAGAGTGGAAAACTTGAGTAGATTATTAAACTATTGGCGTAATATCGTCGTTTTTCAGAGACATATTTTTTAGGCATGAAAATGAACTAAAATTTCAACAGGGTCAATAAATTGCTAGATTTTCTTAAAAAGAAATTGAAGAAAGATGCCAGAGTTGCAATTTGTACTGATGATAGTGCGATTTCTGTTGCCTGTGTTCGTCGTGAAAAAGACCTTCCGCCCAGTCTTGAAGTTTGTGAAGTTCAGGAAATTCAAAACATTGCTCTTAGAGATGCCGAAATTGCCCGGCTGACGAATATTTATGATTTGGACCAGTATAGTTGTTTGAGTGCTTTGGAAATAGGCGACTACAACCTGCTTCTGGTAGAAGCGCCGGATGTACAGCCGGATGAATTACGCGCGGCAGTTCGCTGGCGAGTAAAAGAACTGATTGATTTTCATATTGATGATGCGGTTGTCGATGTGTTTGAAGCACCTTCGTATAAAGCGGCAGGTAATAACAAGATGATGTACGCCGTTGTTGCCCGTTCTGCTCGGGTAAAACAGCTTATTGATCAGCTCAATGGTGCCGGACTACATCTCGATATTATTGATATACCTGAATTAGCGTTAAGAAACGTAGCTGCGATGTTACCGGAAGATGTCGGCGGTGTTGCACTTGTTTATGTCGGCCAACATCAAGGATTGATCACGATTACCAAACAGTCCCAGTTGTATCTTTCGCGTACTATTAATGCGGGCACAATTTCATTACCTGAATCTGTATTAAGTGTTATGGATGATGAATCTTGTCAGCGTTGGTTGGATAGCATAGTTATCGAAGTACAGCGTTCAATGGATTTTTACGAAAGTCATTTTTCTCAACCACAAGTCTCGTCTCTGGTTATGACACCAATAGCTAAAAAGATCCCTGGTATTACGGAATACTTATCTGAACAACTACAGATTCCTGCAAGAATGCTTGATGTGAATGAATTGATTGATGCTGATGAGCCTATTCCTGTTTCGGTTCAATCACGTTGCCTATTAGCGATTGGAACGGCCTTGCGTCAGGAGGTGGTGACGTTATGAATCAGCAGATCAATTTATATCAACCTATGTTTCGCAAGCAGAAGGTACTATTTTCTGCAATGACGATGTTACAAGTTGGCATTTTCTTTATAGTTATTTTTGCATGTTTGTATATATATCAAAGTAGCCAGTTAAAACCCTATAAAAAACAACTTGCATCCATAGACAAAGAATTAGTGCAGCTTGGTACTCAGGTTGCTGTACTAAGTGGTTCAAACAAACAAATCAAAAGTAAATTATTAGAAAATGAGATTGCAAAATTAACTAAAGAATTAGAACAACGCGAACGCATATCTCGCGTGCTATCAAGTAAATCATTTGGAAATTCATCCGGTTTTTCATCTTATCTGGAAGCGTTTGCAAAAGGTCATGTTCAAGGGACATGGTTAACCAGTGTCAATATTAAACAAGGAGGTGCTTCTCTGGGTTTAAAGGGGAAGACATTATCTTCTGAACTTGTACCGGTTTATATACAGAATTTAGCTGAAGAAGAAAGTTTGGACGGTTCGTCATTTAACGTGATGGAGCTTGCCAGAGTAGAAACTGATGAAGGGCAATCAGAATTAAATTTTTCAATAAGCACGAATTAGATAGATGGAACAGTTAAAAAACATTGCTAAAAAGATCGATAGCCTGAGTTTGCGCGAAAGGGCAATAGTTTTTATTGGTGTAATTGCGGTTATTTTCACTTTATGGGATTCATTTTTAATGACGCCTCTGGAGCTTGAGCAGAAAAAAACAATAGCGGATCTAAACAAGAAAAATGCAGAGAGAATGGTGTTGATTACGCAAGTACAAAATTCCATGAAGCAGGATCAAATCGATCCTGATGCAGAAAATGTGGCTAAATTAAAAACACTGCGTTCGAGATTAATTAATGTACAAGCTGATCTTGAAATGTCTACAATTAATCTTGTGTCACCAAAGGATATGGCAAAAATTCTCGAAACGGTCTTGCATAAGACAGGTGGTTTAACGTTAAACAATTTACGTAGTCTTGGTGTAACACCACTAATTGCTAAAGAAGGGACTGAAGCAGAAGAAAAATTAAAAAATGAAAATGATAGCGAATTAAAACTAAGGGCTGACAATATTGATAATGCTTATAAGCATGGTTTAAGAATAGAGTTTCAAGGTAATTACTTAACAGCCTTAAATTATTTAAAACAACTTGAAGAACTTGAATGGGGATTTTTCTGGGATAGTTTTGAATTAAATGTTGGTGAATATCCGGATGCTAGTTCGTCAGTTGAAATATTTACGCTTAGCTTAAAAGAAGAATGGATTGGTGTTTAATATGAGTATGAAAATTAAGAACATACAAATATTTGCATTTGCCTTGCTCCCTATGTTGGTTATAGCTAAGGCTGAATTACCTGATCCTACTCGTCCAGCAACATACATGGTTAAAGATGTTGAGCCTATTTACGTTGAAGTATTTGATGAGAATACTAAGGAAAAAGTGAGCTGGACACTTTCTGCAATTCGTATATCTGAAAAAGATAGAACAGCGATAGTCAATGGAAAGTTAGTACGAGTAGGCGATGATATTGATCAAGCGAAAGTGCTTGAAATAAAACCTCTATCGGTCGTTATTGATCATAACGATCAAAAATTAATTGTCAGATTATTTAATAATCAGGTTGTAAAAGATTATAAATCGTCAAAATGAATTTGAGATAAAGAAAATGATAAAAATTAAATTACTAATGAATAACAGTTTATTTATATCGTTAATAATATTAACAGGCTGTCAGGATCAAACTGTGCGACAAGATGTTGTTGATTCGGTAGAAAATGTGGTAAATGAATCAGTCAGTAATAATGCTAATCAGGATTCGGTTCCTGATAGTGTCGCGAATTCTCTTATCCCAACCATAAATTTAGATTCAGCGAATCTACCTGAAATAAAAGATGAAGAACGATTTGATATTTCTGTTAATGCTGTTGCCGCAGATCAATTCTTTTTAAGTTTAGTTGATGGCACTGGATACAATATGGTGATTCATCCTGAAGTAACTGGAACCGTCACACTTAATTTACGAAACGTAACTATTCCTGAAGTTTTGGAAGCTTCCCGCGATGTATATGGTTTTGAATTTATAAGTACCCCATATGGTTTTCAGGTTTTGCCTGGACGATTACGTGCTCGTATTTATCAAATTAATTATTTGAATATAGAGCGTACTGGTAGTTCGCGAACTACAGTTAGTTCAGGCTCGTTGACTGCGGGTGATAGCAGTACTATAGATAGGAATAGTGATGATGATTCAACATCAACCTCATCAAGAAGTGGTGTTGCAGGAACTGAAATACGCACAAGCCAAACATTGACTTCATTCTGGACAGAACTACAGGAGTCTGTCACTGCGATTGTTGGTGCAAGTGAAGGACGCAGTGTTGTTGTCAATCCTCAATCAGGTGTCGTTGTTGTTCGCGCATTGCCAAACGAATTAAGAGAAGTTGAAGCATACTTACAAGCGACACAATTAATTGTTCAACGACAAGTTATTCTTGAAGCAAAGTTTATTGAAGTTAGTTTAAATGAAAATTATCAATCCGGTATAAATTGGAGTTCATTGTTAACGCCAGGTAATAATTCAATCACTGCATCAAATATTGGTGGTGGATCAGTGTTGGTTAATGAAGGTGGTGTGAGTGGAATATCTGGAAATACAGGAAATCTTGACCCAGCAAATTTTGCTGCAATTTCAGGTGCAGCAGCGACTGCATTCGGTGGTGTTTTTTCACTTGCGGTCAACTTAGGTGACTTCACTGCTTTTATTGAATTGTTAAAAACGCAGGGTAATGTTCAAGTTCTTTCCAGTCCGCGTGTTGCAACAATGAATAATCAAAAAGCAGTTATAAAAGTGGGTAGCGATGAATATTTCGTGACGGACATTTCTACCAGTAACGTGTCGACAACAACAACAACAACGATACAACCTGATATTGAATTAACGCCTTTCTTTTCAGGTATAGCACTTGATGTGACGCCACAGATTAGTCAAGAAGATTATGTGACTCTACATGTGCATCCTTCTATAAGTGAAGTTATTGATCAACAAAAAACAGTGACCGTAGGTAATGTTACACAGCAAATACCCCTCGCATTCAGTACAGTAAGAGAATCAGACAGTATTGTTCGTGCACGTAGTGGTCAGGTTATTGTGATAGGTGGATTAATGCAGGAGACGACCAATGATCAGGATGCAAAGACTCCTTTTCTTGGAGATTTACCTGGCATTGGCAGCTTATTTAATCATAAAAAAAAGGCCTCTGTTAAAAGTGAACTTGTTATTTTATTAAAACCGGTTGTAGTTAAGAGTGCAGATGAATGGAATGAGGAATTATTAAAAACACGAGGAAATATTAAAGAGCTTCGTGATGTCATGAATGAATCGCCACCTGAATCATTTTTGGATGATTTGTTTGCCAAAGAAGATGCTTACTAACTAAGTTGAGAATATATTATGTATTTACAACATTTTAAATTAACGGAACAGCCTTTTAGCATTACACCGGATACGAGTTTTTTTATGAACCGTGCGGGTTATCAAGATGCATTAAATGTGCTGACTATAGCTTTGCGTAGTGGTGAAGGTTTTGTCAAGGTTACCGGCGAAGTTGGTGTCGGAAAAACAATTCTTTGTCGTAAATTGATGAAATCTCTCAGCAATAACTTTGTGATAGCCTATATTTATAATCCTTACATAAAACCAGACAGTTTACTTTTTGCTATCGCTGATGCTTTATCAGTAAAATATTCTGCTGAAACTTCACAGCATATTTTAATGAAGTCGATAACCCGCGCATTAATTAATGTTCATCGCAATGGCAAAAAAGTGCTGATGTGCCTGGATGAAGTTCAAGCAATGCCTGTTCAAACTTTAGAGTCTTTACGCCTTTTAACTAATCTTGAAACTGAAAAGCGAAAATTAATACAAGTGGTTCTATTTGGCCAACCTGAATTAGATATGCTTTTAACACAGCCATCAGTGCGCCAATTAAAACAACGTATTACATTTTCCTATCGACTGTTACCTTTGAATAAGGTTGCTATGTATTCCTATATTCGACATCGTTTGCAAGTTGCTGGTTGTGATGAAAAATTGTTATTTACCAAGCGTGCTTGTGAAGCGATATACAAACACAGTAATGGAATTCCACGTTTGATCAATATTTTGTGCCATAAAGCTTTAATTTGCGCTTATGGCGAAGGCAAAAATAAAGTGAGCCATAAACATGTCAATGTTGCTGCTTTAGATATCGAACATACAAAAATAAAATCAGATTCATGGCTAACGTCATTAATACCTAAATTTCCAAGGTGGATATTTGGATCAATTGCAGTATTTAGTTTGTTGGTCAGCGGTAATTACATTCATAACTTGTTAGGACTGTAATAGTGAGCCTAATAAATAAAATGTTAAATGATTTAGAAAAGCGAGATGCGTTTCTAAATGAAAATCAAGACCATGTGCTCGATGGGCTTTACTCAGCATATGATCTGGAATTAACAAATAAAAAGAAATCAAATGCTCTATTTATTTTTTCTTTTTGTCTTGTTAGTGCACTCATTATTTTGGCCTGCCTTTACTTTTCTCTGGATAAAAAGTTTATTCAAATCGTTGCTGATAATAAAGTATTAATTCTTGATGAAAGTAATCCTGTTAAGGTTCAAGATGAAATTAAAATAAAAAATAGCGATAAAAATAATAAGGCTAAAGTAATTGAGGTAGCTACAGACATAAAAAATGTTGAAAATATAAATTTTCAATCATTAAAGATGGATGAGAAAATTTTTCTAAATAACGAGCCAGAATTATTAGATGAAACTAAAGTAAATTATATTGATTCAATTCAGTTTGAGACAGATAGATCAGGCATCAACCTGGTTATTAAAATGCCTGATGAAATAGATTATCTGGTTTATGGTTTAAGTAATCCACATAGAATGGTCATAGAAGTAGAGAATGTTAAACTTGGTTTTCGACTGGAAGATTTAGTTCCAGTTAACCCTATTGTTGCTATACGTTATTCAATAAATAATGAAAAACGATTTAAACTGGTATTGGAATCAAGTATGCCGTTAACGATTAAAAAAAGCACGACGAGTCAATCTGGCGATGATCATAATTTGGTAGTAATGATGGAATACCAATGGCAAGGAAATGAAACTTTGCCACAGGAAGATCTTGAGTTAGCTGAGATAGTCGAAAAACAGGTTGAGATAGAGAGGGAGAGTGTGTTTAAAGGCGATATAATAAAAACACCTGTAACCAAGAATTCTGATGCTTATGCTGAAAAATTGTTTCAACAGGCATACATTGACTATCAAAAAGGAAATATTTCAGAAAGTTTGAAAAAATTAAATATGTCTCTTAATCAGGATGCGGGACATGTTAAAGCGCGTTCGACGCTTGCGTTAGTATTATCAGAAAAAAAACATTTTGACTTGGCCTATAGCGTGTTGAATGAAGGCTTGATTCAGTATCCTGATAATATTGAATGGATAAAAATGTATGCTCGACTATTATTGAATGAGGGAAAGTATGTTGAAGCTCGTTCTATGCTTGCAAAACAGAAACCTGCTTTAGTTTCGAATGCAGATTATTATGCATTGCAAGCAGCAATATTACAGAAATTAAATGAACATGAAGAAGCTGCAATGATATATCGTGATTTATTGCAAGTTAGTCCGCATAGAGGAGTGTGGTGGATGGGTCTTGGGATTTCACTCGAGTCATTGAAACGCTATGACGATGCTCTTTATGCTTATCAAAAGGCATCAAATAACTCAACATTAGCAAAAGATTCACGATTATTTCTTTCGCAACGCATCAATCGACTAAATAATATTTTAGACGATGAATCCACGTAAAAAAATACGATTAGGTGATCTTTTAATAGATCATAAACTTATTTCTCAAGCCCAGCTTGAACAGGCACTTTCAGATCAGAAAAAGAGTGGTCAAAAATTAGGACATGCACTGATTAGTAACGGTTACCTTACTGAAGATCAAATGCTGGAAGCGTTATCTGAACAACTTAAAATTCCGTTTGTTGACTTATTACATTATAAGTTTAATCCAGAGATCATTAAATTAATTCCTGAAATACAATCACGTCGTTTTAGAGCTGTTGCATTAAGTTCAGATGATAAAGGTATTCTCGTTGGTATGGCTGATCCAACAAATATTTTTGCCTACGATGAATTATTTAGGCTCTTGAATAAACCGATAAAACTAGCAGTTGTAAGGGAAATTGATCTGCTTAAGACAATTGATACTGTTTATCGAAAAACGGATCAAATTAGCAGTTTTGCAGAACAATTAAATGATGAATTAACTGAAAGTGATATTGATCTGGGTGCATTGCTTGCCGATGCAGATGTAGCTGATGCACCTGTTGTTAAGTTATTACAATCTTTATTTGAAGATGCAATACAAATCAAAGCGTCGGATATTCACATTGAACCGGATGAAAAAGTATTACGAATTCGCCAGCGGGTTGATGGTGTCTTACAAGAACACATTATGGACGAGATTCGTATTGCTCCATCACTTGTGCTTAGGTTGAAATTAATGGCGGGACTGGATATTTCAGAAAAACGTTTACCTCAAGATGGTCGTTTTAGTCTAAAAGTTAAAGATCATAATGTGGATGTGCGTTTATCAACGATGCCGGTTCAATATGGTGAATCGGTAGTAATGCGTTTACTTGATCAAACTGGTGGAACTTTAAGTATTGATACTATTGGTATGCCAAAAAAATTGCTTGAACGTTTTGAAATGTTAATACAACGACCACATGGAATGATACTAGTTACAGGTCCAACCGGTAGCGGTAAGACAACGACCTTATATGCCGCATTACAGACGTTAAACGTACCAGAAAAGAAAATCATAACAGTTGAAGATCCGGTTGAATATAAACTGCCGCGTATTAATCAGGTGCAAGTGCATGCAGATATTGGGCTTACATTTTCTACCGTATTACGTTCCGCCTTACGACAAGATCCTGACATAGTTCTAATTGGTGAAATGCGTGATGAAGAAACTGCAGAAATTGCATTACGAGCTGCTATGACAGGACACTTGGTACTTTCTACATTGCATACTAACGATGCTGTAAGTACTGTAAATCGTTTATTGGATATGAATATTAAGAGCTATTTACTTGCTTCTGCATTACATGCCATTCTGGCGCAACGACTAGTAAGACGAGTGTGTGAAAGCTGTGCTCAAGCAGATGAGTTAAATGATCAACAAAAAGCCTGGTTAAATAGCTTTGTTAATGAAAAGAAATTCAATGTGACTTTTAAAAAAGGTATAGGTTGTGCGCATTGTAATTACACTGGTTACCAAGGTCGAATAGGTGTATATGAGTTACTAGAATTTGATAAGCGCCTTTCTGAAATTTTAAGTCACGGTGATAGTAGTCACTTCGTAAAAGAAGCCAAAAATTCAAAACACTTCAGACCTCTAAATATGGTGGCGCTTCAATATGCAGTAGAAGGTATTACAACCATGGATGAAGTAATACGAATCTCTGCTGATATTGATAGCGTTATTGATGAAGAGATAGTGCAAACTACTGAAGGAGTTTCAGTATAGTGCCACTTTTTTCTTATAAAGGTCGAAATGCTCGCGGTAGTTTGATTAATGGAGAGATTGATGCCGGAACGATTGATGCCGTCGCTTCGCAATTGTTTAATATCGGTATAACACCTATTGATATTACCGAACGTAAGGCATCATCCAGTTCAGATATCTCTTTATCTAATTATTTAAATAGAAAAGCACCGAGTCTGGATGATCTGATCTTATTTAGTCGTTAAATGTATACCTTGATGAAATCAGGCGTGCCAATGCTTAAATCGATTTCCGGTTTGATTCAGTCATCGAGAAATTTTAAATTGATTGAAGCACTTAAAGACATGATGAGTAACCTTGAGTCAGGAAGAGACTTATCAAGTTCATTAGCTAGGCATCCTAATATGTTCTCACCTTTATATATAAATATGGTAAAGGTAGGGGAAGAAACAGGAAGGTTGGAAGATTCATTTTTTCGCATATCTGAATACCTTGCAAGAGAGAAAGATACACGAGAAAAAATTAAAGCAGCGTTACGTTATCCAACGTTTGTAATTGTTGCGATTGCAATAGCCATAGCAATTATCAATATTTGGGTGATCCCTGCGTTTGCAGGCTTGTTTGCTAAAGCCGAGGTTGAATTGCCCTGGCAAACACGTTTATTAATGGCGACTTCAGATTTTTTTGTTCAATGGTGGCCGTTGTTATTAGTAGGGATTATTAGTTCTATTATAGCTGCTCGATTTTATGTGCAAACAGAAAATGGACGTTATCAATGGGATCACTATAAATTAAAAATACCATTAGTTGGCGATATTATTTACCGGGCTACATTGGCGCGCTTTGCAAGGTCTTTTTCGATGGGTTTAAAATCCGGTGTTCCTTTGATTCAATCTATGACTGTAGTATCACGGTCTGTCGATAATGAATATATCAGCGATAAAATATTGAGCATGAGATCAGGCGTTGAACGCGGTGAGTCGCTAACTCGAACAGCAGCCTTAACGAAAATGTTTACGCCATTGGTTATTCAAATGTTATCTGTCGGAGAAGAAACAGGAAAGGTGGATGATATGATGGTAGAAGTTGCAGATTACTATGACCGTGAAGTGGATTATGATATTAAAAATTTAAGTTCAATGATTGAACCTATTTTGATTATAGCCATTGGTATTATGGTCTTGATCTTGGCTCTTGGTGTATTTTTGCCTATGTGGGATATGGCAAAAGTTATTAAATAATGGCCAGAAAAAATGGAACTAGCACATCGTGGAGCGACAGAAATCTTACTCGAATAGAATTAGTAATGGCGCTATTAGTAATAGCATTGTTAATCGGTACTTTTACTAATTATATGTTATCGATTTTTGCTCAAGCAGAACGCAGCATGATGAAAAGCACAATAGTTAATATTAATACGGCATTACATTATCGTGGCGCTATGGCAGTAATGAAGGGGAAACATGAGGATTTAGAATTTTTATTAACTATGAACCCATTTGAAGATATAAAAACCAGTCAAGAAGTAAATAATTTTACTGATCAAATAAATAGCTATGCATCAGTGCTAGCAAAAGATACGCTTTTTTCTCCAATAAATTATGGAGGTATTCTCCTTACAGAAGACACAGATTTAATGGAAAAAGGAAAATGGTATTACCAACAAGATAAGCATCTAATAATTTATACTATAAGCAATACTGAGTTTTTTGAAAGTGATGCTGAAGGATTGGCTAGAATACATTTTCGTGTTGAATTAGACTATGAAGATAATAATGAAAACGGACAATATGATATAAATATTGATGAGTTTAATTCCGTTAAATTTTTAGCAAAAGATAATTATATATGGGACTTATAGAGGGTATTTAAAAGTAACGATGAATTATTCAAGCGAACTTTATCTGTGGATAAGCAATGTATTATTAATCATTGGCATTATACTTTTACCTGTGGGTTTAGGTTTTTGTTTTTTCCCGGATAAAATGTTTAACCTAGCAAACAGAATGAATAAATGGGTGTCAACCGATCACTTTTTTAATGAAATCAATAAGCCAAGATATAAAGAGTCTTGTTTTTATCGGCATCATCGAATCTTTGGTTTAGTCATTGTCCTTGTATCACTAGCTAGTGTTTATAGTCTTACATTTTATATCGGAGTTGAATCTGTTATTGGTGTTCTTGTCATGCTTGCAAAGTCTGAATTTGAAAAGTGGTTGTTTGTTATTTTATATTACCTATTAATAGCGGCTATTTGTCTGGCTGTCATATTTGGTATAATTATGTTTGTTCGTCCTAGCGCATTAAAATCATTTGAGAAGTGGAGTAATCACTGGGTTGATACAGATGGACCTTTGAAAGGTTTGGATAAACAAAATAATTTACCTGATCAAATATTGCCCGGAAGCAATCCCCGGATATTTGGTTTTTGTATTATTCTAGGTGCAATTTACATTATCTGGTGCACTTACCCGTAATAGTGTACAGAATCACAGCAATATTAAAGTTTTGTACTAGAATGACGCTAAGATGTTGTTAGTAATAATGTGTTTTCGAATCTGGAGAAATCCAGTATGTGGGTCAGAATGGAAATCTGATTCCTTATGAATCATAAATGGATTAGCCAAAGGTTGCGACTGGAGGAAATATGATTCTAATATATAGAGCTGCGGCTCTTAATAGGAGTTAATTATGAAAAAACTACGAATGAAATCTCAAAAGGGTTTTACTTTAATTGAGTTAGTCGTCGTGATTGTTATCTTGGGTATTCTTGCAGCAACGGCAGTGCCTCGTTTTGGTAATTTGACTACACAAGCCAATACTGCCGTAGCAGATGGTATTGCAGGTGCTGTTGTGTCTGCTGCAGTAATACAATTTGGTGTAAATACAGGTGTGGCAAGTGGTACTGCAGCTATAGTAGGTACTGTAGATTCATCTGAAACATTCACAACTACACTTAGTCCTTGCACTGGTGCTTCACAGATCTTCACAGTGTCAGTCACTGGAGGAGGAACATCAGGTGATGCTGTTATGCCAGCTGGATTATGTAGCGGCGCGTAGTTTTTTAAATAGTGTCTATGTTTGAAATTAAGAGGGCCTATTGGCCCTCTTTTTTTATGTTTGTTGTTATCGTGTTGGCATTACTATTATCAATTGACATATTTAACTACATGCTGTGGTTTTTGTCTGTTTCAATACTATTTTTTCTTTCTCTATACTATATAAATAAACAAATAAAGTTTAACCCACTAACATTTTTAGTAGCAATGTTTATATTGCTATTAATAGTTAGCATGGTATTTATCAGGCCAGTTGAAAATGCAGAAGCTAATTATTTAATCTGGCTATTTGCAGGTGGTTTTTTGTTATTCACCTATGCTAATAAAAAATTTATTAGGCATACTTTCTATAGTTTAATTGGAATCTTTGCTCTTCTTTCTGTATGGGGATTAATCCAATATACGACAGGCGCAGCATATCTGATCAATATGGGGCATAGGGCAAATAGTATATTTGTTACGCCAAATACATTTGCAGCAAGTATTAACATTATTTTGTTGCCAACAATAGTGCTATATCTTCTTTACGTAAAAAATAGTCGGCTACTTCTTTGCTCTTTATTAATTTTGTTTTCAGCATTGTTAGTGACGCAAAGTCGTGGTGGTTGGATCGCATTTATATCTAGTATGATTTTAATTTCAATCTTGTTAAAAGTATTAAGTGTAAAATTTGATAGGCTAAGACTTAAAAATATAATAATAGGATTAACCATTGTATTTGTAGCATACAGCGTGACTAATCATTTTGAACATAATAATTTAAATAGTAAAAAATCAATTAATTCAGAGATTAATTACCTGATCCGAAGTGAAAGCCTCGTTTCTACAATGTCACAACGACTAGAATTATATGATATTGCCTGGCAACGAATTAAACAAAAGCCGTTGCTTGGTTATGGTTTGCATACTTATCAATATTATAAGTCACAAGCACATAAAGGTAGTTCTGTTACGGATATTACACGTTATGTTCATAATGATTACTTACAGCTGTGGATGGAAACAGGTGTAGCAGGCCTTTTATTATTTATAGCGTTGTTTTTAGTTTTACTATATCTGCTTTTGAAATTATCCAATAAAGTGTCAGATAAAGAAAAATTATTGATGCTTGCAATTATTACTAGCGTCACTAGTTTTTATGTGCATGCTTTGGTTGATTTTATTTTTTACACCCCTTTTTTGTTGTTAATATTTGCCTGTAGTCTTGGTTTGTTTAATCAGATAGTGAATAAATACTTTAACATGAAAGAAATCAGTCTTTCATTGAGATATATTAGATTAAATCTTCTGAAATTGCTTTCTGGCTTGATTATAATATTTATATTAGCTCAGCCTGCAATAGCACAATTAGTTTATAAAGAGGCGATAAGACGAACAGACCATCTGGATATAGTAGGTGCATTACCCTATTTTGAGTTGGCAAGACGGTTTGCTCCGAACGAACCGGAATATTATTGGTACGAAGGTGCAATATTTATGAATGCGGTCAAATCGAGTAGACACAAACCATCAGCGAAGTTTGTAGATGAATTATTTGAAAAAGGAATGGCTGTAAGTCCATATGATGTGAAAAATCGCTTGGCTAGATCGGAGTTACATCGTGATTACGGAGATGTATTAGATAAACCAGAAGATTTAAATACAGTACTTTCATGGAATGAAGAAGCATTATATTGGCAACCAAATGATGATGTGGTTCGTTCGGAATATTTGAAAACACTGATGGCTATGGGCAATTTTAATGGGGCAAATAGTTTATTAGAGCGTTATATTTTTCAATCTCCAGATTCAGAAAAATTACGTGAAATTAAAGAAATACTACAAAATAATGAATAACATTGTTTTATGAAACGATATATATCAAATAATGGATTTACATTGATTGAAGTTATTATGGTGATTCTTCTTACCGGTATTCTTGCTGCTTATGCTATTCCAAAATTGAATTTAGATGAATTTCGTGCACAGGGTTTTGAGCAACAAGCTATGGCGACTCTTCGTTATGGACAGAAGAAAGCTATAGGAACAGGTTGTGATTTTAATGTCTCAATTGCTACGGCGAGTTGTACATTGCAGTGGAACGGAACTCCAGTTGGAATTGGTTGCCTTGCGGCTGCAACAACTGTTGTGAATCCTGCAACCGGACAAGCTAATTTTTGTGAGGATAGTAATCCAAACTCAACTGTAGATCTTCCAACGACGATAAGGTTCGATAATATCGGTCGTCCTTCAGCAATTGTTAATGACCTCAATATTAATTTAGGTACGACTACGATTATTATCGAGCCTGAAACAGGATTTGCACATGAGTAAATGCAGATATAGATGCTCAGGTTTTACTTTGATAGAACTGGTAATTGCCATTGTTATTATGTCTATTGGTACGGCTGCATTTCTCACTCTAGTGCTTAATACAGCAAAAAATAGTGTTGATCCGCAATTACGAGTTCAAGGAAATGCTATTGCACAAGCTTATCTTGAAGAAATTGTGTTGGGTTCTTTTTGTGATCCAGACTGGGATCCTAATCTGGATGTAGATGGAGATCCATTAACTAATCCTCAAAATTGTTCTGCAGATTGTGGCTCTTCAGCTTGCGCAGTTTGCAAAACAACAGGAACGGGTTGGACTACAGAAACACGTAGTACCTATGATGATGTCTGTGATTACACTGATTTAGTTGGTGTTGGTGCCACTGATCGAAATGGACTTGCTCTAGGAACCGTTGGTGATTATACCGTCACTGTTACTATCAATGATGGGGCCGCTATCAACTTAAATGGTTTGGCTGGTAATAATGGACAAGTAGTGCGTGTCGATGTGGATGTCACTCATACATCAGGGACAACAATGCAATTAAGTACCTTTAAAACAAACTATTAATGAACAATAGTGAAAATAGTAATTAGAAACGGTTTTACCTTGATTGAAATGATCATTGTCATTTTGATCCTCGGCATTATGTCTGGCATTATCTTCACTGTTCTTTTAGGCCCAATGCAAGCTTATGTTGATGTTGAGAAACGCTTACGTCTGGTTGATATCGCTGATACTGCCTTACAACGAATGACGCGAGAGATACGCCTTGCGTTGCCTAATAGCATTCGAATAACGGCTGGTCCTACTGTGGAGTTCTTACGTACACTAGACGGGGGACGTTATCGTGCAAAACCGGGTGGAGCTGGACCAATTGTTTGTCCTCCTGGACCCGTTGCGCAAGACCGATTAAATTTTGCATTAACAACTGATTGTTTTGAAGTCATGGGTTCATTAACAAATGTGGGATTAATCGATACTACGGGGACTTGTCTCGATAGTTCATCAGACTGTCTTGTGATCTTTAATACAGGGCAAACAGGTGCTAATGCCTATAATGGAGATAACATTGCAAATGTTACAGGTGCAACAGCAAATTCAATTACATTCTCGGGCGCTCCACCTTTTCCCTATAAATCACCTCGGCAACGTTTTTTTATTGTTGATACACCGGTAAGTTTCGTTTGCAGTGGTGGACAGATAACGCGTCATGATAGTTACACTATTGGTGGGGCAGTAGGTGCCGGAAATTTATTGATCAATCAGGTGAGTGCATGTGATTTTAAATATGATGCCGGTAGTGCGACAAGAGCAGGTTTGGTTTCCTTGAGTATTACAATACAGGACGCTACATTAGGCGGAGGTAATATCACCTTACTTCAACAAGTACATGTCGATAATCAGCCATGAAACTATTTAGAAAAGCACAACAAGGATTTAGTATCATCATGGTTGTGATTTTGATTGTGCTATTTGCTTTAATTGGCGGTTATATGGCAACGCTGGTTGGTGTAGGCTCTATAAATACAACAACCTCAGTAGGATCAATGCAGGCCTGGTTTGCGGCGCGTAGCGGCATTGAATGGGCAGTGCGTGATCTTATAGTTGGATCTGGAGCTTGTTCTGCTCCAACTATTAATCTTTCTGGTGGAGGTACTAATGGATTTTCTGTTGTTCTAACGTGTACGGCGAGTTCATTTACAGAGGCGGGAATAGGTGCATACAATGTTTATGCGTTGACATCCAAAGCATCGCGCGGAAGTCCGGGTGATATAGCTTATGTTGCCAGACAGCTTAATGTTTCCATTACTGATGCACCATAGCAATTAAACAAAATTATTTTGTCGCCAAGCTTCATAAACAATAACACTAGCTGAATTAGAAAGATTTAAACTGCGACTATTTTCTAACATTGGTATTCTCAATATTTTATCAGCATGAAATTCATCTAATATATTTTTTGGTAAGCCACGTGTTTCAGGTCCGAAGATAAAGCTATCGCCTTTATTAAATGCACAATCAGAATAAGTCTGCGATCCTTTGGTTGAGATTGCATAGAGTGAATCTGTTCCCTGTTTATCAATGTACTCTTGATAATGATCATAGTGATGTACTATTGATTGATCGATATAATCCAGTCCTGCACGACGTAGACTTTTTTCATCCATGTCAAAACCAAGTGGATGTATTAAATGTAAGTTTACACCTGTGTTTGCACAAAGACGTATAATGTTGCCGGTATTGGGTGGGATTTCCGGCTCAAATAGAACAATATTAAACATTGATTGATTTTATATCTCTGAGAGACAATATCCAGTATGGAAATAACAAAACTAAGTGATAAAGACAAAAAGAGACTCGAAGTCGATTTTTGCGGATTAAAATTAAATACTCCATTAGTTTTGTTATCGGGTTGTGTTGGTTTTGGTGAAGAATATACACGTATCAATGGTTTTTCCAATACGGATGTTGGTGCTATTTGTTTAAAAGGAACAACGCTAGAGCCTCGTTTGGGTAATCCTCCACATCGTCTTTCAGAAACCTATATGGGTATGTTGAATGCGATTGGCTTACAAAATCCAGGTTCTAAAATTGTGGTTGATGAGTATTTGCCCAATCTCGATTTTACCGAGACACGTTTTATAGCAAATTTATCCGGTTCAACGGTTGAGGAATACGAAGAAGTTACACGTATTTTTGACGATTCACCGATTGATGCAATGGAAATTAATATTTCCTGCCCTAATGTAAAAGAGGGTGGTGTGGCTTTTGGTAATGATCCAGATATGTCAGCAAGAGTGGTTGAAGCTTGTCGTCGAGCAACTAAGAAACCTTTAATAACCAAACTTTCTCCTAATCAAACGGATATTGCTGAAAATGCACGACGATGTATAGAGGCAGGAACCGATGGCTTTGCTGTAATTAATACCTTAATGGGGATGGCCATTGATATTAATTCGAGACAACCCATTATTGGTAATAATCAAGGTGGACTTTCAGGTCCAGCGATAAAACCAATTGCGTTATTAAAAGTGCATCAGGTCTATCAGGTAGCAAAACAGCATAACATCCCTATTATTGGTCAGGGTGGAATTACTACGGTAGAAGATGCGATTGAATTTATGATTGCTGGCGCGGCTACGGTAGGAATTGGAACAGCGTTATTTTATGAGCCGCTAGTTTGTCCTAAATTAAATAAGGGTATTGTTGATTATTTGAATAAACATAGTTTGAATAATGTATCTGAACTTGTTGGAACACTACAATTACATAACTAAATTTTATTATAGTTAATCTTTTTTTAGGCGTTTTAGAAAAACGCGCATTTCTTTTGCTGCTTGTTTGTCGCCATTTTTTTCTGCTATTTCGATTCCTTTCTCATAAGCACTAATGGCTTTTGCAGTATGTTTGTTTTCAGCTAATGCTTTTGCATATAATTTCCATGCAGCGGAGTAAGAAGGATTAAATTCAATTGCTTTTTCTAAATGTATTGTCGCTTGTTCAAAATCAGCTATTTTAAGATATTCATTACCCAGACTATATCTCAGCAAAGCATTGTCGTTACCTTTTTCAAGTAATGCTTTAAATGTTTCAATATTACTCATGAATATATTGCTTACGGTTTTTGTGCAATTAACATCGCCTGGTTTCTAAAGCCCGTATCAATATTTCCTTCTTCCTGATAACAAATGATCTTCCAGTCTTTGAAGAAGTTTAATAATTCGTTGCTATCTAATAAATAATCTGGATTTTTAGGGCCAGATTCATCAATTTTGTCTTTCACGAATGTTTGATAAAAGATGAGGCC
This sequence comes from Gammaproteobacteria bacterium, assembly GCA_041689615.1. Classification (GTDB taxonomy): domain Bacteria; phylum Pseudomonadota; class Gammaproteobacteria; order Eutrophobiales; family Eutrophobiaceae; genus UBA7359. Next base: position 17,013 of record JBDNFW010000045.1, on the reverse strand, counting down.
ACCTGATTTTATTGCATTTTCAATATGGTTGAATAAATTTCGATCAAGAAATCGGCTAACGACAATGACATCAAATGTATCAGCTTCTGGCGGCTGAGCAGATACATCTCTAACTTCTAGATTAATATTTAATTTTTTTTCTTTTGCTTGTAGTGAAAGTTGTTCCAATGCGGACGCAGAGATATCCCACGCTGAAGTTTTCAATCCGTTTTCTGCAAGACATATCGCATTTGCACCTCGACCGCATGCCAGATCCAAGGCTGTTCCTTGCTCGGGTAATAGATGTTGATTTTGAAAAAGAACTTCAGCAGCAGTTGGGTATTCATCAGAACAGGAATTGTAGTTCTTCTCCCATTTATCTTTAATTTGATTATCCAAAGTTATTAACAGTTTTATCGTCGCCAGAATGTCGGCGTAAATAAAACTAACAAAGTGAATATTTCCAATCGGCCTAGCAACATAGCAAAGCAAAGTATCCATTTAGCTACATCGTTTATGTCGCCATAGTGTTGACTAACTTTTCCAAGTCCGGGGCCAAGATTATTTATGCATGCAGCTAATGCCGAGAATGCAGTTACTTGATCAAGTTCTGTTGCCATCAATGCTAACAATAGAAACACAAATATTGCAATGTAAGCTGCAAAGAAACCCCATACGGCTTCAATAATACGTTCAGGTATCGGTTTATTACCGATTTTAATAATGAATATTGCGTTCGGATGGATAAGCCGTTTAATTTCGCGCATGCCTTGTTTAAAAATTAACAAAATACGAATAACTTTTATACCACCACCGGTTGAGCCTGCACAGGCGCCAACAAAGCTTGAAAATAATAAGAGTAAAGGTATAAAACCAGGCCAGCTTTGATATTCTGTTGTTGTGAATCCTGTGGTTGTTGCAATCGAAACGGCTTGAAAGAGACTGTCTTTTATCGCGTTGCCAATATTTTCATAATCGTTAGCCAAAAAGTGATATAAGGCACAGGTAACACAAACGAATAATAAAATACTTAAATATGTTCTAAATTCAGCATCGTGCCAGTAAGGTTTGATACTGGTATTCCCCCAGGCAATGAAATGTAAACTGAAATTAATGCCTGAAAAAAACATAAAAAAGACGGCGACAGATTCAATCAAGTCACTATCAAAATAACCCATACTCGCATCGTGAGTGGAAAAACCGCCGATTGATATCGTTGCAAAACTATGAGAGATAGCATCGAATACACTCATCCCGGCAAGCCAGTAAGCTAATGCACAGACTATGGTCATACTTAAATAAATATACCAAAGTGCTTTAGCAGTTTCGGTTATTCTTGGTGTTAGTTTTGTATCTTTAACCGGGCCAGGTGTTTCAGCACGATACAATTGCATACCACCAATACCTAACATCGGTAGGATAGCGACAGCTAAGACAATGATACCCATGCCGCCTAACCACTGTAGTTCTTGTCGGTAGAAAAGGATCGATTTTGGTAAATGATCAATGCCGGTAAGGATAGTTGCGCCTGTCGTTGTTAGTCCCGAGATAGATTCGAATATGGCGTCGGTGATTGATAAATCAGGTATGCTAGCGAGAATCAGAGGCACACTACCTGTTATACCAAGACCAACCCAGAAGAGAACCACGACAACGAAGCCATCGCGTAAACGCAATTCATTTTTGATATTTCTAACAGGAAACCATAAGGCAAGACCTATTGATAGAATAAGAGCGAATGCAGACAAAAACGGTACAAATGTACCATCAGAACTAACTATCGATATAGCTAGAGGGGGAAACATTGTCAGACTAAATAAAGAAAGTAATATTCCCAATATGCGTTGGATGACGGCAAGTTGCATGTATTTTTTATTCTATAGAAAAGTGATGCCAACCTGAAACAATGCTTCGACTTCAGCCACGTGTTTTTTATCTGATACGATAAGAATAATATGATCATCGGCCTCAATAACGGTTCTCTTTTTCGCCATTAAAACTTCATCACCTCGAACAATTGCACCGATGGTTGCACTCTGTGGCAGATTGATATCCATTATTGCTTTACCAACTACTTTCGAAGACGATTCATTTCCGTGTGCTATTGCTTCTATTGCTTCTGCAGACCCTCTTCGAAGTGCATGAACAACGACAACGTCACCTTTACGAATATGAGCAAGCAAGCTACCAATAGTTGCTTCTTGTGGAGAAATAGCAATGTCGATGGTATTGCTTTGAACCAGATCAACATAAGCGGCACGGTTAATTAGCGCCATTACTTTTCGCGCTCCAAGTCGTTTAGCAAGCATGGATGAAATAATATTGGCTTCATCCGCATTTGTCAGTGCACAAAACACATCGGTTTTATCTATGTCTTCTTCGATAAGTAATTCTTCATCCGCCGCGTCACCATTCAAGACGATGGTGCTTTTTAATGTTTCGGAAGCGAAACGTGCTTTAGCAGGATCAAGTTCTAATAATTTAACCTTATATTTATTTTCTAAAGATTCAGCCAAACGTAAACCGATATTACCGCCTCCGGCAATCATGATACTTTTGTATGGTTTTTCTTTATTGCGAATGAGTTGTAACAATTGACGCATTGATTTTTGTGAGCTGATTAAGAAAATTTCATCATTTGTTTCAATGACAGTATCACCATTTGGAATGATAGCCTGACCATTTCTATAAATAATAAATATTTTATATTCAATACCGGTGAGCTGTGTTTTCAGATCGCGTAGTGAATGTCCTACTAACATACCACTGTATGATGCTTTGAGAGCGACCATTTGCGCCTTGCCATCGGCAAAGTCAACGACTTGAAGTGCACCGGGATGAGATATTAAACGTTCAATGTAGTCGGTAACAAGTTGCTCTGGGCTAATCAAAACATCTATGGGTAGTGCTTCCTGTGAAAATAAAGCAGTATTTTTTAGATATTCAATTTCACGAATGCGCGCTATTTTTGTCGGGGTGTGAAATAAAGTGTAAGCAACCTGACAGGCAATCATATTAACTTCATCGCTGTTGGTAACCGCAAGTATCATGTCGGCATCTTTCGCACCGGCTTTTGCTAATACTGATGGATGCGAGGCAACACCTGTAATCGTTCTTAAGTCGTAACGTTCGCTGATAAGTTGCAATGCGACCGGATTAATATCGACCAGAGTAATGTCATTATCTTCATTGACCAGATTGGCTGCGACGGATGCCCCGACTTGGCCTGCGCCAAGGATTATAATTTTCATTGGAGTCTAATTCTCATTTTAAATCGATTCCCAGCGTTTTTAGTTTTCGGTAGAGATGGGTTCGTTCTATTCCAACGGCATTTGCTACCTTACTGACACTACCCTTTGCCTTTTTTAATTGATATTCGAGATACGCTTTTTCAAAACTTTCTCTTGCGTCGCGTAAAGGCACATCGAAATCAAAGCCTTCTACAGTTGATCCAGTTTGTTTTGATGGAGTATTACCCAGACTAGACTCAATTTCATCCATATTAATGGTTTCATCCGTTCCTAATATCAAAAGGCGCTGGACAATATTTTTTAATTCTCTCACGTTCCCCGGCCATTGATAACTTCTTAAACGATTTTGCGCGGCGACGCTAAATTTTCGGTAGGGTAGCCCCTCTGTTTCGATGAAGTAGTCTACATAATATTCAAGTAAGGCAGGGACATCCTCAAAATGTTCACGCAGTGGCGGGATGGAAATAGGTAATACGTTTAATAAATAATAAAGATCATCTCCGAACCGATTTTCCTGGATTAGAGTTTCAATGTTGAAACGTGTTGCGGCAATAATATGCATATCCAGTTCAATTTGTTCTGAGCTACCTGTATGGCTATATTTCTTTGTTTCTAGCACATCAAGCAAACGCGATTGCAATGATTTATCTAGTTCACCAATATCTTTTATATAGAGTGCGCCACCTTTTGCTTTGTCAAAATAACCTTCCTGAACCTGGTTGTTCGTTTCTAATCCAAACAACTCTATTTCGGCGTGATCTTTACTCAAGGCTGAAATACTCACTGTAATGAAAGTACCTTCATTACGTGGACTTAGTGAATGTAAGTAACGTGCAAATAATTCCTTATCCGTTCCCGATTCACCATATATCAATACAGGAGCGTCATGTTTGGCAATTCGTGCTATTTTGGATCTTAATTCCAAAATAACTTTGCTTTTTCCGATAGGCTCTAATTTTGACGAGCTTACATGATGTAACTGTAAATTTTCCTGCTTTAAAGAAGATGTTTCAAAAGCATGTTTTATTGTTAATAATAATTTAGAGATAGAAAGAGGTTTTTCTATAAAATCATATGCGCCATGGCGCGTGGCTTCTACTGCGGTTTCGACATTGCCATGACCAGACATCATTATGATGGGTGCAGAAACATGATCATTTTCTTTCCATTCTTTTAGCAATGTAATGCCATCAACATCGGGCATCCATATATCCAGTAAAATTAGCTCAGGTTTAAAAGACTCTACTTCCTGGCGTGCTTTCGTTGCATTTTCTGCAACATTAACACTGAAGCCTTCGTCTTCAAGGATTTCCTGAACCAGATTACGAATATCAGGTTCATCGTCAACAACAAGTATTTGCCGTTTGCTCATTAGCCTATGTGCGCTTTCGAATGGTGTTATTTGAAATATTTACTGGCAATCTTATCACGGCACAAGCACCTTTTTGTTCTTTATTATTTTCAAGCCAGACGGTACCCATATGTTCATCGATGATCTTTTTTACTATAGCTAATCCAAGTCCGGTTCCTTTTTTCTTGGTTGTCATATAGGGTTCAAATAAGTTATTTATTACTGATGACTCTATTCCAGAACCGCTATCCATGACCCGAATTTCAAGCATTTCATTTTCGTCAATCTTGACCTTTTTAGCACTAATTTTAAGGGAATTATCATCGCCAGCTATATTTGCATCAATAGCGTTTGTTAATAGATTATTGAACACTTGCCTTAATTTCTTTTCATCACCAATGATGGTGGGTAGATTAGGTTCGATTTCCGTTTCGATTATATTGCCATTATCTATGTTAGTGAATAAATCGAGACCTTCCTGAATTAGACGTTCAATTTTAATTTCTTCAGGATTATATTCAGGTGATCTGGCGTAATCGGAAAAACTATTCACCATGTCTTTCATCGTTTCAACCTGCTGAATAATAGTGTTTGTCATTCTATCCAGCATATCCGCATCGGCTGGTTCCATTTTGGCAAGGTATTTATGTCGCAATCGTTCTGCAGCAAGCTGAATAGGTGTTAAAGGATTTTTTATTTCGTGAGCTAAATGGCGTGCCATCTCACTCCATGCCGCATCACGTTGCCCTTGTATTAAAGCAGTGATCTCATCAAAGACGATAACATGACCACTTGTAGTACCATCGGGTTCGGTTAATGTGGCACCATTGATGATTAAAATCTGATTACCGGTTTTATCAGTTAAAGTAATTTGTTCGCGCCAATCATCAAGTCGCTCTTCTATATTTAAAGAGATGCATTCAAAAAAATCATTCAGGTTTGGATAATCTTGAGCAAGTGACATGATGTTCTTATGTTCAAGCATATCTATATCAAGTTGTAATATTTGAGCGGCGCTAATATTTGATTTTTCCAGGTTACCTTCTTTATTGAAAACCATGACACCAGAAGAAAGACGCGACAAGACTGTTTCGAGATAAGTTCTTTGCGACTCAGCTTCATGTTGACTTTGTTTTGCCGTATCTCTTGCCTGGGAAATTTTATCTGTCATGTCATTAAATGATGCAACAAGAAAACCCAGTTCATCATTACTGGGTATAGGTAAACGAGTACTGTAATCACCCTCAGCAATCGCTCGCGTGCCTTCAGCCAGATTTTTTACCGGAGCAGCAAGTTGTCGGGCAGAATAAAATGCGGCCCATACAGCACTAAAGACACTGAATAATAAAACCAGTGTTAATATTATGATAAAACTAACTTTCAGTTGTTCGCGAAGATAAGAGAGTTCTTGATACTCAATGTAAGAGGACTGAACACTCTCGGCAAGTTGGTTAATGCGTTCTGATATGGGATATAAAGCCTGAACAATACGATCTTTTCTATTGATATTCGTTGATGGTAAATTGGCTACCGCTCTAATCAACAAGTTTGTGTCTTTGATGACATCCAGTCCTATGTAGCTGTTACTTTGTGCCAACTGAAGTAAAATCGTTTCGCCCGGGATTTCGGGAACAAGATTTTTTATGTCATTTGAACTGGAAGCAATGATGCCGCCTTTTTTTGTTAATAATGTTAATTCATTAGCATTAATACGCTCTCTGATCTGATCAATGTCAAAAGGTAATTCTGCATCGGTAGTTTCATTTAACTCCTTTGCTACTTTTACTGTTGTATTAAGCAACTCACGCATTCGAACATCTAATGCGAGTCGACTTAGTTCCAGTGAATCATCAAGTGCTTGTTCTACTCTTAAATCAAACCAACTGTCTATGCCTCGATGCAGGAAGTCGAGAGAGAAAGAATAAACAATTAAAACAGGTGTCACTGAAAGTAGAGAAAAGATCATTACCATTCTGACAGTCATACGCGAACCAATAACGTGGTTCCTAAGTTGACGTATTAGTCGCTTAATGTTGATAAGGATTAAACCAACAAGACTGATTAAGCCTATAGCATTGAAAATTAGAAGTGCTGAGTAATATCGATCAAATAATTCCGGATTTTGTAAAGTCTGGCTCATCATGAGTAATGATGCGAGCATGAAAAAAAACAGGCACGAGCCAATAACTAATATTAGTTTACCGCCTGTTTTCATTGTATTACTTCCCATTCAAACCACTCACTGGACATATCCCATTTCGGAGAGAAATAGGCTTGAGGTCGTAATGGTGGTGGCAATGATTCTGTATCAAGAAAAATTTTAATTCTTGCGAGATAATGATTGTCTTTTTGCAATATATTTTGATCAAACAATTTCATTTTTGACACAGTGCTTATGTAGTTTAATGCAGCATCAAGATTACTGTATGAATTTCTTAAACCGCTATTTAGATTTATAGCCAGGAAATTATTAGTTAGCGGTTTATGTTCAAGTTTGTATATTATTTTTTTTTCAATAATAGTTTTATCCCAAAGCCATCCTCGCTTTAAACGTAATTGAAAATTGGTATGGATTTCAAGTCCTATGCCATGACGTAATGCCTTGTCAGCTTCTTCTGTTAATTCAAAATTAAATTGTGTATCCAGATAGTAAGTCGCATTTTCAGTATAAGCATATGTTGATATTATATTAATTGATTTTGCGTAAGTTAAATTACATATACATGAAAGCAAGAATAGAAGGCTTATTCTTTTTAAAGTGTTTAATAAAATGTACATGAGATTATTTTTTTTCAAGGCAAGCATAGAAGAACCCATCCATGTTGTCTTGTCCGGTTAATATTTGTCTGCCGTAGTCTGTATCCACACCCCATTGCGCTTTAATAGTTTTAAGTATGCAATCGTTATTGTTAGCGACGAATTTTTTTATTTGATCTGAATTTTCCTGTTTAAGAATCGAACATGTTACATATAATAGCAATCCATTTAGTTTTAATGTTTGCCACAAGGTATTTAAAAGGCTCTCTTGTAATTTACAAACATTGCTGACTTCCTCGGGTGTTCTCAGTAATTTTATATCAGGGTGCCGACGTATTACTCCGGTTGCTGAACAAGGCGCATCTAAAAGAATGCGATCAAACTTTTCTTTGTCCCACCACTTTTCAAGATCATTAATGTCCGATACTTTTGTTGTTGCACTTAGATTAAGCCGTTCCAGTGTTTCTGATAATTTTTTGGCTCGATTAGGGTCTTTTTCGACAACCGTTAAAGATTTTATTTCTGGTTGTGACTCCAGTATGTGCGAACTTTTTCCACCGGGAGCAGCGCAGGCATCAAGCACATTTTGTCCCGGTTTTAAATCAAGTAATTTGGCAGACAATTGCGCAGCAAGTTCCTGAACAGAGACCTCACCTTCATTAAAACCGGGAAGCTGCTCAACATCCTTAGCTTGATCAAGCAGTACACCTACGTTTGAATAAAGTGTTGGTTTTGCTTCAATGCCAACCTCATTCAATTTAATTAAATAATTATCGCGATCCTGATGAAGTTGATTAACACGAAGGTACATAGGCGGGCGTTGATTGTTAGAATCAAGAATATTATTCCATTCGTCAGGCCAGTCTTGTTTTAGTTGTTCTATTAACCAGTTCGGATGCGATGCTCTTATTGTTTCAGTCTTGTTTAATAATGTATTAAGTTTATCGGCTTCTCTGATGTATCGTCGTAATATTGCATTAACTAATCCTTTCGCCCACTCCATATTTATTTTCTTACACGTATCTACTGTTTCAGAAACGACGGCGTGAGAAGGGATTCGCATATAACGTAGTTGATATAAACCAATCATTATTAAATATTTAAGGCGACTGTCTTTTTTCTTTATGCGTTTGTCTAAAAGTTCATTAAGAATTTGTTCGAGTTGAATATACCAACGGCATGTTCCATAGCTAATTTCCTGAATTAATGCTTTTTCTTTTCCTGCTTGTTTAAATGGTTCATTGTTATTTAATGCTTTTGACAAAGTTATTTTTTCTTCAATGATCTGTTCGATAATTTGAGTTGTTATTAGGCGAGATGACATGAGAAATGTATTAACTGGCAGCAAGATTAGTAGCGAAAAAATCAGGGTGACCATTTAAAAAATCTTTTGCAGTTATTAATCGTTTTCCGGGTAGCTGCAGTTTAGTAATAGCCAAAACACCATCGCCAGTAGCAATATGCAAACTTGATTTATTATTGAGTATGGTGCCTGGAACAAGGTCTTTTGAATCATTTTTTATTTCCGTTTCCCAAATTCTTATATTGAGATCATTTATTTGTGTATGAGCAACGGGAAACGGATTAAATGCGCGAACTTTCCTTTCCAGTTCAATGGCTGGTCTGGTCCAATCTATTTTTGCTTCCTGTTTGGAAATTTTATTAGCATAAGTTTTTTTTGATTCATCCTGTTTTATCGCATTCAATTTGTTTTTGCTAACGTTCGATAAAAAAGAATTAATATTTTCAGCACTAATTTCAGCTAATCGGTCATGTAATTGACCACCTGTTTCATGCTCATCTATTGAGCAAGTTATTTGTTGTAAGATTGGACCGGTATCAAGACCTTGATCCATTTGCATGAAAGTAATTCCCGTTTCCTTGTCTCCGGCCTCAATCGCCCGTTGAATCGGTGCTGCTCCACGCCAGCGAGGCAGTAAAGAAGTATGAATATTAATACAGCCAAATTTTGGTTTGGCTAATACTTCCGGTGTTATTAATAAGCCGTAGGCGACAACCAGCATCAGATCACAATTATTTAAGCACTCTGCATCTAAATTACTTGATTTTTCAGGTTGTAGAACAGGAATATTATTATTTTGTGCACAAAGTTTAACTTCGCTTTGTTTAATTTTACGGCCTCTGCCGGCAGGTCGATCAGGCTGGGTAAGAACGACTTCTACAATATGCTCATCCGCGAGAATTATTGATTCGAGTACTTTTTGTGCGAGTTCAGGCGTGCCCGCAAATGCCAGTCTTAATTTGGCTTGGGTCACAGGGGTTGCGTATCCAGTTTTTCAATTTTTTCAATTTTCTTCTTTAGTCGTTGCCGTTTTAAAGGTGAAAGATAATCAATAAATAATTTTCCATTCAGATGGTCAATTTCATGTTGAACACAAACAGCTAACAATCCATCAGTTTCAGTTTTAACTAGTTCATTTTCAAGCGTTTTATAATTAAACTCAATGATTTCAGCGCGCTCTACCATATCGAAATAGTCGGGCACGGATAAACAGCCTTCGCGCATTGTTTCCTTGCCTTCAAGACTGGTAATTTCGGGATTAATTAATACTAATGGCTCATTTTTTTCTTCTGATAGGTCAATAACCACAATTCTTTTTTGTATATTGACCTGAGTCGCCGCAAGGCCAATGCCATTTTCTGCGTACATTGTATCTAGCATGTTTGTCGCAATTTCCTTGATTGCCAAGTTGATATTCTCAACCGGTATGGCCTTATTACGCAGGCGATCATCAGGAAAATGCAAAACTTCGAGTATTGCCATGGCAATATTCACTCCAAAAATTGTTATAACTATCTGATAGTATACAGGAAAATCGCATTGTTGCAGTAAAACCACAATAAAATGCTTTAGTGACTAACATTTTGTTATACTTTTTGCTAATCTACATTAAGGAATCCACGTAAGGTAATAGACATGCTGAATAAAATTCTAATTTCATTCGCGATTTTTTTGCTGACAATCAGTGTAAATGCGGATGAATTGACCATTAATCCGAATCACCCAGAAACCTATAGGGTTGTAAAAGGTGACACGCTTTGGGATATTTCCGCTCGTTTTCTTGAGCAGCCATGGCGCTGGTCAGAAATCTGGAGTGTTAATCCACAGATTGAAAATCCACATTTGATTTATCCAGGCGATGTTGTTTCTCTGAGTTATCAAGATGGACAGCCTGTATTGAGTGTTAATCGAGGAACAGGAGGAACAGGTGGAGTTGTCTCAGGGCGCAATGTAAAGCTGTCACCTGAAATTCGTAGTTTGGATAATGCTGAAGCAATTCCAACGATTCCGATAGATGCAATCCAACAATTTTTGAAACGGCCTTTAGTGCTTGATGAAAATGAAATGGATCAATGGGCGTACGTTGTTTCTAGTTACGATGAACATTTAATCGCGACAACAGGTAACACAATATATGTCCGTGGTATTGCAGGTGACTCGGACGCTACGAAGTATTCTATCTATCGTAAAGGGGCGGCTTATTTAAATACCAAAAAAGACGAAGATGGAAAAGATGAAGTTTTAGGATATGAAGCTATTTACGTCGGTGATGCGACACTAAAAAAGAAGGGCGATCCTGCTTCAGCAATAGTGACGGTTGTTGATCGAGAAATTTTGGTTGGCGATAGATTGATTCCTCAATCTGACGAAGATATTAGTACCGAGTTTTATCCCGGTTCAACTATAAGAGAAGTAGAGGGCAATATCCTTTCTGTTGTAGATGGAGTTTCGCAGATTGGTCAATATCAGATTGTTGTTCTTAATTTAGGAGAAGAGCAAGGCATTGAAGCGGGTAATGTATTAGGTGTTTATCAAAGTGGTTATGTTGTACAAGATACAATTGGACCAAATATTACTAAAAGTAAGGTACAGAAAGAAGCTGAAAGAGCGGAAGAGTTAGAAAAGGCGGGTGGTGATGCTAGTAAGACATTAGCGAGAATAGGTCATGCTATTGAAGATGGCATTGAATCGTTTAATGAAACTTTCCCGACTATTGCAAATAAGCAAGCTAAGACTGAAGATATAACCTTACCAGAAGAATATGTTGGTGTTGTTATGGTCTTCAGGACTTTTAATAAAGTAAGTTATGCTTTGGTTATGGAAACACAAGGGCCTGTATATATATCTGATACAGTAAGAAGCTTATAGTAAAAACGGTGATTTCTTAAAATTTGTTTATTGCAAGGAAGCAATAGATCTGCTCTTGGTTATTGGAGCTAGGTTCATGTTGTGAGAGTGTTCATATGGATGTGAATGTTACGCAAAACTATAGAGACTGGTTGTCCCTTACATTGGCTAAGGGTATTGGCGTCAATATCTGTAATCAATTATTATCTGAATTCAAAAATCCCCAGAATATTCTCGCCTGTGATTCTAAAAAGTTAGCTGGTATTGGATTAAAAGAAGCATCAATTAAATCACTGCTTCATCCAGATGAAGAGCAAATCAAAAATACTCTGGATTGGTTAAATAAACCTCGACATCATTTAATAACTATTTTGGATGAGGATTATCCTGAGTTATTAAAGTCGATACATTCTGCACCACCTATTCTATTTGCAATTGGACAACGCGAAGCATTAGGTTATTTGCATTTCGCTATTGTTGGCAGCCGAAATCCGACTACGGGTGGCAAGAGATTAGCTGAAGATTTTGCTTCGGAGCTATCTAAGGCAGGCTTAACTATATGTAGTGGTCTCGCTTTAGGCATTGATTATCATAGCCACCTTGGTGCGTTAAAGGTTAATTGCCCAACTGTGGCTGTGTTAGGAAATGGTTTGAATGTTATATATCCAGCACGACATAAAAATATTGCTAGTCAAATAATTGAAGAGGGTTTGCTTATTTCAGAATATCCTCCAGATACGAAACCTGTTCCAGGTAATTTTCCGCAGCGTAATCGCATTATTAGCGGTATGAGTACAGGAGTACTCGTTGTTGAAGCAGCAAAAAAAAGTGGTTCGCTAATAACTGCGAATTTTGCTTTAGAACAAGGTAGAGATGTTTTTGCAATTCCTGGCTCTATTCATAATCCTCTTGCCAGAGGAACACACAGTTTAATCAAGCAAGGTGCAAAATTAGTTGAAACAGTGAATGATATTATTGACGAGCTAGCACCTATCGCTAGTATAGTGCTGAATAAATCTGTTTCTATCGAATCGAATGAGCAAGAATATGATAATTTGCAGCCAGAATATAAGCTGCTACTTGATAGTATGGGCTACGATATTGTCTCAGTGGATAATCTGGTTAATTTATCAGGATTGACGGCAGAAGTAGTTTCCTCCATGCTATTAATACTGGAACTTCAAGGAATGATCGAATCTCAACAGGGTGGTCAATATTGTCGTTGTTCATAGAGACTGGAGTTTATGAAAGAATCCGTATTAGATGTACTCATATATTTATTTGATCATTATGTCGAAGAAGAGCTCGAGATAACGCCAGATCAACAAGATTTGAAAACACAGCTAGTTCAAGCAGGTTTTGCCGATATACAAGTTGATAAAGCAATTGACTGGTTGGAAGGTTTGGCAACGCAGAAGGATAAACTGGATACCAGTATTCTGCGTTCAATGTCGATAAGACTTTTTAATGACGTTGAGAATGAAAAACTTGATGTTGAATGCAAAGGTTTTTTATTGTTTCTTGAGCAGTCAGGTGTACTTGATTCAGACGACCGCGAGCTTGTTATCGATCGAGTTATGGCGCTTGAAACTGATTTAATAGAGTTACAACAACTTAAATGGGTTGTATTAATGGTCTTGTTTAATAGGCCCGGGAAAGAAGCCGCATTTGCCTGGATGGAAGACGTAGTAATGGATGAACTTAGTGCCATTGTGCATTAGTTTATTTATTAGAATTTGATATTTTCATCACATACCGGTTTTTATTTTTTATTTCATAATTTAGAAAGTGATATTGTTTGTCCAATATGAGTAGTGCTGTCGTAGTTGTAGAGTCTCCCGCTAAATGTAAAACACTTGAGCGTTACCTCGGTAAGGGATACAAGGTTTTAGCATCGTATGGTCATGTCCGTGATCTTTTACCTAAAACTGGCGCAGTTGATCCTGAAAATAATTTTTCTATGAAGTATGAAGCGATTGATAGAAATGCCAAGCATGTGGAAGCAATTAAAAAAGCACTAAAAAATGCGGATACATTATATCTGGCGACTGACCCGGATCGTGAAGGTGAAGCTATCTCATGGCATTTGTATGAATTATTGAAAGAAAAAAATTGTTTGAAAGACAAAAAAGTACAAAGAGTTGTTTTTCATGAAGTGACAAAAACTGCAATACAGGAAGCAATAAAACATCCAAGAGAATTAGCTGCCAATTTAATTGATGCACAGCAAGCTCGCCGCGTGCTTGATTATCTGGTCGGTTTTAATTTGTCACCATTGCTGTGGAAAAAAATTCAAAGAGGACTTTCTGCCGGACGCGTTCAATCTCCTGCATTAAGAATGATTGCTGAACGCGAAAAAGAAATTGAAGCTTTTATTCCCAGAGAATATTGGACAATTGAAGCGGATCTGCAACATAAGAATAATCAATTTCTAGGTAAGCTGACTCAATTTGATAATGAGAAGGTTAAACAATTCAGTATAGAAAAAACTGAACACGCGGCTGATGTAAAATCACAATTAGAAAAAGCGGCCGCAGGCGAGTTATTAATTGAAACGGTCACGAAGAAGCAACGCAAACGTCAACCTGCGCCGCCGTTTATTACTTCTACCATGCAACAAGAAGCGGTTAGAAAATTAGGTTTTACGGCACAACGTGCAATGAGGACAGCGCAACAACTCTATGAAGGTATTGATGTTGGTGACGGCGCAGTTGGATTAATTACCTACATGCGTACGGATTCAGTGAATCTGGCGAATGAAGCAATTGAAGAAGCACGTTCTTTCATTACTTCTCGTTACGGAAAAAATACGTTGCCTGACGAGCCAAGAATTTTTAAAACAAAATCTAAAAATGCTCAGGAAGCGCATGAAGCTATCCGACCTACATCATTTGCCCGTGTACCTCAGGAAATCAAAAGTAGCTTGACCGATGATCAATTTAAACTTTATGAATTAATTTGGAAAAGAGCGATGGCATGTCAAATGAAGCATGCGACGATCGATACTGTTGCCGTCGATATGTCATGTGGCAAAGGTAATTTATTCAGAGCCAATGGTTCGGCGGTTGCTGATCCAGGATTTATGGAAGTTTATCTTGAAGGTAAAGATGACTCTAAAGACGACGACGATGAAAAAATGTTACCTCAATTAGAAGAGGGAGAGAAAGTCACGCTGGTGCAAATTCGTGACGAACAACATTTTACAGAACCACCACCACGTTATTCAGAAGCAAGCTTGGTAAAATCACTTGAAGAGTATGGTATAGGACGACCTTCAACCTACGCCAATATTATTTCAACGCTTATAAATAGAGAATATGTTGAAGTAGAGAACAAACGTTTTCATCCAACGGACGTGGGTAAAATAGTTAGCGGTTTTCTGACGGACCATTTTAGTCATTATGTTGACTATGAATTTACTGCAAAACTTGAAGATGATCTGGATGCTGTTTCTCGAGGAGAGAAAGACTGGATTCCTTTAATGAAAGATTTCTGGGAACCATTCATTAAACAAGTTGAAGATATAGAAGAGAATGTCAGTCGAAGTGATGTGGCACAGGCCAGGGTTTTGGGTGTTCATCCCAAATCAGGCTTGGAAGTTTCCGTTCGTATTGGCCGTTATGGTCCTTATGCACAAATAGGAACCAAAGATGATGAAGATAAACCCAAGTTTGCTGGCCTACGCCCTGGACAAAAACTCGATAGCATTACGTTTGAAGAAGCTCTAGAGCTTTTTAAATTACCCAGAGTATTAGGTGCAACCGAAGAAGGCGAAGAAGTAGCTGCGAGTGTCGGTCGTTTTGGCCCCTATATTCGATATGCCAGTAAGTTTGTTTCTCTGCCAAAAGAAGAAGACCCTTATACAGTGACGCTTGAACGGGCTCTTGAGCTTATAGCTGAGAAGAAAAAAGCTGATGCGGAAAAACAAATCAAGATATTTGAGAATGAAGGTATTTCCGTTCTGAATGGACGATATGGTCCTTACGTTACCGATGGAAATAAGAATGCCAAAATTCCAAAAGATAAAGAGCCTGCCAGTTTAACGCTTGAAGAATGTGTTGCTTTGATTGAAGCTGCTCCCGTTTCTCGACGCGGAAAGAAAAAAGCGAAAAAGAAAGTTACTAAAAAAGCAGAAAGTAAAAAAAAGGTCAGTAAGAAAACGACTAGTAAAAAGGCAACTAGTAAGAAAAAAGTCACTAAGAAAAAGGTGGCTAAAAAAAACAACTTCGAAGAAAGCGGACTAACGTAGGTAAGTAGTCAGCTTTCTTAATACTCAGATGAATTCATTGCATTTGAAGCGAGCTATCCACATTTGTGAAATGGGTGGAGTCATTGCTTATCCGACAGAAGCGGTCTTTGGCCTTGGCTGTTTACCCCTATGTGAACAATCCGTTCATCGAATTTTGAAATTAAAAAATCGACCTGTTAGCAAAGGACTCATTTTGGTAGCTGCAAGTATTGAACAACTCGATGCATTTGTTGATTTCTCTAAAGTTAAAAACTTACAAACTATTCAAAATAGTTGGCCTGGTCCTGTTACATGGATAGTTCCTGCCAAACCGACAACGCCTTCATGCTTAACGGGAGATCATAAAACATTGGCCGTGCGTGTAAGTTCTCATCCCATAGTCCGATCTTTGTGTGAGCAACTTGGCCCGATTGTTTCAACCAGTGCTAATCCACAAGCAGCAAAACCAGCGAAGACCAATCAAGAGGTTCGTTCGTATTTTCAGACGGAAATCGATTATGTGATACCTGCCAATATCAACAATAAAATGAAGCCAACAGAAATAAGGGACGCTAATACCGGAGATATTATTCGGTTGGCCTAATTTTGATAGGTATCATCTGTTGACAGCGGTATGTGATTATCACAGAATAGCCGGCTGAATTTTGGAGGGGTACTCAAGCGGTCAACGAGGGCAGACTGTAAATCTGTTGGCTCAGCCTTCGTAGGTTCGAATCCTACCCCCTCCACCAAAATACTGATAATTGTACTGGGGTAAAGTCTATCAACTTTAGTTTGATAGTAAATGGGTGGTGTAATACGAGGCGGGTGTAGTTCAACGGTAGAACCTCAGCCTTCCAAGCTGATGGTGTGGGTTCGATTCCCATCACCCGCTCCAAAAAAATAAACATGGGGTTTGTTTCATTTTGAAGTCATGTTTATCGAGTATGATTTTGAATTGTAGTGGCTGATTATTATTTTTAATAAAATCAGCTACTTAAGTAGGTAGCTTGCTAAAACGGGTTTATTGCTCATATAGCTCAGTCGGTAGAGCACTTCCTTGGTAAGGAAGAGGTCACCGGTTCAAATCCGGTTATGAGCTCCACTTTTTGGATTTTAATGTAAATTGTAACTAATCATTGAGGAGTGACTTCAATGTCCAAAGAAAAATTTGAACGCACGAAGCCGCATGTGAATGTGGGCACAATTGGTCACGTAGACCATGGTAAGACGACGTTAACGGCGGCGATCACCAAGGTAATGGCAGAAGCGCATGGTGGCACGTTTAAGGACTATG
>JBDNFW010000044.1:0-94373 GCA_041689615.1 Gammaproteobacteria bacterium | reverse complement strand
TTGTATTGCATGCCTTAAGTTATTTATCCAGCAAAGGCCGCGCCGCCATTGTCTGCTTCCCCGGTATTTTTTACCGTGGCGGTGCCGAACAGAAAATTCGCCAATATCTGGTGGACAATAACTACGTGGAAACGGTAATTTCACTCGCACCCAATCTGTTTTTTGGCACCACCATTGCGGTGACCATTCTGGTACTGTCCAAACATAAAACCGATACCACGACGCAGTTTATTGATGCCAGTGGTTTATTTAAAAAAGAGACTAATACCAACACGCTCACCCATGACCACATCGAACAGATCATGCAGGTGTTCGATAGCAAAGCGAATGTGGAACACTTCGCTAAATCGGTATCCTTTGAACAGGTCGCCGCTAACGACTACAACCTGTCGGTCAGCAGCTATGTGGAGGCCAAAGACAATCGCGAAGTGGTGGACATTACGCAGCTTAATGCCGAGATAAAAGCCACCGTTGCAAAAATCGACCAGCTTCGAAAAGATATTGATGCGATTGTGGCCGAGATTGAAGGCGATGAGGTTGAGGCATGAGCAATATGAGCTTTATGGAAAAGCTGCTGGATGGGGTTGAGGTAGAGTGGAAGCAGCTCGGCGAACTGGAAGATGCAGGGTTCGTCAAGCTGGGACGAGGCAATGTCATTTCAAAGAATGATTTAGCTAATGACCCCGGAAACTATCCCGTCTATTCGTCCTCAGCGGTCAGAAATGGCGAGTTTGGCCGCTATGGCAAATACATGTTCGATGATGAGAGAATTACTTGGTCTATCGATGGCGGTGGTCGTTTTTTTTACCGTTCAGCTCACAACTATTCAGTAACAAATGTTTGTGGTTGGATGAAAGTCCTCAAGCAAGACGAACTAAATACACGATTCCTTTATCATGTATTGTCTGGCGCCTGGGAAGGTAAAGTTTTTGACTACACCAAAAAAGCACATCCCTCAGTAATTCGCGATGAGTATGAAATCCCTATCCCCTGCCCAGAAAACCCAAAAAAATCCCTAGAAATCCAAGCCGAAATCGTCCGTATTTTGGACACCTTCACCGAGCTGACCGCCGAGCTGACCGCCGAGCTGACCGCCGAACTGACCGCACGGAAAAAGCAATACAACTACTATCGCGACCAGTTGTTGAGTTTTGAAGAAGGCCAAGCCGAATGGAAAACTTTGGGGGAAGTGGGTAAAGTTTGCATGTGTAAGCGAATTTTAAAAAAACAAACTTCTGAAACAGGTGATATTCCATTTTATAAAATTGGAACTTTCGGAAAAGAACCTAATGCATATATTACACAAGAACTATTTCATGAATACAAAGCTAGATATAGTTATCCAAAAATAGGTGAAGTTCTAATTTCTGCAAGCGGCACGATCGGAAGAACTGTCATGTTTGATGGGCAAGATGCCTATTTTCAGGATAGTAATATCGTTTGGATTGAAAATGATGAAAGACAAATATTAAATAAATACTTGTTTTACTTTTACCAAATTGCAAATTGGAATGCTTCTGAAGGTGGGACGATAAAGCGTCTTTATAATGACAATTTAAGAAAAATACAGATCCCCATCCCGCCCCTCGCCGAACAAGCCCGCATCGTTGCCATCTTAGATAAATTCGACGCATTAACAAACTCAATCAGCGAAGGCTTACCGCGTGAAATTAAATTGCGGCAACAGCAATATGAGTATTATCGCGAGTTGCTGTTGAGTTTCCCCAAGCTGGTGGCTGTAACATGATGAAGGAGCCGCAGAAAGCGCAGAAGGACGCAGAATTTTTGTTTAAAGAGGAGAGTTATGCTATTCGTGGCGCTATTTTTGAAGTGTACAAAGAAATGGGGCCTGGTTTTTTAGAAGCCGTCTACCAGGAGTGCTTGGAGAAAGAGTTCAAAAGACAAAATATCCCTTTTTTATCTCAACATCTACTGCGTTTATCTTATAAAGGGGAAATGTTACATCAGAAATATGTACCTGATTTTATTTGTCACGATAAGATCATCCTTGAAATTAAAGGCGTACGGCAGGTTGCGCCTGAGCATAAAGCGCAGTTACTCAATTACTTAAAGTCAACGGGGATGAAACTTGGTTTTTTAGTTAACTTTGGACATCACCCAAAGGTGCAAATTGAAAGAATGGCACGCTCATGTTAATGCCTAGCAATCCTATCTTTCAGCGTTTTTCTGCGTCTTCTGCGGCTAAAAACAAAAAGGCAAATAAATGACCAACTATAAAACCATAGCTGAATCGAATAACTTTATCGTGCTCGATAAATACAGCAAGTCTTGGCAGGTCAATGAAAACTATCAAAGCGAATACGATTTAGAGCGTGAGTTCATTGATGATTTACAAAATCAGGGCTATGAATACTTGCCCGATTTAAACACCCCCGAAAAAATGCTGGCGAATGTACGGGTGCAGTTGCAAACCCTGAACAATGTGCAGTTTTTAGAAGGTGAATGGCTGCGCTTTGTTGAGGAGTATTTAGATAAGCCCAGCGATAACAGTATCGACAAAACCCGCAAAATTCATGATAACTATATCCACGATTTTGTCTTTGAAGACGGGCACATCCAAAACATTTACCTGTTAGATAAAAAAAACATTGCCCGCAATAAAGAGCAGGTGATTAAGCAGTTTGAGCAAAAAGGCACGCAGGCCAATCGCTACGATGTCACCGTGTTGGTGAATGGTTTGCCATTAGTACAAATCGAGCTGAAAAAACGCGGTGTAGCCATTCGCGAAGCCTTTAACCAAGTACACCGATATAGCAAAGAAAGTTTTAATACAGAAAATTCACTATTTAAGTATTTGCAGGTTTTCGTGATTTCAAACGGTACGGATAGCCGTTATTTTGCCAACGCCACCCAGCGCGATAAAAACAGCTTTGATTTCACCATGAATTGGGCGAAAGCCGATAACACCTTGATCAAAGACTTAAAAGATTTTACCGCCACGTTTTTTCAAAAAAACACCTTGTTGAATGTGCTGTTGCATTATTCGGTGTTTGACGTTAGCGATACCTTGTTAGTGATGCGCCCCTACCAAATTGCCGCAACCGAGCGTATTTTATGGAAGATAAACGGCGCCTATCAAGCCAAAAACTGGAGCGGTCTTGATAGCGGCGGCTTTATTTGGCATACCACGGGTTCGGGAAAAACCTTAACCAGCTTTAAGGCGGCACGCCTGGCGACCGAGCTCGATTTTATTGATAAAGTTTTTTTTGTGGTTGACCGTAAAGATCTCGACTATCAAACCATGAAAGAATATCAACGTTTTTCACCTGATAGCGTCAATGGTTCAGACAGCACCGCAGGGCTAAAGCGTAACCTTGATAAAGATGACAATAAAATTATTGTTACCACCATTCAAAAACTGAATAACTTAATGAAAAGTGAAGGCGACTTGCCCGTCTACACCAAGCAAGTGGTGTTTATTTTTGATGAGGCGCACCGTTCGCAATTCGGTGAAGCGCAAAAAAACTTAAAGAAAAAATTCAAAAAATTCTATCAGTTTGGTTTTACTGGTACGCCTATTTTTCCACAAAACGCCTTGGGCGCAGAAACCACGGCCAGTGTGTTTGGTCGTGAATTGCATTCCTATGTGATTACTGACGCCATTCGCGATGAAAAAGTGTTGAAGTTTAAAGTAGACTACAACGATGTGCGCCCACAGTTTAAGGCGATTGAAACTGAACAAGACGAGAAAAAACTAACGGCTACGGAAAACAAACAAGCTTTATTGCATCCCGACCGTATTCGAGAAATTTCGCAGTACATCTTAAATAACTACAAGCAGAAAACACATCGCCGACAAGCCAACGGTAAAGGCTTCAATGCCATGTTTGCCGTGAGCAGTGTGGATGCAGCCAAGCTGTACTATGAATCGTTTAAGAATTTACAAAAAGACCAGTTACAAAAGGACAGCCACAAGCCGATTAACATTGCTACCATCTTCTCTTTTGCGGCCAATGAAGAACAAGATGCGGTAGGGGATATTCTTGATGAAAGCTTTGAACTGAACGCAATGGATAGCAGCGCTAAAGAGTTTTTAAGTGCGGCAATTGATGACTATAACGCGATATTTAAAACTAATTACGGTGTTGATAGTGATTCGTTTCAAAACTATTACCGCGACCTTGCCAAACGGGTAAAACTTCAAGAAGTTGATTTGTTAATTGTAGTGGGCATGTTTTTAACAGGCTTTGATGCGCCCACTTTGAATACCTTATTCGTGGATAAAAATCTGCGCTACCACGGCTTGATGCAAGCCTATTCACGCACTAACCGTATTTATGATGCCACCAAAACATTTGGTAATATCGTCACCTTCCGCGATTTAGAACAAGCCACCGTTGATGCAATTACTTTATTTGGTGATAAGAACACCAAAAACGTGGTGCTCGAAAAAAGCTACAAAGAATACATGGAAGGCTTTACCGATTTGGCCACTGGTGAAGCACGCCGTGGTTATTTGGAGGTAGTGAAGGAGCTACAACAGCGCTTTCCTAATTCTGATGACATTGTTAAAGAAAAGGACAAAAAAGATTTCGCTAAATTATTTGGTGAATATTTGCGTGTCGAGAATGTGCTGCAGAACTACGACGAGTTTGCAGGGCTAAAAGCCTTACAAAGCTTAGATATGACCGACCCGTTAGCCGTAGAGGCGTTTAAAGTTAAACACTATTTAAGCGATGACGACTTAGCCGCTATGCAAGCGATTAAGATGCCAGCCGAGCGCACTATTCAAGATTATCGTTCAAGCTATAACGACATTCGCGATTGGCTTCGTCGTGAAAAATCTGGCAATGAAAAAGATGCATCCAGCATTGATTGGGATGATGTGGTTTTTGAGGTGGATCTGCTTAAATCACAAGAGATTAATCTGGATTACATTCTGGAATTGATTTTTGAAAACAATAAAAATCTTAAAGATAAAGCGACATTGGTTGAAGAAGTACGCCGTTTAATTCGTGCCAGTATTGGCAACCGTGCCAAAGAAAGTTTGCTGGTTGATTTTATTAATCAAACCAACTTGGATAACATTCTCGACAAAGCCAGCATTATTGATGCTTTCTTTACCTTTGCTCAAGCTGAACAACAAAGTGAAGCAGAGGAATTAATTCGTGCTGAAAACCTGAATGCAGAAGCCGCTAAACGTTATATCACGGCATCGTTAAAACGTGAGTATGCCAGTGAAAATGGCACTGAGCTAAATGCAATCCTTCCCAAAATGAGCCCACTTAATGCGCAATACTTAACCAAAAAACAAAGTGTTTTCCAAAAAATTGCCACTTTTGTTGAGAAGTTTAAAGGAGTGGGTGGGCGGGTTTAAATCGGAAAGATATCGGGCTAGGTAATCGTGGCTTAGAAAAACACCAGCTAGTTAAGAGGTATCTAAACAACCCAGATGAAATGAATGCATGCATAACAAGGCACTGCTGCCGGACAAATTCTCCGCTGCGCTCCAAATTTGCCGTAGAGCGCGGCGTTACTGACCGACCGCTTTCAGTATGAAACAGTAATTAAAAGTTATTTATTATTACTACCGCTTATGGCAGTCGAAAGAAGACAGTAATAAAAATGTATTATTGAGATTTGGAGCAAACAGGGCAGGCCGGATCTTTTTTTAGTTTTGCTTCACTCCATTCCATATGTAATGTATCTAATAGAAGTAGTCTTCCTTGCAAGCTTTCACCGATACCCATTAATAACTTCAACGTTTCATTTGCCTGTATGCTGCCAATGATGCCAAGCAACGGTGCAATCACGCCATTCGCTGTACAAGTTTCTGCTGTTGCAACGTCTTCATTATATAAACAGCGATAACAGGGTGAGTTTTCATCTTTAGGATTAAACACCGTAACCTGACCTTCAAAACGAATTGCGGCGCCGGAAACCAACGGTGTTTTTGTTTTTACAGAGGCCTCATTAAGTGCAAAGCGTGTTTGAAAGTTATCACTAGCATCAACGATAACATCTGCTTTTTCTGCTTCGAATAAGAGTTCATCATCTTCTAGCGCGTGATCGATGGATTCAATAATAATCTCAGGATTAATTGCGTGTAGATGTTCTTTTGCTGAATCAATTTTTGCGCGACCAATATCTTTTGTTGTATGCACTATTTGTCGTTGCAGATTACTAATGTCGACTTTATCAAAATCAACCAGAATTAATTGACCGACGCCGGCGCTGGCAAGATACATTGAAACAGGCGAACCTAATCCGCCAAGACCAATGATTAAAACACGAGATTCATTTAAGCGTTCCTGACCTGCCGCATCGATCTCTGGCAACATCATTTGTCGACTGTATCTTAAAAGTTGTTCGTCATTCATATGTGTGTCCGATAGTCACGCGATCATTATTGCCATAATCTTTAATTGTAGACACTGAGGTGAAACTATTCTCAATAAATAATTGCTGAACCGGTTCTGCCTGATTATAGCCGTGCTCGACTAACAACCAACCTTGTTTATTTAAATTGTTTTTTGCTTCGCTGATTATAGTACGTAAATCATCCAGGCCGTCTTCTCCTGACGCCAAGGCGGAGAGTGGTTCAAATCGTATGTCACCTTGCGTTAAATGCGGATCATCATTACTGATATACGGTGGGTTGCTGATAATGACATCATATGGTTTGGCGTCTTTTATTTTAAACCAGTCTGCTTTTTCAAATTTTATGTTTTTAATTTTATGTGACTTTGCGTTTAGTTTTGCAATCTTTAAAGCCTTATCACTAATATCAGTTGCCGTAATCTTTGCTGAAGGTCGTTCAGATGCCATTGCTATGGCAATGGCACCTGAACCTGTTCCCAAATCGAGGATCTTTATTTTAGAATTTGTTGGTATAAATTTAAGTGCTGTTTCAATAAGTAATTCAGTTTCCGGCCTGGGGATAAGTGTATCTTCAGTTACATTAAAAGAGATGGACCAGAATTCTTTTTGTTTTGCCAGATATGCAATAGGCTGTCCTTGCGAACGTAACACTATTAACTTATTTAATGATTCGATAAGAGGATTGGATAATTCCATTTCCGGATAAGCATAAAGATGAGAGCGTTCACAGCGTAATACAGTACAAAGTAATATTTCTGCATCAAGCTGGGCGCTATCCGAAGAATGAAATTGTTGTCGAGCATGTTTAAGTGCATCAGTAATCTGCATGATGATTATCTATTTTTTATTAATCGCCTATCGAAGCAAGAAGATCTGCCTGATATTCACTAATCAATGGATCAATAACCATATCAACATTGCCTTGCAGGAACTCATCAAGTCGATAGAGTGTTAAATTAATTCTGTGATCCGTTACACGGCTTTGTGGAAAATTATAAGTCCGAATTCGTTCCGAACGATCACCGCTGCCAACAAGGTTGCGTCTATTCTGAGCTTCTTCATTTTGTTGTTTACTTCGTTCACTATCCAATAATTTTGCCTTTAATAACGACATCGCGCGCGCTTTGTTTTTATGTTGCGAACGTTCATCCTGACATTCAATCACCGTGTTTGTTGGTAAGTGAGTAATACGAATCGCGGAATCTGTTTTGTTAACATGTTGTCCACCAGCGCCGGATGCGCGGAAGGTATCTATACGTAAATCAGCCGGATTAATCGTGATCTCACTAATTTCATCGGCTTCCGGTAGTATTGCGACCGTGCAAGCAGAAGTATGAATACGACCTTGTGATTCTGTTTCTGGAACACGTTGAACGCGATGTGCGCCAGATTCAAATTTTAATCTTGAATAAGCACCATCACCGATGATGCGCATAATGACTTCTTTATAACCTTCAAGATCACTTTCTGTTGCACTGATGAGTTCAGTTTTCCAGCCTCTGTTTTCAGCATAACGTGTATACATACGCATTAAATCGCCAGAAAAAAGTGCGGCTTCTTCACCGCCAGTGCCGGCGCGTATTTCTAAAAAGATGTTACTGTTATCAGCAGGATCTTTAGGTAGTAATAATAATTGTAATTCTTTATCAAGTTGCTCGTGTTTTTCTTCTGCTTGTTTTAATTCTTCAGCAGCCATTTCCCGCATTTCCTTATCATTGTCTTTCAGCATCTCTTTTGCGTTTTCGAGGTCTTTCGTTGTTTTTCTGTATTCGTTAAAACAGGAAACTATAGGACGTACCTCAGCGTACTCCTGTGACAATTCACGAAATTTATTTTGATTATTTATATTCTCGGGATCAGAAAGTAAACCATCTAATTCTTCCTGACGGTCTAATAATTTTTCTAATTTTAAATGTAACGATTCTTTCATGGCTTTAAATTCTAAAAATGGGAGATCATACCTGAAACAACATATAAATTATGGGGACTTCTAAAAATAGTAATTTTTCCGTGAGTGCGAGGAAGTTGCGCACGGAAAACCGCAGTGTATAAATGAATACATGAGGAGATCCTACTCTGTGAGTATTTGAGTACGGAACTGACGAAGCAATCGCGGGAAAAGTGCATTTTTAGGAGTGCCCTAGAATGCTACTGCTTTCTATCGGGACTATCGTTCAGATTATATAATTCTTCAGCAGCGTGTAATAAATCTTCTCTGCTTACGGAACTAGCATTTCTTAATTGAGAACTAGGTGAATGGATCAATTTATTGGTTAAGATTCTTGCAGTTTCCTGAAGAATGGTTTCAGGATCCGCGCCATTGCGAAGTTTAGTTAATCCGTTTTGTATCGCTTCTTCCTGTATTTTCTCGGCCTGATTACGTAATGCACGTATTGTTGAGACTGCATCAAGCGAATGTAGCCAACCCATAAATTCCTGTGCTTGCGTATCGATTATTTTCTCTGCTTGTTTTGCTGCATTTTTGCGGCTTTGTAAGTTTTCCTGAACAATGTCCTTTAAATCATCAACACTATACAAATAAACATCATCCATATTACCAACTTCAACTTCAATATCTCGAGGCACAGCAATGTCTACCATAAACATCGGTTTATGTTTTCTGGCTTTGATTGCACTTTCAACAGCGCCCTTGCCCAAAATCGGTAGTTGGCTAGCTGTAGATGAAATAACAATGTCGGCTTCTGCCAAGTGTTTTGGTATATCACCCATTTGAATAGCATAAACAGAATATTCATTTGCTAAACGTTGTGAACGTTCAAATGTTCTGTTGGCAATAATCATTCGGTTTAGGCCGTTTTCATGAAGATGTTTTGCTGCAAGTTCTATAGTTTCGCCTGCACCAATTAATAATGCTGTTTGTTTACTTAAGTCACCGAAAATTTGTTGTGCCAAACGAACTGCGGCATAAGCAACAGAGACTGGATGATTACCAATAGCCGTGTTACTTCGTACTTCTTTCGCGACATGAAATGAATGTTGAAATAGTCGGTTCAACTGATGACCAATGCTACCGGCACTGATTGCATTTTGATAAGCGTTCTTTAATTGGCCGAGTATTTGTGACTCACCCAAAACCATAGAGTCGAGTCCACTTGCTACACGTAAGACATGGCGCACTGCATTTTCGTCCGGATGTTTGTACAAAAATGGCTTAAGTTGATCCTGTTTCATGCCATGGAAATCATGTAACCAGTGAATCGGGTTAAGGTTGTCTGCCTGATCAACGCTGCAATAAATTTCAGTACGGTTGCAGGTGGAAAGAATGGCAGCTTCCTGAATGCCATTTTGATTTTTTAGCTCATGCAAGGCATCGAATACGACATCATTACCAAAATTGACCTTCTCCCGAAGATCAATTGGTGCTGTTGCGTGATTTAGGCCGTAAGCTACTAGAGTCATGATATTGCTAATTAAATGAAAACCTTATGAAAATTCTGTGCCAAGAGTTGTTAGAATACAAGGAAAATAGACTAATTTATTGATCCAGATTAAACCAAAACAAATCTATAATGAACAAATCAGTTGATATCGTATCAATTATCCATATAAGTCATACATAGTGTTATTTTCAGTCTTAATCTGACAAAATGATCGTCTAAAAGCGGTAACGTAAGGATCTTAATAGAGTGTTTTCATTCCCTCACTATAAATGGTTGCGCAGATGGGCAGTATTGCTACTGGCTTTGTTTGTTGGGGCCTGTGCCAGCGTACCTCAAGAGACGACTTCAGGCACGGTTTCTGATTCGGATTCTACGGCAGATCCTCAAACGGTAACGCCTGAAGCTGCTCCCGAACCGGAACGAATTTTACCTAAACGCCCAAAAATTGAGCTTACCGAAGATATTATGTTCAAGGTTTTGGTTGCGGAAATTGCTGGTCAGCGCGGAAAAATTGATATCGCTGTTGAGAATTATCTCGATTTAGCGAGAACGACACGTGATCCAGTGGTTGTCGAACGTGCGACGCGAGTTGCCATTTATGCACGTAATAATGAAGCCGCTTATGAAGCCGCGCAGCTATGGCTTGAGTTAGATCCAGAAAACCCCGATGCACATCAAGTACTCACTGTGATGACCTTACGCCAAGGTGATATCGATCAGGCCTTGTATCACCTTGAAGTTATTATGAAAGCGTCCCATGGACAGCTAGATCAGAAACTATGGATGATTGCTAACTTTCTTGGCCGCGAAGAAGATCAGTTAGTCGTGTTGCAATTAATGGAACGCTTGATGGAAAAGCATATGGATGATGTCGATGCCATGTACGCGTTTGCCAATGTTTCTGCGCGCATGGGCAATTTTGATCGCGCTAAAGATTTATTAAAACGTGTACTTGAAATAAAACCAGAAAATGATTCAGCGGCTTTAACCTATATTGCCTTACTGCAAAAAACAGGCGATATAAATACGGCACTTAACTGGCTCGAAACAGCACTAAAAAATCGAGATAATGATTTTAATTTGCGCATAGCCTATGCACGTTTACTGACAGAAGCAAAACGCTTCGATGATGCACGTGATCAATTTGAAAAGTTATCTGCTAAATCACCGAATAATGATGATGTACTTTATGCACTCGGTTTACTTTATCTTCAAGTTAATAAGCTTGATGAAGCCGAACAATATTTTCTTCAGTTGTCGAAACTAAAGAAGCGCGTATTTGATTCCAATTATTATATGGGACGAATTGCTGAAGAAAGAAAAGAATTAGATAAAGCCAGTGATTTATATCAGGGTGTGCATGGGGGTGAAAATTATTTTGATGCGCGAATACGCTTAAGTCTGATATTAGCCAAGCAAGGTGAGATAGAAAAGGCGTTGGGAAATATTCGCAGCATACAAAAAACAAAAGGTATCAATCGTCTTATCCTGATACAGGCAGAAGGAGAAATATTGATTGAAGAAAAACGCTATCAGGAAGCAATGGATGTGTTTAATAAGGCTATAGAAGAAGAAAGCCATCCTGACTTACTATACTCGCGCGCCATGTTAGCTGAAAAGATGGATCGTCTGGATGTATTAGAAGCCGATCTAAAAGCCGTTCTTGATCAAGATGCAGATAACGCAACAGCACTAAATGCTCTGGGTTATACACTGGCTGATAGAACGGATCGTTTTGAAGAAGCCTATGGTTATATAAAGCGCGCTTATGAAATAAGTCCAAATGATTTCTACATACTCGATAGCCTGGGCTGGGTTTTATATCGCATGGGACGATTGGATGAAGCTGTTGATTATCTGCAACAAGCACTTAAATTGAGAAACGATCCTGAAATTGCGGCTCACCTTGGTGAAGTATTTTGGGTGATGGGAAATAAACAAGCAGCAAAGGAAGTTTGGGAGACTGCGCTCAAAGGTACACCTGCTGACGATAGATTGCTGGAAGTCATCGAACGCTTTAAACCGTGAAGCGGTTACTTTTATTATTGCTGGCAATGTCTTTGTTCAGTGCCTGTGCTCAACTACCGAAAATTGATTCAAGTTTAAAAACGCAACTTTGGCTTGAGCATCAAATTGCTGTTAGTGCAATTCAGTCATGGGATATCAAGGGTCGTATCGCTGTAAAAAATGAAAAGGAAAGTGGCACCGTCACTTTATTCTGGAATCAATTCCTTACAAACTATGAAATACGCTTTGTCGCGCCTTTGGGACAAGGTACTTATATCTTAACCGGTTCGCCAAGTGGCGTTGTTATGAAAGTGCCAAAAGATATAACTATAGTAGCTGATGATGCAGAACAACTATTACGTGAAGGACTCGGTTGGGATGTGCATCTTAATGGTTTACGCTTTTGGGTAAGAGGATTGCCTGAACCGAATATCAATTATAGTGAACTATTGCTGGATGAGCAGGGAAGATTAATAAATATGGAGCAATCCGGTTTTAATGTCAGCGTGTCGAGATATACAGAACAAGATGGAATTTCGTTACCGGAAAAGTTAATGATTAAAAGTGACAATATTCAATTGAAAGTTATCATCCAGAACTGGAAAATCTAAAGGGTACATTAAAAATGCATTTTTTTGTGATACAACGTGCCGTACCTTAATGATCATTCATGGTAGCAGCGTCAGCTCCGTGCTCGAATACTCACAGAGTAGGATCTCCTCATGTATTAACTATACATTCCGGTTCTCGGCTTTGGTTTCCTGCGTCGCTCTACCTCCTGCATCCATGCAGTCGTGTGCGCGGTGCTTCCTCGCTCTCACAAAAAAATCACTATTTTTAAAAGTACCCTCGGGTAGGTGATTGATGTTAAGTTCTTCATGGCCGGCTCCGGCTAAATTAAATTTATTTTTGCATATCACCGGTCGACGGGCAGATGGTTATCATCTGCTGCAAACCGTATTTCAGTTTATTCAGTTACAAGATGAGATTGATTTTACAATTTTAGAATCAGATACCGTGCAACGTAGTTCAATTATGCCGGGTGTTGATGCAGAGGATGATTTGGTTGTTCGAGCAGCGCGTAAGTTAAAAGAGGAAACAGGCTGTAAACTTGGCATCGATATTAATGTGAAAAAACGAATACCCGAGGGTGGTGGTTTGGGCGGAGGAAGTTCTGATGCAGCGACCACGCTGGTAGCACTAAATGAATTATGGAAAACAGGTTTATCTACTGAAGAACTTGCCAGTATTGGTTTATCATTAGGCGCTGATGTCCCCGTATTTATTTATGCACATGCGGCTTGGGCGGAAGGCGTGGGTGAGAATTTCACGCCAATTGAGCCCGAAGAATCCTGGTATTTGGTGATTCACCCCGGATGTAGTGTGGCGACTAAAACAGTATTTAATGCAGCCGATTTGACACGGAATACACCTGCAATCACAATACGCGACTTCCTCGAGGGAGGAGGCATAAATGACTGTGAATCTGTAGTGCGAAAGCATTATAAAGAGGTGGCAAAAGCACTGGATTGGTTAGGTGAATTTGCCCCTACAAAGCTCACAGGCACTGGTGCTTGTTTATTTGCTCCGTTTTCAAATGAGCAAGCAGCAATAGCTGTTAAAGAAAAGTTGCCCGATGTGTGGCAAGGCTATGTTGTAAAAGGGATGAATAAGTCTCCCTTGTTAGAACGATTGACGAGTGAACAATCCAGCGTTTAGCTTTTTTAGACTGGTTCATTTGTACAGATATTAGAAATGATTTATTGGGGTATGGCCAAGTTGGTTAAGGCACATGGTTTTGATCCATGCATTCCGAGGTTCGAGTCCTCGTACCCCAGCCATATTTTTTAAATAGTCAGAGAAAAGCACACCATGACCATTTCCAATATGATGATATTCAGTGGTAATGCGCACCGCAAGTTGGCACTTGAGGCGGCAGAATACCTGAACATGCCTATGGGTAAAGCAACAGTAGGTCAATTCAGCGATGGCGAAGTCATGGTTGAAATTAACGAGAATGTTCGTGGTCGTGATTGCTACATCATGCAGCCGATTTGCGCGCCAACGAATGACAATCTAATGGAACTGTTAGTGATGGCCGATGCTCTGCGTCGTGCTTCTGCAACACGTATTACCGCCGTTATTCCTTATTTAGGTTATGCCCGACAAGATCGTCGCTCTCGTTCCTCAAGAGTCCCTATTACAGCAAAAGTCGTGGCAAACATGATTGCCGCAGCCGGTATTGATCGCGTTCTGACCGTCGATTTGCATGCTGACCAAATTCAGGGTTTTTTCGATATTCCTTTGGACAATGTCTATGGTTCTCCGGTGTTATTGGGCGATTTATGGAAGCATAAATATCCGGATTTGATGGTGGTTTCGCCTGACGTAGGCGGCGTGGTACGTGCTCGTGCTTTGGCAAAACGCCTGGATGACACCGAATTGGCGATTATTGATAAACGTCGTCCAAATCCGAACGAATCCGAGATTATGAATATTATTGGTGATGTTGATGGTCGTACTTGCGTCATTATTGACGATTTGGTCGATACAGCCGGTACATTATGTAATGCAGCAGGGGCATTGAAGGACTTTGGGGCGGTAAAAGTGGTCGCTTACTGTACACATCCGGTACTTTCCGGCAATGCAATCAAGAATATTGAGAATTCAAGACTTGATGAATTGGTAGTAACAGATACAATCCCGCTTCGCTCAGAGGCAGCAAGCTGTGAACGAATTCGACAACTCAGCGTAGCAGCGATGTTGGCTGAGAGTATGCGTCGTATCGCAGAAGGTGAATCCCTAAGCTCGATGTTTTTGGATTAGCCTATTTTGCACAAATTCTCCTGACTGGTCGCGGTCGGGGGGTAAACAAAAACCCTTAAAATGTAAGGAGTAGTAAAACAATGAATCAATTCGAACTCGTTGCCGAAAAGCGCGAAGACGTAGGGAAGGGTGCGAGCCGCCGCCTACGCCGCGATGGCAAATTACCTGGTATCGTTTATGGTGCCGACAAAGATCCTGCGATGATTTTACTTGCACATAATGAAGTCATGCATAGTCTGGAAAATGAAGCTTTTTATTCACGCATTCTGACGCTGAGCGTTGGAAAAGATAGCGAAAAGGTCGTATTAAAAGATCTGCAACGTCATCCGTACAAACGTACCTTGTTACATATCGATTTGTTACGCATTACAGAAAATGAAGAACTCACTATGCGCGTACCTTTACACTATATAAATGAGGAAAAATGTACTGGTGTTAAGAACGAAGGCGGAGTTATTAGTCATTTGATGTCAGATCTGGAAGTTGTTTGTCTACCTAAAGACTTGCCGGAATACATTGAAGTCGACATGTTAGAAGTCAGTTTAGACGAAACAATACATCTTACAGATCTTAAACTTCCAGAAGGCGTGCAAATTTTTGATCTCTTGCATGGTAATGAAGAAGATCAACCTGTTGTAGCTGTACATACGCCGAAAGTGTCCGCTTCTGATGAAGCTGATGATGCTGCAGGTGAAGAAGCTGCGGCTGCTGTTGCTGAAGATTCAAAAGACGACGACGGCGAAAGCAAGTAGCTTCGCTGACATCAAACGATGTCTCTTCCAGTAAAAATGATCGTGGGCCTGGGTAATCCAGGCCCCGAGTATTTAATGACTCGACATAATGCTGGATTCTGGTTTGTCGATGCACTGGCCAATAAACTCTCTTTAAGTTTTTCCCAAGATAAAAAATCCCAATCTGAATTGTGTCGTTATCAAAGCGGCTCGACCGATTGCTGGATATGTAAACCACAAACATATATGAATGACAGTGGTGCTGCTGTGCAAACTCTTTGCAGTTATTACAAGATTCCAATGGAACAAGTCATGGTAGTTCATGATGAAATTGATTTATTGCCCGGCACGACACGTTTGAAGGTTGGTGGTGGCCATGGTGGTCATAATGGCTTAAGAGATATTATTCAGCGTACTGGTAATAAAGATTTTTTGCGCTTAAGAATTGGTGTTGGTCATCCTGGAAATAAAGATCAAGTTGTGCCCTATGTTTTAGGTCGCGCCAGTGCTGAGGAAGAAAATAAAATACTAGACTCTTTTGCTCTTGTGCTTGAAAAGAGCGATCAATTTTTTGAAGATAATCTTAATAAATTAATGACTGAACTGAATAAAAAAAATAAACCAGAAGCTGATTCAGCCTCTTAATAATACGGAATTCAATCTATGGGATTTAAATGTGGCATTGTTGGTTTACCAAATGTAGGTAAATCAACTCTCTTTAATGCACTAACCAACTCAGCGATAGATGCAGAGAACTATCCTTTCTGTACCATCGATCCTCATGTTGGTATTGTTGCTATGCCAGATCCACGACTACAACAATTAGCCGATATCGCAAATCCACAAAGAGTAGTTCCAACCACAATGGAATTTGTTGATATTGCCGGCTTGGTTGAAGGCGCATCAAAAGGTGAAGGACTGGGAAATAAATTTCTGGCTAATATTCGTGAAACACATGCTATTGCACAGGTCGTACGTTGTTTTGATGATGATAATATTGTGCATGTTGCGGGTAAAGTTGATCCGCTTTCCGATATAGAAGTGATAAATACGGAGCTTTGTCTTGCTGATCAGGAAACAATAAGTAAAGCATTATTGAAAGCGGCCAAGTTAAGTCGAAGCGGCGATAAAACAGCGAAGCAAGAAGAGCAACAACTCGAAGCGATTATGGCGCATCTTGATCAAGGCTTGCCAGTACGTTCGATGGAATTATCTGAAGACGATTTAGAAGCAATTAAACACTTACAACTGCTTACACTAAAACCCACCTTATATATTGCCAATGTTGAAGAAGCTGGTATGGAGTCAAATCCATGGTTAGAAAAATTACAGGCTCTTGCCGATAAAGAAGGCGCGCAGATGATTCCAGTCTGTGCAGCAATTGAAGCAGAAGTATCTCAATTAGATGATGAAGAAAAACAAGAATTTCTGGATGCATTAGGCATGGCAGAGCCGGGACTTAATCGTATCATTCGTGCCGGCTATAAATTGCTTAGTTTACAAACGTATTTTACAGTAGGACCAAAAGAAGTGCGTGCATGGACTATTGCAATAGGAGCAACTGCCCCCAAAGCAGCAGCAGTGATTCATACTGATTTTGAACGTGGCTTTATTCGCGCTGAAGTTGTTGCTTTTAATGACTATATTGAATGCAAAGGAGAACATGGCGCAAAGGAAGCTGGTAAATGGCGTTCGGAAGGAAAGGAATATATTGTTAGTGACGGAGATATTATTTTATTTCGCTTTAATGTGTAGTCTAGAAAATGTCTTTTTCCGCGATAGCTTCGTCAGTTCCGTGCTCGAATCCTCATGTATGACTTATACACTCCGGTTCTGCGCGCGGCACTTCCTCGCTCTCACAAAAAAATCCTATTTTCTAGGATAGTTTAAGTATTAAAATAGGTTGTTATTATGGATTCACCTTTTCATATCGCTTTTCCTGTTACAGATATTGAATCAACGCGTGTTTTTTATACCGAGATAATCGGTTGTTCCGTCGGTCGTGAAGCAAAACGCTGGATCGATTTCAATTTCTTTGGCCATCAAATTTCAGCACATCTGGTAGAAGCATTAGAAAACATTCCAACAAACCCGGTCGATGGTGAAACTGTTCCTGCACGACATTTTGGTTTGGTACTAGAATGGAATGCATGGCATGAAATGGTAGAACAGCTAAATAAAAAAGAAGTGAATTATTTAATTAAACCAACAATAAGATTTAAAAATGAGGTTGGAGAGCAAGCAACCTTTTTTATAACTGACCCCAGTGGCAACGCACTTGAATTTAAATCATTCAAGGATCGTGAACAATTGTTTGCCAGAAGTTAAATATTAATGAGTAAACAAAAAGTAATTGAATTACCTAAAAAACCAGTCAAACCTGATCCGTCAGAGTGTTGTAATCGTGCTTGCGAAAATTGCGTATATGTATACTACGAAAAAGCTTTAAAGCGATGGGAAGAGAAAGTCAGGAAGATAAAAGATAATGCGGCGAAATGAATCGGTGAATAAGCCAGGTCCATTGTATTGTCATTAGACGTTATTTATTAAAGATTTACCCAGATTATTTTTTATCATCAACCAGATCGGATTATTTTTTATAATATGTTTCTGGTTTATCTCAATTTCAATTCCAGAATAACTTTTTTCATTAAACTGTTTTCTTAGATAAGTAGTAAGGCCATCTGCACTTCCTTTGTACGGATAGTTACTGCGAATAATAAGATCAGGAAAATTATTTTTTAGTGTAACTCGAAGTTTGTTGCAAAATTCTTTTTCTGTTTTTCTAGTCGGATCATACAATAAACCAATATCCGCATGGCGTATTATATTATTCAGCTTCGGTGTAAACGAATGAATAGATAAATGAATAATTGGTGATTTGTTATTCGCATTTTTAATATGAGTTTCAATTTTTTTACGATAGGGAATATAAAATTCATTAACTATTTCCTGACGAATAGTTTTATCGTATGACTTGCTAAATTCAGAAAAGAGCTTCGGGTGGTTTAAGGATCGATTAAGATCAATAAGTAAACGGGATACATCCGAAAAATATAAAGGTGAATGCGTATTTTTCGACACGGTTTTTGCCAGGATTAATGCACCGATATCCCATCCTCTATGACTATTCAATATCCGCTTTTTATTTTTGAATAAGGATAAATATTTTTTGGGGATCCTGTTTCCACCATGTTCACAGCTAATAATAATATTCATTTTTCTGATAACTATGTTCTATCAGTAAACGTAATTATAATGTTGTCCTGTAATTTTGTGATGGTTTATAGGCAAGTGCCTTATCAATAACTTTTTCAGCGGTTAACGCAGGTTCAAACCAGTAGATGTAATCGGTAACATTTGGATCAGCAACATTGACCTTAAGCAAGTGTATCAGTTTATACACCTCCTGTTCTGATACTTTATTGTTCATGATTTCCTGAACAAGATTAATGAGTTCTTTTCTATCAAGTTTATCTATCATCATTCATTTACCCCATCAGACCAAACCTTGAAACTTTTTAGTGTATTAGGACCAAAAGTATTACTGATTGCGACATCAGCGGCGTCGCGACCACGTGCAATCAGCACTCGGCCAATACGTGGTGCGTTGAATCGAGTATCAAAGGTAAACCACTGTCCGCCAAGATAGACTTCGAACCAGGCAGCAAAATCATTCGGACCGTAGGGAGGTGGGGTACCGATATCACTTAAGTAACCGGTACAGTAGCGTGCCGGGATATTCATACAACGGCAGAATGCGATAGCGAGATGAGTATAATCACGACAAACACCATTGCCTTCATTATAAGTTTCCCAGGCTGTCTTGGTAAAGCGGGCATGTTCATAACCAAAAGTAATATGTTGATGGACGAAATCACAAATAGCCTGAACACGATCCCAACCCATGGGTGAATTACCGAACTCTCGCCAAGCAATGTCAGAAAGCAAATCAGTTTCGCAATATCGACTTCCCAAAAGATATACCAATGTTTCTTCAGGAAGATCCTGTACTAAATATTGATGCGCCGAGTTAGCGATAACGTCCGGTTCACCTGTGTCGTTAATTAGCGCATCGGTAGAAAGTTGTATTTCTCCTTTTGGCGCGACAATTCTACTGCACCAGTTACCGAAGTTATCTCGATAAGCAGTGATAGGTATGGATGGTTTAGTAATCAGATGATCAGGAATAATAATGTCGGAAACACGTGTCGAATGGATATGTAAAGTCAATATCATCGGTGTCGGCTGCGGACAGTCGTAGATCAATTCATAGCCGACCTTGAGCTTCATTTTTGTTTCCTTTTGTAGTATTCCACCAAAGGATGGAGAAGCAAGCTAACACGTTGCTCAGGACTTAGGAACGAATGAATTTTCACGGTTTAAAAAATACAGGCAAAATCATGCTTTTGCCAAGCAGCAGTTTTTACTTAAAATGGAAAAGTGCTTAAGCGGCGAGAAGAAAAAGTTGAAAAATAATGGCTAAAAAAATAAAACAGTTTATTTTAACCATCCTGTAAATTTTGATCTTTCCCACGCATTGTCCATCCATGAGGTATCTGGCAAGGGTAGTTCCATTGCTTCAATCACTGGTAACCAACCTGCTGGAATTGAAAAATAAGAAGTTGAACCTTTACGAGTGATCCATGTTATTTTCTTATTCTTTTCGCTAGTCAAGGCGACATCCAAAGTTAAACGACAGTCCTGAGAAACATAATCCAACACTTGTTTATGATGTCCTTCTTTCCATAACTTAGGTGCGACCGATCCATCTATGTCTTCTGGTTTACTAATGCCAATTGATTTTGCAGCAGCATTTAGTCCAATGGCAAAACCTTTGCCACAAAAGAAATGAAACATCATGTCGATATGATTTAAAGCAAGGTCACGACAATCATCAAGTCTTCCTGATTCTTCTCCAAGAAGATCAAAGTCAAAACCAAGACCGTTATGCGTGACGATGGTATAGCCTTGTTTGGTTTTCTCAATAAGGAAGTCAACCAATTGTGATAAGTCGTTAATGCTCATTTTTTCAGCGGCATTGCCGCTTGTCTCTTTGGTATAAAACACTTCAGCTTGTCCTTTATCTTCACACCAGACAGCAGCGCAACTAATTCCTAGTGGACGATGATCATGTAGATCGCCAAAATCATCAGGAAGAATTTTGGCGGTTTCTATATCAAAACCTAAATACTTTTTTTGCATAATAAAAATTGAATATTTGTTCTTAGTTTTAGAATATTACCTTTGATCGAAACAATGGTATTGTTAGGTCAAAATAGTGTTATATATATTGTAGGTACTGACAATTATAATCAGTATCCCCACGAGCACCATTAATAATTTTGCCGGGACTTTTTTGCATAAAACTGCTGCAAATGGAGCTGCGAAGACGCCTCCTATGACAAGGCCAGAGACAACAACCCATGGTACGTCACCAATTAAAAGTAAAAATGCTATAGCACTGGCAAACGTCAGAAAAAATTCAACAAAATTTACTGTGCCGATAGTTAAACGTGGATTACTGGATGAACTGATCAATGTGGTTGTTACGACTGGACCCCATCCACCTCCACCTAGAGTATCTACCAAACCTCCAAAGAACCCTAGCTTGGCAACATGTTTTATCTCATGTTTATGTTTATATATTTTTAGAAATACTTTGCTGAGGAGATAAAAACCCATAATTAACAAGTAAAGAGAAATAAATGGCTTTATAAAATTACCATCTACGGACGTTAATATGTAGGCACCTATTACCGCGCCGAGTATCCCCGGAAAGAGCAGTTTTAAAAAGAGGGTCTTGTTGACGTTACCAAGTTTGACATGTGATATTCCTGAAACACCTGTGGTAAAAACTTCAGCAATATGAACACTGGCGCTGGCTATCGCCGGACTCAATCCTGTCGCCAGTAAAAATGTTGTGGCGGTAATCCCATACGCCATCCCCAGTGCGCCATCGATAATCTGTGCTATTAATCCGACCAGTAAAGACCACCAGAATACGTCGCTGGCTAATGCTTCAACAATAATCTGTTTTGTACCGATAACACCGTTGCCGGATAACAGGCGATAGCAAAAGTAGATTAATGTGGCGGTTAGTAAAAATAAAGCCAACCACATAGCCATATTCAATATAGGATGTTCCTCTGAATGGGTAACGGATTCCTCAACAAGGGGTATTCCTATTTCCAGATGTTCCTGGTTAATAGGGTTGTTCGAAAGGTCAAGGTTGCGAAATTTCATATAGTTTTAAAGTCCGTGGGATAAGGGCAGCGCACGTTATCAACAAGTCATTCGACAGAAAAAGAATATTAAATACTATGATTAGTCTAATTTGGAATAAGACTTGACCAGAAGAAGTTAAAAAACGAGGGATAAACCTTTAAGAAAAACGGTTGTATCTT
This sequence comes from Gammaproteobacteria bacterium, assembly GCA_041689615.1. GTDB lineage: Bacteria > Pseudomonadota > Gammaproteobacteria > Eutrophobiales > Eutrophobiaceae > UBA7359. The sequence continues at coordinate 72,659 of JBDNFW010000044.1, read as the reverse complement.
TTTAGGCATCAAACGCATCAGACCTACACTTTGTTGGGCCTGATGCATTTGTTAGAAAAAAGTAGCGTTATTAAACGCTGAAAGTTACTTTTCCGGTAAACAAATCATGAACACCACCAATAATCTGTATTTCATTTTTTTCGTTCATTTCCTTTAAAATCGGACTTCTTTCTATAATGCTTTTCATTACTCGGTTTACATTGATGAGAGTCACTTTTTCAACAAATTCGGGATTTGTTGAATTTCGATTTTCTAGTACTGTTGTTTCATCTTCAACTGCAGGACGTATTTTTGAAAGTAAGGCAGTCAGGTTTCCCATTTCAATATGATCGCACGCACCTTTAACGGCACCACATTGAGAATGACCCAATACAATAACTATTTTAGAGCCAGCTACTTTGCAGGCAAATTCCATGCTTCCTAAAATATCTTCGTTGATAATATTTCCGGCTATACGCACACTAAATATATCGCCTAAGCCTTGATCAAAAATTAACTCAGCAGAAGTTCGTGAATCTATACAACTTAGTATTATGGCGAAGGGATGTTGTCCATCTGAAGTTTCATTTGCTTGTTGTAATAAATTACGGTTTGCTTTCAAGTTGTTAATAAAGCGTTTATTGCCTTCTACTAATAAATTAAATGCTATTTCAGGTGTAATGGCATCTTGTGCTTCTTTAGTTAAAGTTTTCATTTTTCCTCTTGGTATTAAGTAACCTAATGATTTAATTAATTATCTTGTAAGATAAAAGTTTATTGTCTTTCATCATCGGGATCAGGATCATGTTTTTCTTTTTGATTAACTCATGATCGGCACTTCCTTGACTGAGTTCCAGTAATTTTGTCGTGTTACCGTTAGCTTCAATATAAAAAAGTCCGCCGTTTAACCAATCGGTAACATAGAAACCAGTTTCATCACTACCTTCAACGCCATCCAGATTTCCGACAGGAGAACCATCGCCAATAGGTGAAATATTTTTAGTGTTAATAGAAATACGTTTTAAATGTCCGGCAACTTCAGTAGCAAAACCATCTGTCATCTTGCCCCAACTACCAACAATAATATCGTCTTCAGTGAAGTGTAGACCATTCGGGTTTTCAAGTTCTTCTGACTCAATCCAGATTTGAAAATCATCTCCGTTTAATTTGTGAATACGATTTAACACCATATCCGAAACATAAACATCGCCGTTATCTGCAGCAGTAACATCATTTAAAAATTTTGCATCATCGACTTTGTATCGATTGGTAATACGTCCATGCTCAACATCAATAGCAACAAGCTCATCAATATCGGCAACGTAAAGTGTGCGATCATGTAGAGCGAGTCCTTTAGGAGCATTTAATCCTTCAACCCATTTTTCGTTCAACATATTACCGTTGATTGAAACAATAGAAATGAAACCGTTGTTGTCTTTATCATTCGGCCCACCATTGACATTAGAAACGAAAAGAATATTCAATTGTGGATCGTAGACAACAGACTCTGGATTAGAAAGACCGTCTAGTTCCCAGGAAAGTTCTAAAGTTTCCGCATCAGCAATAGCTGAATTAAATAATAATAATGAGAGTAGTGTGCTTAATATAATGTCAATTTTACGAGTAAACATAGAAGTAACTCCTGCATAGGTAAGTGTTGAATTAATCCGAGAAAAATAGATTCTTCAGTTCTTCGCCTGGATCTTTTGCTTTCATAAATGCTTCACCAACAAGGAATGCATTTACATTATTTTTACGCATTAATTTAACGTCGTCCTGAGTGTGTATTCCGCTTTCGGTAACAACAGTACGATCATGAAAAACGTCTACCAATAGGCTTAATGTTGTTTCGAGATCTGTATCAAAAGTATGTAGATTTCGGTTGTTGATACCTATTAGAGGTGTGCGCAACATCATACCACGTTCCAGTTCTTCGCGATCATGCACTTCGACCAAAACATCCAGACCAATTTCATTCGAAACACCGACCAGATCCTGCATCTGCATATCGGATAAGGCTGAGACAATAATCAAAATGGCATCTGCACCAATGACTTTTGCTTCATATATTTGATAAGGATCAATCATAAAATCTTTGCGTATGATTGGTAACTCGCAAGCCGTGCGTGCTTGTTTTAAATAATCATCTGATCCTTGAAAGAATTGAATATCAGTTAATACGGATAAACAACAAGCTCCAGCCTTATCATAACTTTTGGCAATTTCTTTCGGTTTGAAGTTCTCACGAATGATACCTTTACTTGGCGATGCTTTTTTTATTTCAGCAATAATACCAGGCTTGCCTTCTTCGATTGTTCTAAGCAATGAATCAGTAAAGCCATATTTTGATTCACAATCTTCCGCACGATGTTGCATTTCTTTAACCGAGATACTTCTTTTGCAATGAGCAACGTATTCTGCTTTATAAGTAAGAATGTTTTTTAATATATCAGGTGTATTTTCTTGCATAAGACTAGGCTTTAAATGATTGGCTATGTTGTATAAGTTGTTCGAGCTTTTGTTTTGCAGCGCCTGATTCGATATTTGAAATCGCTTTAGATACACCGTCTTTAATTGAATCGGCAAGACCAGCGGCATAAATGGCAGCGCCGGCATTAAGGCAAACAATATCTTTTGCTGCTCCATCGGTACTATCTAATACAGATAGCATTCTATTTAAACTATCATCAACACCATTAACTGCTAATGTTGAGATATCTTGTAGTTCCATATCGAAATCGACAGGACTGATTTCATAGTTATTGATTTGCCCATCTTTTAATTCTGCGATATAGGTCTTTGCTGAAATACTGATTTCATCAAGACCATCTGCGGCATGAACCACTAATACATGTTCACTACCGAGTTGTTTTAACGTTTCAGCAAGCGGATTAAGCCAATCGTTACTAAACACACCAATCACTTGGTTAGGCGCACCGGCAGGATTAGTAAGTGGCCCGAGTACATTAAATAAAGTACGAATACCGAGTTCACGACGAGGGCCAATCGCATGTTTCATGGCACTGTGATGCATCGGCGCAAACATAAAACCGATGCCAACATTCTCAATACAACTTACAACCTGTTCAGCATTTAATTCCAGATTAACACCCGCTGCTTCCAATACATCAGCACTACCGGATTTACTCGAAACAGAACGGTTACCGTGTTTAGCAACTTTGGCACCTGAGGCAGCAACAACAAATGCAGATGTGGTTGAGATATTAAATGTATTGGCACCATCACCACCAGTACCACAAGTATCAACCAAATTTGTTTTATCAACGTTTACTTTTTCAGCAAGTTCGCGCATTACTTCAGCGGCTGCTGTAATTTCATCAACACTTTCGCCTTTTAAACGTAGAGCAACCAATAAGCCACCAATTTGTGCCGGCGTAGCTTCACCTTGCATAATAGTTTTCATAACCACATGCATATCAGCGCGGCTTAAATTATTGCCGCTGATCACTTCGTTAATTGCTGTTTGGATATTCATCTAACTACTATATTAATTAAGAGTTGCTAAGAAAGTTTGACAATAATTCATGACCATATGATGTCAGAATTGACTCGGGATGAAACTGAACTCCTGATATCGCCAGTTCTTTATGTTTAATGCCCATGATTTCATCCATGTCGCCGTCTTTGGTTTGTGTCCATGCGGTAATTTCAAAACAATCCGGCAGAGATTCTTTTTCGATCACAAGTGAGTGATAACGGGTTGCGGTATATGGATTTTCAAATCCTTTAAAGACATCGGTACTGTTATGATAAATGTCCGATGTTTTACCGTGCATGATGTCATGTGCATGAACTATCTTTCCGCCAAATGCTTGGCCAATACTTTGATGACCAAGGCAAACACCCAGTAATGGAATCTTACCTTTGAAATAATTAATAACATCAATGGAAATGCCTGCTTCATTTGGCGTACAAGGGCCGGGAGAAATGACGATATGATCGGGCGCGAGTTTCTCAATCCCTCCAATCGAAATTTTATCATTACGATAAACCTGAACGTCTTGTCCCAGTTCACCAAAATATTGAACCAGGTTATAGGTAAAGGAATCGTAGTTGTCGATCATTAATAACATAGCGTTACCTTAAATTATGCCCTGAAATTAAGTTAGGCCTTTTTCGGCCAGACTAACGGCTCTGAAAATCGCACGGCCTTTATTCATTGTTTCGTCCCATTCATTTCGGGGTACGGAATCGGCGACAATGCCTGCGCCCGCTTGTATATGCAAGGTCTTATCTTTAATCACCGCGGTACGGATAGCAATAGCGGTATCCATATTTCCGTTCCACGATAAATAACCGACTGCACCTGAATAAACGCCGCGTTTAACCGGTTCCAATTCATCAATAATTTCCATGGCACGAATCTTTGGCGCACCGGAAACAGTACCTGCAGGAAAGGTTGCACGTAAGACATCTATCGCACTCATTCCTTCTTTTAATTTACCGGTGACATTCGAGACGATATGCATGACATGCGAATAACGTTCGATAATCATTTTATCAGTTAATGTGACGCTCCCCATTTCGGCAACACGACCCGCATCATTGCGGCCTAAATCAATCAACATTAAATGTTCGGCCAGTTCTTTTGGATCGGCTAACAAATCTTTTTCCAGCGCTATGTCTTCTTCTTCGGTTTTACCGCGGGGACGTGTTCCAGCAATCGGTCTGACGGTTACTATGTCATCTTCAAGTCGAACCAGAATTTCCGGGGATGAACCAACAATTTGAAAATCGTCCAGATCAAGAAAATACATATAAGGCGAAGGGTTAAGACAACGTAATGCACGATAGAGATTAACCGGTTCTGATTCAAACGGAATAGAAAGACGTTGCGACAAAACCACTTGCATGGCATCACCTTCAACAATATATTCTTTTATTCTATCGACAGCAGCTTCATAATTTTCCTGGGTAAAGCCTGAAACAAAATCTTTTTCATTTACGGTGCGAGAAACGTTCGATTTTATTTTATCAATATGTTTATTGGCAAGTGACTCAACTAATTCATCAAGACGTTGATGTGCTTTCGCGAAGGCATCGTTATTACTCGGGTCGGCATGAACAATAATAAAAAGTTTGCCGCCAAGATTATCAAACACAACGACTTCATCAGATACCATTAATAAAACATCAGGCGATCCGATCGGATCGTCTTTATCGTTTTTATTTAAACGCGGTTCGATATAGCGAATTGTTTCGTAACCAAAATAACCGACTAGCCCGCCATTAAAACGCGGCATGCCTTCAATCTCAGCGACCTTATAGGTTTGCTGAATCTTTTCTATTTCCGCTAATGGATCATCAACCTTATATTCTTCAATAAGATTGCCATTTTCTTTAATTGTTATTTGATTCGCATTGGCTGTAATAACTTTTTTCGCAGGTAAACCTATAATGGAATAACGTCCCCATTTTTCGCCGCCTTGTACTGATTCAAATAAATAGGAATAGGGAGCAGCACACAGTTTCATATAAGTACTAAGTGGCGTATCGAGATCAGCCAACACTTCGCGCATTAAAGGAATACGGTTGTATCCTTGTTTCGCGAGCTGATTGAATTCAGTTTCGTTAATCATACAGAGGCTGTTCGGCAATAAGTTAATCGGCTGCAAATGCCCCTTTTCGGCCTATTTTCATGGGCAATTTCGTTAAATAGAATGACTATTCTCCTCAATCGCGCATAAAAATAGCCTCGAATAGGAACATTTTCACTTCGATTCATTATCACCGAATAGCCTCTATTAATGAAACAGCTGTGGTAATTCTGCCAGAGAATCAACAACGGCATCCGGATTTGTATCACGAATATCATTACCGTGGTTATAACCATAACTCACACAAACGATTTGGAAACCAGCAGCGCGTGCAGCTTTAACATCACTTTCAGAATCACCAATCATTAATGATTGTTTCGGATCCGTTTCGGATGTTGATGCAGCATGTAATAGTGGCAAAGGATCAGGTTTCTTTTTAGCAAGTGTATCGCCGGCAATAATAATACTCATGTCATCCATAAGTCCGAGCTTTTCCAAAATCGGTTCGACAAATTGTCCGCGTTTATTAGTAACGCAACCAATCTTTATGTTTTTTGTTTTCAGATAATCGATACCTTCACGAACGCCTGGATAACAGGTACTCAAAGCGCAGTTGTTTTCTGCATAGTGAGTCATAAATTTTTCAAATGAGTTATCAAAAAGTTCTGATTCTGCTTCGCCATCGATGTCATCAGTTAATGCACGATGTAATAATTTTTCAATACCATTACCAACCCAGTTGCGAATACTATTAATGTCTCTTTCAGACATTGATAATTCTAGTAATGTTTTATTAACTGAATAGGCGAGATCAGGTATTGAGTCGACTAAAGTGCCGTCAAGATCGAGTAAAACCAGTTCGGGAGTTTTAATAGGCATAAGATAAAAAATGAATAAATCGGGTACTAGCTATTAGCTAATTTTAGTTGTTCTCGCATTGATGTGATCGTTGCTTTGTAATCATCGCTGTTAAAAATGGCAGAACCTGCAACAAAGGTATCTGCGCCAGCTTCGGCAATCTCGCGAATATTATCGACTTTGACGCCGCCATCAATTTCAAGCCGGATTTCGCGACCGGAATCGTCAATAAATTTTCGAGCGATTTTGAGTTTATCCAAAGCTGAATTAATAAAAGATTGCCCACCAAAACCGGGGTTCACCGACATCAGTAGAATCATATCGACTTTATCCATAACATATTCAAGCGCATCAAGCGGTGTTGCCGGGTTAAATACCAGACCCGATTTACAGCCGTTATCACGAATTAATTGTAATGACCGATCAATATGCTCCGACGCTTCCGGATGAAACGTGATAAAGCTCGCACCTGCTTCAGCAAACTCCGGAATAATCCGATCGACAGGCTTGATCATTAAATGCACATCAATTGGAGCCGAAATACCAAAGTCACGTAATGCTTTGACCACCACGGGTCCGAAGGTCAAATTGGGCACATAGTGATTATCCATGACATCGACATGGACAAAATCAGCGCCCGCCGCTAATACAGCCGCGGTGTCTTCACCGAGCCGGGCCATATCGGCAGACAAAATTGAAGGTGCAATTACTGGGTCAAACATCTTAATAATCCGTTTGTTTTCAGATATATCCGATAAAGTGCGAACTTTACCTGATTAACCCATATGTTGCACGATTTGACGACTAGATTGGTACGTTGTTTGCGGCAGATTATTGCTGGAGAATATGTTCCTGACATTCTCGACCACCTACATCCGTGTAGGTGTCCTGCATAATCTGCACTTGCCTACACGGACGTAGGCAAGGACGATTTGTCTGGAACAAAAATCGTTTCCGCCATCCATGGCGGTCGCACTGGATGTTAAATATATGTTGAGGTTAAATGGAATTATTATGAGACAAAATCTTCAAATAGGCGTTGTTTTTTTCTTGCTATTGATTACGGCATTATCTGTTAGCGCCGATGCATTAGATCGTGAGCGCGAGAAACTAATTAGCGATAAATTGGCGGAAGAAGTAAAGGATGGTCAGGTTTTATGGCTTGATGCTAAAGGTGAAAATTTTTTGGCATTGCTTATCAAGCAAACTAACGATAAAGCACAAGGCGCAGTTATTATTTTACACGGCATGGGGGCCCACGCAGATTGGCCACAAACTATCTCGCCAATGCGTAAAGCGTTGCCGGAACAAGGTTGGACAACCTTGTCGATTCAACTTCCCGTAATTGCACCGAAAAATCAGGTTGAAGATTATGGAAAAACGCTGGAGCGAGCTGCAGAACGCATTAAGGCGGCAATACGCTTACTGCATAAGCATAAATTTAGAAACATTGTTGCTATAGGACATAGCTTCGGTGCAGCAAGTGTGCTGTCTTATCTTGAGAAAGAAAAAGAACAGAAAATTATTTCATTGGTTGCGATAGGCCTACAGGATTATGCTTTTGTGAAACCACCTATCGATTTGCTTAAGTTAATCAAAAAAACAAAAATTCCTGTATTGGATATCTATGGAAGTCGAGATTTTAAAGAGGCAATTGATCAAGCTGCAGACAGACGGCTTGCGGCAAAAAAAGGTGGTAATCGTCAATATGATCAAATAGAGATAGAAGGAGCGGATCACTATTTTACTAAGTTAGATGATGTTTTGATAAAACGTATTCGTGGCTGGATGATTAAAGCGGCACCGGGCATGTCTATCGTTGTCAAAAAGGATTCAGATGAGAACGAGAACAAGGACGAGGACGAAACAAAAGAAAAACAAGCCGAATAGGCAAAAAACTGTTTGACAGCAAGCGATTCGTTATTAAATTTCTCTTAATTCACTGAGACAAAACCTGTTCGGAATGATAATGTTCAGCAAGCTTAAATTCGTCCAGATTACATTAGTATTTTCCAGGAGACGGGGTGTATGACTGAAGAAATGGATATAACAGAAATGCCAGGTAAAGAGGAGCGCATGTGGGGCATGATGTGTCACCTGCTTGCCTTTTCCGGTTATTTAATTCCATTTGGTAGTGTACTTGGTCCTTTAGTTGTATGGATGATTAAAAAAGATGAAATGCCGTTTGTCGATGATCAGGGAAAAGAATCCCTGAACTTTCAACTAACCATGCTTATAGCGGTTATTGTTTCTGCTATTTTGATGTTTGTGTTAATCGGTTTTTTATTGCTTGGCGTGCTTATCATTTTCCAAATTGTTGTCATTATTATGGCAGCGATTAAAGCAAATGATGGTGTTAAATATCGTTATCCATATACGATACGTTTTATAAAATAATTTTTAGATAAGGAGAAAGTCATGGCTGAGTTTATTTTCGTCGTCGCAATTTTTTCAATTGTGTTACTTATGAAGGCAGTGACTATTGTTACTCAGGGAAACGAGTATACGGTAGAACGTTTTGGTGAATATAAACGAACGTTGTCACCAGGCTTACATGTCATTGTTCCTTTTTTCGATAGAATCGGCGCGAAAATGAATATGATGGAGACCGTTGTCGATGTTCCATCACAGGAAGTTATCACCAAGGATAACGCGATGGTACGCGTTGATGGCGTGGTTTTCTTTCAGGTATTGAATGCCGCGCAAGCAGCGTACGAAGTGAATAATCTTACTCGAGCAATTTTGAATTTAACCATGACCAATATTCGTACGGTAATGGGTTCGATGGATCTAGATGACTTATTGTCGCAACGTGACACGATTAATGCACAGCTACTACGTGTTGTTGATGAAGCGACCAGTCCCTGGGGCGTCAAAGTGACTCGTATCGAGATAAAAGATATTTCGCCGCCGAAAGATCTGGTCGATTCGATGGCAAGACAGATGAAAGCAGAGCGTGAAAAACGCGCATTAGTACTGGAAGCGGAAGGTGAAAAACAGGCTGCTATTTTGAAAGCGGATGGTGAGAAAAGAGCGCGCATTCTGGAAGCAGAAGGACGTAAAGAATCTGCGTTTCTTGATGCAGATGCTCGCGAACGTTTAGCGCAGGCAGAAGCGAAAGCAACAACCGATGTTTCTAACGCAATAGCCACCGGTGATATCCAAGCAATCAATTATTTCGTCGCAACCAAGTATGTTGATGCGTTAAAAGAAATAGCCTCTGCACCGAATCAAAAAGTTATCCTGATGCCTCTGGAAGCAAGCAATGTGATTGGTGCATTAGCAGGTATCGGTGAAATTGCTAAAGAGACCTTTGGCAAAGACAAAAAAACCAGCGGTCAAGTTTAAGGAGTTAAGTTATGGAATGGTTAAACCAGATTGAATTTTGGTATTGGCTTATTGCAGCAGTCGTTATGATTGTTATAGAAATGCTTCTGCCTGCAGCGTATTTTTTGTGGATGGGCATTTCCGCTTTTGTCGTTGGCATATTGTTGTTCATGATGCCCACGATACCATTATTAATTCAGGTAATTATTTTTGGTGTGTTATCGATTGTGACACTGGTGTTATATAAGAGACATCAAAAATCAAACCCCACTGTGAACGATGAACCTAATTTGAATCGTCGAGGTGAACAATATGTTGGCCGTACTTTCACTCTCGAAGAACCTATAGTCAATGGTGTTGGTAAAGTGAAGGTTGATGATTCAATCTGGAAGGTAAAAGGTTCGGATATGCCAGCAGGTATGAAGGTGCGGGTTTTGAGTGTTGATGGCACCGTGTTTAATGTTGAATCGGAAACACTCTATGCTAAATAAGTTTTAGTTTAAGTTTTTAATACCGTGTTGAGTTAATGCCCATTCGGTATGTTCTCTAACCAAAGCAGAAGCATCATGTTGACGATTTTTTAATGCACTAATGACTTCATTAGTGCCGGGTGCATTGCCAAGGCCCACGGCGATATTTCTTAACCAGGATTCATACCCAATTCTTCTTATTGCAGAACCTTCTGTATTCTTTAAGAAGTCTGTTTCAGTCCAGGCAAATAATTCAACTAGCGTTGGTGAATCTAACCCATGTCTTACACGAAAGTCATCTTCTTCAGATTTTTTTGAAAACTTGTTCCACGGGCAAATCAATTGGCAATCATCGCAACCATAAACACGGTTTCCGATCATTTTACGAAACTCTTCTGGAATAGAATCACGTAATTCAATCGTTAAATAAGATATACAACGACGGGCATCAACTTGCATCGGACCAACAATCGCTTTGGTTGGACATATATCAATACAAGCATTACAACTGCCGCAATGATGACTATCAAAAGGCTCGTCGATTTCAAGTGGCAGATCAGTATAGATTTCACCAAGAAAAAACCATGAGCCTGCTTTTGGATTGATAAGATTGCTGTGCTTTCCTATCCAACCTAGCCCGGCATTACGTGCTAATGCTTTTTCCAATACAGGTGCGCTATCAACAAAACAACGATAACCAAAATGTCCAACTTCATTTTCAATTTTAGTTGCCAGTTTTTGTAAACGTTGACGCATCAATTTGTGATAATCACGACCCATTGCGTATCGAGAGATATAAGCAAGGTTGTTGTTATTTAAAACTTGCATGGGATGTTTACTGGAAGGTGGCATGTAATCCATTCGTACCGAGATAACACTAACCGTACCGGGTACGAGATCTTCCGGACGACTTCGTTTGGTTCCATGAGATTCCATATAAGACATTGCGCCGTGTCGTCCTTGCTCAAGCCAGTTTAATAGATAGGCTTCATCTTCTGCTAATGCCGTCGTCGTGAAGCCAAGCTGCTGAAAACCTAATTCAGTTCCCCAACATTTTATATTTTCAGATAGCTGTTTTTTGTCCATTTGTAAAAAGCTTGGGCGTTTTTCTATGTTAATGAGGTTTAGTAGTCATATTGCAGTGCACCATAACTGTGCCTAAAACACTATGATAGTGCAAATCTTATCTGTATATCGTTATTAATATCAATTAAGTAATTGAATTTTATTGAAATTACTAGTTGGCATGAGTGCTGCAATAGTATTCATACAGATAGTCAAACTCAGTAAACCTCGACTGTCCTCTGCTCCTAACGTTTTGGGCGCCGCCCCTCGGCGCCTATTTTTTGCCTGTCTTTTATGCATATTAGTTAGGGACAAGTTAACAAATGTTTTGTAGAGAACTATTATTATATTCATGCTTTTCTGTATTGATCTCGCCGAACGGGCAAGATGTCGTTATCATTCACAACATATTCATTATTATTTAAGAATCAAAATAAATGTTCGAATTTATTAGTCGATGGTATAGGCGTTATTTTACGGATCCACAAGCTTCTTTATTAGTTGTCTTGTTGGTTGTCAGCGTCACTATTTTGATGACTATGGGAAAAATGCTTGCGCCTTTATTGGCAGCATTAGTTATTGCTTATTTATTAGAAGGCGCAGTTCATAAGTTACAGAATAAAAAAATGTCGCGGTTTTGGGCGGTTAATCTGGTTTATTTAATCTTCGTGGCATTTATGATGTTTATTTTACTTGTACTGTTGCCAAGACTTTCCAGACAAGTCAGTCAGTTCTTTAAAGAAGTACCGGACATGATAAGTAATGGTCAGGCACTGTTATTGCGTTTGCCTGAACAATATCCTGAATTAATTTCAGTTGCGTACGTGCAAGAACTGATAACAACAATTCAAAGCGGGCTTAGCGATCTCGGCCAAAATGTTTTATCAGTTTCCGTTGCTTCTATACCAGCCATTATTACGATTCTGGTTTATTTGGTTTTAGTACCCTTGATGATCTTTTTCTTTCTAAAAGACAAAGCGATGATTCTCGGATGGATGGGACGATTCTTGCCAAAAGAAAGGCAATTGGTGAACGAAATCTGGAGAGAAATGGATGGGCAAATTGGTAATTATGTGCGCGGCAAATCCAATGAGATTCTTATAGTTGGCGGTGTTTCCTATATTACTTTTGTTATTTTTGGTTTGAATTACGCGTCACTACTGGCAATACTTGTTGGCTTATCAGTATTAATTCCCTATATCGGTGCCGCAGTTGTGACTTTGCCAATTGCTTTAGTTGCTTACTTTCAATGGGGCATAGGATCAGACTTTATCTGGTTAATGGTGTGCTATGGCGTTATTCAATTTCTTGATGGCAATGTATTAGTACCCATACTTTTCTCTGAAGCCGTTAATCTACATCCCGTTGCTATTATTGTTGCGATACTTGTCTTTGGTGGTCTATGGGGGTTTTGGGGTGTGTTCTTTGCTATTCCTTTAGCCACTTTAGTTAAAGCATTAATCAATGTTTGGCCGATACATGAAGGTGATGATGTAACTTTGAGAGGAAAAATCTGATCGGTTTTTTGAACTTGATAGAGTCTGCATTATTTATATGCAGACTCTATGTTTAAAATTATTCTATATTTGCACCAACAATTGCAGCCATCTGCATCATGTCGATTGTTTCACCTTCTTTCATTTTTGTAAGATCGGTAAGCTTACCTGATTTACTCGTAGAGTTCGTATTTTTGAATATAGGAAGTAATTTAGCATCAGCGACAATGAACTTTCCTGCATTCATAGCTTTGCCATTCGCTGTTTTTGTCTGAAGTTTATTTGCTTTAATATAGTCCCATAATTTTTTAGTAATCTCTGTACGGGGAAGTTCTTTTTCTCCTAAAAATTCTGCTAACTCGCTTTTCAATTTGACTGGTTTACTCAATCCTTTCGCTTCGGCCATGTTTAAACTCCCTCATATTTTTGGTTTAAATAAATGTTACTAAGTCTTATTTTCGTTTGATCAAGTCACTTTAACTAAATCTTCCTGTAATATCCAGCTATAGCCTTACTGAGAGGCCATTTGATTTAATATTGAGAAAAATGAGCAATTGCTTTATGTGGAAGTAAAAGTTGAAAATAAAAAAATAGTCTTTAAATCACGACGTTATGTAACTTATTTATATTCAGCAATAAGCATTGTTAAATCATCGTTATTAGGTAGATTATTTGAAAATAACTCAGCGTCATTATAAATAGCCTGAATTAAAGAGTCGCAATTAAGAGTACGGTTTTTGTTAATAAAGTCTAATAAACGCTCAAGACCATAAGATTCTTTGTCTATATTACGCCACTCAGTCAGTCCATCAGTGTAAGCGATGATTTTATCACCAGACTTTAATTGATAAGTCTCTTCAATATATTTTACCGGTTCATCAATAAACAATCCCAGAGGACAACCGGCTTCTTTGAATGAAATTAGTTCAGTATTATTTTTAGGGACAATAATAAGAGAAGGATGTCCCGCATGAGTTACCTTCATTAAACCAGCAGGGTTGATTCGGAAAAGAACACTTGTCACTGATCGACCTGTGTTACGCGAAGAAATTAAACGATTTAATTTTCTGATAGATTTGTCAGTGGCGAGGTTAGGAGTAAGACTATCTATAGCGATATGTACCATCATCGTCATTAAGGCTGCTGATATACCATGACCTGTCGCATCTCCAATAAAGATCGCAAGTTCTCGTTCACGATTTAAAATAAAATCGTAAACATCACCGGAAACCATATCGTAAGGTTTATACATCAAGGCGATATCAAGATAATCAACATCAACTATTTTTGGCAATACTGTTTGTTGAAAATCTGCCGCCAGCTTTAGATCATTTTGAAAGGCCCGCGTCTCAGAAAGAATCGGAAGTGATACTTCGTGAATGGCTTGTTGCATGTTTGGTGTCAATTATAAAGTGGCGGAATACCCTTTATATCGGCAACGCCCAGACTTTCTGAAGTGAAAATGAGAGGAATTCTGATTGGTGGCATCGTTGATCGACGATGCCACCACAACTCAGAATATAGTTTTAATCTTCCCAGGTGTTGACTTGGTAATCTTTGCCGTTGTATGGCATGACCCACATTTGATACATCGAGGTAAACCACATGAAGCATGAAGCTAGCGAATAACCCACGCCACCGACCATCGTAAACCAGGCAAAACCGGCATACCATTTGGTCACCCACCAGGAAATGATATCGAGTATGAGAAAAGCAAACGGCATTATGATAGCTAATTCTTTTAGCCATTTAGGAATACCGACAGAGAAGCTGAAGATAAAACCCATAATGAAAAAGATAAAAGCGATACCAAATAAATGAATATGTGAAACGCGCGTTAAGGAATTTATGGATGCACCTTGATCAGCCTTCGCTATCTCTTTTATAACATCGAAGTGCGTAATAGCAGCTAATCCGGGAATGTTGCCATGACAACCACTGCAATACATCGACACATCATTTTTAATTTCTGCTTCCCATGCTTCTTCTGAAGCACCATCTCTTGCCCAGTGAATTAATTTTGCGCGAATTTCTTCTGGCGCCTTATCTTTCATTGAACCGTTTAATTTTGATTCGAGCTTGCTATTACCGCGATTGCCATAATAACTGTAGACAATATCGTCAATTGACAAACCTAACTTTCCATCGGCCATGCCGTGAGTCAACAATATTTGAGCGCCGGCCATTAATAAACCAAAACCAATCGTTAACAGGTAACCGGTAAAAAGCATTCGGATAGATAAACCTAGACTTGGCAAATTCAGCCAGGTTGTCTTATTAGGTTGTTTCATATTGTTTCTCGCTTATTGTTATTATTGTATGTTGCTGGTGATGTTGATTAAACTTTCTAGGTCTCAACTTTAGTCTTTATCAAAACTTTCATCTAGATTTTGAATAGTTCAATCTATATTATTCTATAGTGCTTCGTTGGCAAAGTCGGCTAAGCGTGAGCGTTCTCTGCGCATTAATGTAATGTGTCCACTGTGTTCCCAGTTTTTAAATCGATCTACTACATAGGTTAGACCTGATGTAGTTTCCGTTAAGTAAGGTGTATCAATTTGTGAAATATTGCCGAGAATGATCATTTTGCTGCCGAGACCCGCACGCGTAATTAATGTTTTCATTTGTTTGGCAGTTAGATTCTGTGCTTCGTCAACAATAATATATCGATTAAGAAAAGTACGACCACGCATAAAATTTAACGAGCGGATTTTGATGCGTTTCGATAATAAACCTGAAGTTGCCGCGCGTTCCCAGTCACCACTATCATCAGAGTTTGTTAATACTTCGAGGTTATCCATTAACGCACCCATCCACGGTGCCATTTTTTCTTCTTCAGTGCCAGGAAGGAAACCAATGTCTTCAGCAACGGGGATAGTAACGCGTGAAATAATAATTTCACGGTAGAGTTTTTAATCCATAACCTGTGCAAGTCCGGCTGCAAGCGTTAGCAATGTTTTGCCTGTTCCTGCAGCGCCAAGAATTGTTACCAGATCGATATTTGGATCCATGAGTAAATCGAAAGCAAAGTTTTGTTCTCTATTTTTTGCGGTAACACCCCAGATAGATTGTTTGTCTTTTCTGTAATCGATCGCATGAACCAACGTTGTTTTTTCTTCGCTTATAGATTTTACCAATGCTTCAAAACCAGCACCTTCTTCGGTATATAAACTCTGGTATGGATAACATTCTTCTAATGGGTTACCTTGAATTTCATACAAGGAACGCATGTCTTCCTGCCACGAGGTAAGCGCTTCGGATTTTGTTTCCCAAAAATTGTCAGGTAATTTATTAATTCCGGTATAAAGAAGGTCAGCATCATCAAGCACTTTATCACTTGTGTAATCTTCAGTATGAATACCAATAACGTGAGCTTTTATTCGCAGGTTAATATCTTTTGAAACAAGTGTGACAACTTTGTCAGGATATTTTTTTGTAAGGAAAGCGTTGTGCCTAAAATTGAATTGTCTGAATTTCCCCCTGGTAAGTTTGCAGGCAAGCTGTCCGGCAACATTTGTGTTTGCAAGAATAAACGACCACTAGCTTGACTGTGTCCATTCAGATGTAATGCTGTGTTAAGTTCCAATCCATTATTAATATCATCAGTGCCTGCGGCACTAATTATTTCATCAATAAAGCGGCTAACCTGGCGCACGTTTCAAGCAACTTCAGAAACGCCTTTTTTGCCAGCATCAAGTTCTTCCAGAACAACCATAGGAATAAAAAGATCATGTTCCTGAAAACGAAACAGTGATGAGGAATCGTGCATTAAAACATTCGTATCGAGTACGAAAAACCGGGAAGAATTTTTATCTGACATTTTTTATTTTAGATTTTTAACAGCATCCAGCACTTCGTCAACATGACCCTTTACACTTACTTTACGCCATTCATTCCGCAGAATACCTTCTTCATCGATCAGGAATGTCGATCTTTCGATACCCATATGTATTTTCCCATACATGTTTTTTTCTTTAATAACATCGAATAGCTTACAAAGTTTTTCATCCTCATCAGAAATTAAATCAAAAGGGAATTTTTGTTTTTCTTTAAATTTTTCATGAGACGATAATGTATCTCGTGACACACCGAATATGTGAGTATTGCGAGAGCTGAACTTACGAATGTAATCTCTGAAGTCTTGACCCTCTAATGTGCAGCCGGGTGTACTGTCTTTGGGATAAAAATACAGAACAATATTTTTGCCTTTGAGTTCCGAGAGTTTAATGGTTTGGTCGCCGGTTGCCGGCAAACTGAATTGAGGTGCTTTTTTTCCGATACTTACTTTACTCATATATTAAATAATAGCTCGTTTATTTTATTTTTCGTAATAAATATTTTTATATTTAGGCTGCTGCAAAAAATAGTGATTTTTTTGTGAGTGCGAGGAAGCGGCGCACGCAGAACCGGAGTGTATATTTAATACATGAGGAGATCCTGCTCTGTGAGTATTCGAGTATGGTGCTGACGAAACTACCATGAATAATTTTTAACGTACGGCATATTAAATCATAAAAAAAGTGCATTTTTAGGAGCGCCCTATTTTACAGGTTCCATTATTGCATCCAGATTAAGATGATCACAAAAATCGATAAAATCGCCGCGAATTGACGAAATAGAAGTATCCAAAGGAATATTGACCATCATATGCAAGGAAAACATTTTGGCGCCTGTTTGTGATGCCTGATAAGTATTTGAATCCATTTCCTGAATACGTAATTCATTACTAGACATAAAATTAGCGATATCAAATATGATGCCGGCTTGATCGATGCCAACAACATCAACTGCATAGGGCATAGAATCACCAAGTAAACTATCAACTTCAGTTCTTTCCGAGAGAATTTTGATTTGGTGTTGCTGTTCGAGCTTGGATAACATCGACTCGATTTTAGCAATCGAATCCCAGCTGCCCGAGAGAAAAAGCATCAAGGAAAGCTTGTGTCCAAGTACCTTAAATTGGCTATCAACGATATTACAGCCGCTGGATTCAGGTAATTTAGAGAATGTGCGGATAATTTCGCTGGAATTATCTATCAATGTACTGATAACGAGGTATTTCTGCATGCTTGTGTGGGAATGCTCAGGTAATTATTGTAAAAATAGTCTAATTTTAGTGCCATTTACGCAAACCAATTATATAGAGTCTATTGTCCTTGTCATAGTGACGTCTGATTAAGTACCATACACGTTTTTGCCAATTACTCATAATTACTAATTATATGTTTACTGGAAGTATGGTTGCCATTGTTACCCCGATGCAGGCAGGGGTTCGTCCTGATACTGAACTTGATTATCAGGCATTCGAAAAACTCCTCGAATTTCATATAGAGCAGGGGTCAGATGCGATCGTCTCTGTCGGGACGTCGGGTGAATCTGCGACGTTGACGGAAAAAGAACATTGCGCGGTCATTGGTAGAATGGTGGAAATTGTGAATGGCCGGATTCCGGTTATTGCCGGTACAGGTGCAAATTCTACTTTGGAAGCAATTGCATTGACTACATGTGCAAAAAAAGTCGGTGCTGATGCCTGTTTATTGGTAACACCTTATTATAACAAGCCAACTCAAGAAGGTTTGTATCAGCATTACAAAGCCATTGCAGAAGCAGTTGATATCCCGCAAATACTATATAATGTTCCGGGCAGAACGGCTTGCGATATGTTGCCGGAAACAGTAATTCGACTTGCGCCAATAGAAAATATTATTGGCGTTAAAGAAGCTACAGCCGATTTATCAAGAGTGAAGCAGATTCGAGAAGGAACTAGTGATGATTTTCTTTTACTAAGCGGTGATGATGAAACTGTAAAAGATTTTATTCTCGAAGGTGGTCACGGCACTATTTCGGTCACTGCCAATGTTGCGCCAAAAGCAATGCATGAAATGTGTGCGTTAGCATTAAAAGGTGATGTTGAGGGTGCGACTAAAATTGACGAGACATTGGTTGGCCTTCATAAAAAATTATTTATTGAATCTAATCCCATCCCTGTGAAGTGGGCAGTACATAAACTCGGTTTTATTCAGGCAGGAATAAGACTACCTTTGACCTGGATGTCGGAATCAGCAGAACCAGAACTACTAAATGCCATGAAACAGGCAGGAGTTATATAACTACATTATGTTAATTTTAAGAAATTTGATTTTACTCGTTTGTGCATTAAGCATTTTCGGTTGTTCCTCCCTGCCTAGTCTGGATGAAGTATTACCCGATAAACGTAAAACGTATCGAAAGAGTCAAGACCTACCGACGCTGGAAGTTCCTCCTGACCTAACGGTTACACAAGGAGAATACGCAGCCGCTATTCCCAGTGATGAACAAGCAAATACTTTAAGTGAGTTTGAACGGCAACGTGCAGCAGGTACACGTAAATCAATCGGTGGCGCTGTTCTTGGTGGTGGTCAATCTGACGGTGAACAATGGTTAGCATTAAAAGGTTCGAAAGCTGATGTTTGGC
This sequence comes from Gammaproteobacteria bacterium, assembly GCA_041689615.1. Classification (GTDB taxonomy): domain Bacteria; phylum Pseudomonadota; class Gammaproteobacteria; order Eutrophobiales; family Eutrophobiaceae; genus UBA7359. The sequence goes on along the minus strand of JBDNFW010000044.1, from coordinate 53,452 downwards.
CACAGTTAGATCAATTCTGGCAAGAGAAAGGCTATGTGCTAGATCTTGATGATGCAGAATTAGGTGTACAGGAAACTGATTGGAAAGAAGAAGACGGTGCAAAACATAAGTTCAAGATTTTTACCGAGCCCGGTGAATCTGGTGACACCATTTTATTCCTGTCCAGTGAACGACAAGAGTTATCTGAAGGAGACTGGTTGGAAGCCGCACCTGATGTCGATTTGGAAAAGAAAGTTATTCGTAAATTAAGTCTGCATTTTTATGGTACTGAATTTGAAAATACAGTAAGCACTAAAGAGAGCAATAGCTCTTCTTCAACTTCAACAACATCTAAACCGAAAGTTATAAGACCAAAAGCAGAAGTGCTTCAAGTCAGTGATGGTAAAAGTTACCTGGCCATCCCGCAAGAATTCACACGTGCATGGCGTGATACAGAAAGAGTATTAGAACGTGCAGGTTATACTGTTCAGGATAAGAGTCAGGAAAAAGGAACTTACAATATTCTTTACTTCAAACCTAAAGGTGAAGAGAAGAAAGGTATGTTCAGTAAGTTAAAGTTCTGGGGTGATGATGACGATGAAGGCAAACCTTATCAATTAAGTCTGACGGGTGTTGGTAATAAGACTGAAATTATTGTTCTGGATAAGGATGGTGAATGGGAAACAGGAGAGGAAGCAGGGGCGATTCTTTCTAAGTTGAGAGAACTTTATAATCAACTATAGGTTTTTTAAGTTCAGTATTCTTTTTTACGTAGGTTTCGTCTGAAGACGAGTTACTTCTTTTTGCGTGGCCAAAAAGAAGCTAACCAAGAAAAAGGCCACCCCAAATGTCTTGCCCTAACGGGTACCCTCGGTATTATTTGATTTCAACGGCACGCGCATACTCCGGTCGATTATTGCTCCTGTATAATCGACACTTCCGCCATCCATGGCGGTCGTTCTTTCCTAATGTGCTCTCGCAACATTCATGTTGCTCAACCCTTTAAAATAAAACAAGAACGAGGCAAGCAATAGGGGGTAGTAAGTGCTAAATTTCGGTGATACTTTATTTGTGTACTAGTCTTTTAGTGAGGAATGAAACCTAAAGGAAGTAAGATTGTATCGAATAATTAGTTTCATAGCTTTTATTGGATGTATAGTCTGGCTCTCGCTAGAACCAAGTCCAGAGCCAGTTGTTGTTTTAATATTAAGTTTGGCAGCTTTTTTTAGAGACGAAGTGCATGGAATTATCGGCTATAACTTCATCTCACTAACACCTAAAACTTCAATAGTAAGAAATCTAAAAAATCATTCATTAACCCTGAATACATTAATCCAAGAATTATTGAAGATCTAATTGGTTGGCTTAGTGATAAAGGCGACCAAGTAGTCTCTATCAATATTAACGAATCCAATAATAGCAACCGTTATTTTGGTGAAGTTTCATCCGAAGATTGTCAAGGTGGTTATCCAGTCATTACATCAACTTATGATAATTCAGCTGATTCATACCAATATTTTGGATGTTCATTTAGTGGGGTACATATTATTCGTACATGGAGTCGTTCCAATGGTTCAGGCATATTTTGTAATGTACTAATGGTTACAATAAGTAATGATGTAGTTATTGACTATGTAGATGGTAAATATAAAAAGGTTGACCGTTTAGTAATAAAAAAAGTTGGAATGTTACCTTTAGGAGATAGATATGAGGGTAAACTGCGTTATTGGTTTGGTGTTCTATGGATTCCTTCTTGTAGTAATAAAAAATCTTTAAGAATTTTTAGTTCATGCATATTAGTTTTATAAAATTTATAGTTTCTGAAGTTATATTAGCTGGTTTTTATTTTCTAGAAGTTTATTTTTTTGGAGGATTATAAAATTCTTTCAGTAAAAATTGATGAGTAAATTGTCTTGCGATTCTTGAGCCGGATGAGCCGTTGTCTGAAGATGATTTTCGTGCTGCGGCAAAAGAAATTGTTCCTTTTATTGAACGGACTGGGAAGTTAAAAGGAATTGTTATCCATACAAAATCTTTTCCTGGTTGGGATTCTTTTGCAGCGTTAGTGTCGCATTTTAAATTTGTTAAAGGCCATCATAAAAAGTTATCTCGCGTGGCATTAGCTACTGATTCGGCCATTGGTGTTTTTGGTGAAACGATTGCTAGTCATTTTATCAATGCAGAAATAAAATTATTTTCTTAGGATGAATTTGAACAAGCCAAACGTTGGCTTGCTAGTGATGATGGTGGGTTTTTTGGTCGGCGGCAAGCTGACAAAAGACTTGTTGAAAAACATGGGCAAGAAGGTCATGTGGATATCATTAGGCGCCGTGTTTGGAACGGCAATTATTGTTACTCTTCTTTTAATGCTTATAGGTGTTCCATTAGACGTGGCTATTTTATTAGGGTGTATTGCCACGGCAACGGATCCTGCAGCGATAATGGATGTGGTTGAAGAGTCAAATTCAAAAGGATATTTTGTAAATCTGTTACCGTCTATTGTTGCTGTTGATGATGCTTGGGGTTTAATTCTATTTAGTATCGGTGTAGCAATGGTTGGACTCATAACAGGACTTAATGGCATGTTGTCGCCAATATTATTGGCGTTTAAAGAAATTTTTGGTGCAATGCTACTTGGTTTTTTTATCGGCTTTCTAGCATCGTTCCTAACAGGGAGAGTTAAATCTGGGCGGCCTATATTGTTTGAAGCACTAGGTATTGTTTTTCTTTGTGGTGGTTTAGCAATCTGGCTTGAAGTGTCTTATTTGATTGCAGCAATTGTCATAGGAATGACGATAGCTAATTTAGCAAAACATCATGATTGTTCTTGCCATGAAATTGAAGATATCGAGCCACCTTTTTTAACTCTATTCTTTGTGTTGGCAGGCGCATCATTTGAGCTAGGTTCATTAAAAGAAGCCGGAGTAATTGTAATTGTTTATGTGATTGCACGTATAGCAGGGAAAGTTGTCGGCGCGAAAATTGGCGGAAAAATATGTCGTGTTAGCTTAACTATTCAGGATGGAATGGGCCTTGCCTGGTTGCCGCAAGCGGGTGTTGCCATGGGTATGGCATTAGTTGCTTCTATTCATTTCCCTGAGCATAGACAGTTATTATTATCTGTTGTTATTAGCACAACCATATTTTTTGAATTGTTAGGGCCGTTGTTTACACGAATGGCTCTAAGAAAAGTCGGAAATAATTAACGTTTTTTAACAAACTTCATTAAACGTCTTTTCTTGGCAACTTGTCTATCGGTTAATACATTCTTCTTATCTTTATACGGGTTATCTCCACCTTTAAAATCAATCAACACGTTCGTTCCCACGAGCTTTAATTTTGTACGGAATATTTTTGCTAAGTAACGTCTGTATGAATTGGGTACTCTGTCTATTTGATTGCCGTGTATGATGATGCGGATCGGGTTTGTTCCACCGATGTGTGCATAACGTAATTTTATGCGACGGTTTTGTACGAGTTGCGGTGGGTTTTTGGCAACAGCGTATTCCAGTATTTCCGTTACGTCAGAAGTAGAGACATTAATGTTTAATGATCTTTCGATTTTGTCGATACTTTTGAAAATATTGCCAACACCGGTACCATGTAAGGCAGAGATGTCATGTATTACTGCGTAATCAACAAATATGAATTTTCGATCTAGTCCTGATTTCACCCTTTCTTTATCTGCTGCTTCCATACCATCTAATTTATTAACCGCGATGATGACGGATTTACCGCTGTCTTCGATCATGCCTAGCAAAGTACTGTCTTGATCGGTAACGCCTTCGGTTGCATCGATAACAAGAATGATGATCGTTGCTGCTTCTATAGCTTCAAATGATTTTAGTATGCTGAATTTTTCTATGACGTCATGCACTTTACTTTTTTTCCGAACGCCAGCAGTGTCGATCAAAATATAATCTTTACCATTTTTTTGGAAAGGTATTTGTATACTGTCGCGCGTTGTGCCCGGATGGTCGAAAGTTATTACGCGTTCTTCGCCCAACATTCTATTTACTAATGTTGATTTTCCGACATTCGGTCTGCCTAACACTGATATAGCCAGATCATTTGTTTCTTCTTCAATTTCACTTTCAGTTTCGGGAATCGTTTCTGAAATGGCATCAAGCATATTAGTAACACCATCACCACGTTTAGAAGAGATCGGCCAAACAGAGTCCAGACCAAGTCTGGAAAATTCACTAATTGCTTGTGAAGCTTCATGACCTTCAAGTTTATTGATAGCCAGAAAAATAGGTTTATTTAATTTTCTAAACTCCTTTACCAACGTTTCATCAACATGGGTAAGTCCAGTGCGACCATCAACAATCCAGACCAACACTGATGCTTCACTAGCGGCTAACATTGATTGTTCGGTCATCAGTTCTGCAACGTCTGCACTGTCATGATCTTCTTCACCGATACCACCAGTATCAATGATTAAGAAAGTTCTGGATTCATGGTGACAATAACCGTACTGACGATCACGCGTTACACCCGGTCGATCAGCAACAAGCGCATCACGACTAGATGTCAGGCGATTAAAAAAAGTGGACTTACCAACATTGGGGCGACCAACGATGGCAATTACGGGTTTCATAAGATGTTTAGATTTTGCTTGTTAATGACTTCATCAGTAATGTTGAAAGAAGATTACTCTTCTTCTTCTTCGCCATCACCTGTGAATATATCGATGAAGCTGCCAAATAAAGATTTTTCTTCTTCAGCTTTTGCTGGCATTTCGGAAGCTTCAGTTGCAACTTCTTTGCTTTCAGCGACTTCTTCTATTGCAGGAGTCTCTTCTTTTTCAACGACAGTTTCTACCGGTAAATCCTTTGGTTCCATGCCGTAGTAAGTATAGGCAGAAAGTGTGCCGCCACTTGCATAAGCAAAGAGGACGTCATTTGCTACTATAGGTTGTGCCAGGATCGGATCATCGGCTATCTGTGTTCGTGCTGAAAGATCACCCGTTTCCTTATCTAACCAATGCAAATAACCTTCAAAGTCTCCAACAATAATTCTGTCTCCCAAAACAGCGGGGCCGGTGACTTGTCGGTGAGTTAATTTTTCCTGTTTCCAGATTGATGTTCCTGAAAATCTATCTAATGCCCAAACATTACCTATATCATCTGTGACATATAAATTTCCTGCATCGGCAGCAAGTTCTGAATGAGAAGAAATATCCCGTTGCCATAATATCTGTCCGCCTTCTAATGATATGGCAGAGATATTCGCCTGAAAAGTAGAAACATATATCGCGTCACCGACGATTAAAGGTTGAGCATCGATATCAACCATTCTTTCCAATTCGCTTCGTCCACTAGAAACGGCAACTTTCGTTTCCCAAATTAATTTACCGGTTTTTAGTTCAAGCGCAGTAACACGACCACCATCAAAGCCAGCGATAATTAAACCGTTTGCGATAACGGGTGTACTTGTACCACGAAGTGTTAAAGCAGGAACGGTGCGATCATAAACCCAGAGACGTTCGCCAGTTGTTGCATCTAATGCGAAAATTTTACCGTCGATTGTTCTAACGACGACAACGCCATCAGATTCTTTTGGTGAAGAAAGAATTTCACTTGATACTGTTGAACGCCAGAGTTCTTCGCCGGTTTCGGCTGTTAAACTGAGTACTTCACCTTCGCTGGTTCCGACCATGACCAGATTTTCATCAGCACCGGGGCCACCTGTAATGGATAAATCGCTGTCATTACGCCAGACATTTTTACCTGAGTCAGCATAAAGTGCGGTAATATTACCGCGAGTATCCGCAATAAAAATTTTATCGTCTAAAATTGCCGGAACAAGTTTGATGAATAATTCGTCCGTGCCTTTGCCAACTTTTTGCGCCCAGACTTTATTCAGATGAGTTGTTTCTGAAAAGTCGACTAGCTCTGAAGGTGGTATGGAGTTATCAACGCCTGCACCCATCATCCCATCGAGCATTTTCCCGGCGCCACAGCCAAAACAAGTCGATAGTGCAAGCAATAAGAAAAAAACGCGGAGGACTGGAAACAATTTATATTCTACCCAAGTCGTCCAGTTTCATTTGTAAAATTGATTGCCCGCCTTCAGCAGTATTAGCCAGTGCTTTTTGATAAGCTTGCCTCGCTTCCTCGGTTTTATTTTGTTTAACAAAGATATCGCCACGTAATTCTTCGTAGTTAGCGGAGAAGTCGCCTGTATTGCTGACATCAAGTGTGTTTACTGCGATATCCAGTTTATCAGCAGCAATTAATACACGAGCCAGCCGCAAGCGCGCAACATGCTGAAATTCTTCATTTGTATTGTTTTCAATAACCCAACGGAAATGCGTTTCAGCCTGATCTAGTTCGCTAGCTTCGGCAGCTAATTTGGCTAACATCAAGTGAGCAAAAATAGCATAGGAACTTGATTGATAGTCATCAATGATGCGGTTTGCATAGACGCCGACATTATCACTATCGTTAGCACGCGATGCGACCAACATTTGCTCATAAAGCGTCGAAGCCGCCTCGGCTTGCTGTGCTAAATGATTGTTATAACCACGCCAGCCAAATATTGCTGTAATACCAATAACGATACCAGCAACAATGAACTTTCCATTCTCTCGCCACCATTTTTTTAAGGCCTCGGCCTGTTCTTCTTCAGTTCTAAATTCGCTCACTACTTACTCTCCAGAAGGCACTTTTTAATGTAATTATGCGGGTGGATTCTTACCCACAAAAGGGCGCACATTATAACGTGGGTTTTACGTTTGTTTAGTATTAAGAAGCTATTTTGGCGGAATTGTTTGAATTGATAGCGATGTACTAAGGAAATTTGCCAATTCAGCCATTTTGATCACTGTTTGCGGCTCATCAGTGCGTAAATATTTGATTGTCAGCTGTTCATTTTCTAGCTCATCTTCGCCTAAAATCAGTGCAAGTTGCGCCCCGGATTTGTCGGCTTTTTTAAACTGACTCTTAAAACTACCGCCACCACAATGACTTAAAATGCGAATATCAGGTAATTGAGTTCGTAGTTGCTCAGCCAACAACATACCGGGTTTAATAGCTTGTTCTCCAGAAATCAGCAAATAAATATGAGGTGTGTGCCCATCAGGCATGTTCTCAAAACTGGCTAATTCCAGTAAGCGTTCAAGCCCTATCGCGAAACCAACAGCAGGTGTTGGTGAAGCGCCATGATGTTCAACCAGGCCATCGTAACGACCACCTGCACAAACAGTACCTTGAGCGCCGAGTTGATTGCTAATCCATTCAAATACTGTTTTTCCATAGTAATCCAGACCTCGAACCAGTCTTGGATTTACAGTGTATTGAATAGCAGCGCCATCGAGTATTTCTCTTAAGCCGGCAAAATGCTCAGTGGATTCTGCATCAAGATGTTTATCCAAGGTCGGAGCTCCCTCGATTAATGATTTCATATCTGGATTTTTGTTATCGAGAATACGTAATGGGTTTTGTTCCAGTCTTACCAGACTATCTTCATCAAGTTGATCTTTATGAGATGAAAAATATTCAACCAATATAGCTCTATATTTTGAACGTGATTCAGTTGTGCCGAGAGAATTTATTTCTAGTCTAATCTCACTCAGGTTTAGTGCTTTCCAGATTCGAGCACACATTAATATCTGTTCGGCATCAATGTCAGGACCATTAAAACCAAATGCCTCAACACCAATCTGGTGAAATTGTCTTTGTCTGCCTTTTTGCGGACGTTCATGACGAAACATTGGGCCTGTGTAGCAGAGTCGTTGTGTCTGATTATAAAAAAGACCGTGCTCAATTCCGGCACGTACACATCCAGCAGTTCCTTCAGGTCTTAAAGTTAAACTACTGTCATTGCGATCATCAAAGCTATACATTTCCTTGGAAACAATATCGGTGTTGTCACCAATGGAACGTTTGAATAGTTCTGTCTTCTCGACGATAGGCAGGCGAATTTCCTGATAAGAATATTGATTCAGAATATTTTTAATTGTTTCTTCCAGAAATTGCCAACGCGGAGTGTCATGCATAAGTATGTCATGCATACCACGAACCGCTTGTAACTTAGCCATCAACAAGTCCTCTAATCAATTGGAATAAATAGTTACTCTGGAAGGGTAAAGCGAGCGACGCCATTTTTAGAGTGAGATTCGATGTCAAAAGACTTTCCATTAAATTTAAGAGTAACGCCCTTTGAAAAACCAAGTAATACATCAAATGGAGATGTACCTTTTAAATTATATTCTTCACCAGCGACACCGAGATTATGGAATAATCGATTGTTCATTGCATCGACTATCTCTACCCATGAATCACTCGTTAATTTCAGGTCTATCGTATCTGGGCCTTGTCCTATAATAGGCGAAGATAAATTATTATCAGTTATTTGCAGAGTATCGATAGTTTGTTCATCAAACGTTGCTAATTCGAGAGTACTGTTTTGTCGAGAAGGCTCAGGTGTTATTGATGCGTCGATGTTTTCTTCTAAATTACTTTTTGGTGATTGCCATGAATCAGGATGATTGATAATTTTATATGTCACATCAATACCATTAATATTTGTAATTGTATTTGGTTGTTCAATATTTACCTTGGACTCAACGACAAAATTACTTTGATACCAAATTAGAAGTAATAGTACGAGCCCCAAAGTAATAAGATAAGTGAACGCTTTAACCGGTTTGTCGTTACTGCTTACTTGTGAAGGAGGTCTTACTTCAGGTAATATTTCGGGTGGTGGGGGTGGTGAATCAGAGTTATAAAGCTCGATGATTTTATCAGCATCGGCACCAACAATCTTGGCGTAGCTACGCAAATAACCTCTCACATAAATTGCTGAAGGCAGCCCCTCTGGGCTATCATTTTCTATCGCTTCGATAATCTTTACGTCAAGATGAATACGCTTTGCGATTTCCTGTGTCGACAGATCCAGTTTTTCACGTTGCAAACGTAATACTTGTCCCGGCGTCTCGAACATATCTGCGTTGCTATTAGTTTTTGAAGAGTCGACCATTATTTAACCTTTGATTCAAATAAAATTGCTGCTTCATCAGAGTCAGGAAAAGAATTCTTTAACAACAAGGCATAACTTGAAACAGCATCTTTATCACCAAGTTCACGTTCGATTTGAATACCTAACCAAAGGCTACGAGCTGTATGGCGAGAGACCTGTTGATAGCGTTGTAAATGAGCTCTGGCAGGGAGATAGTTAAAATCATCTAATGCTAATTCGCACATTACAATAAGCGCTTGTGGAACCTTAGGGTTCATTTTTAGTGCTTGTTGAAAATACTCTTTCGCTTTGTCCTTTTTTTGATTGTTGTAGAGACACAAGCCTGAATTAGTTAAAGCTATTTCAGGAGTTTGGTATAATGGGTTGTTTGCCGCTTTTAAAAAAGTTGCCTCTGCTTCTTCGAGTCGATTTTGTTGGCAAAGAAAATTACCATAATTATTCAACGTTGATGAATCGTTGCTATATAAACTTAACGCTTTTTTGAAATACTGTTCCGCTTTCTTTGGGTCATTAATTTGTTGATAGAGCAATCCCAGCACATTGTAAGTTGCTGGATGATTGGGATCAGCTTCACGCGCGCGTTCCAGTTTTTCCAGAGCAGCTTCATACTTTCCTTGCTTTAAATAGGCAATGCCAAGATTGAGATTGGCTGACGCTGCTTCATTGGTGCCACGTGAAGGACGAATGTTTTGATCTGATGATGGTCCGACAGCAGGATTGCAGGCAGTAAGTATCATCACTGACATTAGCAACAAGAAAATATGCGACGTAATTTTTTGCATTAATTTAGTTCCACTCGATCTTTTTGATGTCTTGCTGCTTTAGCCATAACTTTCCCAACGAGTTGGCCGCAAGCTGCATCTATATCATCACCGCGAGTTTTACGTGTAATAGTAATAATATTCGATTTAATCAACACATCTCTGAAAGCATTAATCGTTTTGATTTCTGAACAATTATAATTCGTTCCAGGAAAGGTGTTAAATGGAATCAAGTTCACCTTCGCGGGTATATCACGCAGGCATTCAACAAGATCATGCGCATCTTGCAAACTATCATTTACATCTTTCAACATAACATATTCGATAGTGATGGGTTCGTTGTCTCTTGCTTCAGTGAATCGCTTACATGCTGCGAGTAGATCACGCATAGGGTAAGAACGATTAATCGGCACAATGTCATTTCGTAGTTCATTGTTGCTAGCATGTAATGAGATAGCAAGGCTTACATTGGTGTCGTCTTTTAAACGATCGATTTCAGGAATGATGCCTGATGTACTGACTGTAACGCGACGTCGTGCAAGACCAAAGCCTAAATCATCTGTTAGTAAGTTGATTGCTTTAAGTACATTGTCGTAATTGAGTAAGGGTTCGCCCATACCCATGAATACTATATTTGTAATAATACGTTTATCATTTTCAAAATATCCGAGCGCTTTATTAGCTGCCCAGACCTGACCGATAATTTCACTTGTGGTTAGATTGCGATTAAAACCTTGTTGTCCGGTGGAGCAAAATTTACATTCTAGCGGACAACCGACCTGTGATGAGATACAAAGTGTGCCTCGATCATTCTCTGGAATAAAAACAGTTTCAATAGAATTACCGCCGTCGATTTGAATAAGCCATTTATACGTACCGTCTTCTGATTTTTGCTCAGAGATAATTTCTGGTGGTTTAATACAGGTGTTCTGTTCAAGTGTTGTGCGAAGAGACTTACTTAGATTTGTCATTGAATCAAAATCAACAGCACCCTGATGGTATATCCACTTTAGAACTTGTTGTGCACGAAACGATTTATCTCCCATCTCAGTGAAGTAAGACTCCAGAGATTTTCGATCGTAATCAAGTAAATTAACTTTATCAGTCATAGCCTTTAGCGAGTTCTAGGACAAATTTCGCCTTCATTAAAAAAAAAGTCAATTTCCCTTTGAGCACTTTCAACACTATCCGATCCATGTATCGCATTTTCATGTACTTCACCATTAAATTCGTGTTCAGCGTACAAATTGCGAATCGTACCTTCTTCGGCGTCTTTCGGTACCGTAGCACCCATCAAGTCACGCAGAATCTGTATAGCATTTTCCCCTTCCAGTATCTGTACCATGACAGGGCCAGAAGTCATAAACTTTAATAATGGTTTATAAAATGGTCTTCCCTGATGCTCGGCGTATAGCTCTTCTGCATCACCGCGCGGTAAATGTACCATTTTTGCAGCAATAATACGTAAATCACTTTTTTCCATCAGCGCCAATATATTGCCTATGTAATTATTGGCTACCGCATCGGGTTTAATTATTGCCAGTGTTCTTTCCAATGCCATGTAAAGCAGTCTCCTGGGACAGGTCTCTATTAATGAATCGCGAGATTATACGTGGTCAGGCAGCCGAATTAAATTGTAAAAACGACTATTTTCGTATGAAAAGCAGTAATTTAGGCTTATTTCCTAATTAAACACTGAAATTTTAGGTTTCAGCATGGCATTAATAAAAAATAGTGATATTTTTGTGAGAGTAAGGAAGTAGCGCGCGCAGAACCTGAGTGTATATGTAATACATGAAGGTTCGAGCACGAAACTGACGCAACTTGCCATGAATAACTTATAAAGAACGGCATATTAATCGCGAAAAAGTGCATTTTTTATAATGCCATTAGTCCTAGCGGTCATCGGTGACTTGAACCATTCCATTTTCAACTCTAACGGGAAAAGTAGGTACTGGTTCATAGGCAGGAGGCGTTAATGCATTACCTGTTTTGACACAAAAACGAGCCCCATGACGTGGGCATTTGATCTCGGCACCGTCGATTACTTGATCTGGTTCAAGACCACAACCAAGCATGGGTGCGCCATCATGAGTACAAACATCTTCGATCGCATAATATTCACCGTCCAGATTAAAGACAGCGATCATCACGTTATCAACATCAACTAATTTTGTTTTGCCAGAAGTTAATTGTTCCTCTGGAGCAACATTAAACCAACCAGCCACAACTATCTCCAAATTTAAATAATAGAAATTGAACAATATAAAAATAGTGATTTTTTCGTGAGAGCGAGGAAGTCTCGCGCGGAAACCCGGAGTGTATGGGTAATACATGAGGAGTTGAGCACGTGAATGACGAAGCTACCACGAATAATTAATAAGGTACGGCACATTGTATCGCGGGAAAAGTGCATTTTTACTCAACTAGTACATTCCTGTTTCTAACCTAGCCGCCTCCGACATCATTTCCTGATTCCAGGGTGGTTCAAATGTAACGTCGACATTCATTCTGGTAACATTCGGCACAGTTAAAATTTTCGTGCGAACATCATCAGCAAGAAAATCACCCATACCACAACCTGCCGCAGTTAATGTCATGACGATATCAACTTGATTACCGTCTGCGCCAAGTGGAGTAACGTGACATTCATAGATTAATCCGAGCTCAACAATATTGATTGGTATTTCAGGATCGTAACAAGTACGAAGTTGATCCCAAAGTAGATCTTCATCAACACTACCGTCGCCCGTCATTTCTTTTTCAACAGTTTCGTCAGCTTTGTCTTCAACTTCAAAGCCAAGTGCATCAGCATTTTTTGCATCAATTCGTGCAAGGTTACCGTTTACGTTAACGGTATAACTTCCACCCAGTGCTTGCGTAATTAATACAACACTGCCTTCAGGTAAATTAATTGGTGTTCCAACTGGAATTAAAACAGCATCGCAATCGCGTTCTAATGTTACGGGTTTATTTTCTTGCATAATAAAAACTCTTATTCGGTTTTAACAGGTGTATTGCTACCTTCGATTACAGAATGAAGTGTATGCCAACATAATGAAGCGCATTTAACTCTGGCCGGATAGGCTTTTACGCCAGCTAATGCAGCCAGCTTACCTAATTGTTCCATATCAACTTCTTCATCTGTTGTTATTAAATTGTGAAAATCATTAAATAAATTTTCTGCTTCTTGCAAAGATTTGCCTTTCATTGCATCTGTCATTAAAGAGGCAGATGCAACTGAGATAGCACAACCTGAACCATCAAACATAATGTCGTTAATAGTTTCACCATCAGTTTTTAGGTACAAAGTAAGTTTATCACCACAAAGCGGATTGTAACCTTCAAGCGTTTTGTCGGCATCATCAAGTTTACCGAAGTTACGTGGACTACGATTGTGATCAACAATAACTTCTTGGTAGAGATCTTTAATATCAAACATAATCAACCAAATACCTTTTTACATTTATCGATAGCCTGAATTAATGCATCAACTTCTTCCCGAGTATTGTAGAAAGCAAAAGAGGCTCTGGCCGTTGCGGGAATTGCAAAACGTTCCATGACAGGCATGGCACAATGATGTCCAGCGCGAATAGCAACGCCTTCGCCATCGAGGATGGTGCCAATATCATGCGGATGAATTCTGCCAAGCGTAAAAGAAAGTATGCTGGTTTTATTCTTTGCGGTTCCAACAAAATTTAAATCAGCAATTTGTGCAGCTTGTTCATTAGCATAATCAAGTAACTCGTTTTCATATTGTGCAGTAACTTCAAGATCAAGTTCGTTTACATAATCAATGGCTGCACCTAAACCAATGACGCCAGCTATGTGCGGTGTACCGGCTTCAAATTTATGTGGAAGCGCATTAAAAGTAGATTTCGCCATCGATACGGTTTGAATCATATCGCCACCACCTTGATAAGGCGGCATCGCTTCTAATAATGCTTCTTTGCCATAAAGTACGCCAATACCTGTTGGCCCGAATAGTTTATGTCCAGAGAAAACATAAAAATCACAATCCAGTTCTTTCACATCAACTTTTGTATGAGGAACCGCTTGCGCGCCATCAACAAGGACTTTTGCACCAACTGCGTGTGCTTTATTAATAATTTCTTTTATCGGATTAATCGTACCGAGCGCATTAGAGATATGGCCAACAGCAACAATACGCGTTTTTTTGCTTAGTAATTTTTCATACTCTTCCAGTATTAATTCGCCAGCATCATTAATTGGAATGTAATTAAGCGTCGCGCCCGTTTGTTCGCATAGTATTTGCCATGGCACGATATTCGAGTGATGTTCTAATTCAGTAATAATAATTTCATCATCAGCACCAAGCGTGTCTCGCCCAAAGCTTTGTGCAACTAGGTTAATTGCTTCAGTTGCGCCACGAACAAAAATAATTTCTTTTGTTGAATCAGCGTTAACGAAAGTTTTTACTTTCTCGCGAGCAGTTTCATAAGCATCAGTTGCTTTTTGACTAAGTGTATGAACACCGCGATGAATGTTTGAGTTATATTCACGATAGTATCTATCAAGCGTTTCGATAACCTGTTTCGGTTTTTGCGCGGTCGCCGCGTTGTCTAAATAAACTAGCGGTTTACCATTAACTTGTTGTTGCAAGATCGGAAAGTCCGCACGTATCTTTTCAACATCAAATGTTGAAGTATTTATTTTGGCAGCAGTATTTTGACTATTCATTGGTAAACTCACGAATTAAATCAGCATCGGGTAAGCGACCGACGATTAAATATTCAAGTCTATTTTTGACTGGTGCAAAACTAATGTCCCTGATTACTTCATCAGCAAAAGCATAAGTTAAAAGACTTTTCGCAGTTTCTTCATCAATCGCACGTGAACGAAGATAGAACAACATATTTTGATCCAGTTGACCGACAGTAGCACCATGACTGCATTTAACATCGTCAGCATAAATTTCCAGTTCAGGCTTGGTGTCGATCTCAGCATCATCAGACAACAATAGATTAGCGTTGTTTTGGTGTGCTTCAATTTTTTGTGCTTGCGGATGAACAACAACCTTGCCATTAAATACAGCACGACTTTTACCGTTCAATACGCCACGGTAATTTTCTGAACTGTGGGTATTAGGTTTTAAATGATCGACACGCGTATGGTTATCAACGTGTTGTTTATTATTAGTCATGTATAGACCATTCATAACAATGCTTGCGCCTTCGGCAGCAAGTTGCCCATTAATATCATTTCGAACCAGAGAGCCACCCAGCGAAATTGAATTTGATTCAAAGCGACTGTCTTTGCCCTGTACCACATTTAGGTTACCAATGTGATAAGCATTCAAACTTTCCTGTTGAATTTTATAATGCTTGAGTATGGCCGAAGGAGCTAATGAAACTTCGGTAACGGTATTGGTAAAATAATTTGCATCATCAAGACCGATATAACTTTCGATCAGAGTTGCTTCCGAATGCTCGCTCATGACGATTAAGTTTCTTGTGTGAGCAGCAAATGGCTTAGCAGACTCTTTTGATAGATATAAAACATTGATTGGTTTTTCAATAACAGTGTTCTTCGGCACATCGATATAAGTGCCGTGTTGGATGAATGCCGTATTCAATGCAGTAAACGGACTAACTTTATTATCTGCGTATTGTGCTAAATGTTTTTTTAATAACTCGCTGTCTTTCGCAAGTGCATCTGCCATGTTTTCAATAACAGTACCCTCAGGTAAGCCATCAATACGAGAATGTTCTTTAGAATAAACGCCATTAACAAAAACTAATTCGTAGCAATCAAGTCCTTGAAATCGAATCGCATCAATTTCTTCTGTACTAATCGATACAGATTGATTATTAGTATAAGAAAAAGATTTTTTTGCTATAGGGCGCGTGTCAGTGTATTTCCAGTTTTCCTGGCGTGTGCGAGGAAAGCCGGTTTCTTTAAAAAGATTTAATGCTGACTTGCGCTGTTCCGAAAACCAATCAGATTTAACGTTATCGTCAAGCTGCTCAAAATCATTGAGGTAATGTTGAATATTATTGTTCATCTGGTCTTGGCTCATGCAGCTTCAATCTCTTCGAGCCAGTCGTAACCCTTTTCTTCAAGTTCGAGCGCAAGTTCAGGGCCGCCAGACTTAATAATTTTTCCGTTACTTAATACATGAACATGATCAGGCTTAATGTAATCCAGTAAACGTTGGTAATGTGTAACTAAAATAATGGAACGTTCTGGACTACGTAAACTATTGACCCCTTCAGCAACAATTTTCAATGCATCAATATCAAGGCCTGAGTCCGTTTCATCAAGAATAGCCAGCTTAGGTTCAAGAACAGCCATCTGAAAAATTTCGTTTCGTTTCTTCTCGCCACCAGAGAAACCTTCATTAACGGCACGATTAAGTAAATCTTCTTTCATCTTAACCAGCTTCATTTTTTCTTTAACCAGGGCTAAGAACTCAACCGCATCCAGTTCTTGTTCGCCACGATTTTTACGTATGGCATTAACCGCCGCTTTTAATAAGTAAACATTATTCACACCGGGAATTTCAACTGGATATTGAAAAGCGAGAAATACACCTGCCCATGCACGTTCTTCGGGTGCGAGTTCAAGCAAATCTTTACCTTCATATTCAACGCTACCTTTAGTTACTTCATAACCATTTTTACCCGCGAGGACATTAGCTAGCGTACTTTTGCCTGAACCGTTTGGCCCCATAATGGCATGTACTTCGCCAGCTTTAACATTCAGGTTTAAGCCTTTCAGTATTTCCTTGTCTTCAACCTTTGCGTGTAAATTTTTAATATTTAACATAAGTTTTTATCTCATATTTGTTTGACCGCCATGGAAGGCGGAAATACTTGCATCAACAGTAGGCGCTCTAAGCGATACAGTCGCAATTGCAAGTGAACATTGTTTATTCCTGTAAATAATAATTAACCGACCGCACCTTCGAGAGTAATGCCTAATAATTTTTGCGCTTCAACAGCAAACTCCATTGGTAATTCTTTAAAGACTTCTTTGCAAAAGCCATTAACGATCATGTTGATAGCATCTTCTTCTTTGATGCCGCGTTGTAAGCAGTAAAACAATTGATCATCACCAATTTTCGATGTCGTAGCTTCATGTTCGACAGTCGCGGTTGAATTTTTAACTTCGATATAAGGGAAGGTATGTGCGCCACATTGGTCACCCATTAATAAAGAATCACATTGGGTATAGTTTCTGGCGTTTTCAGCACTCTTACTTATTTTTACCAATCCTCGATAGGCTTGTTGCGCTTTCTTTGCAGAAATACCTTTTGAGATAATCGTGCTACGCGTGTTCTTGCCAATATGAATCATCTTCGTGCCGGTATCGGCTTGTTGATGATTATTAGTTACGGCAACTGAATAAAACTCACCAACCGAGTTATCGCCTTTCAAAATACAACTTGGATATTTCCAGGTGATCGCCGAACCCGTTTCAACTTGTGTCCATGACACTTTTGAATTATTACCGCGGCAATCCGCACGTTTGGTTACAAAGTTATAAATGCCGCCAACACCATTTTCATCACCGGGATACCAGTTTTGAACAGTCGAGTATTTTATTTGTGCGTCTTCTAACGCAACTAACTCGACCACAGCAGCGTGTAACTGGTTTTCATCGCGCATCGGCGCAGTACAGCCTTCAAGATAACTGACATGGCTAGCTTCATCAGCAATGATCAAGGTGCGTTCAAATTGTCCGGTGTTTGATGCATTAATTCTAAAGTATGTTGATAATTCCATCGGGCAACGTACGCCTTTTGGAATATAAACAAATGAACCATCAGTAAATACGGCGGAGTTTAATGCCGCGAAAAAATTATCCGCTGCAGGTACAACGGTACCTAAATATTTTTTAACGAGTTCAGGATGTTCTTTAACCGCCTCAGAAAAAGAACAGAAAATAACACCCGCATCTGCAAGTTTGCCTTTGAATGTTGTTGCAACAGAAACACTATCAAACACAGCGTCAACTGCAACACCTGCTAAAAATTTTTGTTCTTGAAGTGGAATACCTAGCTTTTCATAAGTCTCTAATAATTTTGGATCGACTTCGTCCAGACTCTGTGGGCCGTCACCTTTTTTCTTTGGCGCTGAATAATAAGAGATCGCCTGATAGTCGATATGTTCTATATCAAGATGCGCCCAGGTTGGGTCTTCCATCGTTAACCAGTGACGATAGGCTTTTAATCGCCATTTGAGTAACCATTCAGGCTCTTCTTTTTTTGCAGAGATAAAAGCAATAGTTTCTTCGCTAAGACCCGCTGCTACAGTGTCGGAATCAATGTCGGTAACAAAGCCATGTTCATATTCTTTGCCAACAAGCTCTTCCATCTTTTCACTATTAGTAGACATGTTTATTTCTCCACACCTTCTTTAAGGTTAAAGCTTTCGCCACAACCACAAGACTCTTCTACGTTTGGATTCTTGAATTTAAAACCTGAGTTCAAACCTTCTCGAGTAAAGTCGAGTTCAGTGCCGGCGAGATAACGCAAACTTTGTTCATCGACTATGATTTTGACACCATTCGATTCAATCTGTTTATCTTCATCGTTAATTTCTTTGGCCGTTTCAATTACGTATTGATAGCCGGAACAACCGGTTGTTTTAACACCAACACGCAAGCCAATACCGTTCTCATCTTTTGCGAGAACTTTCTGTATGTGCTCTTTTGCACTGTCAGTCAGATTAATTGTCATTTCATTATTCATAATATTTAGTGCTTCTGTTTGTGTAGTTGCATTAAGATGACGTCTTGTCGTTCTGATACTTTCTTTACATTATTTCGTTGAATCAAATCGCCCAATGTAATGCCGTTTAAAAAATCAGAAACGTGACGATTCAATTCCATCCATAGATCATGCGTTAAACAACGTTCGTCGTTCTGACAATTTTGTTTACCACCGCAGCGGGTAATATCGATTGGTTCATCAACCGAATAAACAACTTTGGCAATACTGATTTCATCCGGATTCATTGCCAATCGATAGCCGCCACCCGGACCGCGTGCGCTTTCTATTAATCCATGCCGTCTTAACTTGCCGAACAATTGTTCGAGATAAGTCAGAGAAATATCCTGACGTTGAGAAATCTCAGACAAATTTACTGGTCCATCGCCATCATGCAGCGCCAAATCCAGCATCGCGGTTACCGCATATCGTCCTTTTGTTGTCATTTTCATCGTCGTTTTCTCTCAATATGCCCTTAAACGGGGCAGCAAGATTCACATAACCTAGTAAATTAGTCAAGTATATAGTTGATTAGTTTAGTCGGGAATTATTCTTATTTAAATATATATGAATTTCAATGGGTTATGGATTTCATGCATGATAGGATTAATGGCTTATTAGTCTATAAAAGGAATTTTAGAGATGAGAGATCCAAAGTGAACAGGACCTTACTTAATCTTATCCGGGAAGCGTAGTTGAAAGAGTTTACGAGTAAGATATAAATAACGTTCGTCATACCCGCGTCGGCGGGTATCCAGTAAGTCCCAGTACGATATTGATTAGCGTGATGACATAATCCACTGGTTTCCCGCCGACGCGGGTATGATCACCTGTTAAGTAAAAGAGACAGCAGTGAATTAAAGTACAAAATAAGATGGCAATAAGCCCCATAGATCGCGGTCATGAGAAGAACTATAAATGTTTGAACAAACCTTTAAAAACATCGACGACATACTGCACAAAGACGCAGGTTGCTCCAGTGAACTGGATTATACCGAGCAAACCTCGTGGATGTTGTTCCTTAGATACCTAGATGATCTTGAGCACGAAAAATTCCTGCAAGCAGAATTAGAAGATAAAGAATACCAATACATCATTGATGAACAGCATCGTTGGGGTAACTGGGCGGCACCGAAAGATGCAGAAGGACAGTTTGATCATAACAATGCGCTTACTGGATCAGACTTAATGGACTATGTCGATGGTGAGTTATTTCCCTACTTAAAAGGATTTAAACAACGTGCGACCGATCCGAATACGATTGAATACAAGATTGGCGAAATCTTTGGCGAGATCAAAAACAAGATCCAGAGTGGTTATTCCCTACGAGATGCACTGGAAAAAGTAGACGAATTACATTTTCGCTCGCAGGAAGAAAAACACGAGCTGTCACATCTGTACGAAAGCAAAATAAAAAACATGGGCAATGCCGGTCGTAATGGTGGTGAATACTACACGCCGCGTCCACTTATTCGCGCCATGATTGATGTTGTCCAACCAAAAATCGGCGAAACGATTTATGATGGCGCAGCAGGATCAGCGGGCTTTCTTTGCGAAGCGTTTGATTATTTACGACAAGGCGGCGCAACTAAAAAACAATTATCAACGTCTAAACTAAAAACCCTGCAAGAAAAAACCTTCTACGCAAAAGAGAAAAAATCACTGGCGTATGTCATCGCAATTATGAATATGATCTTGCACGGTATCGAAGCACCTAATGTATTACATACCAATACACTGGCTGAAAACATTGCCGACATACAACCAAGCCAACAACACAATATTATTCTTGCCAATCCCCCCTTTGGTGGCAAAGAGCGTAAAGAAGTGCAACAAAACTTCACCATTAAAACCGGCGAGACCGCCTTTTTGTTTTTACAACATTTTATGAAGATGTTGAAACCCGGTGGTCGTGCGGCAATCGTCATTAAAAACACTTTCCTGTCAAATACCGATAACGCAGCAATAGCTTTGCGTAAAGAATTATTGGAAAACTGTAACCTGCATACTGTACTCGATTGTCCCGCAAAAACATTTCTCGGTGCTGGTGTTAAAACCGTCGTATTGTTTTTTGAAAAAGGCGAGCCAACGCAAAAGGTCTGGTACTACCAATTAGATGTAGGTCGTTCTTTAGGTAAAACCAATCCGCTTAACGACAACGATCTAAAAGACTTTGTTAAGGTACAAAAAACGTTTGCTGATTCAGAACAGTCATGGTCATTTAATGTCAGTGAAATTGATGAAACTACTTGGGACTTATCCGTTAAGAATCCTAATATTGATGATGAAGTTGTGGTGCGTGAACCTTCAGTAATTATTGAAGAGATTATAGCCTTGGATAAAGCAAGTGAAGATATTTTGAGTAGTATTCAAAAGGTTGTTGGTTAATGGGCTGGGAAGTAAAAAAACTTAGTGATGTTTGTGTTATAGAAAAAACTCAATTTAGAGAAGGTGATTTGCCTTACATTGGTATGGAGGATATTGAAGGTCATACTGGTAAATTTATTGGCGATTTAACACCAAAGACTGTAGCTAGTTCTACATTTCGATTTTCGACAGATCATATTTTATATGGGCGTTTGCGACCATATCTGAATAAGGTTCTAGTTCCAGAGTTTGAGGGGCATTGTTCCTCTGAAATTTTTCCTTTAAAGCCATCTAGTTTAGTTAGCAAGAAGTTTCTTTTTTATTGGTTTACAAGTCGCCCAGTTGTTGAAGCTATAGATAAAACTTGTACTGGTGCCAGAATGCCTAGAGCGAATGTGAAGGAGGTTTTAACTTTTGACTTTCCTCTCCCACCGTTATCCGAACAAAAGCGCATCGTCGCTATTCTCGATCAAACCTTTGTTGACATCGACAAAGCTCGCGCTAATGCCGAACAAAATCTAAAAAATGCCCGCGAATTATTTGAAAGCTATTTGCAGCAAATGTTTAGCCAAAGTGGAGATGGATGGGTTGAAACCAAATTACAAGGTGCTGTTACTTCAGTTTCGACTGGACCATTTGGTTCAATGCTGCATAAGTCGGATTATGTAGAAGGAGGAATTCCATTGGTAAATCCGATTAATATTGTAGGTGATATAATTATTCCAAATAATTCCAAAACGGTTAGTGCCGAAACAGTTGATAGATTAAAAACATATGTTCTTTCGTCTGGTGATGTTGTTATTAGTCGGCGTGGTGAAATAGGGCGTTGTGCTGTTGTTGAAAAAGATCAAGAAGGTTATATATGTGGAACGGGTTGTTTCTATATTAAGCCGTCAAATATTCTTAATCCGTATTACTTGACAAGTTTGTTACGATCTTCAAAGTATCGTAAAGACTTAGAAAAAGTAGCGACTGGCGCGACGATGAAAAATTTGAGCAATACAAGCTTAAAGAATGTAGTCATTACGTTTCCTTCTAATCCGAAGGTACAAGAAAAATTGCTTGAGTCTATTGATGATATGAGTAATAAAATTAATCGTATTGAATATATATATTATTCAAAATTAAAAAGGCTAGAAGAACTAAAAAAATCCATCCTGCAAAAAGCTTTTTCTGGTCAGTTAACGGCTGATAACACGGACAGTTCAAATGTAATTCCTTTCCCTATAACTATCCCTAATATCAGTACAACGGATTTACATGCAGGCATTCTTAGTATTGCCTATTTGCAGCATGAGAAAGAAGGGAAAGAAAATCAATTTGGTCATGTTAAAGCAGAAAAGATTGCGCATATGACAGAAGCACTTTTAGGTATTAATTTAGGCCGTAATCCAATTCAAGATGCGGCAGGGCCAAATGACTATCAGCGCTTTAAAAAGAAAGTAGAGCCAAGAGCAAAGAAAGCTGGTTTTTTTGAGTTCACTGGAAATGAAGCCTCGGGCTATCGACTTATCAAGAAAAGCCAATTTAATAAATTAGTTGAGAAGACAAGGGCTGCATTAGCAAAACAGAACACGGATGTTGATAACTTGATTCGTTTAATGGTGAAAATGAATACTGAGAGAGCTGAGATTTTTGCAACAGTTTATGCGGCCTGGAATAATTTGTTATTGGAAAAGGTAGAGATTACAGATGAAGCGATTGTCTTGGCAGCAAGAGAGAATTGGCATGAGAGTAAGTTAAATATTCCCAGAAAACGTTTCTTTATAGCCATTGAATGGATTCGTGGCCAAAGCCTGGAACCAGTAGGACGTGGTAAGTATGTTAAATGACACAAGGAA
This sequence comes from Gammaproteobacteria bacterium, assembly GCA_041689615.1. Classification (GTDB taxonomy): domain Bacteria; phylum Pseudomonadota; class Gammaproteobacteria; order Eutrophobiales; family Eutrophobiaceae; genus UBA7359. Next base: position 30,785 of record JBDNFW010000044.1, on the reverse strand, counting down.
GGTGAACGATGAAAAATGAAATATTGATTTATGAAACCGAAAATCAACAAGTGGAAGTGCGGCTAGATGGTGAACAGGATACTGTCTGGTTGAGTCAGTCGCAAATGGTAGATTTGTTTGATAAAAATAAACGAACCATTTCTGAGCATATTCGTAATATTTTTAAAGAGAGTGAGTTGGTAGAGGATTCAGTTGTCCGGAATTTCCGGACAACTGCTGAAGACGGCAAATCTTATTCAGTGAAGCACTACAATTTGGATGTCGTCATTTCTGTAGGTTATCGCGTTAAATCGAAAAGAGGTACCCAATTTCGTATTTGGGCCACACAACGCTTAAAAGATTATTTGATTCAGGGCTATGCGATTAATCAACAGCGTTTTGACAGCAATTCTGCTGAGCTACAACAAGCCATCGCTTTAATCCAAAAGACGGCTAAATCACCTGAACTCACTGCCGAGGCGGGTAGTGGTTTGGTCGATATCGTCAGCCGTTATACGAAAACCTTTTTGTGGCTACAGCGCTATGATGAAGGTTTGCTTGTAGATCCTAAAGGACAGGCTGGGGGCGTATTACCGAGTGCTGACGAAGCAATGCAAAACATAAACAATCTAAAACAATCTTTAATCGAACGTGGTGAAGCTACCGAATTATTTGCCCAATTACGTGAAGATGGTTTGGCTTCCTTATTGGGTAATCTGGATCAAACTGTATTTGGTGAACCTGCTTATCCGAGTATTGAAAGTAAAGCGGCTCATTTATTGTATTTTGTGGTGAAGAATCATCCTTTTAGTGATGGTAATAAACGTAGCGGTGCATTTTTGTTTGTTGATTTTCTGCATCGTAATGGTCGATTGTTAAATACGAATGGAGAAGTGGCGATTAATGATACGGGACTTGCTGCATTAACCTTGTTGGTAGCTGAGTCAGATCCAAAACAAAAGGAAACGTTAATACGTTTAATCATGCATATGTTGGCGAAAAAGGACTGATAGAATTTCCTTTAGAAGATTAATAGAACCAATTTGAGATGATTATTTTGATATTTTTAGATAAAGAGGACTGTTTGTAACCTAGGAGTTTGAGGAGTCTATATCGGCTTTCACGCTCCACAAAAATAGTTTCTTGATTCAGTTTTGATTATTGCGCGATATATCGGCTTTATTTGGTGAATATCAAAATAATAAATAATAAAATCAATATATTATGATTGTTTGAGTTTCTTGATTATGTTTTGATTTTCTGGGTATTTACTTTAGAAACGAAAACGGTGTATTTAGAAAAGGAATAAATATTTTATTTATATATATTAATGACTTAGAGCTTATAAAGCATAGTTAGATAGCAAATATTTAAGAAATGAATAAAAAAGTGTCGGTTTAAATGACGGTATAAATGGCGGTTTAAAATAGCGTTTAGAATTGAAAGGGAATACACCACATAATGATTTGCATAAGCTTGTACGGGGAAGTGAGTGAGTAATCAAAAGGGAAACCGCAACGAAGCGGATACTCGCGCTGATTTAATCGATCCGAAACTCAAAGCCGATGGCTGGAGCGAAGTCGAGAATAGTTTTATTCGTCGTGAGGTGATTTGCCCCGGTCGCATTATTACCGGCGGTAAGCGTGGTGATAGTGTTACCAGTGATTATGTGCTGATTTATCAAGATCGAAAATTAGCTGCAGTTGAAGCGAAAAAAGAAAGCCTTTCTTATACCGAAGGCGTACGTCAGGCCAAAGACTACGCCCAGCGTTTGCAGTGCCGCATTGCTTATGCGACTAATGGTCATCAAATTTATCAAATGGATATGCTTACGGGTGAAGAGACCTTAGTTGATGATTATCTTTCGCCAGATCAATTATGGGCATTAACCTTTGGCAATACCGAACCTGATTTTGCCAGCGATTGGCGTAGACGATTCTCTACTATTCCTTTTGATACGAAAAGTGGAAGTTGGTCACCGCGTTATTATCAAGAGAATGCAATTAACAATGTTTTAGATTCTATTGCTCAAGGTGGAACGCGTGTCTTATTAACGCTGAACGGGTACGGGTAAAACGGCAATTGCTTTTCAAATTGCATGGAAGTTATTTCATAGTCGTTGGAGTTTAAGCAATCAAAAAACAACTGCCGATGCGAAACGTCGGCCACGTATTTTATTTTTAGCAGACCGAAATATTTTAGCGGATCAAGCGTTCAATGATTTTAGTGCATTTGATGAAGATGCCTTAGCGCGTATTGAGCCTGACGAAATTAGAAAGAAAGGTCGCGTTCCTAAAAATGCCAGCGTGTTCTTTACTATCTTTCAAACCTTTATGTCTGGTGGGCAAGATGAAGAAGGTAACGACACACCATATTTTGGTGAATACCCGAAAGATTTTTTCGATTTTATTATTATTGATGAGTGTCATCGTGGTGGTGCCAAAGATGAAAGTAGTTGGCGTTATGTACTCGAATATTTTTCTCCCGCAGTACAGTTAGGTTTAACAGCAACGCCTAAACGAAAAGATAATGTTGATACTTATGCTTACTTTGGTGAACCGGTGTATAGCTATACGCTTAAGCAAGGTGTCAACGATGGTTTCTTAACGCCGTTTAAAGTGTATCCCGTCGTCGGGACTATGGATGAATATGTTTATACCCCGGGTGATGGTGTGGTCGTTAAAGGTAATCCAGAGCCGGGAAGGTTATACAAAGAAGGCGACTTTAACAGACTCATTACGATTCCTGAGCGTGAGCAAAAACGCGTTCACTATTGGATGGATCGAATCAATCCAAAAGAAAAAACACTAGTCTTTTGTGCGACTCAAGAACATGCGGGTATGGTTCGCGACTACATCAATCAATACGCAGTAAAACGTGGCTGGACGAGTAATACGGCTTACTGTGTGCGAGTCACGGCTAATGATGGTAAAGCGGGCGAGAAAGATTTAAAAATATTCAAGGATAACGAAAAGACGATCCCTACTATCCTGACGACATCACGCAAGCTTTCTACCGGTGTCGATGCGCGTAATGTGCGTAATATCGTTTTAATGCGTCCTTGCAATAATATGATCGAGTTTAAGCAGATCATTGGTCGTGGTACGCGGATGTATGATGGTAAGGAATTTTTTACTATCTATGATTTTGTAAAAGCACATTACAATTTTTCTGATCCTGAATGGGATGGTGAGCCAATAGATCCAGAACCATGTAGTCGTTGCGGTAATGAGCCATGCACTTGTGGTCGGTCAACGTCAGAACCATGTGATGTTTGTGGTAATTTACCTTGTACTTGTCCCAAACCTCCTCCTGACCCTTGCGATGATTGTGGTCAGTCTCCTTGTGTCTGTCAGAAGAAAATTGAAATCAAACTCTCTGACGGGAAAACACGTCAGATCCAACATATCTCCTCAGTGATGTACTGGAGTACAGAGGGAAAACCTATTACAGCGCGTGAGTTTGTTGAACGACTATTTGATGACTTGCCACAATTTTTTGAAAATGAAGATCAGCTACGAGAAATTTGGAGTGACCCAACAACGCGTGAAAAGCTATTAAGTGATTTATCTGAATCTGGTTACGATGCAGAAAAGCTCGATAGTATGAAAGAGCTTATCGATGCAAAAGAAAGTGATGTTTATGATGTGCTAGCCTATGTGGCTTATGCTGCAGAAACGATTACACGACAACAGCGTGTTGATAAAGCGAAGCCAGCTATCAATGAGGTATTTACTGATTATAAACAGAAAGAATTTATTAATTTTGTGCTAGAGCGTTACGTAGAAGATGGCGTGAATGAGTTATCTATTTCAAAAATGAAGAGCTTAATTGAAATTAAATACAATACTATCAATGATGCCGCTGCTGAATTTGGCTCGCCAAAAGTAATTCGTGGAATGTTCGTAGGCTTTCAGAGCCATTTGTATCGAGTTTAGTTTGTTTCTATCTATAGGTGAAATTTTACACCGCAAAGTGCAGAACAACTTGGACAATTCCAAACAAAGTAAGCAGTAAACAAAAAACCAGAAAGAAACCCATGATGATATAAACTTTGATTCCGTTCTTTTCGATGTATTGTTCATCTCTAGCCATATTCTCTTTATTTTGTACGCCAAAGAAAGACGCTAACAAGCTAAAGGCTATTTGAAAAATATTCGGATCTTTATATTCAGTCATGACAATTCTACTTTATTTCTTTTTTAGTTCTTCGAGTTCGTTTTCAACTTTATGCAAATGATCGAGTATTGAATCCAATGCATTTTGTACTGGGTCAGACATATCTTTACTTTCGGCATAGGCTTCAAAGCCAATCTTCTTCGCCATGGCTTCGCGTTGTTCTGATTTTTCGGATGTATCCTTCGTAACGACAACATGGCCGGGAACACCGACGACGGTTGCGCCTTCAGGTACATCTTTAACGACAACGGCATTACAACCAATACGTGCGCCTTCAGAAACAGTAATTGGTCCCAGTATTTTTGCGCCCGCGCCAATAACCACATTATTCTTCAGGGTTGGATGTCGTTTGCCTTTGTTCCAGGTTGTGCCGCCAAGTGTCACGCCATGATAAATAGAAACATCATCGCCAATTTCTGCCGTTTCACCAATAACAATACCCATGCCATGATCAATAAAAAAGCGTCGTCCGATAACGGCGCCGGGATGAATTTCGATGCCGGTTAAGAAACGAGCCATATGTGCAGTTATGCGCGCGAGCAAATGTAGCTTCTTGTTCCAAAGCCAATGATTCAAACGATGAAAAACAATTGCCTGAAAACCGGGGCAGGTAAGAATGGTTTCCAGAACCGAACGTGCTGCCGGGTCGCGTTCAAATACGACGTCTATTTCTTCTTTTATCGTGTTAAACATTATTTATTTAATAGTTTGGATATAGATTGCAGTTGTTCTTGGTATGTCTTAATTTCGTTTAGTATATCAGCTAGTCGTTGTTTCACACCTTCGACTACCTCTTCTGGCGCACGTTCCACAAAGTTTTTATTTTCCAGTTTGTTCTCAATACCGGATTTTTCTTTTTCCAGTTTTCCAAGAAGATTAAGGACGCGAGCTTTTTCAGCTTCTGGATCAATAATATCAGCTAAAGGAACAAGTAAGGTCATTTCTCCTGCCAATGCCATAACCGCGTCATCCATTTCGCCTTCAGCATGACTAATCGATCCAATTTTACCCAATGATTGTATGTAAGCTTTATTTTCTTCCAGGCATTGTGATTCTTCAGCTGTGCCATTACGCACAAATACATTTAATGATTTGCCCGGTGAGATATCTCTTTCGGCACGAATACGACGAACACCTAATATGAATAATTTTACCCATTCAATTTGTTTTGCCGCATTATCATCGCTTTCAAGATCATCATGTTTTGGGAAAGCTTCAAGCATAACGCTTTCACCTTTCTTTTCTATCAGCGGCGCAACACGTTGCCAGAGCTCTTCAGTAATAAAAGGCATGAACGGGTGCAGTGCGCGCAACAGTGTTTCGAGTACATTAATTAATGTATATAAAGTGCCGCGCTTTTCTGCTTCGCTAGCTTGGTCACTATTCAAAGTTGTTTTAGATAATTCTAAATACCAGTCGCAATATTGATCCCAGGTAAATTCGTAAAGCGCTTGTGATGCAAGATCAAAGCGATACGTACGCATACCCTCATGTGTTGCTGCAATGACTTTGGCTAGTTCTGTATTGATCCAGCGATCTGCAAGACCGAACTCTTTATCGCCATTATTAATGTCTATATTATGAGATTCCGTAGCTACGGACTCCTGTCCTCTCGCGACACTTGCACATCCATGTGCATCGCACATCATTAATACATATCTTGTTGCATTCCATATTTTGTTACAAAAATTTCTGTAACCTTCTATACGACCAATATCAAAACGAATATCTCTACCTTGTGTTGCCATAGTTGCAAACGTAAAACGTAAAGAATCAGTACCATAAGCTGCGATGCCTTCCGGAAAATGTTTACGTGTTACTTTTTCAATCTTCGCTGCCATTTGTGGCTGCATTAGTCCGCTTGTTCGTTTGCTGACTAATGCCTCCAGATCAATACCATCAATCACATCTAATGGATCAATAACATTACCTTTCGATTTGGACATCTTCTGTCCATCGGAATCACGAACCAGACCGTGAATATAAATTTCCTTGAATGGCACATCGCCCATGAACTTAAGCCCCATCATGATCATACGTGCAACCCAGAAAAAGATAATGTCGAAGCCGGTAACCAAAACACTGGTCGGATAAAATTTATCAAGCTCGGGCGTTTTCTCCGGCCAGCCTAAAGTTGAATAAGGCCATAGCGCTGAAGAGAACCAGGTATCTAATACATCTTCATCTTGCTTTAGATTAATGTCGCCAAGATTATGTTTTTCTCTGACTTCAGCTTCGTCACGACCAACATAAATATTAGCTTCATCGTCATACCACGCTGGAATTCGATGTCCCCACCAAAGTTGGCGAGAGATGCACCAGTCTTCAATATTATTCATCCATTCGAAATAAGTTTTATCCCAGTTGGCAGGAACAAACTTAATGTCGCCATCCTTTACTGCTTTGATTGCAGGATCAGCCAGCGGTTGAACTTTTACATACCATTGATCAGTTAGATAAGGTTCGACGACTTGATGTGAACGATCACCGCGCGGCACCATTAATTTATGGTCGTCGATCTTGTCTATTAAACCGAGTTCTTCAAGATCGGCCACTATTTGTTTACGTGCGACATAACGATCCATGCCGCGATATTTTTCCGGTGCTTCATCATTCATGGCAGCATCAACGGTAAAAATATTTATCTTCTCAAGATTATGTCGTTCGCCCATTTCATAGTCATTGAAATCATGTGCCGGTGTAATTTTTACACAACCGGTTCCAAATTCAGGATCAACATAGTCATCGGCAATAACCGGTAGAGTTCTATCGGTTAATGGAAGTAATACTTCTTTGCCAATTAAGTTCTTATAACGTTCGTCATCAGGATGAACAGCAACAGCAGCATCACCGAGCATTGTTTCAGGTCGCGTCGTTGCAACGACAATATATTCCAATCCATCAACAGGTTCTTTTAATGGATAACGCATATGCCAAAGATAACCGTTTTCTTCTTCAGAGATAACTTCAAGATCAGAGATAGCCGTATGTAAAACAGGATCCCAATTAACGAGTCGTTTGCCGCGATAGATCAAACCTTCTTCATGTAATCGAACAAACACTTCTTTAACCGCTTCTGATAAACCTTCATCCATAGTGAAACGTTCGCGCGACCAATCCATTGATGTACCGAGTCGCCGCGATTGACGCGTAATGGTGTTACCTGAATGTTCTTTCCAGTCCCAAACCGCATCAATGAATTTTTCCCGTCCGAGATCATGTCGTGAGGTGTTATCTTTTTGTTGCAGTTGTCGTTCAACGACCATCTGCGTTGCAATACCGGCATGGTCAGTGCCGCATTGCCATAAGGTGTCATCACCATTCATACGATGATAACGCGTTAATACATCCATCAAAGTTTGTTGAAAAGCATGACCCATATGCAAACTACCGGTGACATTCGGTGGTGGTAGCATGATGCAATAAGGCTCACCTTCACCTTTCGGCGCGAAGTAATTATTTTTTTCCCAATTTTCGTAGCAATTAGTTTCTATCGATTCGGGGCTGTAAGTTTTTTCCATGTGTAAGGTAATCGTCTTTATTATTTTTATTTATTTTTGTCTTCATTGATATGCAATTCTTTTAGTAATCGCGTTTTAACTTCATCAATAATGCTGTCTTTAAGCATGAGTATTAATTCATCCAGATCTTCGGTAATTTCTTTATCAATTTTGTCGATAATATCGTTAATTAATTGGTCATCTTTTTTCAAGCTACTCAATGATGATGTTTTATCAGAACTTAAACCTTCTTCAGTAACGGCTTCTACTAAAACCGGTATGCCATCTGTGCCGACGTTGAGTCGAGGTAGAATAGTTTGTTGTGTTTCCGCTTTTTTTTCGGCGAGTAACTTTTCCAACTCATCAATTTGATCAATCAAATTATCCTGATCTAATTCGGGTAATGAGGTTCCCGGTTCCTTTGTTGAATCAATCATGATCTTGCAGCTTATCTATTTTGTGATCATGTGTTTCGTAGTCGCCACTTTTGTATTGTTTATATCGTTGTCTTGCGAATTGCTTATTGGTCTCATCACCGCCAACAATTTCAACAATGCGATCAAAGTTTGATGCGAAGTCAGGAATTTCGTTATCAAGATTAATGATGACTTGCGACTTTTCCGGAAAATTATTACCGAAGCCAATGGTAACCGGCGTGTCATCGTTCACTGTACCATCATATAACTCGTGGGGAATAAAACTGATATCACGAAACGTCCACAATAGATCATCCATACTTTTCGCATTCTCTTCTGATTGCGTATGTATATGAACACGGTTTCCTGTTGCCCATGCTTTTTTTGCAATCGTGCATGCGAATCTGTCCGTGCCGGCACCTTCAGGCAAGATATAAAAGTCAACGCGTGACATGAAAGATAAGTTCCGAGGCTACTTTATTTGATTAAAAATATACTGCATCAATAATGAGACAGGTCGTCCAGTTGCACCCTTGTTATTACCTGATATCCAGGCTGTGCCAGCAATATCAAGATGTGCCCAATGATATTTTTCAGCAAAGCGAGATAAGAAACAGGCAGCAGTTACGGTTCCCGCTTCTCGACCACCAACGTTTGCCATATCTGCAAAGGGACTGTTAAGTTGTTGTTGGTATTCGTCCCATAGTGGTAATTGCCAAGCACGATCACCGGACTCTTCCCCCGCATTTAACAGATCTCTTGCTAAAGGATTATGGTTACTTAACAAGCCTGACGCATGTGCACCCAAGGCAACAACGCATGCGCCGGTTAATGTGGCGATATCAATAACGACTTCAGGGTTAAAACGTTCACTATAAGTAATGGCATCGCACAGTATTAAACGGCCTTCAGCATCTGTGTTTAAAACTTCGATGGTTTTGCCAGACATACTGGTAAAAATATCACCCGGATTTGTTGCTGTTCCGCTAGGCATGTTTTCAACAGCAGGAATAACGCCAACAACGTTAATTGGTAAAGCTAGCTCGGCTACAGCAGCAATGGTTCCAAAAACAGAAGCGGCACCACACATATCGTATTTCATTTCGTCCATCGCCAGAGCCGGTTTAATTGAAATACCGCCAGTGTCAAAAGTGACACCTTTGCCAACAAGTACGATAGGTTTTTGTGTTTTCTTTGAACCTTTATATTCCAATGTTATTAATTTAGCCGGTTCTTCTGAGCCCTGTGATACAGATAACAGGGAACCCATTCCCAGTTTTTCCATATCCGCTTCTTCTAATACAGTAACCGTTAGTGAACGGTTTCCTTTCGCTAAATCCTGTGCCTGTTTTGCTAGATAGGTTGGCGTACAAATATTAGACGGACGATTAGCAAGATCACGAGTTAGTTTTACACCATTCGCAATAGCACGCCCTTCTTGCATTGCTTTTTCACCTTGTGGTAACTCTTTGCGAGTTGGAACAGTAAACGTAATTTTGCGTAATGGACGTTTGGTCTTCTTTTTCTTGCTTTTCAATTCATCAAATTGATACAGACTATGTTCTGCCGCTTGCACCGCATGTCTGATTTTCCAGGTGTGGTCGCGCCCTTTTATCGTTAACTCACTAAGATAATTTACGCATTCCAGCGAGCCGGTACTGTTCAATGCACGAATACTATCGGCAATAATTTTGCGGTAAGCTCTGTCATCGATTTCTCTTTCTTTACCACAACCAATAAGAAGTACTCGGTCGGCTATCATTCCCGGCACATTGTGCAGTAATAAATATTGTCCCTTGCCACCATCCATATCACCACGACGGATCAGATTCGACAGGTGTTTGTCGCTAACCGCATCAATCGCTTTGGCCGCAGCAGAAAGTCGTCTTGATTCAAATATGCCAACAATGACACAGGCCGTCCGTTGTTTTTCAGGGTCGCCACTCTTTATGTTGAAATCCATAACCGCTCCAAAATAGCTTTTGCTATATAATTTTTTGTTATTTTAATGAATTAAAAGCGTACGATATTATTCTGCGCTAACGCTGTAAGCGTGTCATAATTGCTTTGATTTTTGTTAAAAACAGAGAAAAATGACCAAAACCGTACTTTTAGACAAGTTTATTCATTTATCTCCGACTAAGCAAAGCCGTATTTCAATAAAAGGTTAGAATCGTGATCATTCAACGCTATATCTACAGGGAGTTACTGCAAAAGCTGACGTGGATACTGAGCTTGCTAATCCTTGTTTTTGCCAGTAACAAATTTGTTGGTTTTCTGGCCGATGCAGCAGAAGGCAACCTGCCCGCAGATATGGTTTTCTTGATGTTGGGTTACAAAATGTTAGCGACGTTGCCAAAGATTCTGCCGGTTTCAATTTTGATAGCCATGTTGCTCGCCTTTTCTCGTATGGCCAGCGACAGAGAACTTGTTATCTTGGCAGCATCAGGCATAAGCAAAGTCTTTCAAATAAAAGTGGTGACGCGCTTTGCTTTGGTTTTTTGTGTGTTTGTTTCTGTTGTTACCTTATATCTCGCTCCATGGGCGGAACACAGTATTCATGAACTCAAGGAAAGAGCGAAGCAGGAATCGGATATCTCCGGTATTAAAGCTGGGCAGTTTAAAGAATTTAGTCAAGGCGATCGCGTGGTTTATGTACAAAATCCATCGTCGGAAAAAGGCTCGATGGAAGAAGTTTTCTTGCAAGTAAGGCAAGAAGGAAAACTCGGCGTACTGACTTCTGATAGTGCTCGTTTTAAAATTGACCCAAAGTCTGGAAGTAAATATGTCATTTTCAGTGAAGGTCGTCGCTATGTTGGCGAACCGGGTTTGCTGGATTATCAAATTACTGAATATGATAAATATGCAATCCAGATGGAAAGTGCGACAGCAAGTTCAGCGGCGGGAAAAATATCTTCATTGCCAACTTCTGAAATAATGGTTTCAGACAACAAGGCACACCAGGCTGAATTTCAATGGCGACTTTCATTAGTGCTGTCCTGTCTATTGTTATCCATACTCGCCATCTTATTAATGCAATCGCATGCCAGTGAACGTCGATATACGCCGTTTATCATTGGCATATCAATTTATCTTATTTACAGTAATTTACTTGGTATTGCGCAAACATTATTAAAACGTGATGTGATTCCAGGCTACCTCGGTTTATGGTGGGTACATTTATTATTGATTGGTGTATTACTAATATTATTTTACATGCCGCAAATTCGTTACATGATAAATAATAAAGATGATCAACATCAGCTTATTCCTGCTGAAGATTCGCGTGATGTTTAAGGTTAGACAATGATACTTGATCGTTATATAGGTAAAAGTATATTGCTGACCAGTTTGCTGGCATTGTTTTCTTTGGTCGCCATTTTTTCTTTTTTCTCCCTGGTTGATCAACTTGATGATACTGGTCAGGGAAATTATGGCGTATTGGAAGCCATACAATATGTGCTGTTAACAGTTCCAAGATTAAGTTACGAGCTTTTTCCCATAGCAACTGTTATTGGCAGTATGGCGGCCTTGGGGATGTTAGCAAATTCCAGCGAGTTGGCTGTGATCAGAACATCGGGCGTCTCTCGGATGCAGCTTGCATATTCACTATTGAAGACGGGTTTAATCTTTGTCGTTATTAGTACCTTAATTGGCGAAGTCATTGCGCCCATTAGTGAACATGAGGCACAACAGAAACGCTCGATTGCTTTAACACAACAAATATCATTAAAAACCAAGAACGGTTTCTGGTCACGTGATGGTAATAACTACATCAACATAAGAAAAATATTACCTGGCGACAGAGTAGAAGAAATTTATATTTATGAATTCGACGAAGACCATCAACTAAGATCGAGTATCCGTGCAGAGCATGCAGAGTATGATCAAGACAGGTGGATTCTGCATGACATAATGAAAACCGAAATATCAGATCAACAAGTCACATCAAACCATTTTGAAACGGCGGAATGGGAAGCCTTATTAAACCCTGAAGTGATCGACATGGTGACGATTAGACCACGATACTTATCGATAAATGGTTTAATCAGTTACATTAAATATCTTAAAGCGAATAATCAAAGCAGTAAGCTTTATGTACAGGCGTTTTGGTCAAAGATAGTTAATCCATTCGCAATCCTTGCGATGATCTTATTGGCAACATGTGTTGTTAAATGTGAAGCTCGGCCTGTTGGTTTAGGTCAGCGTGTTTTTATTGGTGCGTTAATTGGAGTTTCATTTCACCTTGTCAATCAGGTGTCTGGACATCTTGGAATTGTTTACGGCATTCCTTCTTTTATCAGTGTGACATTACCAACGATTCTGGTGCTTTCTTATATTTTTTATACGCTTAATAAAAAACATTAGTTGTTTGGTATTTTGTGAACGATCAACTTAGTTTTAGAAAGCCGATCATGCAAAGCAAGTTTGTCTTTATCAAATTGTACGTCGTCAAAACCTTTTGGACAGGTAGCGGTTTGATTTAAGAGACACATTAGTTCATCAATTGGTTATGTGCTTCACTTGTTGTTTATCGTAATGCATTTGTTTTCTCATAGCTAACGTGTTTTGTTTAATCAGTTCACGTTGACTTAGTATTTCTTCGCCACGCCCATAAAAGACATCAGCCGGTGTCAGGTTATCAAGTGATTCATGATAACGCTCATGGTTGTAATAACTCACAAAACGCTGCAACTGTTCCTCCAGTTCCCCGGGAAAATAATAGTGGTGAAGTAATATCTGATTCTTCATTGAACGATGCCAACGCTCTATCTTGCCTTGTGTTTGTGGATGATAAGGTCGTCCTCGAGTGTGCGTCATACCGTTTTCTTCAAGGTAATCGGCTAATTCACCGGAGATATAACACGGGCCATTATCACTCAGTAAACGCGGTTTATGATTAACCTTTACGGCATCAAGTCCGGTAAAGCGCAAGGCGTCATCCAGCGTATCAGAGACATCACGGCTACTCATACCCGTACATAAACGCCAGGCAATAATGTAACGTGAATAATCGTCCAACACTGTAGATAAGTAATACCAGCCCCAACCGATAATCTTGAAATAGGTAAAGTCCGTTTGCCACATCTCGTTTACACGGGTTGTCGGATGTTGGAATTTATCTCTGGCCTCCATCAGGATATAGGCCGGACTGGTGATTAAGTCTTGTTCTTTCAGCAGCCTGTACACAGTGGATTCTGAGATAAAATAGGCGTTCTTGTCAGTATAGGTAACAGCCAGTTCCCGAGGTGATAAATCAGGCTGCTCTAAGGCTAACTCGATAACGGCTTCACAGTGTTCCTCGGTGATCTTATTCCATACGGCATGAGGACTCGGTTTCTTATCTTCCAAACCATCAACCCCATTCTCCTCATAGCGTTTGAGCCAGTTGTAAAAAGTGGACTTATGGATGTCCAACCGAGCAAGCGTTTGTCGAACCGATAAGTCTGAGTTCTGTACCAGTTGAATAATCTCGACCTTATCCGATGCTGAGTACCTCATGTATCGTCCTCCCCATCCCCGAGAACGCTTTTTTTAAGCAGCCGATTCTCCATGACCACTTCGCCCAGTGTTTCTTTCAGCGCAGATGTTTCGGAACGCAGTTCTTTGACTTCATCTGAGGTCGCTTCACGTACGGTATCGCCTGACAAACGTTTCTTACCCGCTTCCAGAAAGTCTTTCGACCAACGGTAGTACACATTGGGGTTCAGTCCTTCCTTGCGGCATAACTCAGCGATGCTTTCTTCGCCTCGTAAGCCTTCAAGCACGATACGGATCTTTTCTTCTGATGAATATTTTTTACGGGTGCGGCGACGAATATCGCGTACAGTATGTTCTACACTTCTTTTACTTGTCATCATCGTTTCCTCTCAGGTTAACGATGAACTAAAACTATCTCTTAGACAATCAGGCTAGTTGGTCCACATGGTGCTGACGGGGTACATAGCACGCTATACGATGTTGAAGGGAATGTCATAGGGGAAGAACCTACTGGAGAACCATTATGTGATGAACATGAAGCCCCGGTGACTGTTGCAGAAATTATTGATATTAATGAGCATCGTGACTTAGAACATATGATTGATAATGTTATCTGTGTCTCTCGTTAAATAGATTAGTAACTTATATTGTATATCATTATGGTGACTTAATATGGGACATGATTATCACCGAACATTTTCCTTAGTGCTTCATCTGCTGCTTTGTTAAATTTGGATTTTTCAGAAGTATCCCCTTCATATTTTTGTTGACTGATTGACACACCATTTTTATAAGTTCCTTCTCTTCTTTTCTTTCCATTCTCATACCACCCAACCCAATCTCCCTCTCTCTTTCCATTGACATAGTTTCCTTCACTTTTCTTTTGACCATTATCATACCAATCAGTCCAAAGTCCCTCTTTCTGTTGGCTAATATAGTTTCCTTCACTTTTCTTTTGTCCATCTACATACCACTCAGTCTCAAGTCCATCTCTCTCGCCATTAATAAAGTTCTCTTTACTTAGCTTTTGTCCATTGTCATACCAAGCAATAGATAGTCCATCCACTTCGTCCTCCTTGAAGTGTCTTTCTATAAACTTCTGACCATTCTCGTGCCAATCTGTCCATTGTCCATCTCTCTTGCCACTAATATAGTTTCCTTCACTACTCTTTTGTCCATTGTCATGCCAACTAATATAAAGTCCATCCCCTTCGCCATCCTTTAAAAACTCCTCTTCTCTCTTTTGTCCATCTTCATACCATGAAGTCCATTGTCCAACCATTTTACCGTCCTTAAAGTCTCCTTCCTTCTTTTTTTGTTCATTATCATAGTAAGTTACATATTTTCCTGTAAATGGTTTGTCTTGATTAGGTTCATACATCACACCATTTCGTTTCTGTAGGAAGTTTACGATGCTCTCTACTTCTTTCTTTACTAGTATTAATTTTTCTTCCTGTCGTTCCTGCTCAAGTTCTTTTAAGTGTTTTTCCTCTTCAGCAAGTTGTTGTGCTGCTTCTTTATTAGTTGGTTTTGCTCCTTTATGTTGAATTGATGATGTATACATATCAAAAATTAAAATAACTACAAGCATTATAAATACGGTATAAGTTGCATTTTTTAAAATTGACCAGACTTTATCTACGAATGGCGTTTTGGTTGCTTTTCGCTCCTCTATTACCTTTGTCCCCGGTTGCGTGATAACTCGTTCAATCTCTTCTGCTTCCTTTATCGGGTCGTCAGGTAATTGAAACTCTGATTTCCATTCAGCAACGGTTTGTGGTCTATCTTCTGATTTAAACTGTATGGCATGGTCAATCGCTTTTAAAAACCGCTCAGAGTATTTTCCTTGACCAACTTCAACAGCAGCAACATTGGTATCCTTTGAATTATTTATAATGGCATTGCTTCTATCCACAGCATCTTGAGGAGCGATTCCTGCAACAGCACGATATAACGTTGCACCTAAACCATATATATCTGTCCACGCACCTTGCTTATCGCCTTTACTAAAGTATTGCTCGAATGGTGCGTACCCCGGAGATACTAAACTTGTTAATGTTTTTGTTTCTTCTCCTAATGCTTGTCTTGCAGAACCAAAGTCTAAAAGTACCGGACTACCATCATTACGAATGAAGATATTATCTGGTTTTATGTCTCTATGGATGAACCCTGCTTTATGGACTGTCTCAAGTCCACCCAATATTGGAATTAATATCTTTAGTATTTCTGCTTCTTCTAATGTTTTCTTGCCTTGTAATTTCTGTTGTAGACTTTGTCCTTCTTCATAAGTCATCACCATGTAGGCTGTATTGTTTTCTTCTGTAACTGACAGGACACGAACAACATTAGGCTGGTCAAACTTTGCAAGTGTTTGTGCTTCTGAAATAAACCGTTCCAAACCCCAAGCGTATTGTTTCCCACGGTCTTCTGTGACGGGATGGACAGAGAAGTCACCTTCTCGTACTGCTATTTCGATAGGTAAATACTCTTTTATAGCGACATGCTTTTCAAGATTAGGATCATACGCCAGATAGGTAATGCCAAAGCCACCCTGACCGAGAATTTCCTTAATTTCATACCATAAGATTTTATGACCTGGTTTTAGGGAGTTTCTGTGGATCTTCCCACCCATGAGATTCCTTGTTTTTTCAGTTATTGTTGGGAGACCAATTACTTTACACTAATAATTTATATAATGAAGGTCATTACTCAACCTGAACGTCCGCTTTTTGTATGGAGCAGCCCGTGAGGAAAAATCAATATTAGGAATAGTTTGAATCAACTCACGTTATGTGCAGATATGTAAAACTTTCCCGTTTACGATGTTTGGCATCTCATATTATTTACTATGAATGCCTTGTGATTACGTGATTACATAATCATAACTTTCCCATTAAGAGTCAATAATTAGGAATGTTTACTGACTTAGGGATATGTTTTGACGGGATACACAGTTATAGGTCTTTTGGGATAGGATTTGTGACGGATGCGGTTGAATTGATGATAGATCAGTTTAGCTTTAATTATAGGTAATTAACCAATAGAATTGAGAGTATCTAATATAGTATTTAGGTATCCCATTTGTTTATAGTCTATCTTTTCTCTCATTGATATTGGAATGACTCTGCGAAAATCTTCTAGTGTTTCAGGTTTTTTTTCTAAAAACATTTTAATCATTTCATCGTTCAAAATACCTCTTTCGGTAGTCGCATTATCGAACTCTTCCGCTATATCATTAGTACGTAGGTTGAGCAATAATTCACGAGCTTGCTCAGTATTAATTGATATATTGGAGTCAACTTTTTTATCAAATAAATCATAAACATTCTCAGACTCAATATTTTCCTTTGCTTCAATATGAGAAACTTGAGATACATTTTCTTTTTCAATACTCTCTTTTGTATATCTAGAGTTATCCGTTAAGTATTTAAGTCTTAGATCGATTGCAATACGTAATTTATCTGCTTCATGTTTCGGATCTCCAAACCAGTCTGTTGACCAAATTCTGTAGATTTCCCATCCAAGGTTAGTGAGTATCTCTTCTCTTAACCTATCTCTGTCTCTAGCTGATTTGGAAGAGTGATACGCTGCACCATCACATTCAACACCCAGAATATAACCATGAGGCCACTGAGGATGCCTTACGCCTATATCAATGAAGTATCCGGAAACCCCAACTTGTGGTACAGCAATACATCCAATACTCTCAATTTGTTTAATGACGTATTCTTCAAACTCTGAATCAGGCTCTCTACCAGTTTCAACGCCTGCTTTAATGACATGTGTAGCAGAATAATTTAGCCATTCCTTGAGTAGAAATGTACCAGGGTTATTCTCTTTTTCTGCCGTTATATCCGCTCCAGTCATTGACGAAAAGGTTACAATCTGTTTTTTCGCCCTCGTAAAAAGAACGTTTAGCCGTCTTCTCCCAGCTAAACCACTAATAGGCCCAAATCTTTGCATGACCCTAGCTCCTTTAGTTTCTGGGCCGTACACAGTTCCAATGAATATAACGTCTCTCTCATCACCCTGAACATTTTCTAAATTCTTAATGAAGAATGATTCTAGGCCAGAATTTTCTTCATCCCATTTTTTAATATATTTCAGCATGCTTGGATTTTTAGAGATAGCATATTCAAATTCTTCTAATAATAAATCACGTTGCTTCTGATTCACGGTAACGACACCAAGTGATCTATCTGTGTTTTCATTCATAAACCGAATAATATGTTCAATCATAACTTCCGATTCTTTTGGATTTGTTCCTGATGAGTAAATGCCATCAACTTTTACTAAAGAAACACCCATGGTCGGGTCGTCTTCTGTAGCAGACGGGAATATAGTTAATTCTTTGTTGTATATATGTTCGTTTGAAAAAGCGATAAGTGATGAGTGGCGTGAACGATAGTGCCACCGCAAACGACGAGCAGGCCGAAATGCTCCGTTGGCGATTTCAAGGATCGATTCCTCGGTTACAGAATCCTCTTCGTCATCTTCATCGACAGCAATAAACTTTTTAAAGAAATTAGTCGGTGGTAACTGATTTGTGTCTCCTACAATCATAGTTTGTTTGCTTCTTACTATTGCCCCAATAGCATTCTCTGGCGTCATTTGGGAAGCTTCATCAATTATTACTAAATCAAATTCAATATCTCCTTTTTGGATATATTGTGCTACAGATAAAGGGGACATCATCCAACAGGGTTTTAATTCCAGTAATGTTTTCCCCGCTCTCCGTGTTAAATCACGTGGTGAGACAAATCGTTGCTTTTTTGCGACTTCGTTGTTGATTAGGCTTAGCTCTGTCCAATCTCTCTTTGGCCCTCTGCCTATACCTGCTTTTGGCTTCGTGTTTTTGATTAATTCATTAGCGATGTGATAACTAGTCAATTCCATCACTTCACGATCAACTTTTGCCAAACGCTGTCTAAGTTTATTTAATTTCATTCCGTTAAACTTGCCTAACTCATCACCACATTTTGAATATACGGATTTGGCCATGTTATTAAACAATATGGACTTGACTTTATTAGTGAAGTTATCGAATCTTTCTTCTGAATCAGAAATCGTTTTCACGACATCGCTAAATCCATCTTTTGAAACAGCTAACTTGTAAGAAGCTAATTTAGAATAATTAACTAAACCCTCACGGTCATTAATCGCAGACTTAGCCCACTCTGAGATATCAAATTTACTATGTTCTTTCAGTATG
This sequence comes from Gammaproteobacteria bacterium, assembly GCA_041689615.1. Classification (GTDB taxonomy): domain Bacteria; phylum Pseudomonadota; class Gammaproteobacteria; order Eutrophobiales; family Eutrophobiaceae; genus UBA7359. The sequence goes on along the minus strand of JBDNFW010000044.1, from coordinate 12,018 downwards.
CTATCAACGTCACATTCAAGTCTTATAGCAAGCTCATCAATTATTGGGATACATAACTTGTCACTCTCTTGAATATTCAATAATAATAATTTAAGTGTATCTAGTTGCTTGCTTATTAGAGATTTTAATATTGGTGTTCCCAAGTCTAGGTTAGATTTCTTAATAACCTCAGCCAGTTCTAAAATATTACGAGCATAAGAAATATCAGTGTCTATACCAAAGAATAGGTTTTCCCCAAGTAAGGACTTAATAATTTGATTAGAATTAACCTCCGTGATATTTGTATTTATTTCTGATATCTGGCTTTTGACAAGTTTCAGTTCTTCTAAAGATATGTTGAGAGGAGACTTTATAATGCTAATTAAATTCTTAAAGGTATCTATATCTTCGTCAATTAAATTTGATATAACCAACAATTTATCATGTTCATCAACTACAGATTGGTAATCTCCGTATTGTAATAAATTTTGGCACTTGTCGAGATCTGGTTTTGGAAGTTCCTTTATCTTTGATGCAGACTCTGTCCGTAGAAACTTACATAGTAATCGTTCATCCGTGTTGGAAAGGTTGTCTTCAATATCTTTGTAAAATTTTATGGTGTCAAATGCCAGCTGAAAATTGGTATTGATACCATCGAAATTAAATTCAAATATATTCTTTAACTTGTCGTCGTTATTAATTTTATCCTCAGCTATTATTATCTCTGACAAATTTCTCAAGTTGATAATTGCATTATCTAAATCATAAGTATTATTTATAGAAATGGATTTATAATATTTTTTCTGTCTATGATAATTACTGTTCAAAAATCTAAATATTCCGGAGTTAGATAATACGTTCAAACATTGTCTAATTTCATCCGGATTATGTTCGCTCTCAAGATCTATGGAGTGTGATAATTTATCTTTTTTGTCTATTGTTTTTAAAGCGAAGGCATGTTGTTTCTTTAAGTAATTCAGTAATAGAGGGTTTTCGAGTTTTTCATTTCTAAATGCTAATGTTTCTGGCTTCACTAACGACGAGATGTAACAAAGGTCGAATAATTTACTAACCTTTATATTCTCAATATTAGGTACTATCTTCATACACTCATTAATAAAATCGATAATATATTGTAAACGTCTTATGTTGTTCTCATGTTTCTCCTTGATGCTATTAATGTCACTATTAGAAATGTTGTTAATTTTATATTTTATAGATAAATCTAAAATACTGCTAAGTGTATCAAAATTGTTTTCATCTTCTACGTTTTGTATATGGGTAGAGACTTTCTCTTTTAGATGCTTAGATTCATCAAGGAGGGTAATAAAATTATTTAAGACTTCAAGGTTATCTTGTTCTAGTAAGCCTATAACTATTTCTGCTTGTTTATCATCATATTTGTTTTCACATAATTTAATAATATTTAATAACATGTAGATACTATTTTCATCACAGTTAGAACGGATATAAAAATCTGATAGTTGTTCACGTAAAGAAGAGTTATGTGCGTATACATCAGCGCATTCAGATGTCTTTTCAATGATTTCATCTACTGCAAATGGATTTAAGTTTGCGGCATTAGACATCTTCCATAAATCTGTTTCCCGCAAGCATTCAATGTCTGCTTCTTCCAGTTCTTCACAGTTGTTGAATAGTTCTTTTATCTTTTCGTCAGAGAAATTATGAATATTTGGGATATCATGCTTTTGTAATTCTTTGGGTAATCTTTCTAAGTGATCTCTGAACAGTAGTTGCTTTCCTAAAACATCATGCGTCGTAAATTCTGATACAGCATATATTGAACTCATGATTCCGATATATTCATTAATCTGTGCTCGATATTTTCTATACGACGTAATCAGACTCTTAATATCTCCACCAAGATTCCATCCATGCGAATCAAGCCGCTTCCTAATAGATTCAATGATTTGTATTCGCCCACTTCTATTTCCAAGCAGTGGTAATATAAATTCTCCAAGATTTAACGCTTCTAACCTAGACTTTACGACATCAAGTGCAGCTGTTTTTTCGGCAACGAACAATACTTTTTTACCATCAAGTAAGGCTGCTGCTATTGTATTCACTATGGTTTGTGATTTTCCTGAGCCAGGTGGGCCTTCTACTGCTAAGTTCTTTTTATCTATAATGTCAACTATTGTGCTGAATTGAGATGAATCTGCATCAGCAATCAAATAGGGAACTTTTGATTCTATGTTAGGCTCATCTACTTCGTAGTCATCTGCAAAAGGAGAATCCACACCAGATGATTCATTTCCTGTAAATAAGGAACTAATAGCTTCGTTTGTATTGAAGTCCCATTTAGTTGTATCAAGATCGTTGTACATAGACATTTTGGCGGAGGGAAATACACCTAAAGCAATCTGCCGTCTGAATTTCCATGGTCTATTTTTTGGAATGGAATTTTCTATTGTGGAAAAATAGTCTTCGATTGATTCTTCCTGATTGAAAGCGGGAAAAGCTATTGCATAATCTATTCTTAATTTTTCTGCGAGAACAACATTTTCTTCTACATTTTCGCCTTCGCTTGTAATATAAAATTCTACGCCAGATCGTGTTCTTTCTTTCTCAAGCGCAGCAGGCATTAATAAAAGAGGGGCAAAAGATGATTTGCTTGTATTTGAGTCAGACCATTCAAGAAAGCCAAAAGCAATGTGAAACACTGATATACCGGTTTCTTGTTGCCATGTCTTAATTTTACTGGATATAGAGTTTAGACGCCTTTCAAAAAGGTCCGGTAATAACAATGTTTGTATATCATTGTCTGTATATCTTCCATCATCACCCTTCAGATCAGGGTTTAATTCGTGTGAAGGATTGATGTTATGAATTTTTGCGTGTTTTTTTAATGATAATTGTGTTTTGGTTTGTCTTTCCGGCAATCCAAGTATTGCTCTTACTTTATCTTTTAATTCTCTATCATACGAAAGTAGTCGTTGCTCATTATCATCATCATCTGTTTCTAACACTTCCAACTTTTGCAAATATTCTTCATCCGTGTATCTGGCTTTTGCGAAGGCAGTTCTAAATTCTTGAGATAATTCATCCTTTGGATCCTCCTCTAGAGGAGGCAAGGGAACTAGCCTCATCCTGTCAGTTAATAATTTTTCAAATAAAAATGAAGGGACTTCGTCAACGACGCGTATATTTGAATGAGATCTTTCCGAGAATGGTGTAGATAAAAGTGGATTTCGCCTAGTTAGATCTAATAACTTTGGCCTCATGCCTTCTATTAGACTATTTAAATACTCTCTCAGTTTATCGTCGTTTTCATTTGCCATTAGTAGCCTCTTGCCCCATCTCAGAGAGTTACGGTGGATTTTACCGGGCACTGATTTTTCATTATAATTTTCATGAAAGTAGTGCAAACTAACTCTACTCCACCCACATAAATTTTAAAGGTTATTTGTTATATATAACCGTCAATAGGGACTGAAACAGCGAAAATTTCCTCAAATGCGAGGACGCGGGATTACTCAGTATTTGAGAAGATACAACGGTACAGGGACGTGCACTTACTTGTACATTCCTCCGCCCTTAAATTCCCTCGATAAAGGGTGGAAGTCTTACTTAAAGCATAAGGAGGTATTTATGATTAAAGAATCACTCGATTACACCATCCGGCTAATAGAAACCAGTCAAAAAGTTAGTCCGACTGATTATCAAGATAAAAAGTATGAACTAGATATTCTTGTTCAGCATATGGGGTTTGTTTTAGAACGCTTAGATAAGAAATGATTTAATTATTAATTAGAGTGATTTTAGATTGATAGTAGTTTTTTAACTTGGGGCATAAGAAAACCTTATATAAACTACAGCTTCTTTCTTGGGCAACTCTAGTACGTTTTCAAATAAAGTTATTAGTGCGTCACATGCTAAACTCTTGTTAATATTTGCTGCCCCTAAATCAGACAATATTCCACTTTTTTCCCCTAGCTCATCGATAGTCTTATCTACGACCTTTTCAATAATTAAATTTCCGACTTTCTCATCCGGCAAGTCGATTGTAAAATCTGATGAAATTAGTACCTTTGACAATAAGTCTATTTCATCTTCTATTGTATCTTTTGGAAGCAAAGCAACTGCTTGATGCATTGACTTAGTATCTCCCGTAAAACTATAGTCAAAACAGAGATCTTTATTGGTTTTCGATATAATTTTCATTTGCTTCAGCACCAATTTAAAAAATGCTATTAGTGTGTCGTCATCTGAATATGGCAAGTGTTTATCTCTAAGAGGCTGAATATTTTTATAGCCTAGTTCTCTAACATACTCCTCAGATTTATTATCCAAAAGGGCATGTTTTACTTCATCAATAATTTTTTTGTAAGTCTCAGGCTCTTTAACTTTGATTGCAGCATAGAGAGGTATGTCGAGAAATATATCTTCAGTAATCATTGAATTTTCGATAACCAGTTCTGACTTTGCAAAAGCATCGCCAGATACAATTTTGTCAATTACATTGGCACGTAACAATTCGTCCCCGCTTGGATACCACATTTCAGTATGAGGCGTATTAAAAATCTTTTCTATGAAGTCAGGCGAAATACCAGCTTCGGCATAAGTGTTCTTAAAGTCTTCATTTAAATAATTGTATGCATCGAAACCAGGCATATGTGCTCTGTGAAAGCCAAGCTTTGCATTCTCTTTCATATATCTATTCTTGCCTTTTATGAAAATAGAGGTACACGCACTAACGCATTCTGTACTGATATATGTATCAAGATTATATTTTTGAATATTATCAGCTATTCCTTCAGCCTCTTCCAAATAACCACCTACATTAAGATTCAAATGAACGATTTTAATATTTTTATTTGCTTTCAATGATTTTATAAAATCATTGCTTATACCATCACCGACTCCTCCTCTTAAAACTATGTCATAACCATCATTTATAACTTTAATTTCCCACTTTGCATAAAGATTGCTAAATGCATCTTGATAACTTTCTATAAAATTGGTTGTCAGATTTTTATAAAAATTAAATGAAAATATGAAAGATATACCGACCAAGAATATTAAAGATATACTTCTTAATGTCTTTTCATCTCTGGCGCTATTTTTCAGTACAGAATGGATAGAGCCTTTTAAATACCAAATAAACAGCAATAATGAAAAAAACAGCGTATTTGCCCAATAAGCTACCGCAATATATTGTCGATTAAAATAATCTACCAATAAAGAAAAACAAAGAACCTCAATAGTAATAAATACACACGCTACACAAGCCATTGCCCATACACTTATTGATATAGATAGATTCCCTTTCCAATGAGAAGCGAAAAAGTTAATTAGATATTTTTTTTTGGTATTCTTATTGGTTGTTTTAGAGGGAGGGAATATATTTAAAGCGTCTTCAGCATTACACCAGGAGTCCATCCCATTTTTCCAGACCAAAGTACCTCTTTTTATAATACCTTCTCTGATTAACTCCTTGAGCTCAGCCGGAGTTATAGGACCTTCTTTTTTATTATTTACTATATAAAACCAATTCATAGTTTTACATTTGTTGTGCTAAAATTCTTAACCCAATCATTATTAAATACAGAATAAAAAATAATAAACTAAATAGTGCGTATCTATACCATCTTATAGGTTTAGCTTTAACTTGATAGCCATCTTGTTCATCATATGAAGCTGAATCACCCTTCTTTAATCTTGAATGTTGATTAGCTAATGTTAACAAATTTATAAAAGGGATTCCTAAAGCTAAGCCGCTAGCCCACAAAGATAAATTTCTCACAATATGTGCACCTATAGACAATCTTTCACCATCAGAATTCAAAACTCTAAGCCCTAACATGGCTTTGCCTGGCGATGCACCAAATAAACCTTGTATGAATGCATCTAATATTAATGCCAGTGGAATAATCATAATGGCAAATAATTGTTCTGCTCCGGGCTCTACAATCCAATTAGCAAAACCAGGAGAGAAAATACCTAGAAAGATTGCAACGACAAATTGCAAGAGCAAATTTAGCCACCATAGATCAAATATTCTGGCAAAAAATCTTTTCCATGGACCAGAATTAGGAAAATTTACAAAAACTGAAGCATTAGAATTACTTGAAGGAATAGGAGGAGGTTCGTTGACAAGTAAATTACTTAACTCTTTCACTTGGTTTAATTCTAACCACTTATCAAAGCCTTTTTTCCATATAAGGGTTTTTGTAGAAACTATTTTCTTTTCATAAAGCTCTGTTAATTCAGATAAAGGTATAGGTCCAACTTCTTTATTTCCATCGTTATACCACCAGTCACTCACTTACCCTCTCCCTATAAATTGAATTTATTGGCATACTTAAATAAACCATCTCAAGGTTATTTTTATAATATGTAGAGTTTCATGCCTCGATTTTTAAAGCAAAAAAATGATGCCTTAGATTACACCAAAATCACACCATCTATTTTATATTAATGTTTTTTTTCACGTGAATTATTGATTTTAATGACGGGCCGTAGAAGTCGAACCTACGACCTTGGCATTAAGGGATATGAGTTTTAGAAATACAGCACATATTACCTAAAAACTACCTAAATTTTGAGATTGGTGGCCTATACTTATTTAAGTAATTGATATTATTGGTGCTCCCTACGAGACTCGAACTCGTGTTTTCGCCGTGAGAGGGCAACGTCCTGGGCCACTAGACGAAGGGAGCAATAGTGCGTCAACTAAGCTATTATAGGAGTCTATTAAGTGTTCTCAATATATTATTTTTAAATGACAGGTTCGGATAAGTCCTCAAATATTGCTCGATTAAAGATCGAGCCAACAATAATTCCTCGCGATCAACATTGTATTTCCCGCACATCCTTTAGCGAGAGTGCGTTGAAAGTATTGTATCGATTAAAAAATGCGGATTATAAAGCCTACCTTGTTGGCGGGGCTGTTCGGGACCTTTTATTGGGAAGAGAGCCTAAAGATTTTGATGTGGTCACCGATGCCAAACCCGAACAAATCCGCGAATTGTTTCGAAATTGTCGTTTAATTGGTCGGCGTTTCAGACTAGCGCATGTTCGTTTTGGCGATGAAATAATTGAAGTCTCTACCTTTCGTGCTCCGCATCATGTGTCTGATGAAGGCGCAGGGCGTATCGAAGAAGGTCGGATTATTCGTGACAATGTTTATGGTGATATTGATGACGATGTCTGGCGACGTGATTTCACCATCAATGCTTTGTTTTACAATATAAAAGATTTTTCGATTGTTGATTATGTTGGCGGAGTTAAAGATCTTGAAGCCGGACAGTTAAAGTTAATTGGCGAGCCATCGCAACGTTATATTGAAGATCCGGTACGCATGCTTCGCGCAGTTCGTTTTGCTGCGAAACTGGGTTTAAGAATTCATCCCGATGCAGAAAAGCCGATTGATCAATATGCAGAATTATTAGAAGGTATTCCGCCGGCTCGTTTATTCGAAGAAATGCTTAAGCTTTTTATGGGTGGTTGTGCCTTACAAACATTCGAAACATTACGGCATTACAATTTATTTAAATATCTTTTCCCGCAAACCGATCAATTGCTAGATACTCATGAAAAAGATTATCCGCACACGTTTATCATGCAGGCATTAAAAAATACGGATCAACGATTGAATGAAGGTAACACAGTAACCCCCGGCTTTTTATTAGCAGCATTCTTGTGGGAGCCAATGCGAACCATAGCGGATGCTCATATTGCAAATGGTTTGTCTGAAATAGAAGCGGTGCAACTTGCCGGTGATACGGTTATCTCGAAACAAATATTAAGTCTTGCCATGCCGAGACGATTTACTCAAATGGCGCGTGATATCTGGTCTTTACAAGTCAGATTCAAACGAACAAAAAAACGATCGTTGCGGGTATTAATGCATCAAAAATTTCGCGCTGCTTATGATTTTTTATTATTACGTGCTGAGGCAGGTGAACCATTACAAGAATTGGTTGATTATTGGACTCAAGAACAGATAGATGAACCTTTAGCTGGTCAGGTAAAAATAAAATCCGGTTTTCATAAACCTCGCACGCGTCGCAAACCTAGGGGTCGCCGTAATAATAACTCTACTGATTCATGACGACTGTCTATATTGGCCTCGGTAGTAACCTAAGCGGTAATATAGGTTCTCCCAGCCAACACGTAATTGCTGCCATTCAATCGCTCGGCGAGATACAATCCACCCGTACGACAAGCATTTCTTCTTTGTATAAAAGTAAGCCAGTAGGCCCACAAGATCAGGATGATTATATTAATGCCGTTGTTCAAATAGAAACCGAGTTGGAGTCGTTAGCATTGTTGGATGGTTTACAAGCAATTGAAAATGAACATGGCCGCGTGCGTAATGAACGTTGGGGGTCAAGAACACTGGATCTGGATATATTAATGTTTGGCGAAGAAATTATTCAAAATGATCGTTTATCCATTCCTCATCCTGAGATGCTGAATCGTGCTTTTGTTCTTGTGCCACTAGCTGAAATTAATCCTGACTGTGTTATTCCAGGAAAAGGATTAATTAGTGATTTATTAGCAAACCTTGATCAAGATGGCTTAGAGATTTTGCCATGAGCAAACGCCATCCAGATTATATTGTTGTTGAAGGGCCGATAGGTGTTGGTAAAACGACATTGGCTAAACGTTTAGCCAAAACATTTAATACTGAATTAATGTTGGAGTTAGCAACAGAAAATCCATTTCTTCCCCGTTTTTATTCTGATCCAAAATCAGTTGCCTTACCGACACAGTTATATTTTTTATTTCAACGTGCAAAGCAAATAGAATCGCTGCGACAAACAGACATGTTTAAGCCGGTACAAGTATCGGATTTTTTAATTGAGAAAGATAAATTATTTGCTTCTATTACTTTGGATGAGGATGAATTATCTTTATATAAACAAGTCTACGATCGACTAACCTTAGACGCGCCAGTTCCAGATTTAGTGATTTATTTACAAGCACCTATCGATACGTTAATGCAACGAATTATTGAACGTGGGCATGATTATGAACGACCCATTAATCGTAATTATGTTAAAAAAATATCGGCAGCTTATGTTGAGTTTTTTTATTACTACTCAACATCACCTCTACTAATTGTGAATACCAATGATTTTGATTTGTCTGGTAATGACACAGATTATAATTTATTGCTTGAACATATTAGCCAGCTTCCAAAGGGCAAACATTATTTCAATCCGAAAGAGCTATGACTGAAAAAATTACCGTTAATACATTGAAACAAATGAAATCAGCAGGTGAAAAAATTGCCTGTTTAACTTCATATGATGCGAGTTTTGCAAAATTGCAAGATGAAGCAGGTATTGACGTGTTATTAGTTGGTGATTCTTTAGGAATGGTTCTTCATGGAAAAAATACAACTGTCAACGTGACGATGGATGACATGAAATACCATACTCGAATAGTCAATGATGTTCGTGAACATGCACTCATCATCAGTGATATGCCATATCAAAGTTATACGTCACCTGAACAGGCTGTTGAAAATGCAACAAGTCTTATTAATGAAGGTGGAGCTGATGTTGTCAAACTGGAAGGAGGTAGAGAGATGTGTGAAATTATTGCTGCCATCAAAAGAAATAATATTCCAGTCTGTGGTCATCTCGGTTTAACACCTCAATCATTTACAACTAGTGATGCATTCCGAGTGCAAGCGACTACAGATGATACTGCCGAAAAATTGAAACAAGATGCTTTGGCGATACAAGCAGCAGGTATAGATTGTCTGGTATTGGAATGTATTCCCTCAAAGGTAGCAAAAGAAGTGACAGAAATGTTGGATGTTCCGACCATAGGTATTGGTGCAGGCGTAGATTGTGATGGACAGGTCTTGGTTTTGTACGACATGTTAGGCATAACAGGAAAAAAATTCAGGTTTTTAAAAAATTTCCTAGAAGGAAAAGATTCAATTTCTGATGCAGTCAAAGATTACATTAAACAAGTAAAAGATAAATCATACCCGTCAGCCAAACATTCATTCGAGTAATGCAACAGATTTCAAAAATTAAAAGTTTGCGCGAGCAACTCGCTACGGTTCGACGTTCAGAAAAAACAATCGCGCTTGTTCCAACGATGGGTAATTTACATGTAGGACATTTATCGTTAGTTAAACAAGTACAAGCGCGCGCTGATTATGTTGTTGTCAGTCTGTTTGTGAACCCGCCGCAATTTGTTGAAGGTGAAGATTTTGATAATTACCCGCGAACTTTAGAATCTGATCTGAAGCAGTTAGAAAACTTAAATGTCGATTTGGTTTTTATTCCTGATAATAACGAAATCTATCCTCATGAAAATGAAGTGACGGCGGAAGTTACCGTACCGGAACTGGATTCAATTTACTGTGGTAAATTTCGACCCGGACATTTCAAAGGGGTTGCTACAGTTGTTACTAAATTATTTAACATCGTGCAGCCAGATATGGCAATATTTGGCGAAAAAGATTATCAACAATTATTAGTCATTCGAAGTTTGGTAAAAAATTTGAATTTACCCATAGAAATTATTGGTTCGTCTACGGTCAGAGAGGACGATGGGTTAGCGATGAGCTCGCGCAATCAGTATTTAACGGAGAGCGAACGGCGGCAGGCACCATTACTGCATGAATGTATCAGTGAAGTTGCAAAATCGATTGAAAATGGTGACAAGGATTATGGAAAGCTCGAAAGAGAGGCTATTTCGACTTTAAAAGAAGCCGGTTTTAAACCGGAATATTTAAGTATTTGCGATGCGGAGACGCTAAAAGTACCAGTAAATCAAAAGCTTATAGTAATAGCAGCGACTTGGTTAGGAAAAGCGCGACTAATTGACAATGTTGCGGTGCAAACCTTATGATTGACCCCTGCTTGATGTCAGGTAATATCCACATTTAAATCTAAATACTCACTATCACAATGGAAATTACGGTTTTAAAAGCAAAATTTCATCAAGCTTGTGTTACACATTCAGAGCTTGAATACGATGGGTCTTGTGCCATAGATGGTGCACTGCTAGATAAAGCAGGCATTCATGAATATGAACAGATCGATATTTATAACATCACGAATGGTGAGCGTTTTACGACTTACGCCATTCGTGCTGAAGATCATTCGCGTATCTTTTCTGTTAATGGTGCAGCGGCACACAAGGCGAATCCCGGTGATCGCGTTATTATTTGTGCCTATGCTCGATTAAACGAGAATGAAATGAAAACTTTCAAACCTAAGCTTGTTTATCTTGATGCAGAAAATAATATCACCCGCATTAAAGATCACATTCCGGTACAAGCGGCATAAAAAACTTGTTGTTCCTGACTGCCGATGAAACATCTCTCATTGGTTCAGTCATGAAAAAGTTTTTTTCGAGACAATTACCTTGAGTAATAATGCTAAGCAGAAAACTGCCGGCGTTATAATAATAGGCAATGAAATATTGTCTGGCCGCACACAAGATCTGAATATCTCATACATCGGTAAGAATCTTGAGAAGCTGGGCATTGTGCTGGCAGAAGTCATCGTCATTCCAGATATCGAATCAACCATTATTGGAAAAGTAAAAGCGTACTCTGAAAGTTATGACTACGTGTTTACCACTGGTGGCATAGGTCCAACACACGATGACATAACAACAGCATCAATCGCCAAAGCATTTAATGTGAAATTATTCCGCGATCCAGAAGCAGTCGCCATCATGGAAGCTTACTACGATCCGGGAACGCTAACAGAAGCGCGATTGAAAATGGCAGACATACCAGAAGGTGCATCACTAATTGATAACCCTGTTAGCGGCGCTCCCGCGTTTCAAATTAAAAATGTATTTGTCTTAGCTGGTGTGCCAAGCATCATGCAAGCTATGTTCGATGCACTAACTGATAGATTAGTAAGTGGCCCACCAATCTTGTCTGCAAGCGTTTGTACCAACTTAACTGAAAGTAAATTAGCTGAAGGCATGACTAAAATTCAAAACGATTGCAAAGAAGTCAGTATTGGCAGTTATCCTTATTTCAAACGCGGTAAGTTAGGTGTAAATATTGTTTTACGTTCGATAGAT
>JBDNFW010000043.1:0-151996 GCA_041689615.1 Gammaproteobacteria bacterium | reverse complement strand
GATTTCATCAGGTGCAAACAAAGAACCTGTATTAAAGGTTTTATCCATATCTTCTTCAGTTAATCCGTGAAAAGCCGGATCAAGTTCAGGAACATTGGGTCGTTGATATTGTTGCAGTGGATCTAAATCGCTTTGACGGTGTCCATTAAATCGATGTGCATTAATTAATTGTAATACGGCTGTTTGTTTTTGGTGCGAAACCGCATCGGCAGCGGGAGCTATCGGCGCCAGATTTCTGTGCTGACGATGTTTAGCAGCATTGGCATAGGCCAGCTGAATAGGAGTGTGGGCAACATCTTTTATTGACGCGTCATTTTGAAGTGAATCAAAGTAATCGCGCCATTGTTTGTCGATACCTTCCGGTTTACTAAGATAGATTTCGTATAATTCTTCTACAAACCAAGCATTACCACTGTATAAGTACGATGGCACCGTGTTTTTCATGCATTATTCCTTTAATATTTTGTTATTTATCACGCTTTTGTGAATATTTGACTCAAAATTTCGAAAGAAATATTACAGTCTTGAAATAACTACTCTAATTAAAATAAGTATCACCCCTAACTATAAGATTTCCTGAATATAATTCCTATAACTTTAGACTATTTTTCGCTTATCAGGAGTCTTTTTTATGCACAATTCAGGCCGCATATTAAATAACACCTCTTGCTGCATTGCCATAAAGTTCTGTATCCTTGCACAATTTTTCAATAACCTAATAAATATAAGATATAAGTAAGGGAGAAATTTAATGGCTGATACAGTCACAATGACCGATAATCGCACGGGAAAATCGATCGAATGTCCAATCTTAGATGGGGTGTATGGTGCTCCTGTAATTGAGATGAAGTCGCTCTATAAAGAGTTAGGTATGTTTACCTATGACCCAGGTTTTATGACGACTGCCGCATGCAGAAGTTCTATTACCTATCTGGATGGGGAGAAGGGTGTCCTTCTGCATCGTGGTTATCCTATTGATCAATTAGCACAAAAAAGCTCCTATTTAGAAGTCTGTTACTTGTTGTTGTACGGAGAACTCCCTACTGCAACACAATTTGAAGGTTTTCGTGACAATCTGAACAAACGCAATATGGTTCATGAGCACCTGGAACGTTTTTATACAGGTTATCTTTATGACGCACATCCAATGTCGATGTTGATTGGTGTAACTGGCGCGCTATCTTCTTACTATCATGAAGCAATGGATATCAATGATCCTGTTGACCGAGAGCTAACTGCAATACGAGTTATTGCAAAAATGCCAATATTGGCTGCTCATTGCTACAAACATTCTGTAGGTCATCCGTTTGTATATTCACGTGACGATTTAGGTTATGTCGAAAACTTTTTGAACATGATGTTTTCTGTACCTATGCGTGACTACAATCCACCTGAGATTGCAGTAAAAGCATTAAACATGATGCTGATTTTACATGCTGATCACGAACAAAATGCCTCAACTTCAACTGTTCGATTAGCGGGTAGTGCAGAAGCGAACCCATTTGCCTGTATTGCTGCAGGTATTGTAACGCTTTGGGGTCCAGCGCATGGTGGCGCTAACGAAGCGGTATTGAAAATGTTGGCAGAAATTGAAAAGCCAGAAAATATTCCAAAATTTATTGAAAAAGCTAAGGATAAATCAGATCCATTTAGATTGATGGGCTTTGGTCATCGCGTTTATAAGAATCACGATCCACGTGCGACGATCATTCGTCAGGTTTGTCATGATTTACTTGAAGAGCTGGGTGACGAAGTTGTGGATAAAGAAATGTTTGAAATCGCAATGGAACTGGAACAAATTGCATTAAAAGATGATTATTTCATCGAACGCAAACTTTATCCTAATGTTGATTTCTATTCTGGCATTATTCTTAAAGCACTACGCATACCTACTTCAATGTATACTGTTATGTTTGCATTGGCGCGTTCAGCGGGTTGGATAGCACAATGGTTAGAGATGATGGAAGATCCTGAATTTAGAATCGGTCGTCCTAGACAACTCTATGTTGGTTCAAAAACACGTGACTATGTGCCAATGAATAAACGTGGCTAAATAATTGCCGGTAAAACAACAATAAAATAAATTTGGTATAAAGGAGAAACGAAAAGATGAAATCACCTGTTAGAGTTGCTGTTACTGGTGCCGCTGGCCAGATTGGTTATTCTTTATTGTTTCGCATTGCTTCCGGTCAGATGTTGGGGCCGGATCAACCTGTTATTTTGCAGTTACTTGAAGTAACACCGGCAATGAAAGCACTCGAAGGCGTAGTAATGGAAATAGAAGACTGCGCTTTTCCTTTATCGGCGGGCTTTGTGCTTGCGGATGATGCCAATACTGCATTTAAAGATGTAGATTATGCCTTATTAGTTGGTGCAAAACCGCGTGGCCCGGGTATGGAACGCAGTGACTTGCTGGAAGCGAATGGTAGTATCTTTAAAGTGCAGGGTACGGCATTAAACGAAAGTGCCAGTCGTGATGTGAAAGTACTGGTTGTGGGTAATCCTGCAAATACCAATGCACATACTACCATGTTAAGTGCGCCAGATTTAAATTCTAGAAACTTCACGGCAATGACGCGTTTGGATCATAATCGTGCATTAGCGCAATTAGCATCTAAGACAAAGTCGCCTGTCAGTGAAATTAAAAAAATGACAATCTGGGGTAATCATTCTACGACTCAATATCCTGATATTTCTAATACAACAGTTGCCGGTAAGGCCGCTAAAGATTTAGTTGATTTAGATTGGTATAAAGATCAATACATTCCTCGCGTAGCAAAACGTGGTGCCGAGATTATTGAGGCACGCGGTGCATCAAGTGCAGCCTCTGCGGCAAATGGTGCAATTGATCATATGCGTGACTGGGCATTAGGTACGCCTGATGATAATTGGGTCAGCATGGGTGTACCAAGTGATGGTAGTTACGGTATTCCAGAAGGTTTGATGTATTCATTTCCAGTGACTTGTAAGAACGGTGATTATTCTATCGTACAAGGTTTGGAGATTGATGAGTTTAGTCAATCAAAAATGGATGCTACTCAGAAAGAATTGGAAGAAGAAAGAGATGCAGTAGCTAAGATTCTTTAAGTTTAAAAAGTTTTATTAAGTACAAAGCCCTTATCTAGAAATAGTTAAGGGTTTTTTTTGTTCAGGAGAGGAGATGCCTGATAAATAAAGAATCTGTACCCGCGCTCCCTATAATACTGTTGGACTCATCTATATCTCTACTGACGTATAACAGTTTATTTTACGGCCATGGCCGTAGTTATCGGACTTTATTTTCTTTTTCATAGGATATAAATATTGCGTTTATTATTAATATATTTCAATAGATTATCGTTTTTACATTAAAGAGGCAAAAAATAAGCGGCTATGGCGATGTTATTTTTATGTCAGCTTACGCTTGTTAATGGACGCTAAATCAAATCAATCGCTCCCGTTGCTTTGGGTTAACATTTCAACCGGACGATAGCCGTATAAAACTATTATCTCAAACTAATGACAGGCCAGTTTTGTTTTTTTGCTTCTGTTATTAACGTGTCATCTCCATCAACAGCTATCGCGTGATCCACTTCTTTTAAAAGTGGGATGTCGTTATGTGAGTCGCTGTAGAACCATGTTTCATCGAATGTTTGTTCGTCATTTTCTAACCATTCATTTAATCGAGTCACTTTTCCTTCAGCGTATGAAGGTGTGCCAGTAACTTTGCCAGTATACTGACCATCAAGCATTTCTGGTTCGCAGGCGATTAAGTTTTCTATCTTAAATTCTTTTGCGATCGGTTCGGTGATGAAGCGATTGGTTGCGGTGATAATTAATAATTCATGGCCTTGTTGACGATGTTCTTCAATCAGTTTTATTGCTTTGGGTAACATGATCGGTTTGATTTTTTTTTCGATATAATTCTTTCGCCATTCTTCCAGTTTTTGTCGATCATTATCGGCCAGTACTTTTAGCTGGAATTCCAGAAACTCATGGATACTCATGGTTCCTTCGAAATATTCTTGATAAAACTTTTCGTGACCGGCTTGATAAGCCTTAGAATCGACATAGCCTTGTTCGCTAAGGAATTCTCCCCACAGACAGTCACTGTCCCCGGCGATTAAAGTATTATCAAGATCAAATATAGCGAGTTTCATGTCATTGAAAATTAAGTAGTTATTGTTTAGGCCGCTAGTTTAGAAGCTATTTCAAATAAGGCAAATGAATTGCTTGTTTTGTTCTATTATTGGAGAATTAAACTATGAATTTTTATTTGGAATTACGGCATGATTGATTCAGAAGGTTTCAGAGCTAACGTTGGAATCATACTGACTAATGACGATGGACAGGTTTTCTGGTGTCGTCGTTTGGGTGTGGACGCGTGGCAGTTTCCGCAGGGCGGCATAAAAAAAGACGAATCTTCCGAGTCAGCAATGTACCGTGAGCTGAAGGAGGAAACCGGCCTGGATGCCGAGCATGTTGAAATTATTGGTTCGACCGATGATTGGTTGCGTTATTGGCTACCAAAGCGTTTTATTCGCCATAACACCCAGCCTTTATGTATCGGGCAGAAGCAGATTTGGTATTTGCTAAAATTGGTCGTTGATGAAAGCTGTGTCGACCTTTCTCATTCTCCGAAGCCTGAATTTGATGTTTGGAAATGGGTCGATTTTTGGTACCCAGTTGAAGAAGTGGTTTCTTTTAAGCGTAATGTTTATCAAGAAGCGTTGAAACAATTTGCGCCTTTTATTTTACCGGGTTTTGGCAATATTCGAAGCTGATAAATAGCTACTGATTTTTCCCTGCCATATACATCATCAGTTGGGATAATATTTTATTGGCCGATTTGTTGCTGATGCTGCTGACAAAACGTGACATTGCTTCAGGTGCATAATTACCTTTTAGTAAAGTGTTATAAAGATCTTCAAGTACTGGTGCGCATTCTTTCATGGCATGATCGGTAATGACTCTGGGATCAGATTGATGTTCAAGTTGATACATGGCAAATTCATTCATGCAATCAAAATGTTCGACTGATGCATCACTCACTTTTTGATATTCTTCTTGAGTCATTTTGCCAGAAGTTTTGTATTCTTCGGCATTAGCATTCAAACTTAAAAAGCAAAGCAAGGGAAAAAGATAGAAATATTTTTTGTAATTCATCAAGGACTCTCTTTTAATTATTTTCAATATCAATAATAAGAACAACAATAACATGAAAGATTCAATTTTCAATAACACTGATTTAATGTCACCAGCTTATATCTATGATCAGGATGAAATTATTAGTGTGCTTGAGTTACTGGTAGACTTAAAAGAAAAAACCGGGTGTTTTCCTCTTTATTCGATTAAATCGGCAAATGTATCTGGTTTACTGGAAATAATTAAACCTTATGTTGATGGTTTCTCCTGTAGTTCATTATTTGAAGTACAACTCGCTCAAGAAATTCTTGATGATTCTCAAACTATACATATAACAACACCCGGATATCGAGAAGATGAATGGGATAAGATTCTTGAAGTGACAGATTTTGTTACCTTGAATTCCTATACGCAAGCAAATAGTTATTCAGAAAAAATCAATAGCGTGGCGAGTTGTGGCCTTCGCATTAACCCCGAATTGTCCTTTGTTAAAGATGAAAGATACGATCCTTGTCGTGCTTATTCAAAGTTAGGTGTTTCAATAAAAGACATCATAGATAAAAAAATAAATATTGATTGGCAATATATTGAAGGTCTACATATTCATAATAATTGTGAGTCACTCAATTTTGATGAGATGAAACAAAGTTTGGATAAAGTGATGTCGGGTATTTCTTCTAATGAACTAAAACTAAAATGGTTAAATCTCGGTGGGGGATATTTTTTAAATTCAAAATCAGATATGACACCGTTAATGGAGACGATTAAATGGTTACAAGACAACTATGCTGTTGATGTTTATTTTGAACCGGGAAAAGCAATAACCGGACAAGCAGGCTATTTGATTGCGAATGTAATTGATCTTTTTGACAGCGAAGGTAAACAAGTAGCTGTATTAGATACAGCGATTAATCATTTGCCTGAAGTGTTTGAATATCAATATCAACCAAAAGTGATGAATACATGTGATGCGAGTGACTATGAATATCGTTTGGCAGGTTGTAGTTGTTTAAGTGGTGATTTGTTTGGCGATTATTTTTTTGATGTACCACTTGAAATTGGAAGTCGAGTTGTATTCGAAAACATTGGCGCTTACATGCAAGTGAAAGCGAATATGTTTAACGGTATAAATTTACCAGCGGCTTATTTGTTAGATAGAGATAGAAATTTTAAATTGTTAAAGCAATACGATTATGAATTTTTTCGTAGTCGTGTATAAGTTAAAACTATTATTAACGCCTGAGTTATTTATTAAGGATTTTTAAACTAATGTTCTCCGCAAGCAAAGTACTTTTTATGGCATTCTTTGATATGTGCCGTCTGGTCAAACGACCGCAGGATATTCCTGAATCAAAAAACCTGTTAACGCTTTGTGTTGTTGTTTATTGTTGTCTATCTGTCTTGCTCGCAAGTTTATCTCAACCTATTGATAAAGCCATTCTCGCTGGTATCGTAGAAATTTCACTTATCATGATTTTTTCTTTGGCGTTATTACAAGCGCGCGGGAAAGCACCACGTTGGACACAGACGGTCACTGCCTTGGTAGGGACTGGTATTATCGTTAGTATTTTCGCATTTCCAATTTATATTCTGGTTGGCGTGGGCGAACTTAACACTCTTGAATCAAGTACTGGTCAAAGTATTGGTTTGTTGTTGCTAGCAGCGCTAGCGTGCTGGAATATTGCCATCATGGCGCATATCTTACGACATGCGCTTGAAATTAATTTTGCCATAGCCATGTTCTTAGCGATCACTTATATCTGGATTATCTTTAGCTTTACGTCGGCAATCATGCCTATGGAGACGAATTAATGCATCTTCACATTCTTGGAATTTGCGGCACATTCATGGGCGGTATTGCTCAGATTGCACGAACTCTGGGTCATGAAGTCACCGGCTCAGATCAAAATGTTTACCCACCTATGAGCGATCAACTTGAGCAGCAGGGCATAGCCTTGATGCAGGGTTATAAACCTGAGCATCTTGATCCTGTTCCTGACTTGGTGATTGTTGGCAATACTATTTCACGTGGTAATCCTGCACTTGAATATGTTCTGAACGAGCAGATTCCATATACATCTGGCCCAGAGTGGCTATATAAGGGCGTTTTATATAATAAACATGTGTTAGCCGTATCTGGCACACATGGCAAAACGACAACAACGACGATTTTAAGCTGGATACTGGAATATGTTGGGCTTAATCCGAGTTTTTTAATTGGTGGTGTCGCAGAAAACTTTGGAATATCAGCACGTTACACGGATTCTGATTATTTTGTTATTGAAGCTGATGAATATGACACGGCTTTTTCTGATAAACGTTCAAAATTCGTCCATTATCATCCAAAAACTCTAATTATTAACAATATTGAGTTCGATCATGCCGACATCTTTCACGATATTGCCGCTATAAGACGCGAATTTCATCATTTATTGCGTATTTTGCCAGAGCAGGGAAGAGTCATTTATCCTGAAAATGATGCAGAAGTAAAAAATGTTCTGGAAATGGGTTGTTGGTCGCAGACAGTAAGTTTTGGCGGAGTGAGCGCTAACTGGTCAATTGTTTCTCCTGACGTGGATTATCGTCATTTTATGATTGAACATGATGGGAAACAGTCAGGTGAAGTCAGCTGGTCATTGATTGGAGAACATAATGCAAATAACTCCTTAACAGCAATAATAGCGGCAGAGCACATTGGTATTCCGGTCGGTAAGGCATGTGCTGCTTTGTCTGAATTTAAATCAGTTAAACGGCGTTTAGAGTGCATCTTCGATTCAAATGGCACTCGCATCTATGACGACTTTGCACACCATCCCACAGCAATATCAAAAACGTTGGAAGCGCTGCGTCAGCACGTCGGGAATGCGCGTATTATTGCGGTAATGGAACCGCGTTCAAATACCATGCGTATGGGATTTCATGCCAAGACCTTGGCTGCTTCTTTTAAGAAAGCAGATCAAGTTTTTCTTTTTCAGGCAGATAATGTGGACTGGGACATGGCTAAACACATGGCTGAATTAGGTAAACGTTGTCGTGTTTTTACCGATATAGAATCAATAGTGAGTTTAATTACTGAGCAACACCAGACAGGAGATCAGATTGTGATCATGAGTAATGGTGGATTTGGTAGTATCCACAAAAAACTAATCGAGGCATTAAGCTGATTAATGAAGATTCCGTTATTTCCTCTAAATACCGTCATTTTTCCAGAAGGAGAGCTTCAACTTAGGCTATTTGAGCCACGATACATTGATATGGTAAGTGAATGTTTACGTACAGATAGTGGTTTTGGTGTTTGTTTAATACAGGAAGGTGAAGAGGCAGGCCTAGCCGCCAAATTTTTTCCTATGGGAACCTATGTAAAGATTATTGATTGGGATAAAACAGATGACGGTTTACTGGGTATTACAGTGAAAGGTGAGCGGCGTTTTAAAGTGGAGAGTTTTGAAGTCCAACAGGATAATTTGTCTGTTGGCGAGATAGCTTGGTTGAATGAAGACGAGGAGCTTATACCTGAGGCTTACCAAAATTTTCCAACTTTACTTAAAGAAATAGGTAATCGATATGAGTTAGATTTTCTAACTGAGTCAGAGCGATTTGATGAAGCTAATTGGGTGAGTGAACGTTTGGCTGAATTACTGCCATTTGAGATGTCTGCCAAACAGGCATTATTAGAGATGGATGATGCACTGCATCGATTTGACTATATGCAAAGTTTGTTGGAAAAAATAGATGCTGGTGATCTTGCTCTCTCCTAGAGATATCCTTGAAACGCTATTGAATAAATTTAGTTGAATCAGGTTCGTCGATGATTGGATTGCTTAATACGCCAATATTTTCGATTTCTATTCTTACTTCATCACCTGCTTTCATATAACCACGCGGTTTCATTTTGACGCCAACGCCGCTACTGGTTCCCGTTGCAATAATATCGCCCGGTTCAAGAGTCATAACTTGTGATAAGTATTCAACCAGGTAATAACAATCAAACACTAAATGTTTTGTACTAAAATTCTGTCTTAAATCTTCATTGACCCATGTTTTGATATTGAGGTTATGTGGGTCACCGATTTCATCAGGCGTTACTATCCACGGTCCGACAGGACCATGTGTGTCGAATGATTTACCTAAAGTCCATGTATGTGATCGCATTTGCCAATCACGAACACTAACATCATTAACAATGGTATAACCCGCAATAACACTTGCGGCTTCTTCACGTGTAACATGGCGACATCGCTTACCAATAACAACACCGAGTTCACCTTCGTAGTCGAGTTTTTCAGAAACTTTCGGTCTATGAATAGAATCACCTGTACCAATAACACAACTATTTTGTTTATTGAATAAAGTCGGATATTCCGGTTGTTCAAGTCCGGTTTCTTTAATGTGATCAGCGTAATTCAGAGCCACGCCAAAAAACTTAGACGGTTTGATTATGGGCGCAGTTAGTTCAACATCAGTTAGTTCGTAATGAGTTTTTTCTAATAATTGATCTTGATCGATTTTATCGAGAATTGTCATTTGGTCTGTAAGGAAATTAATCATGCCTTGTTGACCATGATATTCAGAACCTAGATCAATGATTTTCGAGTCTTCTATGATCCCAACGTGATAGATGCCATTGTGAATAAATGTAGCTAATTTCATAGTCTTATTATACAAGCTTAATTAACGATTAGTGTACAGACTCCTTAAGTAATGTAGAGATATCATAATGATCAATTCTTTTGATAATTAAGCCGGAATCGAAGTTAAAACAATCGGTGATTCACGTGGATATTTATGGAAAATTCTTCTTGATAAGAAACGCGGTATTGGAAAGATAGAAAAAGTATCTGGCCTAAATGATGATAAATTAGTAAATCGTGTGCCTGTTGATGGCTCAGTTCATCCTCTTGAATCAAATGCCGTAGTCACTGACGATATGCAAATATTGACAAGCATTATTGAATCGCGATTTGAGGCTGCATAAATTTAGCAGAAATTTTAGCTAATTTAGGTTTTTCTGTTGCGTTTTCAGGTGCTTATTGGAGTTAAATAAAATAGAATAAGTCTTTTCTATTTGCGGGTCATTTTAAGTGATTCAAAGACTTCAAGACGGTGACATCCTGAAAGGGCTTCTGGTCTTCGCGCCTTTTTTTCTGAGTGTTACTTCATTACTTTTCGGTTTTAAGATAGGACTGGTTACGTTTGTTTTTATTTTACTGCTTGCTCCTCTTGTTCATTTTTCTCGTAAGCTTTTCATTTTGCCACAACAGCGGTTGATTTTTATTATTGTTTTTAGTGTCTCCTGCTTATTAATAATGAGGATGTTGCTTCATGCTGAGGCTTATTCACTTGCAGATAAAATTGGTTTGTTTTTGCCTTTACTGCTAATGAACAGTCTGGTTTTATCTTCATGCGAGTCAATATTTTTAATGCCCGATGTTAAACCTGCAATGAGTCACGTTTTTAAAGTTGGCTTAGCCACTTTATTATTCTTTGTAATTATGGGTCTCTTACGAGAGTCATTAAATGAGATTTCAATTTTCACTTCACCTGCCGGATTTTTCTTTCTTTCTGGTTTTTTATTTTCAGTAATTAATTTTTTTAATAGAAATAAATTAGCCTAACAAAATTAGAGAGTCTATTAGCATTGAATAAAGAAAAACGAACACGCATATTTAAACTATTACGAGAACAAAACCCTTCGCCCACGACGGAACTAATTTATAAAACGCCTTTTGAATTATTGATAGCCGTTATTCTTTCAGCTCAGGCTACCGATGTTGGTGTTAATAAAGCCATAAAAAAACTTTATGACGTTGCCAATACGCCAGAAGCTATTTTTTCTCTCGGACTAAAACAATTGAAGACATATATAAAAACCATTGGTCTTTATAATAATAAAGCAAAAAATATAATTGAGACTTGCCGAATCTTGAATGAAAAATATGACGGCAAAGTTCCGCAAGATCGCGAAGGGTTGGAAAGTTTACCGGGTGTGGGCAGAAAAACAGCAAATGTTATTTTGAACACAGCATTTGGTGAACCTACAATTGCTGTTGATACGCACATTTTTCGTGTTTCAAATCGTACTGGAATAGCACCAGGAAAAATGTCATTGAAGTTGAGAAAAAATTATTAAAACTGGTTCCTGATGAATTTAAAAAGGATGCTCATCATTGGTTGATTTTGCATGGACGATATACCTGTATTGCACGTAATCCGAAATGCGATAGTTGCCTTATATTTGACTATTGTGAGTGGAATGATAAGAAAAAATATGTAAAACATTGATAATCAAGCGTAAAATATGGGACTATGACAATATTTCCGGTTGCTTGAAACTATGTTTGTACAGGATAGAAATGAAGCTCGTGATTACTTTTTCCAGGTATGGGGTAAGCACAAGAATAAACTTCCATTAGAACCTATAGAGGCAATCATTTCGGATGTCATATTAGAGCATCCTGAATATCATCATTATCTGGACGACCAGGAAACCTCTTCCAATAGTGACTTTAAGCCCGAACAAAACGAGACGAATCCATTTTTACATATGGGAATGCATATCGCTTTAAAAGAACAAGTGAGTTCCGATAGGCCAAGCGGAATTAGTCATGTGTTTAATCAGCTTATGGAGAAATCGGTATCTGTTCATGATGCCGAGCATAAAATGATGGAGTGTTTAGGGCAAAGTTTATGGGAAGCACAAAGAAATAATACTATGCCGGATGAAATTAATTATATGGAATGTTTGAGAAGGATATCGTGATGAGAACACTTAATGTACATGACCTATTTCAGAAACACGAATCTCATACACTTGAAGAACAACTAGAGTTGTTGTCAGAGGTTGCTCGGGGGTTTTCAAGTAGTCTCGATATACATCAAACTTTGAAAAATGCAATTGAGCAATTCATGGAATATATGAATGCTGAAGCGGCATCGATTTTTTTATTAGAGAACAATGCTACTGAACTTGTTTGTGCTGAATGTGCCGGCCCAGTTGATATTACCGGTCTAAGGTTAACTTCTACACAAGGTATTGTTGGCAAAACGGTAATGACACGGTCATGTCAGATGATTCGAGATGTTGTTAACGATAAGGATTTCGCAAAAACTGTTGATATGGGTACGGGTTTTCAAACGCGTTCTATTCTTTGCTCGCCGTTGATTGTGAACAATGAATGTATTGGTGCATTGGAATTGTTGAACAAGAAAAATGATGATTTATTTGATGAACAGGATAGACAGCTTTCATCGACATTAGCCTCTTATGCAGCATTAGCCATTCATAACGCACGGATGGCAGATTCTTTGGTTGGACAAGAACGTATGCGTAAAGAGCTTGAGTTAGCCAGAGAAATTCAGCTTGATCTTTTACCTCATGATTCTGATGTCACTAATTTTCCTGTTAACGGCATGAATGTGCCTGCTTTGGAAGTCTCTGGTGATTTTTACGATTTTTTTAAACGAGATGATGATTTAATTTATTTTAATCTGGCAGATGTTTCTGGCAAAGGCATGAACGCTGCTATGTTAATGGCAAAAGCCAGTAGTTTGCTGCATCATCTTGCCAAGAGTCTCGATGATCCGGCTGAATTACTTG
This sequence comes from Gammaproteobacteria bacterium, assembly GCA_041689615.1. Classification (GTDB taxonomy): domain Bacteria; phylum Pseudomonadota; class Gammaproteobacteria; order Eutrophobiales; family Eutrophobiaceae; genus UBA7359. The sequence goes on along the minus strand of JBDNFW010000043.1, from coordinate 139,275 downwards.
CGCGGGTCAATGATGAGATTTGTGAGACGGTTTCGCATGGTATGTTTATTACGATTGTATCTGGATTTATTGATACCCGTAATTGTACGATTCGATTTTCCAACGCGGGTCATCAACCACCTCTATTTCATCACCATTCAGGTGAGTTCGAGGAATTAGACGTGAGTGCACCTCCGCTTGGCATTCTTCCTGGAACAACATTTCCTGTTTCGACAATACGTCTTGATGGCGGCACGGTTTATATATTTACCGATGGTGTTACTGAAAGTATGGATGAAAATAAAAAATTATTAGATGTCGGTGGTTTGATTAAACTCATCGAAGATAATTCTAAAGTCACTGCATCAAAGCGCTTGAAAAATATTGTTGCAAAGATTCGACATCCAAGCGTTGATCAACATGATGATATTACCCTTATGATTATAGAGTGTTGCCAGAAATGATGGAAACCTTGTTTGAAATTCAATTTCCGGCTAAAGCAGAACGCTTATGCCTGATTCGCGATTTAGTGAAAAGGACGGCTGAAGAAGCGGGTTGCTGTTCAGAATTGTCGGACAGAATAGTTCTAGCCGTAAATGAAGCTTGTATGAATGTTATCCAGCATGCTTATCAGGGTGACGAATTGGGTGTAATCATTCTTGAAATGCTCAATAATGATGGGAAGCTTCATTTCAGGTTAGTGGATTATGCAAAGCCAATCGATTTGGCTTTAGTTAAGCCACGTGATCTTGATGATTTACGTCCGAGAGGCTTGGGGACTCATTTTATCAATGAGATTATGGACGAATGTGATATGGGGCATCTTGAGGAAGGGAAGGGGAATTATCTCGAGATGATAAAAAAAATAAGTTAAAAATTGAGTATCAAAATATGAACATCAACACAGAGGACAAGGGAAAATACACGGTTATCGGATTGGAAGGTGAAGTTGATTTGTCATGCTCACCCGATGCTCGTGAGAGTATTCTCAATGTACTGGATGAGGATAAAAATTTATTAGTCGATCTTGCCAAGGTTAGTTATATCGATAGTTCCGGTGTCGCCAGTTTAGTCGAAGGTTATCAGACAGCAAAAAAACAATCGTTGAAATTTGGCTTAGTCGGTGTCAGTGATGCTGCAATGAGTGTTTTGAAATTAGCAAGACTCGATCAGGTTTTTCCGATATTTGATTCTTTAGAAGATTACGAAAAACAGAGCAGCTGAATCCTATCTCATCAAGTATTAAGGTTGTCAGTTTAACGATCCAGATACTTAGTAATTAACGTAGAAGTAGTTACACTATTAAATGAATGCTATTTTAAAGCTAGTTAAGAAGCTAGTTAAGAAGCAGTATTTGCGAATACTACTTAATTTAGTTATCACACTCATATTTCTTTCTTTTGTTGGAACTTATTGATGACTCCTCTTCTGAAGAAAAAACTATCTGTCCATCATAACGCAGCTTGAAAATATTGCTTATGACTATCGTGTTACTTTGACAATGCCTAACACGGTTGATGAACGCATTGTCATTGTCGATATTGATGAGAAAAGTTTGGCGGGGCTAGGTCGATGGCCATGGGGTAGGGACACGATGGCTAAATTAACGAATCAGTTGTTTGATGGATATGGTATTTTTCTCGTTGGCTTTGATATCGTTTTTGCTGAAGAAGATAAAAGCTCTGGATTACACATTTTAAATAAACTGGCTGACAATGAACTTAACGATCAAAAAGAATTTATACAGCGTGTTACAGAATTAGCAAAAGAACTCGATTACGATCAACTATTTCTTGATAGTCTTTCAAATAGACGCGTTGTGCTTGGCTATTATTTTAATAGTGCTTCCGGTGAAGAGGGTAAGTTAGTTAGTGGAAAATTACCGCAACCAGTTTATTCTGCTGAAGAATTCGAAGGTATTAACATCAAGGCAAGAAGCGCCACAGGTTATGCTGCCAACTTGACCAGATTTCAAATGGACACAACCGCCGCGGGTCACTTCAATCCATCTATTGATATTGATGGAGTGGTTCGAAGAATACCGATGCTATATGAATACAACGGTGATTATTATGAATCACTTTCACTTGCTATGGCGCGTACCTTAAAAGATGTTGATGTCATCATTCCTGTATTTGAGGGTTCCAATGAAACAGGCTCGGAATATTTTGAGCTTGAGTCGCTTCAGGTGGGAGATTTAAATATACCGGTCGATGATCATATTCAAGCGCTAGTTCCTTATCGTGGTAAGCAAAGTAGTTTTAAATATATTTCTGCTGTAGATGTAATAAATGGCACTATCGATAAATCAGAATTAAAAGATAAAATTGCTTTGATTGGAACGTCTACTCCAGCCTTATTTGATTTGAGATCAACTCCTGTTGCAGAGGTATTCCCCGGTGTTGAGGTTCATGCCAATATGCTAGCCGGAATTATAGATGGAAGTATTAAATTAAGACCGCGATATACATTTGCTGCAGAATTTATTCAAATATTACTTGTCGGTCTTATTCTTTCTATTGTTATTCCCTGTATAAGTCCTTTGTTTGCGAATCTTGTTTTTGGAATATTATTTCCGATACTCATCAGTTTCAATTTTTATATTTGGCAATCAGCAAATCAGGTACTGCCTATAGCACTTTTATTACTGATGATACTTACGCTGTATTTGTTCAATATGACCTTTGGTTTTTTCATTGAAAGACGTGGTAAACGTGAAATTTCAGGTATGTTTGGTCAGTATATTCCAGCGGAATTAGTAGACGAAATGAGTGAAAATCCTGCTGCTTGTACGATGGCTGCTAAAAACCGAGATATGTCAGTACTCTTTTCTGATGTTAGAGGTTTTACAACAATATCAGAAGGTCTTGAGCCGGCAGAATTGTCAAAGTTGATGAACGCGATATTAACGCCTTTAACAGCAGTTATTCATGAGAACCGGGGAACAAAGATAAATACATGGGCGATGCCATTATGGCTTTCTGGGGCGCTCCCCTTGAAGATAAAAATCATGCACGACATGCATTGAAAGCTGGATATGACATGGTTAAACGATTGCAAGCTTTGAAAAATGAATTTAAAGAACGTGGCTGGCCAGAAATTAATGTTGGGGTCGGTATTAACACTGGTGAAATGAGTGTCGGCAATATGGGTCGGAATTTCGCATGGCATATACGGTATTAGGTGATACTGTAAATCTGGGAGCAAGGCTGGAAGGATTAACCAAAAATTATGGTGTCGATATTATTGTTAATGAGACAACAAAAGAAGCCGTGCCTGAATACGTTTATAGGAAACTAGATAGAGTCAGGGTTAAGGGGAAGAACGAGCCAGTGACTATTTTTGAACCTGTCTCCTTGATAGATGAAATTTCACCCGAAGAAGAAATTGAATTAGACGAGTATGATAAAGCGCTTAAATATTACTACAGCCAAGATTGGGGTAGAGCTAAAAGTAAGTTCAATCTCTTAAAAGACTCTTATTCAGAAAGAAAAATTTATGGAATCTATCTTGAACGAATAGAGGGTTACATCAATGAACCACCACCTGAATCGTGGGATAGTGTATTTACTCATACGACAAAATAAAAAAATTAAACACAGGGTAATTTAACATTACCCTGCAATAATAATTTACGTAGCAGAAAACTCCATTTTAATACCGGCTAACTCAATCAGATCGCTGTCTTTCAACTGATAAGCTTTTGCGCCGATGGCTTCGCCATTTACTACAGGATAATGTTTTCCATCACCATCACTTTCAATATGGGTTAGGAAGTAACCTTGAGGACGACGAGAAATAACGGCAACCTGAGTACCTGGTTTGCCCAACGTGATTAGTGCTTTTGTTAATTCAAGTTCTTTACCTGCTATGGGGCCATTTAGGACTGTTAAACGAGCTAATGGCATTCCACCACCTGCGGCAGCAGGACCAGTCGCTGGTGCTGCAGATTGAACTGCTTTTTCAGCAGCTTGTGCTGCGGCAACTGCCGCGCTGGCTGAACCCGGTCTAATGATCATGGTCTTTTCAAAATCATCATCATCAGCTGTCGCATGTTCATTGACATACTTGAGCTCATGTTTACCGATAGCAATTACATCACCATCTTTGAGTGCATGTTTTTTAACAAGTTTTCCGTTTACGTAGCTACCATTGGTACTACCAAGATCTTCCAGAAAAGAATCGTCGAGTATTGTTATAACCAGCGCGTGCTTACCGCTAACCGCAAGGTTGTCAATTGGAATGTCGTTGTCAGGTTTGCGTCCAATGGTCAATCGCTCCTGATTGAGTTCATATTCACCCTGAACAACACCATTCATACTTAGAACTAACTTAGCCATAGCTAATTGCTATCCCCGTATTTCTTATTTATTAAAACGATTTTTAATTTTTTGTAAAAATCCTTTGGGTGAAGAAAAATCTTCCCGGATACGCACCAAAATAATCGAGATGTTATCCTTGCCCCCTCTTTTGTTCGCAAATTCCACTAATTTATCTGCGGTTTGTGCAAGATTAGCACTATATTTACTTAGGGTTAAGTGAATTTCTTCATCTTTTACCATATCATTCAAACCGTCTGAGCATAGAAGGTAAATATCGTTTGGTAAAACACTTTCTTCGGCCAGATCGACGTCAACATCGGCTTCTATCCCCATCGCACGCGTGACTAGATTTTTAGGTGTATTGGCATGAGCTTCTTCCGGTGTGTATAAACCCCGGTCGATAAGTTCTTGAATTAACGAGTGATCTTTCGTGACTTGCTCTAACTCATTGTTTCTTAAGCGATATAGGCGAGAATCACCAACGTGAGCAATGGATAAAATATTATTATGGAAGAGTCCTACAACGATGGTTGTTCCCATGCCCTGACATTGTGGATCTGCCTTTGCCGTATTATAAATTGCTGAATTTGCTTGAACTACCATCTCGCGAACAACAAGAGATTCATTGCGGAAACCGGTAGTTTCATCAATTTGGCCTTTTTTAGCTTTTTTTAGCCCTTCTGTAATACCATTGAGAATATTGGTTACAGCGAGTGCACTGGCTACTTCTCCGGCTTTATAGCCACCCATTCCATCGGCCAGAATGACCAAACCGTTGCGACCATCAGTAATTGTGCTATCTTCATTATGTGGACGTTTTCGGCCAACATCTGACTGATTAACGATTTCAAGTTTAGTTGATAGATCCATTATTTATTTTTCTTTATATTTTTTAGGCAGTTACGTAAATCTTTAGTTAATTCTTCACCTGTTTGATAACGATTTTCTGGTGTTTTTGCCAATACTTTATCGATTATGCTACTAATTTCCGGTAAAGCGTTTTTTAATCCTTTACGTAGCTCTATTATTTCAGGATGTGGTTCATTTGCAATGCAAAACATTAACGAAGCCATTGAATCTCCCTTAAAAGGCAATCGGCCGCTAAGCAGTTGAAATAGCATGACGCCAAGCGAAAAAAGATCTGAACGCCCATCGATGTGTTTTCCAACTAGTTGTTCTGGCGACATATAAGACGGCGTACCCAATACCATACCTGTTTTTGTCTTACTGGAATCAGTAATACGCGCTATACCGAAGTCTGTTAATTTAATCGTCGATGCCGCGGGAATTAACATTACATTTGCCGGTTTGATATCACGATGAACCACTTTTTGTTGGTGTGCATAATTTAATGCGTCAGCGGCAAGGATGACCAGTTAAATGACTGTTTTGACAGGGAGCAGTTTGTCCGGCTTGGTATAACGCATGAGATCATGACCATCAAGAAACTCCATCGAGATATAGGCTAAATCGTGTTCTTCACCGACATCATAAACGGTAACAATGTTGAGATGTGCTAATCGACCAGCTGTTTCTGCTTCACGAAAGAAACGTTCTTTAACTTCATCAAGTTCGTCGCTTTCAAATTCCTGTGATAACGCCATCGTTTTGATTGCAACAACACGATTGATTTTCGGGTCTTTGCCAAGATAAACAATACCCATCGCACCCTTACCTAATTCTTTTTCAATCTGGTAACGACCCAGCATCGGTTTTTCTACTGAACCATCTTCTAGCATACTAACACTTGCCGAACCACCAGCTGCACCAAACATAATGGTGTCCTGCATGGCATTGCTGCGTTTTATTCGATCTTGAATATCTTTAAATTTGGCATCGTGTTTGACCATGTATTCGTAAACCGATGAGGCTTTATTGAATTGACGTTTACGTTCAAAATCGAGAGCCAGGTTATAAAGCGGTTCCATCATGGAGTCATCAAGTGGACATTGACGAAACTTATCCAGAGCCATATCGAGATGGTCTTGTTGCTGGTAAGACAGGCCTAATGTTCTATTGCTGTCTGCAGATGCCTTATCTGATCGAATTTTACCTTTCTCGGTAACGAGGTAACGTTTGGAAATTAAAAGGATGTATCCCATGACAAGCAATGTTGTCGGTAACATTAGTTTTAACCAAAGACCGGAATACAATAAGAACTGACTACTACCAATTAATAATACTAAACAAACAAAGCTGATAATCGCGGCCATATTTGCATTTAAGCGTGGCAGTAATAACATCAAATAAAGTGTGATCAGGATGAACACTAAAATTTCGACTAACCCAGCCCAATCGGGGATTTCAATAAAGTCCTGATTTAAAATACTTGCGACAATATTTGCCAAAATCAATGCAGGCGGCATCGCTTCAGAGATAGGTGTAACAAAAGAATTGCCAACGCCAAATGCACTTGCGCCAATCAATACGATTTTGTCTTTGTATTTATTTACATCAATGTTTCCAACATAAACATCATAAAAAGAGTCTATTGAAAAAGGGGTATTACCTTTTGTATCTTGATAGAAAAAGGGATAGATACGACCAATATCATCCAAGGTAATTGAAAGGTTACCAAGATTAAGTTTTTTGTTTTTTGAAATTTTTAAGTCCTGACTACCAAGGTTCAGACTGGATGCCACAATCATCGCTGCGAGTGAAGGAATAATTTCGCCATAGTAATCGACTGCTAATAGATCGGAACGAATGCCTCCATCACTATCAAGCCACATATTTAAATGACCGATAGCATATGTTGTTTTACCTAGAATACTTATTGGTGGTGTGGCGCTGGTTGCCGGATAAATATAAATACCACTATCAATGTTTGCATCAAACTTCAAAGCATTGCGAGAAACATATTCAGGCAAGGGTTTATCAGGTTTACCTAGTGGACTACCTAATTGAAACTGCATGCCCATGACAACGTTGCCCGCTTTTTTCATTGCCTTGGCAAGCTTTCCGTCTGAATCCAATTCGGCTTGCCCTTCTTTTAAAATATTGATGGTTTTATTTAATTCGGGAACAGAAAGTGATTCAAGGTTTTTGATTGCTTGATCAATATATTTGCCACCTAAATGCGTTTGGGCTTCTGATAAGGCAATGCTGTTACCGATAACTCTGGCCCACTTTGCGCCAGCTTTTCAATCATTTCAGCTTGAAGAGAACGTGGCCAGGGCCAGCGTCCGAGATTATCAATACTTCGGTCATCAATAGCGATGACAGCAATATTTTGTTGAGGATCACGAGCAAGCTGATTCATTGCAAAGTCATAATTTGCAAATTCCAGTTTTTCAATGAGTTGACTGTTTGTCATTAAAAGACAAATGACGGTAACAATTAGTCCGGCAAACCAGTCTTTTTTCCAGAATGTTCCCATAGTCCCTTTAAATCTAATCCGATGAATTAGATAGTATTTAAATACTATCTCTATGATTTTTTTAGTTTATCTATGCTTGGAGATTATAAGCTATCCTTTTCATTTCATATACAATATTAATGCCTTGGCGGTCACATTCAAAAAAGCTGGCTTTTTAATTTTTGTAAAAGAATTAAATATTACGTTTATTAGTTCTAAGTTAAGAAGAAAAATACGATTCGGCTTTCCAATAAATCTAACAGTTCTTTTTTATATATTTTTCGTATTTTTCTTCTTCGACTTTTCGTTCTTCGTCTGTATAAAATCTTGGGTTATTCGGATCGTCAGTTTTTTCGTATACAACCTTTGCGTCTTTGCTTTCTTGTAATTCTTTTCTAAAATCTGCACATTGTTGTTCTTGTTTTTCTTTCTTCTCTTGCTCTTCATTTTGCTTTGCAATTTTTTCATCACGCTCTTCTTGCATGACATTAAGTAATTTTTGTTGTTTCTTATAGCGTTCCTGATAAGCCTGATCTTGTTTATGTGTATTCTTAATATTTATTTTATTAGCGTTATCTGAGGCAGGTTTATCTCCGTATACGATTTTTCCGTCTTCATCAGTCCATTTATAAACTTCAGAGTGAACAGTGTTCATTTGGAGAAGAAAAAAGCCAATTAGCAATAATGGTTTAAACATATTTCTTTTCTCAGAAAATTTTTTATCAGGCTACTTTTTTATCAGGATTATTTTTTATTAGAGTGGACTCTATCGCTGTCTTTAGTTCGGTGCAAATAAGCTTGAATAATTTTAAGTCGTTTTCGGAGAGTTGTTTGTCTGTATTGCCATAGTCGACATAAAAGCAGCCAGTAGCTTTGTTATTTACATAGAAAGAATTGACGATGATTGTTGCTTTTGGTTTCATTGGACGTAATTTTTCTGGTAGTAAATGACTGAATTTATGTTGATTTATCGGGTTAATGCAAAGTGTTTGTTCTTTTTTTAATATCTGACTAAACAGTTTATCTAATTCCAGTGAAATTCTTAATGGTTTCATATTTGGTAAACCATTGTCCAGTGATTGAAATTTTAAATCCAAACACTCTTCATTTTTATCAAATGTCATAAAAATAACGCGCGACAAGCCAATGCCGTCTTTCAAGGCTTTTATCGTAATTTCAATTAATTCGCGTGCGGTTTTATTTGAATTTTTGGATCGCAGTAATTTAATAGAATCAGAAAAAACGGTATTTTCGTTCTCTTTCGTTTCTTCTTTAATAGAAGCAGGATAACTCATCATCATTAACAATAAAGGTTGGTAGGGTAGATACTGCTGGCTATTACGAATTGTTTTGATAATGGCACTATTTAATTTACCAGGTGCTGACTCTACTGGAACGCGTATGTATTCTGCGATACGATTTATTAACTGTTCAGGATAGTGAATTGATAAATGACCATATATCTGATGCATAAGTTCTGCTGCAAGTCGTATACCGGTTATTTTGGGATTATGATGCTTGCCTGAATAACTTTCACAGATAAGTTCGGGTAACTTCCAGTTTTTAGCAATCGCTTCTGAAATCTCATCCACACTGTTACCGAGTAATTTTTTTTCTTTAGAAATATAATTTTTGACATCTGAAAAATATATATTTTCAATTTGACTGGCCATGTCAGGCTCAATTAAGTACAACATAAAGCTGAAAAAACCCCGATTCAGAGATGCTGTAAAGATTTCATTATTTTCAGATTCCTTTCGTAGAATAGACCACTGTTTCGCCATACAGGCAATTTGATGTTGATAGGCATAGATACCTAATATTATTGATAGGTTTTTTTTCGCTATGACTTTCTCAAGTTCAGGTAAGTCAGTTAGCATTTTAATGACGAGTGGAATACTTATTAGTGATATGGCATGTGAGATGGTAGTGATCTCCTTTTTACTACCACGACCAGCATGACGCAAAAGACTTATTGAAAAACCGGGATCTTGTCTAGCGATGTCTGCTAATACAGGAATAGTAATATCCTGCTCATTTTCCTGTAAGACATGAATCCTGCGTTTACTTTGATGTAGCACAGGTATTTCGCTATCGCTAAATGCTTTAATCCAATCTGATAATGTATTAGCCATTCACATTCCGCTGCTTAACTCAGGAGTAACTAGGAAGACAGACCGGATGAAATTAAACCGGAAGCGCTCCTATCGAGGAGGTTATCGGGAGAAAAGTGCTAAATCTTGAGGTAATTCGGGTGTTTGAAAAGGGGATAGAAGGAATCTATCCCCGAGAATAATCTTTTCTAGCGTTCCAGATGTGCTAATTTGCCTTTTTTATCTTTCCATTCATCCGCATCTTCAGGAGCAGGTTTCATTTCATTAATGACAGGCCAATTTTTCGACAATTCTTCATTTAATTGGATCATTCCCTGCATTTCTTCAGGCACATCTTCATCGGCCATAATGGCTTCGACAGGACATTCTGGTTCACACAGTGTGCAATCGATACATTCATCCGGATCGATTACCAGCATATTCGGACCTTCGTGGAAGCAGTCAACAGGACAGACTTCGACACAATCGGTGTATTTACATTTAATACAGCTTTCAGTTACAACAAATGGCATCAGCTTTTACCTATATATTCATAATTCTAAAAGAACGGCATGATACTCGTTCATTGTCCTGCATAAAAGACCTCTTTTATAACATTCGAGCATTTAGAAATACCAATTAATTATCATTCTTAATTACTTCAGAAACCTCGTCAGCCAGAGCCTTACCTTTTTTCAATTCTGATACTGCTATTTTATGTTCTCCAAGTTTGGAAAGTATCTTAATTTGAATTGATTCCGCCGAATCGCCATCGTAATAGATTAGCCAGGATTTCATGTCGTTTTTGTCATTCTCGATTTTACTAATTCCGCCGATATCTTTAAGAATTTCAGATAAATGCACATCACTGGCGCTTTCTAATCCAAGACTGAAGCATTGGCTGCTACGAGTTAAATCGCGCAGACTGGAATGAGTGACTAATTTTCCTTTATTCATAATAACAATGTCGCTGCATATGTCTTCAATCTCGGATAAATTATGCGAACTGATAATGACGCTATATTCATTGCCTAATTGCCGTAGTAAATTTCGTACTTCGGTTGCGGCAACAGGATCAAGCCCGGATGTTGGTTCATCCATCAATATTAATTCAGGTTTGCCAATAAGAGACTGCGCCAGCATAACGCGTTTGCGTTGACCGAAACTTAATGTTTCAGGGTATTGTTTTGCAAAGCCGGCACCTTGTACCAGAGATAAAACGTGTTCTACTTCTTTAATAGCCGCATGTTTATTCAGCCCTTGTAAGCGAGCGTAATGTTTAAGCTGCGAGAATACATCGATTCCCTTGAACATGGCCGTGTCCTGAGGTAGCAAGGACAACTTTCCTTTGTTTTCGCTTGAGTCTGGAGAAGCATCCATGACTAGCACTTTGCCAGAGCTCGGTTTAATAAATCCACATAAGATAGAAAACAAGGTTGATTTGCCTGCGCCATTCGGCCCAACAATACCCGTTGGTTGAGTGATACTCAGCTCAAGGTCGAATCCATTAAGTGCTTTTATGCCCTTGTAGTATTTCTTTAACGATACGCATTGAATATGTTTTGTCATTTACATATCCCTCCGCTTAAAGACAAACCAGCCACAAGTGAAATAAACCAGTGTGTAACAAGAGAGTGCCGCAATTGAAACTAGAAAATTTTTCGTGTTTATATCAATCAACGTTGGCTTTATGCCACTGGGAATTAAATAAACTGAATAGCTGATGTCATTTTTTAACAGAAAACTAATAGTCACAATTAAAACATACAGCATCATGCCAAAAAATAAACAACCGAATGCAGAGCGTGTCAGCGTAGAAACTGTCGACATAAAAGCAATAAAAGGCAGACTATAAAATGACAACAGCACAAAAGTTTGAGTGCCAAAAAACATAATCGCTTGCAGTTCATCTTCTTTATTTAAAAAGGCTTGAATTGATGCCCATAGAGAAGTTATAAAGGTGCAGATTAATCCCAGCAAGGTGACAGCAATAAATCGTGACAAATAGAGTTCAGTTCGCGTTGCTCGCGTTAATATAAATCTGAAAGCACCTCTGGCAGCATCACTGGAATACTGATTGTTGGCAGCAAGCAAAATAAACAAGGGTGTTATTGTTATCGAAATCAAGAGATAAATTGATAATGTGGCCGGTCGGTCGACAAACATTCTTGTCACCAAATCCTGATTTTCCAATACTGAACTTGCAACAAATAAACCCTGTGCGCTTTGTATCCACTCAGCTGCCAGTTGACTGACATTATCAAATATTAAATACCAGAAAAAAAAGTAGGGGATAATAAAGGCCAGACTTTTAAGATGTGCTAATGAATAACAAAAATCAAACAGCGTAAGTTCTTTAAGACGATATAAATTTAACATGGCAATACTTGAGAAATTATTTTTTTATTAATAATGCCTGATGTGAGACTAGCGGTCCAGCATAGCACGTAATTCGTATAATAAGGCGAGTGCTTGTTTCGGACTGGTAGAATCAGGGTCAATGTTTTCTAGTTTTTCCAGCAGGAGATTTTCATTAAATAAATCAGCTTGTGGTTGTTTTGTATTTTCTAGTGGGCTTTGTTGTTCAATTTCATATAAGCGATTCTTTGCCGCGGCAATCACAGCTTTAGGAATTCCTGCTAGCGAAGCGACTTGTATTCCATAACTCTGGTTTGCTGGTCCTGGTTTTACTGAATGTAATAAAACAATTTCATCACCATGTTCAACGACATCCATATGCACATTCACAACATTGCTTTCGTGTTCGGGTAAAGAAGTTAGTTCGAAATAATGAGTAGCAAATAAAGTATAGGCTTGAGTGACTTTTGCCAAATGCGAAGCACAAGCCCAGGCTAATGCTAGTCCATCATAAGTACTTGTACCGCGACCAATTTCGTCCATAAGTACAAGGCTATTACTTGTCGCATTGTTAAGTATGTTTGCTGTCTCTGTCATCTCAACCATAAAAGTTGAACGTCCACTAGCAAGATCATCCGAAGCCCCAATTCTGGTAAAGATACGGTCAATCGGACCTATAGTCGCTTTTTCTGCCGGAACATAACTGCCGATATGTGCTAACAAAACAATTAAAGCTGTTTGGCGCATATAAGTAGATTTGCCGCCCATGTTAGGGCCGGTAATGATCAACATTTGATGATCTGTATCTAATGTTAAATCATTAGCAATAAACGGTTCTGATTGAATCTGTTCAACAACAGGATGTCTTCCTGCTTCGATAGTAATGCCTTTTTCTTCTGTCAGAAGTGGCATTGTGAAGTTTAATGTTTCTGCAATTTCTGCAAAGCAAAGATAAATATCAAACTCTGCTAAAGCGGAAGCACAACATTGTAGTTCAGATAAATTATTGGCAATGATATCCAGTAACTGAGCGTAAAGTATTTTTTCTCGCACTAATGATTTATCTTTTGCACTTAGAATTTTATTTTCGAAATCTTTTAATTCCGGCGTAATAAAACGTTCGGCCGCCTTTAAGGTTTGACGTCGATTATAATTGTCAGGAACATTAGTAGAATGGAGGCGACTGATTTCGATGTAGTAGCCATGTACGCGATTATAACCAACTTTTAAACCTTGAATTCCAGTGCGTTGTTTTTCCTGTTCTTCAAGATCAGTTAAAAACTGTCCTGCATCGTTACTAAGTTGCCTTAACTCATCCAGCTCCGAATCATAACCCGTAGCAATAACACCACCATCGCGAATAATAACGGGTGGTTCATCTACTATTGCCTTGTTTAATATTTCAAGTAACTTGGGAAATAAATTAATGTCTTGAGACAGGGTGTTTAATTTTGGGCTGTCAATTTTATCTAGCTCTTTTTTAATGTCTGGTAACATAGTCAGACTATCGCGGAGTTGTAACAGGTCGCGAGGTCGAGCTGATCTAAGTGCAACACGCGACATGATTCGTTCGATGTCACAAATACCACGCATGCTTTCATGGAAATCGGTATGGATGCGGTTATGCAATAATTTTTCAACAGCATCGTATCTCAATTTTAATGCGTCGTGATTACGAATTGGTTGTTGCATCCAGCGACGTAATAAGCGGCCACCCATCACAGTTGACGTTGTATCGATAACGCTTAATAAAGTATGAGCTTTACCTTCAGCCAGTCCGGTTTCAAGTTCAAGATTTCGACGTGACACAGCATCGATTTGAACAATGTCATCTGCTAAATTTATTTTTGGAGCTTGTAAATGAGGCAAGTTAATTTTTTGCGTGTCATTAAGATATTGAATTAAACAACCTAATGCTGACACACACGCATTCATATTTTCACAACCGAAGCCATTCAGATCTTTTACTTTGTATTGTTCTTTGATAATGGTTTCGGCAGTGGTTTGATTAAAGTGCCATTCGGGACGCTTAGTTAGTGTTCTGTTTTGATCATTCGGTATTTTTTCATCAAATGATTCACTAATTAAAATTTCTGCCGGTTGGTATTGTTCAATAATGTCTTCTAAAGAATTATGATGTTCAACTTCTAAAAGAGAAATTTGACCGCTACTCAATTCAACACTGGCTAAGCCTAAGTGTTGTTTGGTTTTGCAAATAGATAATAAAATATTTGAGACACGTTCATTCAATAAAACATCTTCAGTGATAGTTCCGGGTGTAATAATACGAACTACTTTTCGTTCAACCGGTCCTTTGCTGAGTGCCGGATCACCTATCTGTTCGCAAATAACAACAGATTCGCCCAGCTTAATTAATCGAGCCAGATAATTATCAACCGCATGATAGGGCACGCCTGCCATCGGTATAGCATTCCCACCTGACTTGCCACGTTTAGTCAGCGTAATATTTAATAAACGCGCTGCTTTTTTTGCGTCTTCGTAAAACAATTCATAGAAATCACCCATGCGAAAAAATAACAACATATCGGGATACTCGGCCTTAAAGCCAAGAAATTGCTGCATGACAGGGGTGTGTTGAGGAAACTGCTGTGATTGTACAGGCATGGGAACCTATTCTAATAAATCAATTTGATCATAGCTACCAGACTTAATAAAAATATCTTGGTCAAGTGTAACTTGCTTTATTGGACAGCAGCGGATTGCATTCTCATTATTCCCTGAGCATTCATTACGACGCTGAAGCGATTCGCATCCGTAGGGTTGGATATGCAACTGCGTGCAAAATCAGTGGTAGGAGTACCGAAATATCCTTTACCGTCGGTATTATCACCACCCAGGCGTTTTGATTCAATATCGCTGCCTGAAGCGAGTGCGTGAAACGACCAAATTATTCTGTTTACGAAAGGTACTATCAGCTCATAGCAGTAACTGACATGAATCTTTAATAAATTGGCATCCTGTATTGATTGCAAACCTAAAACAGTTGAATCCCGGTACATTAAATTATCATTAGGAATTTCTCGTTTTCCATCAGAGTTGATAATCCCATAATTAGCAAAGGCGTCAGCAGTAGGATTGACTAAAGTGATATCGACATAACCATCATCAATTTGTTTTTGGACTACTTGTCTAGCGCACAAAACATTGCCTGAGGTAAAACTGTTAATATTACGATCTAGAACCGCTCGAGTACCTGCCTGCATTATTTTTGCGTCATTCAATCTACCAGGGCGACCAGCAATGGTAAAATTACTATCACAGTCGCCACTGCTATTCATCTTTAAATAGCTAGTGGTATATAAAGGTGCCATGTTACTTGTAAAGGCCTTTTCCATAGCATCCATATCTGCATTGTTCAGGCTGCCTGCTCTTGCAGTTTGGAATGCGGCATAATTTAACGTGGTCTTGGCTTGATACATAAATGAGAACTGTAGAATGCCCATAACCAAAAGCAACATTACAGGAAGTACAATCAGAAACTCGACCATTGCTTGTCCGTTGGAAAACTTTCTATGCTTTTTTATATAGGTACTTCGCATATTATCTTGAGAATGTTTTATAAAATTAAGTTCGATTAGTCCTGATCAATTATAGTTTGGATTCCTTCCAATAAACTTTTTGCTTTGTCATACAACGGGTCATCGCTACTCGTATAATTTAGCATTTCAGATAAGCTGTAAGCAGTTTGTTTTAACTGAACTATACTTAGATTGTACCAAGCCTTGCTATATTTTGGATCACGTACTAAAGCCTCCCGATATAGGTCAATTGCTGCTGCAGGTCGATTAGTTCGCACATAAATATTAGCCAATCTAAACCAGTTTTCAGCGACTATAGGCATCTCCCTGACCAAAATTTCATAACCTTTTTCGCTGGTTATAAGGTCATCGTTAATATAAGCCTCATCGGTTTCTTTTTTCAATACAAAAAAATCAGTTTTTGCTGTTTCTCCGTTTTCCTCTTTTACTTCAGACATGTTGCACGCCGTAAAGTTAAGAAGTACTAGTATAGCTATTAAACTGTTTATCTTAATCTTGTGAATCATCATGCCATTCCAATTTCTGTCCGTTTGTTAATTGTAGTTGTTCCAGGCTGCCTGTCGCTAATTCTAAAACCATGTTAGCAGAGCGAGAGGCTGATATACGCCATGGTTTAAGTGCGTTGACGGTTTTTACTATGTTCCATTGTTTATCAAGAAAGACCAGATCGATAGCGTAACCCATGCCGAAGGTATGCACTGATGAACAGGGGACTATCAACAAGCCTTCATCTTTTTTTAACGCAGGTGAACCTAAAAGGCCAAGCATACGTTCTATAAAATTACTGGTTTTTGAAATATTCTGTATCACTCGACCATCATTGGCTCGGGTTAAACAGCCATGGATCATAACATTCCTTCACCCAGGAACTTCATAGCGATAGGAAAACCCAGTACGATAAATGTGACTGGAAAAATAAACATAATCAGCGGACCAACCAGTTTAACTGGTGCTTCCATAGCCATTTTCTCAGCGCGTTGGAAACGTTCGTCACGGCGTTGTTCAGATTGGACTCTTAAAACCGTTGCGAGAGAGGCGCCCATTTTTTCTGCCTGAATAATAGAGCTAACAAAGCTGGTTATTTCCGAGATATCGAGTCTTTCGGCCATACGTCTTAAGGAATCGGCACGGGATAAGCCAGAACGAAGATCTCGCAATACAATAGCAAATTCATTGCGCAGTGGGCCGGGAGGTGCTTTTTCTAAAGCTTGACCCAAAGCGCCTTGTAGATTTAGGCCGCCTTCTACGCACATCGTAATAAAGTCAAGATAGACGGGCAAAGTTCGGATAACAGCATTGTTACGTTTTTTACGGGTATCTGATAGCCATATCAACGGAAAGAAAAAGCCTAATATCGGCATAAAGATAAACCAGATAGGCTGGTATTTATCAAAACATACCATGACGAACAGAGCTATAAACGGAGCAATAATCGCTGAAATAATACGTAGCGCAATAAACTGTTCAGCAGTTAAAAGATAACCAACCCCTGATTGAGAAATTTTAGTTTCAGTGTTTTCAAGAATTTCGTAAGGTAAAAACACACAGAAAAAGTTGGCAATAATCTGTATAAATGGCCAAATTAACCTTAGTTTCCAAGATAATGGATCCATAAAAGCTCGGTCATCCTGATTGACCATGGCATAGAGTGTACCGATTAGCAGCACGGTTAAAAAGGCTGCTAGACAAATAGATATAAGGCTGCCATTAAAATAAAAACTATCCATTATTTTTCATCTCGATTAAACGTCAATACTTGTTATTTTGTTAATCATAAAATAACCCAGCATTTCCATGACAATGATGACTATCAGTACAAGGTAACCAATCGTCGTCGTCCATAGTTTGCTCATGGCTTCTGGTTCTATGAAATTCAATAAGATTCCTAGCAATACAGGTAAGCCAGCCATAACAATTCCTTGAAGTTTGCCTTGAGAAGTCAAACTTGCAATCTTGCCTTCCATCATGCCTTTACGACGTAGAGTTGTACCAAGCGTCTCCATAGTTTCTGCCAGATTTCCACCGACTTCACGATTAATTAGCAGGGCAGTGACAAGCATACTAAAATCAGGCAGAGGAATGCGTTTCTCCATTTTTTTTAATGAATCTTCAAACTCTACGCCAAGTCGTTGTTCTTTTAAAAATAACTCAAATTCCTGAGAAAGCGGGGCGGGTTGTTCTTTCACCAGGCTTTCCAAGGCAATATTCAAACTTGCTCCTGCGCGCATGGCACCGGAAATCATAACCAGACCATCTGGTAATTGTGCCTCAAAACGTTTCAATCGTTTATTACGCATGGAACGGTAAAAAAACGAAGGTAATAATACGATCACCGCTAACATGCCTAAGGTGGCGGGGATGTCTCCGGTTATGAACCAGGTCAAAATTGGCAGCACCACAATAGCAACGATATTTATCATAAACATTTGATTTGGGTCGAAAGACAGGAACATATCCGACATATTATTACTAGCAGTCTCGGTAAAGTTCTTTTTATAATTGTCCATTGCGGTGGTTACTTTTTTTAAAAAGTAAAACCACAGGCACGTTACCATCAAAAAGACGCAGGCTATCGTTAGCAGAAAACTGGCATTAGCCGAAAGGTTTCTTATGGTATCCATATTTTATTTAGCAAATATTGACATATCAACGTCCAAACCACGCTGCCGCATCTCTTCATAAAAATGCGGGATAGCGCCTGTTGCTTCGAAATGACCTTTAACTTTCCCGTTTTCATCAAAACCTTCTTGTTGATAACGGAAGATATCTTGCATAGAGACAATACCCGACTCAACACCAGTAATTTCAGTAATATGGGTGAGACGACGACTACCATCGGAGTAGCGAGATATTTGGACAATCATATGGATTGCAGATGCCACCATTTCTCTAATAGCGGATACGGGTAGATCCAAGCCTGACATCATGACCATTACTTCTAATCGGGCGATCATATCTCTCGGTGTATTCGCATGAGCTGTGGTTAAAGAACCATCATGACCGGTATTCATAGCCTGTAACATGTCCAGTGTTTCACCACCGCGACACTCACCAACAACGATGCGGTCAGGACGCATACGTAGACAGTTTTTAACCAAATCACGGATAGGGATGGCGCCTTTACCTTCAAGGTTAGCGGGTCGTGCTTCAAGGCTAACCAAATGGGGCTGTGTTAGTTTTAATTCTGCTGCATCTTCAACGGTAATAATGCGTTCAGTGGAGGGAATAAAATTTGACAAGACATTTAACAAGGTTGTCTTACCACTACCGGTACCACCCGAGATAAGAATATTCATATGGTTTTTGACAGCAGTTTCAAGAAACTTAACCATGCCATGATTCAATGCGCCAAAGTTAACCAGATCCTGAGCCTGTAACTTTTGTTTTGAAAATTTTCGAATGGTGAGACAAGGACCGCGTAATGCCAGTGGTGGGATAATAGCGTTGACACGTGAACCATCTTTCAAGCGAGCATCGACCAAGGGAGAACTTTCATCAATGCGTCGACCCAAAGGAGAAACGATACGTTCAATCGCGGTCATAACGGCATCATCACTTGAAAAGGTAATGTCGGATAAAGTCAATTTGCCGGCTTGTTCAATAAAGATTTCATCAAATTTGTTGACCATGATTTCTGTAACCGACTCGTCAGCAAGTAATTGCTCCAGAGGACCGAGTCCAACAGCTTCATTTAATACATCTTCCAATAATTTATTTCTATCTACATCAGCAGGTAATTTGGGCCCCATCTCTTCAATGATTTCCTTTACCATACCCTCTACATGCTGACGTAAAGCGTTCTCATCCATGCCGCCGATATCCGTGCGGCGTTGATCCATAACCGCTAATAATTCTTCATGTACACGATTACGCCATTTGAATTTCTCGTTATGTTGCAGGCTAATGATCGTCTTACTAAGTTCTTCTGACGCATCTAATTCCTTATGTTGATGTACACCAATTACTGTCTTCATATCTGCGAAGTCATCATCATCATCATCGACAGAGTCTGCTGAATCAGCACTCATACCAGCTTGTAACTGATATCCAGCAATGATTATTTTATCTGAAGTGCGGATTGGGCCATGGTGTTCAATATCCTCACCATTTACTTCAACACGACTCTGACCTGTTTTATCTTCAATAAACAAACCTTCTGAAGTACGGCTAATAACGGCATGATAAGGAGCCACTTTCCAGCCGCGTAATTGTATGAAGTTATCGCGTGCCTTGCCGATAGTGCATTCGCTAACCGGGCAACTGAAATTTTGTATTCGTTCGCCCTTACTGTTATTTACTAATACATCAAACATGGTTTTTCCTTCTAATTCTTAATAGACAATATTAAGGCTGTCTTCGTCAATTGATTCGACTGTATTCTTTATCCCTTCGCGGGCATATTCAATTGCATCTTTATTAACGTCTGAATTCGCATTAAATACAGAGGGTGTGACAAATATAACCAACTCGCTTTTTTTATCTCGGAAATTTTTAGATCTAAACAACGCGCCGAGTATCGGAATTTCGCTAAGGAACTTTAAACCGCTAATATCTTTAGATGATTCCTGATTAATCAAGCCCGACATGACGAGTGTTTCGCCAGATGCAAGCATGACATCAGCCGTAGTTTTACGAGTTATTAAACCCGGGATCCCATTTACGGCGACTGATTGATCAACGGCACTCAATTCAGTTTCCACATTAGCGCGAATATTATTATATTTATCAACAGTAGGTTTTACGTTAAGTTGAATACCAAATTCTTTAAACTCAACTGTCGTGCCGTTGATATTTGAAATTTCGATAGGAAATTCGCCGCCGGCAAGAAAGGTTGCTTCACCTCCGCTACGGGCTGCCAGTCGGGGTTGTGCCAAAATTACAGCATTACCAGAACTTACAGCTAAGTTTATTCGAGATGTAATTTCCGTTGCAATACCAAAGTAACCCAATGAACTTCCATTCGCACCTACAGAATTTGCAAAATTCAGCGGTGTGGCATTAGCTGCTCCTAGTTGATCGCCACGTTCATAAAGTGTTGTACCACCAGCTGAAAAGCCAGGGATCGAGTTATCCCATGCAATACCGATTGTATCAGCGTAATTTTTATTAAACTCTGTGATCTTGATACTCATCAACACCATTTTATTTGTCGGACTCTCGGTGTCTAAGGTTCCACCCGAACGAGTTAGATTGATGGCTACCGGATATGCTCCAACAACGGTATCAATTGCTGTTTTATAACTTTCATCGACGTCACCAGAGATAGCAACTTTTTCACCAACGATGCGAACATTTAAATCAGGTATATCCTGCAGTAAATCTTCAATTTCAGTTCGTGCTCTTACTAAGGTATTTAGAGCAAAATTAATATTATCAACTACTTCTGGATATGATAGTTTGATTTTAGCAATCTTATCCTCGTGTCCAAATCCAACTAACCCTGAAAGTACGATTCGATCACCTACAATACCTATTTCCAGTCCCTCGATATCAGAAAGTAATTGCTCTACCTCTTGTTTTCTTTGAACCAGGTTATTAGTTTTTTTAATAACATTAATTGTATAGTTCTTTTCATTTCCATTTTTAAGCCAGACATGTAAGCTGCTGGCTCCTTCGGCTTCAGCTATAAGAAGTAATTGACCATTATTGAGCAAAGAATTAGTCACAACACTAGGATTACCAATTGCAATACGCTCTATTTCTCCTAGTTTAAGTATCTTAACCTCGCCAAAATAAAGTTCTATTCGTTCACTGGCGAGACAAATACTTGTTGTAAAAAACAAGAGACTTGCTGCGAAGATATTTTTAATCATGATAAATTATTCCTGATTCTATGTATCAATATAGATTTTAATTATTATTTATAACCGCAAATTAGTTTGGCTATTCGTTCTCTTACTAGTAATAAAAATACCTTAAAGCATACAATTATTAGTTCTTACTGAACTAAAGCTGCGCACTCTATTCTTTTACCGGTAATATCACTTGTTTGGCAACACCATCTGAAGACTGACCACCGACTATCATTTTTATAGAGGTGGTTTTGCCTCGTGTTTTTACCGTATTGACTTCTTTTTTTCGTGTTTCTTTACTACTCTCTTCTTGGACTAATGTTGTGTCATTAGTCATTTCTATAGCATTCGTTAAAGAATCATCGCTCTTCTCTGTAGCTTTCAGAGTGCCAGACACGCACACCATCAAAATTAAGAAGAGACAAATGAAGTGCTTTCTTTTACCCATAATTAATATTTATTAACTATTTACTTAGCCTCTTCATTTGTCTCTTTCGGTATAGTGACGCTTGCAGATTTTGCTACACCATCTGCACTTGCTCCACCTACGATAAGACTATATGTGCCTGATCTGCTTGGAACCTCGCCAGTAATAGCCTGATTTTCTGCAATCAAAGCAATATCATCTTTAGAGAGTTTTTTGCCACTGGCATCCACAATATCTCCATTTTCGTCAATATTGTATCCTGCCGCAGCTAGATGTTTTTTACTCAGGACAGTGCCGTCAGCAGAAGTAATCAAATCTGATTTATCAACTACATTGCCGTTACTATCAACAATCTCGCCGTTCTCATTGATGCTAAGTCCTGCCGCAGCCAATTGTTCTTTAGTCATGATGCTTCCATCAGATGCAGTAACAATATCATTCGGATCAACGACATTACCGTCCTTATCCACAATTTGACCAAACTCGTTAACACTAAGACCTGCCGCAGCTAGAGCTTCTTTACTCAATATACTGCCATCCGCTGCAATGATTAAATCATCAGGGTTAACAACATTGCCGTCTTTATCTACAATTTCGCCGTTTTCGTTAATACTAAGCCCAGCAGCAGCGAGTTGATCTGCGGTGAGTACGGTGCCATTTTTAGAGATAAGAATATTATCGGTAGATACGACCTTGCCATCTTTATCAACAATTTCACCATTTGCATTAACGCTAAGCCCGGCAGCAGCGAGTTGTTCTTTAGTCATAACTGAGCCATCTGCTGAAACGATAATATTGTTCGCATCGACAACGTTGCCGTTTTTATCGACGATTTGTCCATTTGCATTAATACTAAGTCCAGCTGCTGCCAGCAGTTGTTTATTCATAATTGAGCCGTTAGCGGCAATACAAAGGTCACTAACATTAACGACATTGGCATCTTTATCTAAGACTTGTTTATTTTCATTGACCTGATAACCAGCAGCAGTCAGTTGCTCGAGACTGATTATTTTATTGTCATCTGCATCAACCAGATTGCCATTCGCATCAATGTTCGCGGCACAAGTAGCACGCGAGGCTCGCTCCTTTTCTGCCGCTGCCATACGTGCAGCGTTACCGAATAAATCTTCCGGTTTCATCGTTGTAAAGTCGCTCGCACTATTGTCGTCACGGTTACGTAGTAATGAGACTATTTCACCTTTATCTTGTGCCAGGGTAATAAGTGCGGCCTGTTGTGGATCAACCATAACAGTGATGTGAGAAAACTGAGATTCAGTGCGTTGTTGAGGTTGTCTTAAAGCATCCAGAGTTTCTTTATATGGATCTTTACCTGTTGCCAAAACAGTGACATTTTGAACGACAGGAAGAATAACATCGGTTGGTGTAAACATATTGAATAACCCGGATGGATCTTGCAATGAACCGGCTGCGTCTAGTAATCCAGGTGGAATTTGATCTTTGATTTGTTGTGGTAATAATTCAATTAACCCGGCATCTTGAGCTGCTTTGATAACTGAAGGGTCAAATCCGGATTCTGCAAATGGAATATTGACGTAGATATCAATACGGTTGCCGGGACGCAAAAAACCACCGATAGAATTGATATCATCAACTTCAACAGTGATAGCACGTTTACCAGCTGGAATAATATCGGAAAAATCACGAGGGAAATCATTATCCATAAAAGTCTTTAAAAGCGGCTTACCACTGGTTAGTTCGGTAATTAATGAACGACCAATATAATTTTCGAACTCATGTGGCAAGACAACATTTTCGTGTAAATACTTTAGTGGAATACTTCGTTGACTAAAAAGGTTGCCTGTAATTTCCTGACCTTTTCTTAAGTCCGCTTTTGCTACCACAACGGTAACGGTTTGTTTCCTATCTTGAGCATACTTTTTTTCTAACTGCGCTTCGCGAGTGTTGAGATAAAACATAGCTAATAATGCGGCAATAATGCCAAATCCTATTGCCCCTGCCAGTAATGGGAGTGTACTTTTTTCTTGTTGTTTAGCCATGGTCTGTTCTTAATTGTAAGGTTAGAGTATTTGTTAGTTTGGTATATATTTGTTTATGGTACTTAGAAAAAACTGGTTGCGCCATCGAGTATATCTGCTGGACTCGTCGGCATTAAGTGACTAGGAAAGGTACTCAAGCTTGGAAACGTAGTATAAGAGTTCAATTGATTCGCCAGAGCTTGAGGATCAACACCTGTTGCATTGATTGTATAAGCGCCCAAACTATCATATTGCGGCAAATCTGAAAGAGATGCTGCATATGAGTAACCCTGATATTTATCATTCATAACACCGAGCAGATCCAGCAATACATCACCACCTGGACCGATAGTCATAACCATGACACCAAATACTAAGACAACAATAAATTCGACCATACCCTGGCCACGTTCTCGGTTTGTAGATTTATTACGCATCATCGATATATTACCCTACAATTAATGTAGTAAAGAATTTTCTACGTCATTAATAACAACTTTAGTTGAATTGTTGCCTTGCATAAACATCATCGTTACCCGATTCCGTCTTTTTTTAAATACCAAAGCGTGAGATTGGCCTTTATTCATTGCTTGGTCAGTCTCTTGCGTCCATCCCTTCGACTGGTAATGGTTACGATAGAAAGTAACATTACTTGAAACAGAATGATCGTTTGAAATAATCATGGTTGTAGCGTCTTTGCCAGCGTCACTGCTTTTTACCTGACTGATAACATGGCTATTAGACATTTTTGGCATGCCTGCACCAAGATCATTGCTTGCGTTTTTTGCAGGTAGGCGACTCATGGAGAGATAACCCCATGAACTGGAATCATCATTTTGCTCTACTTGTACCTGGACTGTTAATAAATACCCATCTTCAATTCGACTGATGATATACCAGGGAGCGGCATCAATTGTTTCATTAAATCCAGGCATATCTTTCGAAATCGCTCTTTTCCATTCTTCCCGATAGAATTCAATCACGTCCTCGATTGATTTTTTAGTCTGGAAGCGGCGTACTGAAGAATTGATGCCATTTATGTTCATGTCTTTCCCTACCCATTCCACCACTGCCTTCGGCGGCGGTGGAAAGTCAGGTCTCGCAGCGACAGTTGTCGAATTTAATAAACAAGACAATAAAACAAAAGTAAGAGATATTCTGAATGGAATGCTCAAATTAGACTTATGTTTTGTTTGTGAAATTATCGTATTCATCTATTTTTTATGTGGATTAGTGTACGCAATCTCTCGAGGATTCAAGACGTGGTGTGGTGGGTACAAAAGTGCATATCCCAGCGTCATCACAGACATGCGTGCCACCATCTTCGAGTCGATCCGGATGTACGGCATCAATATCAATATGACCTAGCCACAAGCTGCCTTTATCATTTGCTCCCCATATACCACCGGGATGACACAAGCGCATTTCCGGTGCTAGCAATGTGACAACGGTTAAGGCATCTTTGACCAACTGTGGTAGGGCGTTAAAAAGCTCATTAAGAATAGTAGTAGGCACTGCGCCTCCCGCTTGATTATAAGTATGTTCAACTCCACCAGCATTCCAGGCGTCAGACAAGACACTGGCAGTACTGGCGAAATCTAATGTATTACCGCCTTTATCAATAATACGATTATCTTCGTCATCAAGATTTTTGAATTTGGGGTCTACTGCTATTCGCATGGAAACCGTAGAATTGGCATAACCATCGGTATTAATAGCAGTAAAACCAACGGATGAGCCGACAAAACTCATTAAGCTGCCAAGAGCACTAAAAGCCCAATCAATAACGTCTAATAAGGTATTCATTACAGTGCCAACAACAGGAAGTGTGGGGGTACCTTGTGAACTACTGAGAGTGTCAGCAGTGCCATTTGCACCCGAATATAAGGGTGCTCCGGTATGATCAACCCAAAGCGGATTGGCCGTACCGGCACTCCAGCCAGCCGTCTTGTCTGTATTAGTAATTTGTGAAGTAGTATCAGGAGTGCCAGGGCCAGAAAAAAAACGCTGTTTCATTTCATTTTGAGTTTGAGCCGTTGATTTAATCGGTTGAGGAACCGCATTAAAACCGGTCATTGGTTCATTACTATCGGCGTACCAAACGGTATATTCCCAAGCTTGATAGCGTGCTGCCTGAATCGACGTTTGTTTGATATCGATGTATTTTCCTAGTAGCGAAATTCCTAGAAAAAGTGGTACTAAGGCAAATGAGGCACAGATCAAAAACTCAGTCATGGACTGACCAGATTGATTTTGTTTTAATTTAAACCGTTTCACGAAAATCTCGAACCTATGGTAATAAATTTAACAAAGGGCCAAAAAGAAGATTAAACGACACACCCAGGTTGATAAAATCTTCTTTTTGTTGAACCAATAGCGCTACTATACGATCAGCATAGCCTGTTTCAATTAATCTTGCCTGCCAATAAGGATTAAAGGCACTGCCATATTCTGCTTGGCCATCGCCTCGATGGAAATGACTTGCCAAACTATCAGTAGGTCTGGAGAAATACAGCTCAGATTTTGCTATAACAGCGAGCTCATCGTCTGCCATCGCTTCATTTAAACGCAGGCGTCCAGCGGGTTCGCCATTAGACGTGCTATCAAAATCAGTTTCATCTTGTACCAGCGCTATAATCAAGTTAGGTGCACCAAATCCGAGTAAAGACTCCTCGCCCGTAGTATCGACGTAATGTGGAAGTCCAGAATAACTCTTGTTAACTAACGTACCAGCCGTGGTTTGGTATATCTGTGCTAATGAGGCTATCCCCGCAGGCGGTATCGGACCCGGACCCGGTGAATACCAAGCCAGATTACCTTGAGCTGCTGATCCGTAATGTGGATAGGGATTATAATCCGGGTCATTGGGATCATCATTAAAAGTATCGGAACTAACAGGACCACCAAGTCTGTCAGTTCTCATGTGAACTGTACCAAGATTATTACCGGGAACGCCTGTTGTTTTGCCGGCTTCTGCAAAACCAGCTGAAAAAGGAGCAATGGTCGGGAAAGGAATATTTCTAATCCCGGGAGGAGCAGGAATGACACCAAGTGGAGTTGGAAGTAAAAATATTTTTTCACCTAATACAGATACGTACATTTCAAGTTTATCACCGCCAACTTCTATTCCACCTCCAATTGAAACAGTGCCGCAGATTCCAAGAGCGCAGGCTTCTGCCCAAACACGCATTGCGATAGCTAAATGAAGAGACAACTGCGTCGTATCAGCACCAGACCAGTTTAAGCCCTTGGCATAGGCTTTTTTGCCCGTTGTAGAAGTGGGAACGACGAGGCGTAACTCACTGCCTCCGTATCGTCCGAGAGTGATTTCCAATTCGATGTGAAAATCGAAGCCGATTTCCAGAGATGCAACAGCGATATCAAATTTTATGGATTCACTTATTGATTCGTCTATCGGATCACCTAAGAGAGTTTCGAAAAGAGGGATTTCCCAGCCGCGTTTTCTAGTGAAAGGGTCACGAGAATCGCGAATCAGCGCAGAAAGTCGGGCATAGCCGCTGTCTTGTGCCTGAAATTCGACGTAAGTCATTTTGGTTGTTGGCATGTAGCTCGTTGCAAACTGATGCGGTAATCCAATCTGACCAGGCAGTACACCATAAGTAATAATATGAGCGATGAGGCTCATAATTCCGAAATCCGATACCTTGGTTCCGGGTGGCCCATTATTATTAATCACATCATCGAGCACACCAACCGCAAAAAGTATGCTGACAGTGTGATAACCGAATGAGGCAGCACCATATATCTTATTGATATTGTGTACCACCGTAGTACCAATATTGGCAATGGCTTTCATAGCAGTGACCAAACCTGTGCCAGCACCGCGCCATACGGATGTTATTGGCGTGACAAATGCGGTCGACGCACCTAATGTTGCTGGAGCGAGAAAAAAGGAATTATATGTATCGAGAAAGTCGGCAACGGATCTTACATGGATAGCCCAAGAGGCTAAACCGACCATCTGCCCAATGGCTACTTCATTCGCGACAATGGCGCGATTCATATAGGCAGCGAAATTAAGGTCTCGCGCTTCTACCGTGGACATACTAAAAGCGGCAGCATCAGCAGCATTTTGCAGCTGCATTTTGTTACTGGTTATTTTGCCTGTTTTGTATAAACCAATGGCAGAGACTAGCAAAATCATCATAAACAGCATCACAAAAACAGAGGCTTGGCCGCGTTGTGATGTGTGAGAAATTGAGTTTTTTTCTAGCAATGGTTGACCCTGTACGATTGCCAGAATTAATTTAGATAATGTGTTCTATAGAAAGACTGGCAAATGGATTTGCATATATTAAATATCTAAACCCTTGCTAGACTAGGCCTAGCAAGGGTTATGTTATTTAAGGTAAACAACAAATTATCACTTTACAAAGTCACTAAATATCAAAATTAGAATTTTTGTGACAGTGTTGCGATTAATCGTTACTACTCGCTACTATCTGTATAGTCAGCAAGACCTTTCTTGGTCGTTGCAGCGCCAGCGCCAGCATCTACGGCTTGAACATCAGCATCTACACCTGCCAGTTCTGATGTCATTGTTCCCATCTGATCGGTGATTGTATCGCCAAAAATACCGTAGATACCAATAGCTGCAATAGCAATCAAGGCCACGATAATGATGTATTCTGTCATGCCCTGACCAATTTGTTTCATAAAACGTTTCATGTATAAACCTCCGCCAATTTTTATCAGCCTTAAAAATAATAATAATGAATAATATTATAGGACTAATTATTGACCTATATTAGAGCAAACGCAATGAAAAATCTGACTTGAAAAAATATCCACCCATCCCAATATACACATCCACAAATGAATTCATTAATTTAGGGGATTAGGTTAATTATGGCAGTTGAAGCAAAACAGGAAACATTAGGGTTTCAAACCGAGGTCAAACAGTTACTGCACCTCATGATCCATTCTTTATATAGCAATAAAGAGATATTTTTACGTGAATTGATTTCAAATGCGTCAGATGCGGCAGATAAACTCCGTTTCGAAGCTCTGCAAAATGACAGTTTTTATGAAGATGACTCAGAATTGAAAATCAAAGTCGAATTTAATAAAGACTTAAAAACCATTACGGTTATTGATAATGGTATTGGTATGTCGCGTGAAGATGTCATTGAACATCTTGGTACGATTGCCAAATCTGGCACTAAACAGTTTTTTTATGCACTCACTGGCGATCAAACCAAAGATTCACAATTGATCGGTCAGTTTGGTGTTGGTTTTTATTCCTGTTTTATTGTCGCTAAAAAAGTTGATGTGATTACGCGCCGAGCCGGTCTCGCTAGTTCTGAAGGTGTACGTTGGAGTTCTGAAGGCGAAAATGATTACAACATAGAAACGGTCGATGTGCCTAAGCGTGGAACCAAAGTGATTTTGCATTTACGCGATGATATGGATGATTTTTTAAATGACTATCGATTAAAAAATATTATTACTAAATATTCCGATCATATTTCGCTGCCGATTGTTATGGATAAAGAAGTGCAAATCAAAGAAGAAGGTAAAGACAAAGACGCTGAGAAAAAAGAAGGCCAAGAAGAGGACAAGAAGAAGGAACCTAAATTTGGAGTGGTCGAAGAGACTGTTAACAGTGCCACAGCATTATGGGCGCGTAACAAAAAAGATATTTCAGACGAAGAATATAACGAATTTTATAAACATGTTGGCCATGATTTTGAAGATCCGATGGCGCATATTCATAACCGTGTTGAAGGTAAGCTCGAATATACTTCACTCTTATATATCCCTGCGCGGGCGCCGTTTGATTTGTGGGACAGGAACCAGCGACATGGCGTAAAACTTTATGTACGTCGTGTGTTCATCATGGATGATGCCGATCAATTGATTCCATCATGGTTACGTTTTGTTCGTGGCGTGGTCGATTCAGATGATTTGCCGCTCAATGTTTCGCGCGAAATTCTGCAACATAACAAAGTCATTGATTCGATTCGATCCGGTTGTACGAAAAAAGTATTGAGCTTGTTAAAAACAATGTCAGAAAAAGATCAGGATAAGTATGCAGAGTTCTGGAAAATTTTTGGCAAGGTATTAAAAGAAGGTGTGATTGATGCGCCGGAACATAAAGACGATTTATCAAATCTATTTCGCTTTGCCAGTACACATGAAGACACCGAAGAGCAGAAAGTTTCTTTAAAAGATTATGTGGGACGTATGCAAGAAGGGCAAAAGGCAATTTACTACGTGACGGCTGATACTTATGCCAAAGCCAAGAACAGTCCGCATCTTGAAATATTCAAAGAGAAAGGTATTGAAGTTTTATTGTTCATAGATCCGATAGATGAATGGGTGACGTCTCACTTGAATGAATTCGACGGCAAGCCTTTACAATCCGTTAATAAAGGCGCACTCGATTTGGGTGACATTCAGGATGAAGCCGAAAAGAAAGAGGATGAGAAAAAGAGTAAGGATTATGACAAATTGGCGAAACGGATTAGCAAAGTGTTGGACGGAAAAGTGAAAGAAGTTCGTGCAACATCACGTTTAACGACATCGCCTGCCTGTCTGGTGAGTGATGAACATGATATGGGTCGACATATGGAACAGATACTCCAGGCTTCCGGGCAAAGTATTCCCGGTGCGAAACCGATATTGGAGATTAATCCTGACCATCCGATTGTTAAGAAAATAGATGTTGAAGAAAATGAAGATTTATTTGCAGATTGGTCGCATATTCTTTTTGATCAGGCACTATTAAGCGAAGGTGGTCAATTGGATGATCCGGCAAGCTTTGTCAATAAGTTGAATGCCCTGATAGTCACACTGACAGACTGATTTATAAACTTTAAATCATAATGGGGCGATATCGCCCCATTTTTCGTTTCACTCTTTAGGGTTCATGCCCTAAAATGAAATTAAGTCATTTTCTGGAACGTATTTGGGTCGTTATGAATCAAACAGTACAAGATATTTCGACGTTACTTCGCGAGCTTAATAAAATTGGTATCGCGTTATCGGCAGAAAAAGATCACGCCCGTTTATTAGAGCTTATTTTGGTCAAGGCGATGGAAATCACTAATGCCGATGGCGGCACATTGTATTCGCGAACGGATGACCAACATCTGAAATTTGAAATTCTTCACAATCGTTCTTTGAATATCCATAAAGGCGGAACCAGCGGCGAAGAGATTACATTTTATCCGATAGCCTTGTATGACGATGAAGGCAAGCCCAATGATCATATGGTTGCCGCCTGCGCTGTTATTGGTGGTGAAACAGTCAATATCCCTGATGCCTATGCCAGCGAAGAGTTTGATTTTTCCGGTACACGTAGTTTTGATAACAAAATGGGTTATCGTTCAATTTCATTTCTGACAGTACCAATGACCAATCATGAGAATGACATCATTGGTGTCTTACAACTTATTAATGCTATTGATGAGGATGAGAGAAAAGTCATTCCATTTTCAGAACTGGATCAACAATTGGTTGAATCACTCGCATCGCAAGCCGCAGTGACGATCACTAATAAAATTTTAATTGACGCACAGAAAAAACTTTTCGATTCATTCATTCAACTGATTGCCGACGCGATTGATGAAAAGTCACCGTATACAGCAGGTCATTGTCGACGCGTTCCTGTGTTGACTAATATGTTGGCAATGGCAGTTAACAAGGTTGATAAAGGGCCGTTGAAGGATTTTAAGCTATCAGACGATGAAATATATGAACTCGATGTAGCAGCCTGGTTACATGATTGCGGAAAAATTACCACGCCGGAATATGTTGTTGATAAAGGAACGAAGCTGGAAACAATATTTGATCGTATCAATTTAGTAGATATGTCTTTTGAAGTATTAAAACGTGATGCGGTTATTGAATCACTTAAATCAAGTTTAAGAAATATAAAAAACTCGGATGATATCGAACAAGAGTTATCGAAGAATCAATTGTTACAAAATACATTAGAAACCTTAACGAAAGAAAGAGATGACATCCGACGATATAATGTCGGTGGTGAGTTTATATCAGATGAAGATATAAAACGTATTGAAGAAATTGCTAAAAGAACTTATGTCAATCCGGAAGGTGAGACAGTCAACTTGTTAGGCGAAGAAGAAATACAAAACCTGCAAATAGGGCGAGGTACGCTTTCAGTAAGAGAAAGAGAAATTATTAATAATCACGTTTCAGTTACGATTAAAATGCTCGAGTCTTTACCTTATCCAAAGCATCTGACTCGAGTGCCTGAGTTTGCCGGTGGTCATCACGAAAAAATGGATGGTACCGGTTATCCAAATAAATTAACTAAACATGAAATGTCGATACAAGCAAGAATGATTGCTATAGCAGATGTATTCGAAGCGCTGACAGCCAGTGACAGACCTTATAAAAAAGCGATGCCTTTATCGCAATCTTTAAAAATACTCGGGCAGATGAAACTGGATAATCATGTTGATGCCGATTTGTTTGACGTGTTTATTAATGAAAAAATTTATCTAGAGTATGCACATAAATATCTAGGTGAAGATAAAATTGATGAAGTTGTCTTTGAAGAAATCCCCGGTTATAAAGCGCTTTCATAACTTACCGTGGCACATCCAATTAGCGTACGCGAATTAATTCAGCGTACCGAAAAACAATTTTCCCAAGCCGATCTGTTTTATGGCCATGGTACTGATAATTCTCTTGATGAAGCATTCTATCTGGTGATGGCAGCAGCGGATCTGGAATTTGATTGCGGCGATGAAAAGTTGGATGAATCGATTCAACAAGATCTGTTATCACATATTGAAAGCTTGATTGATAAACGAATTAATCAACGCATACCCGTTGCTTATCTGGTTAATCAAGCCTGGTTTGCCGGACGAGAATTTTATGTTGATAAGCGAGTATTAATACCTCGTTCTCCATTTGCCGAATTAATTACATCTCAATTTATGCCATGGTTGTCTTTTAGTAATGTAAATTCAATTCTTGATATCGAAACAGGGAGTGCCTGTATTCCTATTGCCTGTGCTTATGAATTTCCGTATGCGAAAATCGATGCAGTAGATATCGATGATGATGCCCTTGAAGTGGCAATGATTAACGTAAAAAAACATGATTTGAATGATCGCGTACACTTATACAAATCTAATCTGTTTGATCAACTTGAGGGTAAAAAATACGATTTGATCATTAGTAATCCACCTTATGTGGGACATGATGAAATGCAGACTTTGCCGAAGGAATATTCACATGAACCAGGTCACGCACTTGAAGCAAATGACAATGGTCTGGAATTAGTCGGGCGAATTTTAAAACAAGCTGCAGCTCATTTAAATGAAGGTGGTGTTCTTGCTGTTGAAGTTGGTAATAGTATGGATGCGTTAATTGAACACTACCCAGAACTACCCTTTATCTGGTTAGAGTTTGAAAACGGTGGGGATGGAGTATTTATTTTAAATAAGAATGATTTAGATTAATAAAGTTAAATAACCGTTGTTTCTTTCTGAAACTAATTTAACGTTTATACTACTACTAATAATAATTAGTTAGGCAGGATATATTTTTGAAAAAATCAGAGCACATTGAAAAATGGTTTGAACTGTTTCCCGAACTATTGGGATTAGATAAAGAACATCAAGAACTGTTAAAGAAGGTTGTTTTATTTAAACAGCTCACTCGAGGCGAAGTCGCTTACGAGCCGGGTTGGGATTGCAGTAATTTTTTAATGTGTCTTAGTGGTCAGACACGAGTTTATAGAAGTTCTGAATCGGGGCGAGAAATTCTCCTTTATCGAGTGAGTTCGGGGCAGACTTGCGTATTAACTACATCTTGTTTGATGGCAAACTCGACTTTCCCTGCCGAAAGTATTGCTGAGCAAGATACACTGCTTGCTGCAATTCCTACTAATATATTTAATGACTTGATGGCACAATCAATTCAGTTTCGTAAGTTTGTGCATAACAATTATGGGGAGCTACTTTCCGATCTTATCCTCTTGGTCAATGAAGTTGCTTTTAGTCGTATTGATATTCGTTTAGCGCGATATTTATTAAAAATCGTCGATGATAAGAATACGATTACCAGTACTCACCAACAGCTAGCACTTGATATGGGCAGCGTTCGTGAAGTGATTAGTCGACATATTAATGAATGGGAACGCCAAGGTTGGATAGAAAGTCAACGTGGAAAAATTCAGTTAATTAACAAAGACAAGCTCAACGAATACAGTTTAAAAAGTCTCTAATGTAACTTAGGTCACAGACAGTTGTGGATGGAGTTGTTTAAATAGCCTCAAATTAATAACGATGATGCTTGTTTTTTATAAAAATAGAGTTAAATCAAGAGGATACCAATTTGAAATATTTAGTTAAGTTTAAGTTTTTAATCATTTTTTCACTAATGTCGTTTTCTAGTGTTGTCTTAGCCGATGTTCAGCCTGCCGATCACCGACATAAAATTTCTGACAAAGCCTGGGAAGAAAATCTCAGAAAACAGAATTTTCAAGACAGAAAAATTATTGAAGGCGTTGAACAAAATATTATCGAATTAAAAGCGCCTTATACGGCAGAAGACGCTTCGGTTGTTCCCATATCGATTCATACTACAATTCCTCAGACAGAAGAACGCTATATCAAAAAGATGCATGTCTTTGTTGATATGAACCCCATGCCTTTAGTGGGTATGTTTGAATTCACGCCTGACAGTGGCAAAGCCGATTTAGCCATGCGCATTCGTGTTGATACC
Organism: Gammaproteobacteria bacterium; assembly: GCA_041689615.1. Taxonomy (GTDB): domain Bacteria; phylum Pseudomonadota; class Gammaproteobacteria; order Eutrophobiales; family Eutrophobiaceae; genus UBA7359. The sequence continues at coordinate 104,661 of JBDNFW010000043.1, read as the reverse complement.
TTTGCTTATGTCCGCGTGGTCGCGGAACTAAATTCAGGTGAGCTGTATATGACCAAGAGCTTTGTCCGTGCCAAAGGCGCTTGCTCGGCACCACCACCGGCGAGTATGGAAGATTCTAGAAAACTGTTGGGTAAAATGCAGATGAAAGTGGTGGGTGATTTAGCTCTAGGTGAGCCAAACCTGATGCAAGTAAAAGTACGTCATCCGAATATAACCGGAATGGCACCGATAAGAGTGGGGTCGCGCGTTATCCCCCCTGCGTTTTTTATGGATACCATGGAAGTAACATATAATGGCAAACTGGTTGTTAAAGCGTTGTTAACCTTTTCGGTCAGTATGGATCCGGCCTTACGTTTTTACTTCGTGCCAAAAGAAGAAGGCGTCATGACTGTGAAAGGAACTGATACCAAGAAGAACGAATTTAGTTCTAACTATGATGTAAAGAAATCTTAATAGTAGTCTGTTTAGACACAAAAATAATAACTAGAGGTTAGGCGATGACAGTAGATCGTAAAAACGATCTATCACTGGACGATTATAAAGTAGCCGGTAATGGCTTACTTGATCGCCGATTGTTTTTGAAAAAAGGGTTACAGTTTGGTGCTATTTCTGCACTTGCCTCAACGACATCCATAGCAGCGTCTAAAGAAGTGATACAAAATAAAAATAAAGCAGATTTTGATCCCGCGAACCCTCCTTGGATGAAACAACCAGGCGCGCCATTTTCAACTTATGGCATGCCATCAGAGTTTGAAGATGATGTTGTTCGTTATCCATCTCCCAATGAAGTTGTTCCCGGCAATGGTGTTTCATGGACACCGTTACATAAAATGGAAGGAACGATTACGCCGAACGGTTTACATTATGAACGCCATCACAATGGCGTGCCGCAAATTGATCCAAAACAACATCGCTTATTAATTCATGGGTTAGTGAAAGAAGATTTAATTTTTACTATTGATGATTTGTTACGTTACCCGATGCAATCTAAAATTTGCTTTATAGAATGTGGTGGCAACAGTAATGCCGGTTGGAATAGTCAGCCTTCTCAGTCTGAAGCAGGTTACTTTAATGGCATGGTGTCGTGTAGTGAATGGACGGGTGTGCCGCTTTCAGTTTTATTAAATGAAGTGGGTTTAAGAAAAAAAGCAAAATGGATTATTGCCGAAGGTGCCGATGCCTTTGCCATGGAAATGTCAATTCCGATTGAAAAAGCAATGGACGATGCATTTCTGGCACTATATCAAAATGGTGAACGTATTCGTCCAGAAAATGGTTATCCTTTACGTTTAATTGTTCCCGGTTGGGAAGGTGTATTAAATGTAAAATGGTTACGTCGATTAAAAGTGACTGATCGTCCCGTCATGGCACGTAACGAAACTTCAAAATATACCGAGTTACAACCTTCCGGTAAGGCAAGAATGTTTACCTTTCCTATCGAAGCAAAATCTTTAATTACCTCACCTTCAGCGCATATGTTGTTAAAGGAAAAAGGTTTATATCAAATAACCGGTTTGGCCTGGTCGGGTCGTGGCAAGATTAGCATGGTTGAAGTGTCTGCTGATGGTGGAAAAAGCTGGGCTAAAGCAGAATTACAAGAACCTGTACTTGATCGTGCATTAACTCGTTTTCGTTTGCCCTGGAACTGGAATGGCAAACTTGCTGTATTAAAAAGTAGAGCAACAGATGAAACAGGTTACGTACAACCGGAAAGAAATAAATTAGTAAAGGAAAGAGGCCGGCATGGTTTCTTTCACTATAACGCAATAACAAACTGGCAAGTCGATACGGATGGTTTCGTATCACACGTTTATGACAAAGATGAAATACCAAAAGATAATTCTGATATCAGTATTGATAGCGGCTGGGATTAATTTCCTATACGCAGAATCAATTCAAGACGGTCCTCGTCTTGGTCATGCTGTATCGCCAGAAGAAATCGCAAAATGGGATATCAGTGTTTTTCCAGATGGCGAAGGTTTACCTGAAGGCGAAGGCAATGTTGTTGAAGGAGAAAAGATCTATCAACAAAAATGCATCGCTTGTCATGGAAAAAACGGATTGGGTGCAAGCGCCGATCAATTGGCGGGCGCACAAAATGAATTAAGCAGTGAATATCCAGAACAAACAATAGGAAGTTATTGGCCTTATGCGACAACGATATTTGATGTCGTACGGCGTTCCATGCCAATGACCGCACCGGAATCATTAAGTAATAATGAAATCTATGCTGTCACAGCTTATCTTTTATATCTTAATAATATTATTACTAAAGATGAGGTTATGAATGCATCGACATTACCGAAAATAAAAATGCCAAATGTTGATGGATTTATAAATGTTTATGAAGAAGAGAAAAGTAAAAAGTAATTCTTCTTTCGTCATTCCCGCGAAAGCAGGAATCTAGTTTTTATTTAAAACAGTTTTCGCTTGATAGCGACCAACTTCTTTTTAAAAAGAAGTAAGGCGCCATCAAGCGAAAAACATAGTTGAAAATTTTCGAAATTAAAAAAAAGTTGTTTAAATCTTTTTGACAAGAAAGCCTCTTTTTATTTACTAATTAATTGATAACTTGATTTTGACCTATATAAGAACTATATTTAGGTCAATATAATTTGATGAGTATCGTCTATGAAACTATCTTCTCACATTAAACCCATCAGCTATCTCAAGGCTCACGCAGCCGAAGTTATACGTCAATTAGGTGAACAACGAGAACCTTTCATTATTACGCAAAATGGCGAAGCCAAAGTTGTAATGCAGGATGTGAAAAGTTATGAACAAACACAGGAAACATTGGCATTACTAAAAATTCTTGCGCTTGGTAATCAGCAAATCGAAGCAGGTAAAGTTCAAGCGGCTACGGATGTAATGAAGCGTATTCGTAAAAAGAGGGTAAAGGCTTAATGCCGAGTAAAGTTTTTCTTACTGACAGTGCAGTAAGTGATCTTGAAGAACTGGATACGTATATTGCTCAATATGATTCACTTCAAAGTGCTGACGAGGTATTGAGCAAAATTGAAGAAATAATAAACAGTTTGTCAGAGTTACCTGAACGTGGCACTTATCCTCAAGAATTATTGTCATTGGGTATTCGAGATTATCGTGAAGTATTTTTTAAACCCTATCGGATAATTTATCGAGTTATTAAAAACAAAGTGTACATTTATCTTATCGTTGATGGTCGACGCGATATGCAAACTTTACTTAAACGACGGTTGTTAGAGAGTTAACGAAATCCTTCTGACAACGGATCATCTTCCTCTTCATAATTTGCGATATATTTTTCTATCTCATCAATCTCAACTACACCCGGCCATGTGACTAATGGTCGTCCATCGGGGTGAAAGATGGTCATTGACGGAATACCGACTAACCATCGTCCGATGACTTCTGAGGCTTGTTCTATATCTGCGAGGAACAGAGGGAAGTCGAGGGGTTCGGTTTTTAAGAATTCTTGTAGGATATCCATTTTGCCATAACCAAAGCTGGGAAAATCCAGTGTCACTCCCAACATTGGGATATTTGGGTTTCGTTCTATGAATTTTCTGATTTGAGGTAATTCAATCACGCAGGCGCTACACGTCGGACTCCATGTATTGACGACAACCCATTGACCTTTGCCAATGTGATTATTTAAAGGTTCTTCAACACCGGCTATATTTACCAAGCTCATACTAAGCGCATCAGCCTTTGTTGATAAAGGGATTAGTAGAAAAAGCGAAATTATGATTATTCGTATCATCTTAATCTTGATTTAAACATTATTTAAATGGCTTGCCGTCTATTAGAGCATCTAAATTCACTAGAGTTCAACATGTACGAGATGGTCGTTCCCATATACAATAGCGCGCTATGTCAGGAAATACATTCGGAAAATTATTCACGGTCACCAGTGCCGGCGAAAGTCATGGTTCGGGATACGTGTGCATTGTCGATGGCTGTCCTCCGGGAATGGCTTTGACGGAAGCGGATATGCAGCACGATCTGGATCGTCGTAAGCCCGGTAAATCACGTCATGTTACTCAACGTAAAGAATCCGATACGGTAAAAATCATGTCGGGTGTGTTTGAAGGTGTGACAACCGGAACCCCAATTGGTCTGCTTATCGAAAATGAAGATCAAAAATCGAAAGATTACGGCAATATTATGGAAATGTTTCGCCCCGGTCATGCCGACTATACCTATCAACAAAAATATGGGATTCGCGATCATCGCGGTGGTGGTCGAGCTTCTGCGCGTGAAACGTGTATGCGTGTGGCTGCCGGCGCGATTGCCAAGAAATATTTGAAAGAAAAATTTGGCATAGTGATACGCGGTTATCTTTCACAAATCGGCCCCATGAAAATTGAACATAAAGATTGGGATGAAGTAGAGAACAATGCTTTCTTTTGTCCGGATCCAGATCGTGTTTCTGAATTAGATGACTACATGGATGCGCTTCGTAAAGAAGGCGAATCTATTGGTGCGCGAATAAATGTGGTTGCTGAGAATGTGCCTGTTGGTTTAGGCGAACCTATTTTTGATCGTTTGGATGCGGACATTGCCAAGGCGATGATGGGAATTAATGCGGCCAAAGCGGTTGAAATTGGAGCCGGTTTTGATTGTGTTGAGCAAAAAGGCACAGTACATCGCGATGAAATGACACCCGAAGGTTTTGTCGGTAACAATGCCGGCGGTATTTTAGGTGGTATTTCTTCGGGACAAGATATTTTAGTGAGTACAGCATTCAAACCAACATCGAGCATTCGTTTACCTGGCGATACAATTGATAAATCAGGTCAGGCTACAGAAGTTGTGACTAAAGGTCGTCATGATCCTTGTGTCGGTATTCGCGCAACACCCATTGCCGAAGCAATGTTAGCATTGGTGTTAATGGATCATATGCTTCGTCATCGTGGTCAGAATGCCGATGTTCAATCAATTACTCCTGTCATACCTGCAAGTAACAAATAGTTGAGGGCTCTCTATCAATTCGTGAATAAGTATCTTGATTCCATAATCTCCAATAGCTTCGTCGCCTACAGGACGTAGGTGAGGAGCGTTAGCAGGAGCGGAAGCTTTACTAAGCACCCGCAATAGAATAACTATTACAGGTACTTAGTGCCTTGCTCTTGAAAATTATGAATCTCAATCTATCTTACCCAGAATTAATAGAGGAGCCCTCATGATTAAAGTCGACGGCTTGCCTTACTGGCGACTGTCCGGTTTTTATTTCCTATTCTTCTTGACCATCGGCGCATTCATGCCGTATTGGTCGCTCTATCTAAAATCGATAGGCATGACTGCCGAGGATATTGGTATTCTTTCGGCGATTGTCGTGGTAACTAAAATCTTCTCTTCTTTTATCTGGGGCTGGATTGTTGATCATACCGGCAAGCGAATACAGGTTATTCGTCATACTTCATTATTATCAATGTTATTTTTTTCGCTAGTGTTGTTCTATCAGGATTTCTGGTCTCTATTTTTTATTCTTTTTGTTTTCTCGATATTCTGGAGTGCGGCTTTACCTCAGATTGAAGCAACAACTTTATCCCACCTTGGTGAATCAAGTGACAGTTATACCGTTGTACGAATCTGGGGTTCGATTAGTTTTATTATTGCGGTTCTTGCCTTAGGTAAATTTTTTGATCATCAACCGATTGTTTATTTACTACCAATAATTATTGCTTCGATGTTTTTGGTTTGGCTGCATAGCTTATCCCTACCGGAAATTCCTTCTTCTCATGAAGAGTCTAACGGCTCTACATTCCGCTCAATCTTGTTCAAACCGCATATCATCACGTTGATGATGGTGTGTTTTCTAGTCCAAGCGGGGCATGGGCCATATTACACATTTTTTTCTATCTATCTTGAAGAACATCATTATTCGAATAGTTTTATTGGTACTGCCTGGGCATTAGGCGTTCTTGCTGAAGTGCTAATTTACTTATTCATGCATCGGGTCATAGGTCATTTCGGTTTACGCCGACTTATGATTCTGGTTTTGATATTAGCAACCATACGTTGGTTGTTGATTGCCTGGTTTGTGGATAATGTTTTTATATTACTATTTGCTCAATGTCTTCATGCTGCAACTTTTGGTATCTATCATGCTGTTGCCATTCAATACATTCACCGTGAGTTCAAAGGTGAGCATCAGGGCAGAGGACAAGCCTTGTATAGCAGCGTCAGTTTTGGTGCAGGTTTGGCACTAGGCAGTCTGATTAGCGGCTACCTTTGGGATTATGTCGGATCTATGCAAACCTTCCTTTTCGCAGCTATACTAAGCTCAGTGGGTGTCATCATTGCGTGGTTTGGTTTGAAAGATTAATAAACTTTTTTCAAAAGTGTGAAATTCACCACTGTTAAGAATGTCATTTAATTTATATACTAACTGGGTTTTGAATCTTCAAATTAAGGAAAAATAAAGCATGAATAAAACAATCAAAAGAATTTCTCATCTATTTTGCGTGGCTATCGTTGTAGCTTGTAGTCAATCAGCTATGGCTGATTCACACGGTCTACAACTCGGTGTACTTAAATGTACCGTTGTTCCTGGATCGCGCGTTAACTTAATCATTCGTTCAACTGCGGATGTAGTATGTGAATTCGATAATGCAGGTACAGTTGAAAAATATAAAGGTGAAACCGGTATTGGTCTTGGTTTGGATTTAAGCTTTAAAACCGATGAAACAATGCATTTTGCTGTTTTTGCAGCGAGTAATGATGTAAGTGCGAATAGCCATGCATTAGCGGGTAAATATGTTGGTGCGGAACTCAATGCTGCTGTTGGTGTTGGTTTAGGTGCAAAAGCATTGATTGGCGGTAGTAATGACAGTTTCAGCTTACAGCCTTTAGCGTTGGAAACCAGCACGGGACTAGGTGCTTCAGGTGGTTTGAGCTTTCTCTATATCGAAGCTCAATAATCGAACAAATAGTTAGTTTTAAAAGGGCATCTTCGGATGCCTTTTTTTTGCTCAAAAATTAAGGTCAAGAATTACAGATCTATCCCGATAATAAGATAGTTAACTACCTTTATTTCTCTTAAATTGTGGATAAAAAAGCAGTTATTCAAAAATATAATTAATAATCAGGGTATTTTTTAATGCAAACGCTGCATGAAAACATCGTAGAAGACAAACCGCATGTATTTATTGGCCGCCAGCCAATATTTGATTCGAAACTTAAGATTGCCGGGTATGAATTGTTGTTTCGTTCAGGCAATGTTGACGCATATGATGGTATCGATGGTGATAAAGCAACATCTCAAGTAATCAATAATGCGCTTATGGAAATCAGTCTGGATGATATCGTTGGTTCTAATCCGGCCTTTATTAATTTTACTAAAGACTTGTTAATCAACGGCATTGCCGAATTATTACCGGCAGACAGAGTTGTTATAGAAATATTGGAAACAGTTGAAGTAGATGAAGAACTTGTTGCTGGAGTTAAAAGACTTGTTGATGCGGGTTATATCATTGCACTGGATGACTTCACCTTTTCTGACGAATGGATACCGTTAATTGATTTAGCAACAATAATAAAATTCGATGTTATGCAACATAGTATCGAAGAAATAAAAAATCAGATTAAAAAGTTTGAAGGGAGAAAACTCAAACTTCTCGCAGAAAAAGTTGAAACGCAGGAGGAGTACCATCAACTTATAGAAGTAGGTTTTGATTACTTTCAGGGGTATTTTTTTTCCAAGCCTGAAGTTATTAGTCATCAAGCTTTATCTTCAGCTAGTATTTCACTACTTCAATTACTCGCACAAATGCAAAAACCAGACTTGGAAGTTAGTGAAATAGAGCAATTAATTTCCCAGGATGTGTCTTTAAGTTATAAATTATTTCGGTGTGTCAATTCAGCCGCCTTTGGTTTAAAAAACAAAATGAATTCTATTAAACAGGCAGTCGTTTATTTAGGAATTCAACGTTTGAAGAATTGGGTGAGTTTACTAGCGATGTCGGGAAACGCGAATAAAGCTTCCGAGCTTATTCAGGTAGGTTTAGTTCGGGCAAAGATGTGTGAATTCATTGCCGACGAATGTGGCTTACCAGAAAAGGACTCCTATTTTATTGTAGGGCTATTTTCTATTTTGGATGCAGTACTTGATCAGCCTTTATCTGACATTTTGAAAAAAATACCATTGGATGAAAGTTTAAATAAGGCATTGCTAGATAGAAAGGGTGATATGGGTAAGGCTTTGTGGTGCAGCATATGTTGCGAACAATGTATTTGGGATGGTATTGAGTTTCCCAATATGAGTCAGGATAGACTTTATCAAATTTACCGAGACGCAATGACATGGACTCGACAATCTTTACCCGATCTTGATTGATGCTTTAGGAAATCAACGATTAAACGCTAGTTCCTCCAACAGTAATATTATCAATTCTAATTGTTGGTTGACCAACACCAACAGGAACAGATTGACCATCTTTGCCGCAGGTACCAATACCTGAATCCAGTGCCATATCATTACCCACCATGCTGACACGAGTTAACACATCCGGACCATTACCAATGATTGTTGCTCCTTTTATTGGAGTAGTAATTTTTCCATTTTCGATTTTGTAAGCCTGACTGGCACTAAAGACAAATTTGCCATTGGTGATGTCGACTTGTCCGCCACCAAATTGTACGGCGTAGATACCTTTATCAACTGAGGCAATAATCTCTTCCGGATCATGTTCGCCGCCAAGCATATAAGTATTGGTCATTCTCGGCATAGGTAAATGCGCATAGGATTCACGGCGCCCATTACCTGTTGGCGCAACTCCCATCAGTCGCGCATTATGTTTATCTTGCATATAACATTTTAAGATACCGCGTTCGATTAATGTTGTTGAAGATGTTGGTGTACCTTCATCATCAACGTTCAAAGAACCGCGACGGTTTTCAATCGTGCCATCATCAACCACGGTGACGCCTTCTGATGCAACACGTTCGCCAATGCGTCCTGAAAACGCCGATGTTTCTTTTCGATTAAAGTCGCCTTCGAGACCATGACCAATCGCTTCATGTAATAAAATGCCTGGCCAACCCGGACCTAATACGACAGACATAGTGCCTGCCGGTGCAGCATCTGATTTAAGATTAATTAAAGCTTGTTCTATTGCTTCATCAACATAAGACATGGCCATGCCATCGTTAAGAAAATATTCATAGCCAAAGCGACCACCGCCACCCGAACCACCTTTTTCTATCTTGCCATCTTCTTCAACAATAACGTTTATGTTTAAACGAACAAGTGGTCTGACATCGCCACTTAACTTGCCTTCACTGTTCGCAACTAATATTGTCGATTGCGATCCGGTTAAACCAATCATGACCTGTTTTACGCGCGGATCTTTTTGTCGCGCGGCCTGATCAAGTTGTTTTAAAAGATTTACTTTTTCTTCAGTCGTTATTGAGTTGAGTGGATCTTTATCGCTATAAAGAACGAGAGGGCTTGTTTTATGCCAGGCTTGAAGTTGACCATTATCGCCGTGACTGGCTATGGAACGTGCTGCCGTTGCCGCTTGCGTTAACGCGGGTAAGACAATTTCATCAGAATAAGCAAAGCCGGTTTTTTCGCCGCTAATAGCACGAACACCGACACCTTGATCAATGTTGTGTGAACCTTCTCTGACAATACCATCTTCCAATACCCATGATTCAGAATGAGAGGATTGAAAATAAAGATCAGCCTGATCAATAGAAGGCAACATGAGTTGATCTAATGTGTTTTGAACATCACTCAGTTCAAGTCCACGATTGCTCAATAAAATAGATTGTGCAGTTTCTAATGAATTACTCATAAAGTTTCTAATATCCAGCTTTTGTTTAATGTTTCGTTTCTAAAATTTTCGATGTTCCAACGCCGGGAACATTTTGCGAAGCTTGGCTTGTTTATCAAGATCAATTACTGCTACTGCAATGCCGGAACCTTTCTCGACACTCGCAAGTATCGTACCCCAAGGATCGACAATCATACTATGTCCCCAGGTTTCTCGCTGATTTACATGGGTTCCTCCCTGATTGGAGGCAATTACATAAGATAAGTTCTCAACTGCACGCGTTCTAAGCAAAGTTTCCCAATGTGCTTCACCGGTTGTTGCGGTAAAAGCAGAAGGTGCGGTAATGATTTGCACATTATCGGCATGCATTTTTCGATACATTTCGGGAAAACGCAGGTCATAACAAACAGAAAGCCCAATATTTCCAATTTCGGTCGCTGCCACAACAATTTCATTTCCGGCTTCAAATGCATCGGATTCACGGTATGACTCACCATTAGATTCATTAACCAGAACATCAAATAAATGGATTTTGTCATAATGGGCAATGCATTCTCCATTTGGAGCATAGAGTAGGCTTGCCGAAAAAACCTTATTCGGTTTATCGGATTGCAGAGGTATGGTTCCGCCTAATAAATAAATTTGGTGTTGTTTTGCCTGAGCTGAAAGAAAAGATTGTATTGGACCACTACCAAAAGCTTCTTGAATTGCCAGTCGTTCAGAGTCTTCTTTGCCCATTAGCGGGAAATTTTCAGGTAGCGTTACCAGTTTTGCTTGTTTCGAAACGGCGTCAGCTATGAGTTTTCCGGCAAGTTCGAGATTTTCGGCAACGACATCAGTCGAAACCATCTGTACAGCAGCAATATTTATCATGAGTTGATTATACGGGAGTCCCCCCTGATCAAACAGTTTAAACAGCTCTGTAACGTTTCAAATGTATACCGTATAATCACCAGCTTTTTATATATAGGTTTAAGGTCAGAAAGTGAACGAAGAATTTGCGCGTATTAATCGCCTACCCCCTTATGTATTCAATATTGTTAATGAATTGAAGATGGATGCTCGTCATCGTGGCGAGGATATTATTGACTTTGGTATGGGGAATCCTGACCAACCAACACCAAAACACATAGTTGCAAAACTGGTAGAGGCATCACAACGCGAAGACACGCATGGTTATTCTATCTCGCGTGGCATCCCACGATTAAGACGTGCTATCTGTAATTGGTATAAATCACGTTATGATGTAGATCTCGATCCTGAATCTGAAGCGATTGTTACGCTTGGTTCAAAAGAAGGACTGGCGCATTTGGCTATGGCAATTGTCGATCGCGGTGATGCTGTTCTGGTTCCAAATCCTGCCTATCCTATACATCCGTACGGTTTTGTTCTCGCTGGTGCTGATGTGCGTCATGTTCCGATTGGTCCGGGTATTGATTTTTTTGAAGAACTACAAAAATCGATAAGGGATTGCTGGCCGAAACCAAAATTATTACTGATTAATTTCCCGAGTAATCCAACAACACAATGTGTTGATCTGGAATTCTTTGGCAAGATCATTGAAATTGCCAAAGAACATCAGATTTGGGTCATTCAAGATCTGGCTTATGCTGATATTGTTTTTGATGGTTATACCGCGCCTTCGATATTACAAGTGCCAGGAGCAAAAGACGTTGCAGTCGAATTTTTTTCCATGTCCAAGAGTTACAATATGCCTGGTTGGCGTGTCGGCTTTATGGTTGGCAACCCGACATTAGTAAAAGCATTAGCGAGAATTAAATCTTATCTTGATTACGGCACATTTACGCCAATTCAAATTGCCGCAATAACGGCACTGGAAGAAGATCAACAATGCGTTGCTGAGATTCGTGATATGTATTGCAACCGTCGCGATGTGTTATGTGATGGTTTGAATTCTATCGGATGGGAAGTCGAAAAACCCAAAGGGACAATGTTTGCCTGGGTACCCATACCTGAACAATTTAAGAAAATGGGTTCACTCGAGTTTTCTAAGAAATTGTTAATGGAAGCAAAGGTCGCTGTATCACCAGGTATCGGATTTGGTAGTTACGGTGACGATTTCGTACGTATTGCCTTGATTGAAAATGAACATCGTACTCGACAGGCGATTCGTTCTATACGTGCAATGATGAGAGAAGAAGATCCGTCAAATGAAAATGAAGCGTAATTATTTCGTTTCACTTTAAATATTATTGAATTACCTGGAGTTATTTTTTTGAAACCAGTAAAAATTGGATTATTAGGTCTTGGTACTGTTGGTGGTGGTACTGTTAGCGTACTTACTCGTAATGCGAGTGAGATTGCGCGCCGTGCCGGTCGTGGAATTATTATTTCACATGCCGCAGCAAAAGATTACAACGCTGATTTGATTCAAGGTCTGGATCAAATCGAAAAAATTTCAGATGATGCTTTTGCAGTTGTCGATGATCCTGATGTCGAAATTATTATTGAATTAATCGGTGGTTATTCACCTGCACGTGAACTGGTTTTAAAAGCCATCGAAAATGGCAAACATGTTGTGACCGCAAATAAAGCCTTGATTGCTCTGCACGGAAATGAAATTTTTGCTGCGGCACAAGCGAAGGGTGTTACGGTTGCATTTGAAGCGGGTGTTGCCGGAGGCATTCCTATTATTAAAGCAGTCCGTGAAGGGTTAGCTGCAAATGAAATAGAATGGATAGCAGGAATTATTAATGGTACCAGCAATTATATTCTTACTGAAATGCGCGATAAGGGTCGTGATTTTGAAGACGTATTAAAAGAAGCACAGGCATTAGGTTATGCCGAGGCAGATCCTACTTTCGATGTTGAAGGCATAGATGCGGCACATAAATTAACCATTCTTGGTTCGATTGCTTTCGGTATGCCATTACAGTTTGATAAAACTTACACGGAAGGTATTGGTAAAATTGAACAGCAAGATGTGTTGTATGCAGGGGAGCTTGGTTATCGTATTAAGCATTTAGGCATTACTCGCAAGACAGACAAAGGTGTGGAGCAACGTGTTCATCCAACCTTGATTCCGGAACGACGTTTAATTGCTAATGTCGATGGTGTAATGAATGCAGTGTTGGTTATGTGTGATGCTGTTGGACCGACATTATACTATGGTGCCGGTGCTGGCGCTGAACCGACAGCTTCGGCTGTTATTGCAGATGTGGTTGATGTTGTTCGCGCTTTGACAACTGATCCTGAAAATCGCGTGCCGCATCTTGCATTCCAGCCTGATTCATTGGCAGACATTAAAATATTGCCGATGGAAGAAACGGAAACAGCATATTACTTACGTATACATGCGATAGATAAGCCGGGTGTATTGGCTGACATCACACAAATACTGGGTGACTCTGGAATTAGTATCGAAGCTATCTTACAAAAAGAACCTGCAGAAGATGCGAGTCATGTACCGATTATTTTTCTGACACAACGAATTAAAGAAAAAAATATGAATGATGCAATTGCCAAGATTGAACAACTCGATGCCATCGAGGGTGAAGTTATGCGTATTCGCATGGAAACATTGGGATAAAGACAATGACATTTAGAACACGTTACACAGGCTTAATTGAAAATTATCGTGATCGTCTTCCAGTGAGTGATAGCACTCGTTTGATAAGTCTTGGTGAAGGTAATACACCTTTAATTAAATTAGAAAACATTCCTGACTTACTGGATAAGAAAGTCGATCTCTATGTTAAGTACGAAGGATTAAACCCAACCGGTTCTTTTAAAGATCGCGGTATGACGATGGCTGTTACCAAGGCGGTTGAAGATGGCGCAAAAGCTATTATCTGTGCCTCAACAGGTAATACATCTGCTTCAGCTGCAGCGTATGCTGCGCGTGCAGGAATAACGGCGTTTGTTTTAATTCCTGACGGTAAAATTGCGCAAGGTAAATTGGCGCAAGCAATGATTGAAGGTGCAATTATTTTGCAAATCAAAGGTAACTTTGATGATGGTATGCGTTTGGTAAAAGAAGTTGCTGATCATGCACCCGTTACAATAGTTAATTCAATTAATCCTTATCGATTACAAGGACAAAAGACAGCCGCGTTTGAAATTGTTGAAGAACTAGGTAAAGCACCGGATTATCATTGTTTACCTGTAGGTAATGCGGGAAATATCAGTGCACATTGGATTGGCTATAGCGAATGTGCAAAACAAGTAACAAGTATTTGTGCTTTACATGAAACTGACTCTGGCGTTCATGAAGCAATAGTTAATACTCGTCCAAAGATGGTCGGTTTTCAGGCATCAGGTTCAGCTCCTTTCCTGCGTGGTGAAATGGTTGATGAGCCAGAAACTGTTGCGACAGCAATTAGAATTGGTCATCCACAATCATGGGATTACGCATGGGAAGTTGAAAAGGAATCTGGCGGTTGGTTTGATGAATGTACAGATGAAGAAATATTAGCAGCGCAAAAATTACTCGCAGAAAAAGAAGGTGTATTTTGTGAACCTGCATCTGCAACATCCTTAGCCGGTGCAATGCGAGATATAAATTCAGGTAAGATTCCTGAAGGCAGTACTGTTGTTTGTACTTTAACCGGTCACGGGCTAAAAGATCCTGATATAGCAATTAAACAAAGTACCGCACCAGTTATTAAGATTGATGCCAAATTAGATCAGGTTAAAACAGCTATACTTGATAATTTGTCATCATAACTTAATGAGATGGTTCTCCATCTTATTAAGATCATTAGTTGTTATCATATCTGTATTGAACAGGATGATTATAAATGCGTAGTTTGACTATTTTTATTCCTGGTTTATTCGGACCAGACATTGCTATACATCCTGATGATTTACCCAGCTTACCCGCTTTAGATTGGTTTTTAACGAGAGGTGAGCAACAATCAATACAGCAAATTTCTCCTAGCTATACCTTGTGTGAATTATTTGGTCTTTCTTCAGAACAAGGTGATCACCCTGTCGCCGCAATTTCACGTTTAAGTGACGATAACCAGCATCCGGAAGGTTTATGGTTGCGCGCTGATCCGGTACATGTCAGTGCTGATCGTGATGGTTTGATTTTAATTGATAACAATCGATTTACCTTAAGTCAACGTGATGCTTTGGCATTGGCGGCTGATATTAATCTGTTATTTGAACCTTATGGAATTAGTCTGGAAGTGCCTGTGCCAACTCGCTGGTATTTGAGAGTACATGAAGATTATAAATTAAAGACAGTGCCGGTCGATTCTATTGTCGGTAAAGATATTCTTCCATTCATGCCAACAGGAGATGACCGCATTAATGTCATTCAGTTAATGAATGATATACAAATGACGTTGCATAATTCTGATGTTAACAAAAGGCGCGAACAGGAAAAACAATTACCGATTAATAGTGTCTGGTTTTGGGGCTATGGTGAGTTGCCTAAAATAATTGATCGTCATTGGTCGTTTGTTACTAGCGATGAGATGTTGGCAAAAGGTTTATCCATGATTGCCGCAACGCCTTTTGAAACTTTACCGGAAAGTTATAACGATCTTAAAGACAAAGGTTCAAGTTACAATGGTTTAATAGTGCTTAATTCATTTCAGAAATTTAGCTATTATCATGATCTTGAAGGTTGGCTCGAAGCATTATTGTATGTTGAATCAAATTGGTTTGAGCCATTACTAATTGCATTAAAAAGAAAAAAACTTGACCAGTTAACGATAAGAACGGAGACCAACTCTATTAGCATAGATAAAAAATGTCGTTACAAATTCTGGAAAAAAAAGAAAACAATTTTTTCCTTTAAAAAACAATTGTTGCAGTGAAGATAAAAAAAATAGTTCGTCGTCATGTGCCTGATGAGATTAATCTTCCCGATTCACTTCATCCGGTATTGAAACGTATCTATGCTGCGCGAAATATAAAATCTGCAGACGAGCTGGATTATTCACTTGCATCATTACTTCCTTTCAATAGCCTGACAAATATTGATAAAGCAGTTTCTTTATTGCAGGAAGCATTAGAAGAAAAAAAACGAATTTTAATTGTTGCTGATTTTGATGCAGATGGAGCGACCAGTTGCGCATTAGCGATTCGTGGTTTGAACATGATGGGTGCTGAAAATGTGATTTATGTTGTGCCAAATCGATTTGAATATGGTTATGGTTTAACACCTGAAATTGTTGATGTTGCTCTGGGTTACGAACCTGATTTATTAATTACCGTTGATAATGGTATCTCAAGTGTCGTAGGTGTTAAGCGTGCAAAAGATAATGGAGTGAAAGTCTTAATTACTGATCACCATTTGCCGGGAGAAAACTTGCCCGAAGCTGATGCGATTGTTAATCCACAATTAAACGGTGATCAGTTTCCAAGTAAGAATCTGGCAGGAGTTGGTGTTGTTTTTTATATTCTGTTGGCACTACGCGCAAAGTTACGAGAAGAAGGCTGGTTTGATAAACAAGAAATAGCGATTCCTAATTTAGCTCAGTTACTTGATATTGTTGCATTAGGCACTGTCGCTGATGTGGTGCCATTGGACAAAAATAACCGAATTATGGTGGCACACGGTTTAAAATTAATTAAACAAAATAAATCTATTCCCGGAATCTCTGCAATTTTAAATCAATCAGGTAGATCGTTGACGACATTAAGTGCCAGCGACCTTGCTTTTTCTATCGCGCCGAAATTAAATGCTGCTGGTCGTTTAACGGATATGTCTTTAGGTATTGAATGTTTGTTGACGGATGATGTAGAAAAAGCAAAAGAGATGGCTAATCAGTTAAACGATCTTAACAAAGAGCGACGACAAATACAGGACGAGATGCATGAGCAAGCCATGTTGGTATTGGATGAGTATTTGCAAGATACATCAGGTGAAGTACCGCTTGGTTTATGCCTTTATGATTCTGATTGGCATCAAGGTGTGATTGGTATTATTGCTGCAAAAGTTAAAGAGACATTTAATCGACCTGTTATTGCCTTTGCCAAAGAAAGTGAAGCTAAAGATGGAAATGCAATCATTAAAGGTTCAGCGCGTTCTGTTCATGGTTTACATATTCGTGATTTATTGGAAGACATCACGCGCCTGTATCCAGATTTAATTTTAACGTTTGGTGGTCATGCGATGGCGGCCGGACTAACAATCAAAGAATCGGCATTTGCCGATTTTTCAAAGAGTTTTATTGAAACGCTTAAGCATCATATTTCTTTAGAGGAGATGCAGGATGAATGTATCACGGATGGTGAGCTCTCCAACAATGAACTATCAAAGCAACTTGCTCATGAAATACTTGAGGCTGGACCGTGGGGCCAGTTGTTTCCGGAACCAGTATTTGAAGGGCAGTTTAAAATAATGGACAAACGTATTGTTGGTGATAAGCATTTAAAATTAAGACTGCAAGCCGACGGCAATAACCGGATAATTGATGCCATTGCTTTTAATATCACCGATGAAGATTGGCCGGAAAATTCAGAGCAAATCCACTCTACTTATCGTCTTGGAATTAATGAATTTCGCGGAAACAGTCAACTTCAACTATTTATCGAATATATCGAACCCCTCCAATAATTTATAACCCCTATTTAGCCTTGTATATAAGGCTTTGAGCAGTTTTTCCACAATTTGGCCTTTATTTTGCATTTTTTCTTAAAGAAATTGAGAAAGGATGCAGCTATAGGCTATATGAATACAATGAGATTAACGATAAACCAGGATAGTTATATCGAAACAATAACAAAATGGACTTGTTTGTTCATTTTTTTGACGTTGTGCGCCATCGGTATTAATACGCTGCATCAAGATCAGTTACAAAAATTGATGACCAGCAGCACATTGTTGAAACAAAAGTCATTTCTTGTTTCGCAGATGCACGATGAGATGTTATCTATCTCACGAACACAATTACAGATTTTACACGCAAGTAATGAACGGCAAGTAAAAGAGAATTTGCGACATTTATCAGAACTGGTAACTGACCATCTTGTTCATTACTACCAATTAAAAAATATCGCAGACGAAACTGATGCAGAACTATTAATGCAGTTCAAAATAGGCTTCGAGCAATGGCACAAATTTAATGAAAATTTGTTAGGTTATGCCAATGTGATTGCTGATTCAGATTTTATTAATACATTGAACATGGTTGACTTAGCCTTTAGTCAACTTGATATCGATGCTGATGAAACATTATTGCTTATTTCACAACTTAGATAATGGAGTAAATTACTATAAAATGCTTTCAGAAAAATAGACTGGTTGATTCTGGATAGGTAGTCAGGCTATTTCGTTAGGAAAATTAAAGTTTTTTTTGCTTTAGCCGATAACTTCAACAGGATGACAGGATGTCATGCTATGTAAGTTAATGAAAAATATAGTTTAAAATAAATTTTTTATTATTTTAGGGTAAAGGAAATCAAGCATGTTTAGGAAAAAATCGATAAATATCCTGCTTATTGAGGATAATCCCGGTGATGCACGTCTGGTTGAGGTTATGTTGACGCAACCTGAAGAATCTAGCTTTCAATTGCATATCGCCGACTCGCTGTCAGTCGCTTTCGAAAAAATCAATAATTATGATTTTCAAGTAGTATTATTGGATATGAATCTGCCTGATGGAGAAGGCATCGAAAATATTGATGCATTAAGAATAGCCGCACCGAATTTACCTATCGTAGTTCTTTCAGGAAGACGTGATGAATTGTTCGCGCTTGAAGCGGTAAAGGCAGGTGCGCAGGATTATCTCGTCAAAGGGCAGATTGATGAATGGCAATTATCTCGTGCATTAAATTACGCGATTGAACGTAAACAATTACAAAATAATATTGTTTACATGGCTCATCATGATCAATTGACAGGGCTTGCCAACCGTTCCATGTTTCTAACACGACTTGAACATGCCATGCATAATGCGGCTCGTCGTGATGAGTATCTTGCCGTGTTGTATTTAGACATAGATCATTTCAAACCTATAAACGATGCATTAGGACATGGTGTTGGTGATTGTTTATTGGTTGAGGTGGCAAAGCGTCTGGAGAGCTTTGTCAGGGAAATAGATACGGTTGCCCGATTGGGTGGTGATGAATTTGCCATTGTTCTTGAGGGAATTAATTCGACGCAGGACGTTGCCACAGTATCAAAAAAGATTATTTCCGGATTAGCTGATCCTTTTATTATTGCTGAAAACAATTTGCATATATCTAGCAGTATCGGTGTTGCTATATATCCTCAACATGGAAAAGATATTCCTACAATGGTTAATAATGCAGATGCTGCTATGTATAAAGCCAAGCGTAGCGGTAGAAACCGATACGTTATTTATAAAGAGAATTTTGCTAATCAGGCAAAGGAAAAATTGAATCTCAATAATGAGTTAAGACAAGCAGTTTATGATGAGCAGTTTGTTTTGCATTACCAACCAAAATTTGATGTGGCTAGTGAAACAATAACGGGTAGCGAGGCATTGTTACGTTGGCAGCATCCACAACATGGATTAATTTATCCGACTAAATTTATTCCCTTGCTGGAAAAGAATGGGATGATTTCTACAGTCGGCAAATGGGTTTTAAAGTCTGCATGTGCACAACATGCCAAGTGGCAGAAAGATGGCTTGCCTGTAGGAAAGATCGCCGTCAACTTGTCGGGTCAACAGCTCTTACAACGTAATTTCAATAATGTCGTCAATGATATTCTTGATGAAACCGGTTTAAACCCGAATATGCTTGAAGTGGAATTAACCGAGAGCTTATTAATTCAAAACACAAAATTAACAATGTCCATACTTGAGTCCTTGAAATCGACCGGGGTCAGTATAGCAATTGATGATTTTGGAACCGGATACAGTTCATTTGATTATCTTAAACATTATCTCGTCGACACCTTGAAAATTGATCGTTCCTTTATTATGGATGTTGCTTTAAAACCTCGAGAAGCCGCAATTACTTCTGCCATCATTAAGCTTGCACAGGATCTCGGCATACATGTGATAGCGGAAGGAGTGGAAAACCTTGCGCAACTCAATTATTTGAAAGCACAAAATATAGATGAAATTCAGGGCTATTATTTTAGCCCGCCTGTTAATGCAGATGCGATCTCCAATATGATGTTTGCTCAAAAAAACGCCGCATAAATTATTTAATAACGTAACTATAATTTCAAATGAATCCTGAAAATATAAAATTATTGTTAATTGAAGATAATTTGGCAGATTCACGTCTTCTTAGAGAAATGCTAAATGATGCTGTACCCGATAAACATATTGTTACTGCGGCCTCTTCTGGAAATGAAGCCAAGACACTTTTGAACGAATTTGATTTCGATATTGTTATTACTGATTTAAATCTTCCTGATACAAATGGATTAGATATCATTTCCTGCATACAGTCGATTAATTCAAAAATACCCATAGTCGTATTGAGTGGTGATACTAATCAAACATTAGCGCTGGAGATTGTGCAAATGGGCGCGCAGGACTATCTAGTTAAAGGGCAAGGTGATGGCCATTTAATAAGTAGAGTCATTGATTATTCTATAGAACGAAAAAAAGATGTTCAGCAACTCAGTCATTTGGCCAACTACGATAGTCTTACTGGTCTCGCTAATCGTTTATTATTTCGAGAACGATTAGATAGGGCATTGATTCGCGCCGACAGAAGTAAAACACTGGTGGCTTTATTTGTCATCGATCTTGATCGATTTAAAAATGTGAATGACACTTTGGGACATGATGCAGGCGATCAGTTGTTGATTGAAGTGGCAAACAGACTAAAAGAATGCACGCGTGAAGGTGATACAGTTTGCCGATTAGGTGGTGATGAATTTACTATCATCATGGAGGATGTAAAAAATGTAGATGATGCTGTCGTGATAGCTGACAAAGTTTTAAGTTTCATGAAAAAACCTTTTGACATTAATGCTAATGAAATCTTTGTTACTCCCAGTATTGGTATCACTGTTTATCCTATTGATGATACTAATGCTGGTCATTTATTTATCAATGCAGATAGTGCAATGTATCAGGCAAAAGAGAGTGGTCGTAATTGCTACCGCTTTTATACAGAAAATATGAATTCATATTTAGTTGTGAAAATGGAAATGGAAAAAAAATTAAGACGCGCAATAGAAAGAAACGAATTTGTTTTATATTATCAGCCTAAATTTAATGTGCTTAATCGAGAACTTATTGGTGCAGAAGCATTGATTCGTTGGCAGGATCCGGGAGAAGGAATGATTTCCCCCGCGCTTTTTATTCCATTAGCTGAAGAAACAGGTTTGATAAATGAGATTACTGACTGGGTTATGCAAAAAGCTTGTAAACAAAATTCAGAATGGCAAAAGCAAGGATATCAACCTATTCGGATGGCAGTAAATTTGTCACCAAAACAATTTTTGCAGGAAAATCTGGCTCAACGAATCTTCAACCAAATTATTTGTTCAGATTTAGCGCCAAAATATGTTGAACTGGAAATAACGGAAGGAGCTTTAGTTGAAGATGTACTAAAAAGTACCGAAATACTAAACGAACTTAAAAAATGGGGAATACATATCTCTATTGATGATTTCGGTACAGGATATTCCTCATTAAGTTACTTAAAGAAAATTCCATTAGATACACTAAAAATTGATCAATCATTTGTTCGAGATTTAATGGAAGACTCGGATGATGCAGCGATAGTTTCAGCGATTATAGCAATGGCGAAAAGTCTGAGGCTGAATGTCATTGCTGAAGGTGTTGAAACAGCTGAACAATTAAATTATTTGACTGTAAATGGCTGTAATGAAGTTCAGGGTTTCTTTACAGGCAGACCTGTACCTGCCGAAGAGTTTGTACAATTTATGGTTAAAAATTCAGATGTCCCTCATATCCATTTAGTTAAATCTGCCTGAATCAGTTTTTTCCTTTTTCACTATTAGCTAGCCCGAAAATTTTCATGGCTATCAAGCCGGCTTTGCCTATAGTAGAATGCGCCTCTTTTATTATTCAGGCGTATTAAAATGCTCGAAATTAGTCCACTTCTTAGAAACATCACCGATATGCAGGAGCGTGTTAAATCGCTAAGGGGGTATCTTTGAATACGACCAAAAGTCTGAACGACTGGTAGAAGTATTACGCGAACTCGAGCAACCGGATATCTGGGATAACCCGGAACAAGCACAACAACTGGGTAAAGAACGTGTTGATCTGGAAATCGTCGTCAATACCGTAGACTCATTAGAAGAATCTCTTACCGACTCCATTGATTTATTAAAACTTGCCGCCGAAGAGGATGATGAAGACACGGTTTCTGCTGTGTCAGATGATCTCGAACTTAATGAGCAGCAACTCGCTAAACTGGAATTCCGTCGCATGTTTTCTGGTGAAATGGACACGAATAATGCCTTTCTCGATATTCAAGCTGGTTCGGGTGGTACTGAAGCACAGGATTGGGCAGACATGTTGTTACGTATGTATTTACGTTGGGGCGAGCAACACGGCTTTAAAACAGAATTAATTGAAGTGTCTGCCGGTGAAGTTGCTGGGATAAAAAGCGCTACTATTCAATACACAGGTGACTACGCATTTGGTTGGTTACGTACTGAAACTGGTGTACATCGGTTGGTTAGAAAATCGCCGTTTGATTCTGGAAATCGTCGGCATACTTCCTTTGCTTCTGTATTTGTTTCTCCTGAAATCGATGACAATATTGAAATCGATATTAATCCTGCAGACTTACGTATTGATACTTATCGTGCCAGTGGTGCTGGTGGGCAACACGTTAACAAAACAGATTCAGCCGTCAGATTGACACATGTTCCCACTGGTACAGTGGCTCAATGTCAAAACGATCGTTCACAACATAAGAATAAAGATCAGGCGATGAAACAATTACGAGCCAAGTTATATGAACTTGAAATGCAGAAGTTAAATTCAGAAAAACAGGAGAGGGAAGAATCAAAAGCGGATATCGGTTGGGGTAGTCAGATACGATCTTATGTTCTAGACCAATCCCGGATTAAAGATTTAAGAACAGGCGTGGAAACAGGAAATACTCAGGCGGTACTTGATGGTGATCTGGATCGATTTATCGAAGCGAGTTTGAAAAGCGGACTGTAATATTTAGTCACAGAAGATGATCCATATCTGTTAATATCAACCCATACATTAATATAGAGTGAGCACAGCATAAAAGCTTATGAGTGAAGAAAACGAAAACCAAAATGAAAATGACCTAATCGCGCAGCGACGCCAGGATTTACAAGAATTACGCAAGTCGGGTAATGCTTTCAGAAATGATTTTAAGCGCGACTCGCTTGCAGCTAATTTAGTTAGTCAATATGGTGAGAAAACCAAGGAAGAACTTGAAGCTGAGCCAGTAAAAGTGGCTGTCGCTGGTCGCATGATGAGTCGAAGAATTATGGGCAAGGCCTCATTCGCGCACATACAGGATATGTCTGGCAAGCTTCAACTTTATGTTCGACGCGATGATTTACCTGAAGGCCATTATAACGACGGATTTAAAAAATGGGATGTTGGTGACATTATTGGTGCGACCGGTACGGTGATGAAAACCAACAAGGGTGAGCTGAGTATTCATGTTGATTCAATATCGTTATTAACAAAATCTTTACAACCGCTTCCGGAAAAGTTTCATGGTCTGACAGATCAGGAAACGCGTTATCGTCAACGTTATGTTGATTTGATTATGAATGAAGAAACGCGTAATACTTTCAAAATTCGATCACAGGTTATCGATTTTATTCGTTCTTATTTAAAGAATGAAGATTACATGGAAGTAGAAACACCGATGATGCATGTTATTCCAGGTGGTGCGACGGCGCGTCCGTTTACGACACATCATAATAGTCTGGATATGGAACTGTTTTTACGTATCGCACCAGAGTTGTATTTAAAACGTTTGGTTGTCGGTGGCTTTGAAAAAGTCTTTGAGATAAATCGTAGTTTTCGAAATGAAGGTTTATCGCCAAGACATAATCCTGAATTTACTATGATTGAATTTTATCAGGCTTATTCAGATTATGAAGATCTAATGAATTTGACTGAAGATATGTTGCGTAAAATGACACTGGAAATCTGCGGTAGTAATCAAGTGATTTATCAGGGTGAGACTTATGATTTTAGTCAACCCTTTGCAAGAATGACGGTGGTCGAATCGATTTTAAAATATAACAGTTCAATTACTGCCGATGATCTGCAATCGATTGATAGTGCACGTCAAATTGCTGAGAAACTCGATATCGCCCTTGAAGACAGTTATGGTTTAGGAAAAATTCAGATTGAGATTTTTGAAAAGACGGTGGAAAGCAAATTAATGGCACCGACATTCATTACTCAATACCCGACAGAAGTTTCTCCATTAGCACGAAAAAACGATAACGATCCTTTTGTAACAGATCGATTTGAGTTTTTCATTGGTGGCCGAGAACTTGCCAATGGCTTCTCGGAATTAAACGATCCAGAAGATCAGGCGGAACGGTTCCGTAAGCAAGTAGAAGAGAAAGAAGCAGGGGATGCTGAAGCAATGCACTATGATGACGATTATATTACTGCTTTGGAATATGGTTTACCGCCTACGGCTGGTGAGGGTATAGGTATCGACCGATTAGTCATGTTTTTAACAGATTCAGCTACTATACGCGATGTGATTCTTTTCCCCCATATGCGAGCAAAAAGCTAAGTCTTAGTAAACTATGTCCAGGCTATCTGATGAAACGGAGTTACTTCAGAGGCTGAGAAATGGTGATCAGACAAGCTATAAAAATCTTGTCGAGACATACTGGGATGAATTACATTTCCTTGCAAACCGCCTTGTTACAGATGAATCAGTTGCCAATGACTGTGTACAGGAAACCTTTATCAAAGCGATTACAAAGATAGATAGTTTTGAAGGACGTGGTAGTTTAAGAGCCTGGTTACATCAAATCACAGTTAATGAAGCATTAACTGTCTTAAGGAAAATAACCGCCAGAAAAGAAGAGTCTCTCGATAACATCATGCTTGATTTCGATGAGACGGGTCATTATAGAGAATCCTACACAGGTCATCCTGTTAGTCTTGAAGTATTACAAGAATCCATTGAAGTAAAACGTCATCTTCAACAGTCTATTGATAAACTACCTGATAATTTTCGACTAATTTTAATTCTTCGTGATTTTGAAGGTTATTCAACGAATGAAGTTGCCGAAAAACTGAATATGACGGAACAAAATGTAAAAGTACGCTTGCACCGGGCAAGGTTGGCTTTACGTAATCTACTTAAGCCTGTATTAAGAGAGCAGAGTGAGTGAAATGAAAGATGCATAAGACAATAATTAAAGAACATCTTAGTTGCCGTAAGGTTGAAGAGTTTCTAATGGCTTATCTCGATAGAGAGTTAAGCTTGTGGACGCGAGTACGTTTTCGTTTCCATTTGTTGATATGTCCTACTTGTACAAATTATTTACAAGACTATAGGAAGACTATAAACCTGGGTAAAAGCTTGTTTGAAACACCTGATGTATCAGCTAAAGGTAAGGTGCCGGATCAAATTCTTGCAGCTATTATTAATTGTAAATAAGTCGCTTCGATGATGAGTATATTTAATTAATTTTAAATTATTTGTAACCTTTTTTGATCTGGGTGCATCTCATTAATAACAAAAAAAATTGTTAATTTTTAATAAGTTCCAGAACTTTTTGTATAGGTCAAAGTCAATAACCCTGTGCTGGACGTATTGGTGATAGGATCTTTTTTACCTTGCCCCATTATTGTGCGTATTGGCTATATTTATTATATTTTGTGTTTAATTTTGAAGGATACTCGTTGTGAGTATCGTGTTTTGTTTAACTCCAGGAGATTTAAAGATGTCAAATAAAAATAAGCTTAATCCTTTAGCTGTAGCACTAGGTACCACTTTTGCTATTTCATTAACTGCAAGTCCAATTATTAATGCTGCAGAGAATCCTTTTGCTGCAAACCAACTGACTAACGGTGGCTATATGGTTGCTGAAGAAGGTAAGTGTGGCGACAAGAAGGGCGAAGGTTCTTGTGGTGACAAAAAAGAAGAAGGTAAGTGTGGTGAAGGTAAATGTGGCGATAAGAAAGCTGAAGGTAAATGTGGCGATAAAAAAGAAGAAGGTAAATGCGGTGAAGGTAAGTGTGGCGATAAAAAAGAAGAAGGTAAATGCGGCGATAAGAAATAATAATTTCTGCGAGACGTTTATAAATGTCTAAAAATTATCCTGTCCATGGCGCAGGATTAGGTCTGCGGCGAGCCTTTATCGGCTCGCTCGCAGAGTCTCTACCCAGTCAGGTCGACTTTATGGAAGTCGCACCGGAAAACTGGATAGATGTCGGTGGTAAGTTTGGCCATGCATTTCAAAAAATATCTGAACAAGTTCCTATCGTCTGTCACGGTTTATCATTGAATATTGGTGGCGTGGCTCCACTAGACGAAGCCTTTTTACGTAAGGTGAAGCAGTTTCTTGAAACATACAATATACGAATTTATAGCGAGCATTTGAGTTATTGTGCGGATACAGGTCATCTCTATGATCTGATGCCAATTCCATTTACTGAAGAAGCAATTAAATATGTAGTAGAACGAATTAAACGTGTACAGGATATTCTTGGACAACGTATCGCAATGGAAAATGCATCTTATTATGCAGCTCCCGGGCAGGAAATGCAGGAAATCGATTTTATTAATGCCGTAATGGAAGAAGCCGATTGTTATTTTCATCTCGATATTAATAACATTTATGTGAACAGTATTAATCACAAATATGACGCAGAAAAATTTCTCAAAGCATTGCCGGGTGCTCGTATAGCTTATGCGCATATTGCAGGTCACTATGTTGAGGAAGAAGACTTACGTGTTGATACTCATGGCGCTGATGTGATTGACCCTGTGTGGAAATTACTTGATGTCGCTTATGAACATTTTGGTGTTTTCCCGACATTACTCGAACGTGATTTTAATATACCTCCGTTAGATATATTACTTAAAGAAGTAGATACAATTACAAATTACCAGTCAAAACATTCTTCAAATGACAGTGTCAGCAAACAACAAAACTAATAATTTTCAAGATGTGCAGAATGTGTTTACACAGCACATGCGCGATCCAGAAAATAATGTTGCTCCAGAAGGCATTGAAGATAGACGACTTAAAATCTATCGTGAACTTGTTTATAACAATATCGAAGGTTTTATAGCGAATAGCTTCCCTATCCTTAGGAAAGTAGTTAAAGATGAACAGTGGCATTTAATGTTGCGTGATTATGTATCTAATCATCAGGCACACACACCATTATTCCCGAAAATGCCGCAGGAATTCATTCATTACCTTGAGCATGAACGCAGCGGACATACTGATGATTATCTATTTTTATTAGAACTCGCTCATTATGAATGGATAGAAACTTCTCTCTCTATGGATTCGCGCGAAATTTCATTTGATGGTATTGATCAAGAAGGTAATTTGCTTGAAGGTATTCCTGTTCTTAGTTCACTAGCGATGCCGTTGGCATACCAATGGCCAGTACATAACATTAGTCCTGATTTTCTTCCAGATACTTTACCTGAACAAGCCACCTATATTGTTGTTTATCGTGACAGACATGATGAAGTAGGTTTTATTGAACTCAATCCTGTTTCCGCCAAGTTGATCGAAGCGTGTTTAAATAATAATACTCAATCAGGAAGAGAGATTCTTTTATCCATTGCTGAACAACTGCAACACCCTAATCCGGATGCTGTTATAAAAGGTGGATTGGAAATAATGCAAGATTTTAAAAACAAAGATATCTTATTGGGGACTAAAAATAGAGTTTTAATCTAGAGAAATTTATTTTAAATAAGAATCTATAATCAGGGGAAATATAGTGATTTTGTGTAATAAATTAAATGCAATTATTCCACTTGGCTGTGCTATTACAAATAAGTTAAATGCTATAGGGAAATTTTTACCTCAGTTGGGATTACGTATAATACTGGCTTGGGAGTTTGGCGTGGCAGGAATTGAGAAGTTCAAAGGTGAAAACTGGTTTGAACATATAAAAGAAGATTTTCCATTTCCATTTAGTTTAGTACCAACTGACATCAGTTGGTTTTTAGCAACATGGTCCGAAATAGTTGGTGCAGCAGCAATTCTTGTCGGATTATGTACTCGCTTTTGGGCATTCTCATTAATTATTCTGAATATAGTCGCTTGGTACAGTGTGCATGCTGGAAATGGTTATAACGTTTGTGATAATGGTTTTAAATTACCATTGTTGTACTTGATTCTATTTCTACCATTACTTTTCAGCGGACCTGGTAAAGCAAGCTTAGATCATTTCATTGTTAAACATTTGGTAAATAAATAAGCATGTTTTTACTGTAAGGGAGTTCTAATCAATAACCTTAAAAAATTAAATGTTATTTAAGGCTTGCGGTGGCTCGACTGAATAACCTTGAATATAGTCAGTGCCAATTTCAAATAAGGATTCAATGATATCCGGATTATCAATACATTTAATAATGGTTTGGGCACCGACCAGATGATTAATGCCATTGATTGATTCAAGTAATTTGTAATTGTAGTTTTTACAATCGTTGATGTCTCCAAATTCTCTCGCATCAATTTTTATGAAATCAATTCCTAATTGTTTAATTGAATTTATGCTGCTAGGATTGTAATTAAAATCATCTAATGCGACTTTACAACCTTGTCGTTTTATTAAAGTGACAAACCGATTAAAGTATTCCATTGAGTTGTCAAATTGACATTCATTTATCTCAAAGCAAATGTTGCCAGCAGGAATATTATATTCATTAAACATGTTAATAGTATGCTTGATGAAGTTTTCATTGAAAATGGATTGCTGTGAAAGATTAATGCTAATGATATGCGCCTTGTTAAATAAAGGGCTGCCATAGGCAATTAATTCCATAACAACTTTTAAAACCCAGTCATCTATTGCAGAAAGCATATGATAAACTTTTACAGTATGAATAAAACTACTGGCGGGTAATAATTCACCTTCAGAATTATTCATTCGTAGCATCACTTCATAAAATAAGGTGTCATTTAAAGAATCAAGTGGTTGTATCTGTTGCGTGTAAATTTTAAATTTTTCTTTTTCAAGATTATGTTGTAACTCTTCCAGTATTTTTAATTCACCGCTGTGTTTTTTTTGTTCAGTTTTCCCTTCCTCATAAACCTCAATTCTATTTCCACCCGCGCCTTTCGCACGATAACAGACTAAGTCAGCAGCTCTTTGTAGTTCTGTTAATGATTCAGTTGAGTTATTTAGTGGAACAATGCCAATGCTGGCAGTGATAGAAAAATGTTTTCCATACCAGTCAAAATTTGTATTAAATGCTTCTTCGCGAAATATTTCTGCGATTAATTTTGCTTTATCAATGTTACAGCTATACAAAAGAACGGCAAACTCATCGCCACCTAAGCGTGCAATAGTATCTGTGTCGCGGGCTATTTTTTTCAAACGGCTTGAAATTTTCTTTAATAATTCATCGCCAGCCTGATGGCCGCAACTATCATTAATCAGTTTGAATCTATCCAGATCAATAAAACAAAGTACATGTTCTCGTTCTGATTTATCCAGGTTAGAAATTATTTTGTTTAGACGGGAATCAAATTCTCGACGATTTATCAGTCCAGTTAACGGGTCATGCTTAGCTTGCCAATCAAGCGTTTTCTGCATCGTGCGTTTTTCTGTAACGTCACGAAAAATCATGACTGATCCTGATAAAGTATTGTTTTCCATGATAGGAGTAGTGCTGTAATCGACAGCATACTCAAGCCCATCACGTCTGATTAATATTGAACTATCTGCACTGTTAATTGCTAAATTATTTTCCAGACATTGTTCTACAGGATTGGGTAGTTTTACATGAGATGTTTCATCAACAAGATTCAATATTGATGATAGGTACATGCCTTTAACTTCTTTTGCGTTCCAGCCAGTGTATATTTCCGCTATAGGGTTGATGTAATTTATTCGGCCGAGTGCATCTGTTGAAATAACGCCTTCACCTATCGACTGTAATGTAACTTCTGCCTGTTCTTTTTGTTTAGAGACAGAGTCATTCTTTTTTATGTATTCATAGATGTCTTTCTTAAGTTTTACGTTCAGTGTTCTGGTCTTATCTATAATGTCGTATAGATATTTTACTTGTCCATTTACTTCTCCGGCGAGGCCAAAAGCTTCAAGTAAGGCTTTTGAATAATAACTGGATATAACGAGCAACATGCAATAGGTAACAGCAAGTAGTGTTGCTATTGGGTAAGCTTTTTCTGGTGGTAAATTGTATATCCAGAAAACAATAGGGAATATGAATGCCGAAATAAAAATAATGTAAGCGGGTAAAAATACTGAAAGTATAGGAAGAAAAGCAACAGATAAAGTTGCTAATATCAGTAATAAAATAATTTGAGAGAAAGTGCTAAGCAGTGGAAGAAACAATATATATCCTACACTAAAAGCAAAGCCAATCGTCCCAACCATCATTGTTTGATAAATAGCCCATTGGTTGTCGACTTGTAATGAATCTTTATGTTTCCAAAATTCTTTTATTAATAATGTTTGGGTGAAAGTAGTGAAGACGATAAATGCAAGCCATGGAATGTAGATGTAATCCGGTACGGTAGGTAATACAAACCAGCTTACTAATAGTGCAGATACTATTGTCAGTATAATTCCAGCAGGTGCCTGCTGATATAAATATTGCAGATCCTGATTATTATCGACGACCGTTTTATTTAACGGCTGCTCAATATAATTAACATCCAATGTGCCGACTGAACTTTTAGTTTGTATGTTTTCGGTATATGTATCTGTGGTCGCCACTTTTCTATTCCTCTTCTACCGTATTTTTATAATTATTATGTAAATGCTTAATATAGATAAGAATATAGTCGTTTAAATACAGATAGGTTGTGATAGTGTTCACATTGCTAGATATAATGTTTGTTTTCTATGTGAAGGAAGTCACATTAAGTATAGAACAGTATAATGAATAGCAAGAATAAAGTTACAGAGCTAAAAATAAATATTGTATCAATATTGAGACAGTTTAATTTTTATTGATAATAAATATATACTCCTTTCGAACCAAAGGGGAAGTTATGCCTGAAGGAGATCTAGATGAAAATTAAATCAACATGGGTGTTTGATTGTTTGCCTGAAGATGTTTATACACATTATTTTTGTGCCACTATGGATAACACGTATCCAATTGCATTTCGTCTAAGTATTCCTAAACCAATGAGTTGCAAAGTCTTAGAAGGTGAACCGAAGATAGGTAATACACGTCAGTGCACAACTGATAAAGGCTACATTAGGCAAAATATAACGGAACTTAAAGAAAACAATAAACTTGTTTATCAAATGAAGGAAAGTAATGTTTGGTGTAAAGATTGGGTTAGCTTTCTTCAAGACTCATTTATCCTAGAGCCCATAGGAGATAATCAAACTTCTGTTAAACGAGTCACAGAGTTTAGTGGTGTGAAATTCATTCCAATTATAAGCACTTTAGCTCTATGGTTTTCGTTAAGACAAGCCCATAAATATGCTTCAAAAAATTGGAAGAGACTTTCATCGCAATCAAAAGCTATGCGAATAGCTCACGCAGTTTAGGCAATAGTTTATATTCCGTTATTGGCCGAAAGTATGAAGTACATTTTTTTGCTTTCAATAGAATGATTGATAAAAAAATACCTTTATCTATTACTAGATAAAGGCATATTAAAACGAAAACTTAAAATATTATTTCTTTTTTCTTGCTTGTATTTTTAAGCGAAGTGCATTGAGTTTTATAAAACCTTCAGCATCTTTTTGATTGTATGCTCCAGCATCATCTTCAAATGTTGCAATCGTTTCGTCAAAGAGACTATCCGTATCAGACTTTCTGCCAGTAACATAAACGCTGCCTTTAAAAAGTTTTAGGCGAACAATGCCGTTTACCGTTGATTGTGTTTTATCAATCAGTGTTTGTAGTGCTTCTCTTTCTGGACTCCACCAGTAACCGTTATATATTAACGTGGCATATTTTGGCATGAGTTCATCTTTTAAATGCATCACTTCGCGATCAAGCGTCAATGATTCCATTGCGCGATGTGCTTTAAGAAGAATAGTGCCACCGGGTGTTTCATAACATCCGCGTGATTTCATGCCGACATAACGATTTTCAACAATGTCATCACGACCAATACCATGTTTGCCACCGATCTTATTTAATTCGGCAAGTAAATTAGCAGGAGATAGTTTTTTACCATTCAATGCAATTGGATCACCTGATTTAAATTCTAGTTCAATATACTCTGCTTCATCTGGCGCTTTCTCTGGCGCAACCGTCCATCGCCACATTGCGTCTTCAGGTTCGCACCATGGATCTTCCAGTTCGCCACCTTCATATGAAATATGTAACAGGTTGGCATCCATAGAATAGGGCGAGGCACCTTTTCGTTTTGATTCGATAGGAATACCTTTTTCTTCTGCGTAAGCTAATAATTTTTCACGCGAAGTTAAATCCCATTCACGCCACGGCGCAATAACATGAATGTTTGGATTTAGTGCATAAGCACCTAATTCAAAACGAACCTGATCATTGCCTTTGCCAGTAGCGCCATGAGAAACAGCATCGGCACCGGTTTCATTAGCAATTTCGACCAGACGTTTTGCGATTAAAGGGCGAGCAATAGAAGTACCTAATAAATATTCACCTTCATAAATGGTATTTGCACGAAACATCGGGTAAACAAAATCACGGACGTATTCTTCTTTCAGGTCTTCAATGAAGATTTCTTTAACGCCCATTTTCTCAGCTTTGGCTCGTGCCGGTTCGACTTCTTCACCCTGACCTAAATCAGCGGTAAAAGTAACGACTTCACAGTTATAAGTATCTTTCAGCCAGGTAAGAATGACGGAGGTATCCAAACCGCCGGAATAGGCCAGCACAACTTTATTAATATCTTTCTTGTTCATGTTTAATCTTCAGTATTGAAAAGCCGCTCATTCTAACGGTTAGACCAAAACTATCAACATGTGCTTACACATAATTAATGAAGGTTTTTACTTCTTTCAGGAATTCTTGTGGCTTTTCTGCATGTAACCAGTGGCCTGCACCTTCGATCATGGTAATTTCAGCGGCAGGGAAATGTCGGTATATGGCGGCATTATGAATACTTCTCAGATAGTTAGATTCAGAGCCGCCAAGAAATAAGCTGGGCATGTGACAAGATTTAGTTTTTAAATTATTAGGAAACTGGCTCAATGAAGTTAAACTGGCAGAAATTGCGTCGAGATTAATACGCCAACTAAAATTACCATCCACTCTAATAAGGTTTTGTAAGATAAATTGAATGGTGTTGATGTCATTCGACATCTTTTTTAATTTTGCTTCAGCATCAGCACGACTTTTCAAGTTTTTAAAATCCATATTTTTCATTGCTTCAACCAGATCGTGAAAACTGTGTTCATAATCAAAAGGTGCAATGTCGGCAATGATTAATGCTGAAAATTGTTCAGGATGGGTTAAAGCAACAGTCATCGCTACCTTACCACCCATACTATGACCCATTAACATGCAGTCGCTTATATTTAAGTGATCACATAAAGTAATAATGTCATCCGCCATATCGATGTAGGACATACTGTCTTCATGAAACGATTGACCATGATTACGTAGATCCGGGGTGATCACACGATGGTTTTCTGCTAATGATCTGGCAATACCTTGCCAATTACGAGCAGAGCCAAATAAACCATGCAAGATAATAATGGGACGTCCTTGTCCAAATTCATGATATTTAAGTAACATGTTAAATTAAAATAATTTAATGGAAATGAGAAATAAATTATTTTCTTTTTGGTATGTACAGATCAGTAATCGTTCCTTCAAAAACTTCGGCTGCCATAGCAATGGTTTCTGAAAGAGTAGGGTGAGGATGTATGGTTAAACTGATGTCTTCGGCATCAGCGCCCATTTCAATTGCTAAAGTACATTCAGCGATTAAGTCACCTGCATTAGGCCCAACAATAGCTGCACCTAAAACACGTTTCGTATCTTTATCAAATAAGATTTTAGTAATGCCTTCATCGCGACCTAACGATAATGAACGACCACTCGCAGCCCATGGGAAAACACCTTTGCCGTATTCAATGCCTTTTTCTTTTGCTTCGGTTTCAGATAAACCTACCCAGGCTATTTCAGGATCAGTATAAGCAACAGATGGAATAAATCTGTTATCAAAACCAACTTTATGTCCGGCAATCACTTCGGCTGCTATCTTGCCTTCATGCGTTGCTTTATGTGCCAGCATTGGTTGGCCAACGATGTCACCGATGGCGAAGATATGTGGAACATTAGTGCGTTGTTGATCATCGACTGCTATAAAACCACGTTCGTTAACATTGATACCGGCTTTATCTGCACTAATTTTATTTCCATTGGGCTGACGACCGACTGCAACAAGTATTGCATCGAACTGATCTTTCTCAGGTGCATCTTTACCGTCGAAACAAACTTCGAGTCCGGCTTTCTTTGCAGTAACTGAAGTCACTGCTGTTTTTAAAAATATATTTTCGTAAAGTTTTTTAATGCGTTTTTGTAATGGACGAACCATGTCTTTATCGCAACCTGCAATTAAACTATCCAACATTTCAACAACCGTAATCTTACAACCTAACGAGGCATAAACGGCTGCCATTTCTAATCCAATAATTCCGCCACCAATAACAAGCATGCGCTTTGGAATTTTTTCAAGTAACAAGGCATCAGTTGAATCCATGATGCGCGAGTCATCCGGCAGGCTCGGTAATTTTGTTGCTTGCGAACCGGCGGCAATAATGGCTGAATCAAATGTGATCGTTTTTATTTCGCCGTTATTTTCAACTTCAATAGAATTTGCAGACGTAAATTTTCCTGTACCATGAACGATATCTACTTTTCGTTGCTTCGCCATCGCTTTTAAACCTGATGTCAGTTTGTTAATAACTGACTCAGTCCATGCGCGGACAGGTTTTGGATCTGGCATTTTTGATCCAAGGTCGATGCCTTGTTCTTTTAGTTCTTCAACTTCTGAAATTATTTTGCCGACATGAAGTAATGCTTTGGAAGGAATGCAACCAACATTTAAACAAACACCACCAATAGAAGAATAACGTTCTATTAGTATTGTTTTTAATCCAAGATCAGAAGCACGGAACGCAGCAGTATATCCTCCAGGGCCCGCACCTAGCACGACAACTTGAGCATCATTATTCGTTAACGTTGATTTGTTTTCGGAGTTATTTTCAGGTGTGACTTTTGCGGAAATAAGGTCTTTTTCTTCAGTCTTATTTGCAGGTGATTCTTCTATCTCTACAGTGAGGATTGGACTACCTTCACCTAACTTGTCACCAACAGCAACCTTTATTTCCTTAACCGTACCCGTATAAGGGGAAGGAATGTCCATTGTAGCCTTATCACTTTCAAGTGTTATAAGTGATTGTTCTTTATGGATTAAATCACCGACGGCCACCATAACTTCAATGACTTCTATGGAATCGAAGTCACCAATGTCGGGTACTAAAATTTGATTGGTTTTAGGCATAGGTTCTTTTTAACTTAAGAGCATCCAAATAACTAAAGAAAGTCCGGTTACGGCCGAAATATTATAAGTAGACGGATCTAAATATAACCGATCTAATAATATATTAACCATGTTATCGGTTATTTAATCAATAAATTTAGGAAAATTCTATCATGAAAATTAAAACAAAAATTACTGCTGCTTTAGTATGTATAGGCATAGTGTCAGCAGTGAGTGCCAGTTTAATTATAGGATGGATGAGTACTGATTACGGAAAGAAGGCACTTAAACAAAGCGCTGAAGATCAACTTATTTCAATTAGAGAAATTAAGAAGACACAAATCGAAGGTTATTTCCAACAAATAGAAAACCAGGTAAAAACATTCTCGAATGATCGAATGATTATCGATGCTATGCAGGAATTCAATTCGGCATTTCATGGATACACTAGTGAATTAATTTTGCCAAATTACAGTGGCTATAAAAATGATTTAAAAAGCTACTATACGGATCAATATTTAAATCAATACAAGCAAGTCAATAATGGTTCTGTGCTGGATGTGAATCAATTAATGGACAAACTTGATATTGAAGCAATCGCATTACAGTATCGTTATATTCAGGAAAACCCGCATCCGCTTGGTGCCAAGGATGAATTAATTACTACAAATGGTAATACTGGATATGAAACCACACATAATAAATACCATACACATATTCGAGATTTCTTAAAGAAATTTGGTTTTTACGATATCTTTCTGGTTGATGCAAAATCGGGCGATGTTGTTTATAGCGTATTTAAAGAATTGGACTATGCAACTTCATTAATTGATGGTCCTTATGCGAACAGTGGAATTGCAGAAGCGTTTAATGCTGCAAATTCTCTTACCGAACAAGATGATTTTGTTTTAACCGACTTTAAACCTTATGCGCCATCTTATGAATTTCCTGCTTCGTTTATTGCTTCGCCTATTTATGAAAACGGCGTGAAAGTAGGTGTGCTTATTTTTCAAATGCCAATAAGTAAAATTGATCAAATTATGACTTATGATAAAAAGTGGAAGTTATCAGGTCTGGGTGATAGTGGCGAAACTTATCTCGTTGGCGCTGATCTAAATATGCGTAGTCAGGGACGCTTCATGATCGAAGATAAGACTGCTTATATTGGTTTATTAAAGAACCTCGGTTATAAGGATGAATTGGTAAAGTCTATTAATGCAAAAGAAACAACAATCGGTTTACAAACTGTTGATACGAAAGGAGTCCACGCTGCGTTAAAAGGAGAAACGGGTTTTGAAATTTTCCCTGATTATCGTGGCGTTCCAGTATTATCAGCCTATGCGCCAGTTAATATTAATGGAATGGACTGGGTCATCATGAGTGAAGTCGATGAAGCGGAAGCATTTGCTCCGATTTCGACTATGGTAGGAAAAGTCATTACATTATCTTTAGTAGTCATTGTTTGCATAATAGGCTTGGCAATTGTTTCTGGAATTTTTGTTGGACGTTCTTTAAGTAATCCAATTTCTAAAATGATTGAGTCTGTTGTCTCTTGTGTAGAGGATATTACAAATGGAAAAGGAGACTTAACCTTTAGGTTAGTTGAGTCAGATAAAGATGAGATGGGTGATATAGCAAAAGCTATTAATCGTTTCATTGAAACTATTCAAGCGGTTATCCGTGAAGTAGCTACAGCATCAATTCAGTTTGCTTCTGCAGCAGAAGAAATGACCAGAGTGATTTCGACTACTAACGAAGGCATAGACAAACAGTTTGCCGAAACTGAACAGGTAGCAACGGCCATGAATGAAATGACAGCGACTGCGCAGGATGTTGCCAGAAGTGCCTCTGGCGCAGCGGTTGCAGCAAATGAAGCTGACGAGAAATCTAAATCAGGTATGGCAGTGGTCAATGTTGTCATTGACTCAATCAATAAACTTGCCAGTGAAGTAGAAAAAACATCTCAAGTTATAAATACCTTGAGAGGAGATAGTGAATCAATTGGTAGTGTGCTTGATGTGATTCGGGATATTGCTGATCAAACTAATTTACTAGCATTGAATGCGGCAATTGAAGCGGCACGTGCAGGCGAGCAGGGAAGAGGTTTTGCTGTAGTTGCAGATGAAGTTCGTACACTGGCTAGTCGTACGCAAGCCTCTACACAGGAAATTCAATCTATGATTGAAAGTCTACAATCAAGAGCGAAGCAAGCTAGTGAAGTTATGAAAAATAGTTGTGAATATGCAAGCAATACAGTTATAAGTGCCAGTGATGCTGGCACAGCATTACAAACCATCAATGACGTGATTTCCAATATTGATTCTCTTAATACACAGATTGCTACGGCAGCTGAAGAACAAACTGCGGTAGCAGAGGAGATAAATCGGAATATTGTTTCAATCAGTGACTATGGAAGAGAGACCTCTGCAGGGACTAAACAAATATCGATAGCGAGTCAGCAGCTGACAAAATTAGCAGAAGGCTTACAGGGACAGGTGGAACAGTTTAAAGTTTAGTTATTATTTATAGAATGGAAAAACGTTAAAGAAGTATGTGACGAATGTCTGATAAGACAGTACTTAGAAACTGAGTAAATTGTGCGCCGGCAACACCATCGATAACACGATGATCGTATGATAAGGAAAAAGGCATAATCAAACGCGGTACAAGTTCGCCGTTTTCATAAACCGGTTTTATTGTTGCTCGTGAGACACCGAGAATTGCAACTTCGGGTGTATTTACAATAGGTGTGAAATTTAAACCGCCGATGCCACCTAAACTTGAAATAGTAAAACAACCGCCTTGCATATCCTTGGGAGAAATTTTTCCTTCTCTCGCCTTTTCACTAAGCTCACTAATTTCTTTTGCTATATCAAATAATCCTTTTTTATCGGCATCTTTAATTACAGGTACCATTAAACCGTTATCTGTATTTACGGCAACACCAATATGAAAATATTTTTTAATAATTATATTTTCGCCATCAGTACTTAATGAAGAATTAAATTCCGGATACTGTTGTAATACATCAACCACTGCTTTAACTAAAAAGGCGATCAAAGTTAGTTTAATGCCTTGTTTTTTTGCCGTTTCAATTTTAGATTTTCTGAAGTCTTCCAGTTCGGTAATGTCCGCTTCATCGAACTGAGTGACATGCGGTACAGTTATCCAACTTCGATGTAAGCTTTGTCCAGTAAGCCGACGTATGCGAGTTAATGCTTTTTCTTCTATTTTGCCAAACTTAGAAAAATCAACAGGTGGAACTTCCGGAGTTGTAAATGCACCTTTGCTAGAAAGTTTTTCACCGGACATGATGCTTTTGGTAAATGCTTTAACATCTTCTTTTAAAATTCGACCTTTGGGTCCAGTGCCATACAACAGTCCAAGGTCAACACCAAGCTCTCGAGCAAAACGTCTAATTGAAGGACTGGCATGCGCTTTGGCAGATTGGCTTTGGCCGACTAATTGACTTGTTTCAGGTGTTTTGGGTGCGGGCCTAGGTGTCTGCAAAGGTTCTGTAATAGGGGGCGGTACTTCTATTGGTTCTTCTATAGTTTTGCTTTCTACTTTTTCAGGTTCTTTCTTTTCTTCAGTATTCGTAGATTCGCTAACAAGTAAACTGAAAATTGGAGAACCTTCCTTAATTCTGTCACCTACTTTAACTTTAATTTGTTTAATTTCACCTGCTTGAGGAGAAGGTATATCCATTGTTGCTTTTTCGCTTTCAAGCGTAAGTAAGGTATCTTCAGCATTAACTTGATCGCCAACAGTGACAGGAATCTCAATCACTTCAACGGTATCGAAGTCACCAATGTCAGGTAATTTAATTTCTGTTACTTTTGACAAAATATTTTTCCCAAGTTATATACATTTTATACGTTTGACCGCCATGGATGGCGGAAATACTTGCACCAACAGTAGGCGCTTTAGGCGATGTAGGAGCAATTGCAAGTGCGATTGCCACAATAATCCTTTAATAAATTAAACTGTTGTTGGTTCCGGTTTTTCCGGATCTATATCATATTTCTTTATCGCGTCCGCTACTGTTTTTGCCGGAATCGTTCCTTCATCAGCTAATGTTTTGAGTGCAGCGACTGCGACATAGTAGCGATTAACTTCAAAGAATTTACGTAATTGTTTTCTGGTATCGCTTCGACCAAAACCATCGGTTCCTAGTACGGCATAACGTCCGGGAACAAATTGACGAATTTGATCAGCATAGATTTTCATGTAATCCGTTGCGGCCAGTGTCGGAATGGTTTTATCTTTTAGTAATGATTCAACATAAGACACTTTTGCTTTTTTAGTTGGGTGTAGCATGTTCCAGCGTTGTACTGATAAACCTTCACGACGTAGCTCATTCATACTGGTGGCGCTCCAAATATTAGAAGCAATACCAAATTCATCTTGTAATAAATCTGCTGCGGCAATGACTTCGCGCAAAATAGTACCGGAACCAATCAATTGAATTTGTGCTTTACCCTTTTTAGGTTTTTGAAATAAATACATTCCTTTAACAATACCTTCTTCAATACCTTCTGGCATTGCCGGGTGAACATAGTTTTCGTTCATCACGGCTAAGTAATAAAAAACATCTTCGTGATTTTGATACATGCGACGCATACCATCTTGAATGATCACAACTAGCTCGTAAGCATATGTAGGATCATAAGAGATACAATTTGGGATGGTGGAAGCTAATAGATGACTATGGCCATCCTGATGCTGC
Organism: Gammaproteobacteria bacterium; assembly: GCA_041689615.1. Taxonomy (GTDB): domain Bacteria; phylum Pseudomonadota; class Gammaproteobacteria; order Eutrophobiales; family Eutrophobiaceae; genus UBA7359. The sequence goes on along the minus strand of JBDNFW010000043.1, from coordinate 64,649 downwards.
AAGCCTTCACCTGCAAGTGTCGTTCTTCCCGCTGTCCCACCAAGCAAAAATCCGCGAGCACGCATGTCACCTGATGCCCAGGCAAGATCACCAATACGTTGAAAACCAAACATGGAATAATAAATAAAGAACGGAATCATTTGGATACCGTTATTACGATACGAAGTTGCTGCTGCGATCCATGAAGAATAACCACCGGCCTCATTAATGCCTTCTTCCAGTACTTGTCCTTTTATATCTTCGCGATAGTACATAACCTGATCCGAATCGACCGGTTCATACAGTTGTCCGACGGCAGAATAAATACCGTATTGTCGAAACATGCCTTCCATACCAAATGTCCGTGCTTCATCTGGAACAATCGGAACTATATGTTTACTTATGTTTTTATCTTTTAATAGACTATTCAGCATACGTACAAAAACCATCGTTGTTGATATTTCACGATCTCCCGTGCTTTCAAGTAATTTTTGATGAATTGATATATCAGGAATTTCAAGTTCAGGTACTGGATTACGTTTGCCAAAGAAATAACCACCGAGGGCTTCACGACGTTCTTTTAAATATTTTATTTCTTCACTATCTTCAGCGGGTTTGTAAAAAGGTGCTTCGTTGATTTCTTCATCAGTAATAGGAATATTAAAACGGTCACGAAAATGTTTGAGTGACTCTTCGCCCATCTTCTTTTGTTGATGCGTAATGTTTTGTCCTTCACCTGCTTCACCCATACCGTAACCTTTTACTGTTTTAACAAGTATGACAGTCGGCTGTCCTTCATGTTTAACGGCAGCGGCATATGCGGCATAGACTTTGTGCGGATCGTGACCACCACGATTTAAACGCCAGATATCTTCATCTGACATATTAGCGACCATCTCTTTTAGTTCAGGATATTTTCCAAAAAAGTGTTTGCGAACATAAGCACCATCTTTGGCTTTATAAGTCTGATATTCACCATCAACCACTTCTTCCATACGTTTGTACAGCAAACCTGATGTATCACGAGCAATTAATGGATCCCAATAAGAACCCCAAATAACTTTAATAACATTCCAACCGGCTCCACGGAATGTGCCTTCGAGTTCCTGAATAATTTTATGATTACCACGAACCGGACCATCTAAACGTTGTAAATTACAATTCACAACAAAGATCAGGTTGTCGAGTTTTTCCCGGGAAGCGAGACCAATGGCACCGAGTGATTCAGGCTCGTCCATTTCGCCGTCACCCATAAACGCCCATACTTTGCGATCAGTATCTTTAATTAATTCTCGATTTTCCATGTATCGCATAAATCGAGCTTGATAGATTGCCATTAATGGCCCAAGTCCCATTGATACCGTCGGAAATTGCCAATAATCTGGCATCAGCCAGGGATGCGGATAAGAAGACAAGCCTTTTCCGTCGACTTCCTGACGGAAGTTGAGCATTTGTTCTTCTGTAATTCGACCGGTCATGAAAGCACGCGCATAAATCCCCGGAGCTGAATGACCTTGTATAAAAAGCAAATCACCACCGTGATCTTCACTAGGTGCATGGAAGAAATGGTTGAAACCGACATCATATAAGGTTGCAGAAGAAGCGAAGCTGGCAATGTGTCCACCAAGCTCACTGCTCTTTCTATTAGCTTTAACGACCATCGCCATTGCATTCCAGCGAATTAAAGAACGAATTCGCCATTCAAGGCCCGCATCACCAGGTGTTTTTTCTTCGCGAGATGGTGGGATGGTATTTAAATAAGCTGTATTGGCCGAATAGGGCAGGTAAGCACCGGTCTTTCGTGCACGGGCAATAAGTTGTTCCAGTATAAAGTGCCCACGCTCAATACCTTCCTGCTCGAGCATTGAATCCAATGCTTCAAGCCATTCTTGAGTTTCTTGTGGATCGATATCTTTATCTTGTTCTGACATGTTGATCAGTATCCTTATCCATTATTATTCAGAATAAACCGCTTGTTATAGAACAAACTGGTATTATTCTTTTTATCTGACCCTGATTCTATTTTAGGATTATTTTTAGTAAAAGTATCGTTTATTAGTGCGCATAAGCTTATATGCATAATAAATACCAGAAATAACAATATATTGAGAATACTAAGGATTTTTAACAAATGAGCATTAAGTTACAACAAAAAGCCACACTTCCCACTAAACAAAATATCAATGCCATTAGTAACTGGTTAATGATTTTTGCGCATCCGTTGGAAAAAACGATAAGTAAAGAAAGCAAATTTCCGCACCAGACACAGTTACTAAATCGCCGTAAACAGCTTGATTTAAAAAAAGCAGACAGTGCGCCAGTGATTATTGATTTGCCAAATGAAAACTCAAGCCACGTTGCTTTTGCTGCTATTGAATCAAGTATCACCAGTTTTGCGTTATTAACATTGGCAAGAAAGATGGTGGCTGCACATTCATCCACTAATCCGGCGCAACTTGGAATCGTTGTAAGTGGGTTTAGTGATGAAGAATCAGAACGCATTGCCGAAGCGTTGATCTCAGCAGCACTAGCTGCTTCAGCAACAATGCCAAAATTCAAAAGCGATAAACAAACAGCATCACGTTTAAAAACTTTATCGTTGTTCGGTGTGCATGCAAGACACGGTTTTAAACAAAGCTTTGCAATTGCTGAAGGCAATGCGTTAACGCGAAGCTTAAGTATCTTGCCACCAAATAAGTTGACGCCTACTGAATACTTGAAAGAAATAAAACAGCTTGCACGCGAAAATAAATGGAAACTTGAGTTTTATGATGAAGCAATTTTAAAAAAGAAAAAGGCCGGTGCTTTTCTTGCTGTGTCACAAGGTAGTCCTAAAGCAGATGCCGGTATTGTTCGTTTGCGTTACACGCCTAAAATTGCAAAGGGAAAAGCTTCCGCTCCTGCTAACGCCGCTTCCCTACGTCCTGTAGGGAAGAAAGTATTTTTAGTTGGCAAAGGTATTTGTTATGACACCGGCGGTACGAATCTTAAACCGGCAAACTTTATGTATGGTATGCATGAAGACATGCAAGGTAGTGCGGTAGCGCTTGGCACCTTACTAGCATTAAGCAAACTTAATTTCAATCGTCCAGTTGAATGTTGGATGGCCTTAGCCATGAATCATATTGGGCCAAAAGCGTATAAACCGAATGATGTGATTACAGCCTCTGATGGAACAACCATAGAGATCGTTCATACCGATGCTGAAGGTCGTATGGTTTTGTCTGATACCTTAGCTTTGGCCTCGAAAGAAAAACCATCTTTGATACTTGATTATGCAACCTTAACCGGAGCTTGTTTGTATGCTATCGGTAAATCTTATAGTGGCGTATTTACTAATAGGAAAGAATGGCATGCAGGTTTGATTAAAGCCGGTGAAGATTCCGGTGAACGCGTTTGGCCTTTCCCTTTAGATGAAGACTTTGATGACATGATCAAGAGTGACATTGCTGATGTAAAACAATGTTCACAGGAAAGTGGTGTCGACCATATTCTTGCATCACGTTTCTTACAGCGCTTTGTAAAACATGACACGCCCTGGGTGCATATGGATTTATCCAGCAGTAATAAAAAAGGCGGCTTAGCTCATATCCCCACGGACACAATTGGTTTTGGAGTACGTTATAGCGTTAATTTATTGCTGAATGATTATCTGAAATAAAAGATAGTAGTTATGTTTAAAAATGTAAGAATACTCATTCTTTTATACATCTTATTAATGGTGGCTGTCGGTGGCTGGTTAAATAAGGCAAGGACAACAGCTTGGGATAAATCATTAAATGTGATTGTTTATGCGATTAATGCTGATGGACGTGAAGCTACGCAAAACTATATCAATGAAATCGAAAAAACTGATTTTAATAACATCGAAGAATTTTTTCAGAGCGAAGCAAAAAGCTATAATCTGGCTTTACAAAAACCAGTTAATGTTTCTTTCGCTGGTGAGTTAAAAGAAAAGCCACCGTTGCCACCGCGCGGAGGTTCACAATTATCTATTATGTTTTGGAGTTTAAAGTTACGTTATTGGGCTTGGCAAAATGATAACTATCCTTATCCAGAAGACGTTCAGATTTTTGTTTTATATTTTGATCCAGAAAAAACAAAAACAGTCGCTCACTCACTAGGTTTGCAAAAAGGACTGATAGGTGTGGTCAATGCGTTCGCTAGCAAAGAAATGAAAAAAGAAAATCACGTCATTATTGCGCATGAGTTACTGCATACGGTTGGTGCGATTGATAAATACGATCCTAAAACTAATCAACCTTTATACCCGATAGGATATGCTAATCCAGGTCAGTCTCCATTACACCCACAAAAGAAAGCTGAAATCATGGCTGGTCGTATTGCTGTGAGTGAGAATAAGGCAGAACAACCAGAAAGGCTGGAACAGGTTGTTTTAGGAAAGGCAAGCGCGTTCGAGATAAACTGGCTAAATGAGCTTTAACATTTTTGAGTATATGTTTGATACTTCTGCCAAATAGAGTCCCAGCCTGTTGAGTGAGAAGGTGTTTCCAATTCAATTAATTTAATACAACTTAGGTTTTCATCGTATTTCTTTAAATGCTCGATAAAACTGTCAGTAATGTCTTTGGTAATAATGGTGTCATTTGTTGAGATAAAATGAAGTTGAGGAATATCGACTAGTTGCTTTGCATAATTGATCGGATTTATTGAGCCAGTTAAAGGTGAAATATTGTGAACTTTGCTAAACATTTCTATATCCAGATTACCAGCAATAGTACGTAAATCAATAATATCCTCACGCGTTGCAGCTAGAATAGTTGCTATTGTTCCTCCTCCTGAATAACCAACCAGACGAATATTTTTTATGTTTAACTGTTCTTTTATATTATTTATCGCTGTGTTTATAGCGTTGATTACTTCCGATGAAGCACGTTTGTTTGTCCAGTATTCAGGATTACATGCTACTTCAGTTTCGGTGTTCACATATTGACACGGTCGGCCAAGGTAAATAACATTTTGTGACTTATCCAAGATTGCCATTTCTAAAGCGATCGGGTTTATCGGTGTTGGGTTGGGTGAAATCCGGTATTTATTTAACCAGGCTGCCCCATCACCTTCGATATAAATTACCGCACTATCGGAATAAGAATTTATTTTTTGATGACTGACAATATTGAACTGATCAGTTGGTATGATTTTTTTTATAAAATCATTTTTAACAGCAAGCGAATCGGCATCATTAATTCTTGTTTGAAGATTGTTACAACCGGATAAGTTTAGGCACAGTAATGAAAAAAATGTCCAAATTGAAAATCCGGTCTTAATATTTTCAAACATTAAAAAATTAATTATTACCTCATTGGCCGAGGCCTATTGACTCTTTGAATCGATTGCAATGAACGCGTCAAGTTATTAATCGTTTGCAAACTCATTCTACGAGGTGGAGATGGTGGACTATATGCATCAGGTATTTCTGTACCATAACCAGGCTCATCAATAGTTACGCTACCAAATTTATTCGATACTTCAATTGCTGTTTTTGTTGAACTATCTTCCGGTTCAATAAGAATAATTGTTGCAGAAGTTGAATCAGCTTTCCCGGCAACATTAGTACCACGAATACCAATGGTAGCGACGGCCGTATTAACTTTCATGGATTCCGGTTTTTTCTTTGCAATTAAACCACTAATGAAACGAAAAGTTCCTTTTATCACTTCTATAGAAGATGAATCATTATCAGCGTCTTTTTCATAAAGATATTTATTAACTTGTAATGATGAATCAGATCCAAGTTCAAAACGTGTTTCATCACTGAAAAGAAGAGTAATAGATGAATCTTCTTCAGTAGTTATCAGGTCTTTCTCAAAAATAGATTTACCAATAGAAAGCTTTCTTTTTTCCTGAGCTTCAAGTTTCGCATGGACTGTTCCGTTAACCTTGGTTGCTTTCCCTGCTATATTTTCAGCGTATACAGATGAACTTGACATCAATATTGAAAATATAAGAAAAAATAGGGCAATACTGGTTTTTAATGGTTTCAATAGTTGCGTCATATCGGCTGTTCTCTTTCAGGTATTAAAATTAATAATCAACTCTTATGGTAAGACTGATTCGATCTTCATTAAAGTTGTCTCTCAATAGGCGTTTACTATATTCCAGGTTTCCAGTGATACCCGATTTCTCAAAATAGCGCACTCCTGCGGACAATAAAATATCATCTTTATCATTTGTGGGCTGTGGACCCGTTGCGGCACTAATATCCTGTAATGCAAAATCATATTGATATGACAGGCTTAAAAAAGGTTCAAATTCTTTATAGCCATAAGCGACGTCTCCGGCAATACTAGCACTTCCTACTTTTGTTCGTGCTTCACTGACAGCAGTGCCGTTACTTTCTGTATATCCATCAATCACACTGGTCGCATATAAGGTGCCGACACGAGCTCCCAGCACCCAGTTGTCAACAAACTTTATCGCATTTAAATTAAATGCCCCAAACCATCTGTCCGCACGGGGAGAACTGTTTACTATAGTATTTGTTGCGGTTCGAAATTGATCATATTGAACATTGGTATAACCGATATTGAAATCAACACTGAGAGTGTCGTTTAATAAGCCACCGAAATAAGGCGCAATGGTAAAACTGTTGGTGTTTTGATTACCACCATTAAACGTCGTATCAATATCACTGTTGTCATAACCAACAGCAATACCTAGTATCGCTGTTTCCCACAACGCAAAATCAATACCACCAAGAAAACTATGGCTGACACCTTCAAAAGCCGTAGTACTTAAATCGTTTTCAAAACTCGTATAGGAATAATTACCCCAAACGCCATAAGGAATTTGTGACTCATCACCCGCATTTAGTCCGGTCATACCGCCTATTCCAAAGTAATTATCACCAAATGTAGGACTGAAAGAAAAAAATCCAGACATGGCAGCACCAATATGTGAGCTTAGCCCCGACATAAAGCCCTGCAATTGCGTATTAAATAATATGGCATCAGTAATGGTACTGCCGGGCGTGTTCTTAGAGGCGACTACGGAACCTGATTTAGTCAAGGTTCCACCAGTTATATTTGAAAAACAACCATCAGGCCCGCCAGCTACTTGTCCACCAGTAATGAATAAGGATGATCCGCTAATTGTACCGTTGATGGGGGTAGAGGTAAAAGATCCGTCGCTTACAGTAAATGCGAACGCAAAGGCAGTATCAGTATTAGTGCCTAAGACATTCGATAGGCCATCAGTTGTTCCATCAGAATCGAAAACTGTGCCACTACCACTTAAGATGTTTCCGCTATCATCACCAACAAATGCCACGGTTAAGCTGACTGAAAATGGACCGTCATCTGTTGGTAAAGTACAACTCACATCATTACCGCTGACAGTTCCACTATAAGTTCCTGATAAATTCACAACAGCGAATACTGAAGGAATGTAACCCAGAGATAGCATCACGACTATCATGAAATTTCTGATTTTTATATTCATAAAACTAGTTCTTTTTGTTCCGTTTGTAAGTTTTTATTTTGTTTTATGTTCATATACGCCATCCCAGTCTTCCGGTGGCGGGTTTTCTATAAAGCTGGCAACGCGTTCAAGGTATATAATTGTATAGTAATCTATCAGGTGATGATTGTTTAAGTTTGTCGAAAATCAATTTTGCCCATTCCCAGTTGATTAAGGAGTATATATCAGAGTATTTTCACTGATAAAGTAAATTAGTCGTAGAAGTATTTTTGTCCGAGTTGTATGAAAAAAACTATTGTATGTCTCTGAATTCATATGAAATTGTATTTTTATTCTTATTTTTATCTTTCAGTATAGCGCTTGAAACCGATAAAATACCGTTCAATTTGTCACTGAAACCGTAGAAATCCATCTACTTTCCAAAATCTCTATGTATAATGCCCGCTTTTTCCTCAAGGCACCCTCTAAAAGTGACTCAGAAACTCCGTAATATCGCGATTATCGCCCATGTTGACCACGGTAAAACAACCCTGGTTGATAAACTATTAGAGCAATCCGGCACACTTGATTCTCGTGCGGCGCCAACCGAGCGCATGATGGATTCGAATGAACTGGAAAAAGAACGTGGTATTACTATTACTTCAAAAAACACAGCCATTAGTTGGAATGATTACCATATCAATATAGTTGATACACCGGGACATGCTGATTTTGGTGGTGAAGTTGAACGCGTACTTTCTATGGTCGATTCTGTTTTGTTATTGGTCGATGCTGTCGATGGCCCGATGCCACAAACACGTTTCGTTACACAAAAAGCCTTTGCTATGGGATTTAGACCCATTGTTGTTATTAATAAAATTGATAGAGATGGTTCGCGAGCACATTGGGTACTGGATCAAACTTTTGAATTGTTCGATAAATTAGGTGCTACTGATGAGCAACTCGATTTTCCTGTTGTCTATGCTTCTGCATTGGGTGGTTATGCTGGACTTGAAGAAGAAATTCGCGAAGGTGATATGACGCCCTTGTTTGAAACTATTATTAAAGAAGTTCCTGCGCCGGATGTTGACGAGGAAGGGCCATTGCAGATGCAGGTCTCGACACTCGATTACAATAGTTATGTTGGCATGATTGGTATAGGTCGAATTAAGCGCGGCACGATTAAAACAGGAATGCCTATAAGCGCGATAGATGCTGAAGGTAAAATGCGTAAAGGAAAAATATCACAGGTTTATAGTTTTCTCGGTCTGGATCGTATTGAAGTAAAAGAAGCATCGGCGGGTGACATTGTTGCGATAGCCGGTCTTGATCCGTTAAACATTTCCGATACGATTTGCGATCAGGAAACTGTTGAAGCTTTGCCACCTTTAACGGTTGATGAACCGACCATTAGTATGACTTTCCAACCGAATACTTCACCTTTCGCAGGTAAGGAAGGTAAATATGTTACCAGTCGTAATATTTGGGATCGCTTGCAACAGGAATTAAAACACAACGTTGCTTTAAGAGTAGAAGCAACTGAAGACGCAGATAAATATCGTGTTTCCGGTCGAGGTGAATTGCACTTGTCGGTTTTGATCGAAACCATGCGTCGCGAAGGTTATGAACTTGCAGTAGGTCGCCCTCAGGTTATTGTGCATGAAGTCGGTGATAAAAAAGAAGAACCTTATGAACAACTCACTGTTGATGTCGAAACAGATCATCAAGGTGCTGTAATGGAAAAGCTCGGTGAACGTCGCGGTGATTTAAAGAACATGCAACCGGATGGTAAGGGCAGGGTACGTTTGGAATATATTATTCCCGCACGTGGTTTGATTGGTTTTCGTACAGATTTTCTTACGCTCACTTCTGGTACCGGTTTATTGTACAACGTATTTGATCATTATGGCCCTTATCAATCGACAGGTATTGGGCAACGCAATAGCGGCGTCTTGATTTCTAATGGACAAGGTAAAGCAGCAGGTTATTCTTTATTTACGCTACAAGAACGTGGAAAATTATTTCTTGGTCATGCTGAAGAAATTTATGAAGGCATGATCGTTGGTATTCATTCTCGAGATAACGATTTGGTTGTGAATGCTTTAAAAGGCAAACAATTAACTAATGTTCGTGCATCAGGTACTGATGAAAATATTGTCCTGACTAATCCAATTAGAATGACTTTGGAACAGGCACTGGAATTTATTGATGATGATGAATTGGTTGAAGTCACACCAAAATCAATTCGTATTCGTAAAAGGCATCTAAAAGAGCACGAACGTAAGACGGCATCAAGAAAAGCGGGATAAGAAACAAACGGATGTACGATGTGAAGTTAAGTTTTATATCGAGTTATAAAGAATAAAGGTACTCTTATATAGTGATATATAAGAGTATTTTTTTATGTAGAACAAATTATTGAATCAAGCTTTGTTTTTAATGTCTATTTATAAAGAATAGGGAAACATAAAGATATGGCCTGTTCTATTTTTAAACTTTTGTATTTGAGAAAACGCTATTTATACTATGACAATGATTATAAAAATTCTTCAAGGTATTTTATTGTTACTTTCAGTATCAATTTATAGTTCTGTGAATGCAGAACCTGAGGTATTGGGCTGGCTAGAGTCTGCTTATATCCAGCCCTGGAATATTAAAGTGAGGGCAAAACTTGATACGGGTGCACGTACCAGTTCTATCCATGCAACTAATATTGAACCTTATCAAGTTGATGATGAACCTTGGGTAAGGTTCACTATCACAGAGCCGAAGAGTAAGCGGCAGCCAGTTGAAAGAGAAATAAGGGTAGAAAAACCTGTTATTAAAGAAACGAAAATTAAAGAACATGTTGGAGAAAGTAAGTTCCGCTATGTTGTTGAAATCGAATTTTGTTTAAATGGAAAACACTATACAACTCCCGTTACACTTGCAGATCGCTCTAATTTTCATTACCCGCTCTTATTAGGTCGTCTTACGCTAAAAGATAGTTTGATTGTCGACCCCGCAAAAATTTTTACGTCAAGTAAGTCCTGCTTACATCAGGAGTAATCTTCCCATATAATTGCCCGTTTTTATTTTTAAGCTGGTAAGCTATTTAAATGCGTGAACTAAAAGTCAAAATATTCTGTGTCCTGTTGACCTGTGTCAGTCTGGGTTTAATGTATGCCAAAGTTAAGACTTTGGGTTTACCACTGGTGCCCGATCAACTCTCATCAATCTGGTCTATAGAGGCACGGGTAGAGTTTGATGGTCTAGGACGTTCAGCACTCGTTAATCTTGATATTCCTGATAAGTTGGGAAACTTTTTAAAACTTGATGAGTTTTTTATTTCACGCAATTACGGTTTGAACGTTACAAGTAATAAAAAAGATCGCCAAGCAGAATGGTCTATTCGAAATGCAAACGGTGGACAACGGCTTTATTACCGCATAGAAGTGGTTCCCGAAGAAGTTACTGAAGAGAGTTCGTCTAAAAAACATAAGATACCTGCTGCACCAGAAAAACCCGAATATGAAGAACCACTAGCTTCTGCTATTGAAGACACACTTGGAAAAGTACGAAGTGAGTCAGCAAATACCTTTACGTTTGTGAGTCAATTGTTGGTACAACTAAATGCTCCTTCTCCAAACAAAAATGTTCTTGTTATTCAGGAAGGCTTTACTCCGGGTACAGAGCAATGGGTTAAACGTATTATTTATGTACTTGATGGAGCGAGAATTACCTCTCGCGTGGTAAAAGGAATTAGTCTCAACGAAGGCACGACAGATGCTAAATTGATATCCTGGCTTGAAATACATAATGGACAGCATTGGGAAGGGTTTGATCCTCTTTCCGGTAACCGAGGATATCCTTCAAATTTTCTGCGTTGGAGTGTAGGTGATCATTCCGTATTTAAGATTGAAGGTGGTGTAAATGAACATCTTCGTTTTTCTTTATCAGAACGACCTTATTCTATGGAAGAGATTTCTCAGGGTCGCGCAGAAAAAAAACAATCTATATTGAATGCCTGGTCGTTGCATAAACTGCCGCTTACGACACAAAACGTTTACAAAATATTATTGATGATTCCACTAGGTGCACTTGTTGTTGTTTTAATGCGCACATTTATTGGTATTCCTTGTTTTGGTACTTTTATGCCTGTCCTTATTTCTTTAGCTTTTAGAGAAACAGAATTGTTTTATGGTATTTTACTTTTTTGTCTCATTACTGGTACGGGACTCGCTTTTCGATTTCTTCTTGAACGTCTAAACCTGATACTCGTGCCGCGACTCAGCGCGGTATTGGTTATGGTTGTCATGCTAATGTTAGGCATCAGCTTTTTAAGTCACGAACTCGATATTGACCGTGGTATTTCAATTGCACTATTTCCGATAGTTATACTTACAATGGTCATTGAGCGTATGTCAATTACCTGGGAAGAGTCAGGGGCATCTGAAGCTATTAAAGAGGGCTTTGGCAGTCTGGTTATTGCGGTCATTGGTTATTTTGTTATGACTAATGATCAGCTTGGTTATCTTATGTTTAGTTTTCCAGAACTACTCTTATTGATATTGGCAATATGTATTTTAGCAGGACGTTACACCGGTTATCGAGTCAGTGAGTTAATAAGGTTTAAAGATTTAGCCAACGAAGACATTAAAGATGTTGAATCGAATTCGAAAGCTTCGTAAAGCCGGAGTTGTGGGTATTAATGCCCGTAATCACAATTATGTCATGCCTAATAATCCTCGTAGGATGTACAAATACGTCGACGATAAGGTTCTAACAAAACAGCTTGCTATAAAAGCCAATATTGCCGTTCCAAAAATGTATGGTTTGATTTCAACAATCCATGACTCAAATTCAATTACCAAAATTATTGGCGACAATAAAGATTTTGTTATAAAACCTGCTCATGGTAGTGGTGGCAAAGGCATTCTGGTTATTGTAAATCGTCGAAAAGATCTCTTTATTAAACCAAACGGTACTGCAATAAGTTCTGAATTGGTAGAACATCACGTCGAAAATATACTTGGTGGTGTTTATAGTCTTGGCGGACAGCCTGATCAGGCAATAATAGAATATCGAGTCAAATTTGATCCGGTGTTTGATTCGATCAGTTATCAAGGCGTGCCAGATATTCGCGTGCTTATTTATAAAGGTATTCCTGCTATGGCGATGTTGCGTTTACCAACGCAACAATCTGACGGAAAAGCAAATCTTCATCAAGGTGCAGTGGGTGTGGGAATTAATTTAACGACTGGTATTACAACATTTGCAGTATGCAAAGACCGTCGCATTTCAGAACATCCTGATTTTGGTTCGCAATTAAGCAATATACAAATTCCTGACTGGCAAAACTTACTATTATTGTCGGCACGATGTTATGACCTTGCGCCATTAGGTTATCTCGGAGTAGATATCGTACTTGACGCAGAGTTAGGGGCACTCGTACTTGAGCTTAACGCTCGCCCCGGACTTGCAATACAAATTGCAAATGGACGTGGTTTGCAACATCGACTCGATGCTATTGATAACATAACGCCTTTGCCCATCAAAGCAGAGGATCGAATAGAAATAGTAAAATTAATTTCTGAACATTGATAACATTACTATGAATATTCAAATATATAACATTACTTTTTTATTTATATCAGTTGTAAGTTTTTGTATAACACCATTCAATTTATCAGCAGAAGAAGATAGTAGTGCAGCAAAAGCTGTCACGCTGGAAGTGCCAATAACTGGCAATAGTGAAACAGAAATTGTTATGCCAGAAATACCGCTTGAATTAACTGCGGAAACAGAAGAGATCATTTCAGAAAATTTTGATGATACAGAACCGACAATCTATATACCTCAAGATGAGGAGATCTTTCGAGCCGAGATTACACCAGACTCTGGTCAACCACCTTTAAAGATTTTAAAAGATATTGTTCAACCCGGTGAATTAAAGGAACTTAGCTGGTCAGCGGGACAATCATTTTCCGGAAAGACAGTTAAATCTTCTGTACTGGTTGTCAGAGGACATAAACCAGGTCCGACGCTTTGTTTAGTAGCTGCAATACATGGTGATGAACTAAATGGCATTGAAATCGTCAGGCGTGTCGTTCGTAATCTCGATCCCTTAGAGATTAACGGAACAGTAATTGGTGTACCGATTGTTAATGTTTTTGGATTTACCGGCAATACCCGTTACCTTCCAGATAGACGCGATCTCAATCGATATTTTCCCGGTAATCCTACTGGAAGCGCTGCGTCGCGAATTGCTAATCGTTTTATTACACAAATTATTAATCACTGTGAATACGTTGTCGATTTTCATACAGGTTCATTTAAGCGAAACAATTTGCCACAGCTGCGCGCTGATATGAATGTTGAAAAAGTTCGTGAGTTTGTTGAACATTTTGGATCAGTAGCAGTACTGCACAAATCCGGACACGGTAAAAGTTTAAGAGCAACGGTAACTCGTGCAGGTATACCAACTGTTGCATTTGAAATGGGGCAAACTGGTTCGTTACAGGAAGAATATGTAGAGTCTGGAATAAAGACGATGGATACCTTGATCAGGAATCTAGGCATCTTGAAAAGATTTCGTCTCTGGTTTGATCCGCAACCGGTTTACTATGGTTCACGTTGGGTCAGAGTTAATAGCGGCGGCATTCTCATCGCAAAAGTAAAGATCGGTTCAAAAGTTGAAAAACATGACATATTGGGACATCTCATTAATCCATTAACGACCGAAGAATCTGAAATACTCGCCCCCTTCAATGGCCGAATTCTGGGTATGGCATTAAATCAGTTTATGCTACCAGGCTATGCAGCTTTTCATATTGGTATATCTTCTGATACATCTACAATGATTAAAGAAGAGCAATCTGAAGAGAATGAGGACGACGAATCAGATGAATCTGATGATGAGTCAGATGATGAGACAGAAGAACCTGAAAATGGAGATAGCATACAAACAGCCGATGAAGAAGAATTTCATTAAAGCTTAATTTGTAAGGCCGAGCCGCAAAAGTTGCAGTTCGGCCTTATGTTAAGGTCTATTTAGTATCTTACTAATACATTGTATTCCAATGTCGTGCTGCCTTCTGCGGGTACTTCGATGTGCCATTCAACTGTGCCGGCTGCGACCTTTTTAAAAGGATGACTATGTTCAAGCATCTTCCAATCTCCGGGCACTGGTTCGCGAACGACGACCGTGACTGCTTCTGATTTTGCATTCTTTATTTTTACTTCGTAAGCACTTTCGTAGGCATAACTGTATTTACCAAAAGCAACACGTTTTTCAAAGTTAGTTTGTTTTTTGTCCGCAGTGATATCAAATGCATCGCCGAGCTTTAAACGGACATCTTCATTCTTTGGTGTATGGTCTATGTTATCTTCACCAATAAATTGTGCATTACCTGATTTATCTTTTTTATAAACTCTAACGGTACCTTTAGGTAACGGCATACCTAAACCAGATTCTTCTTTGTTTTTAAATTCAACGTAGACACCAACTTTCATTTTTTGACCAATATCGCCATAGCTACTTTGGTAATAATAAGTATTGCCTTGCAATAAGAATTCTTTTTTGACCGGTACTTGTGTTGCCGTTAATAAAGAAACTTGTTTTGTTTGGTTATTAGAAATAGTTGTAGGACGGTTTAAACTATAAAGATGATATTCAAATAAACTCTCTTCTTGCATTGCACTGTCTTCCATAACCATCATCTTGGCTGCTGGCATTGCACGACCATTATTTTTGCGAAGGAATTCATTTTTGACAATATTGACATCTCCTGCGACGAGTTGAAGTTTGGCATTGTTATAACTAGTACCACTTGTATTGTTAAGCGTTACCCAGCCGACTAAATCAAGTTTGTCATCTTTGGCATTAAGCTCGGCAACATAATCGGCTTTCCATGATAAACCAGAAGAGAGATAACTGAGTTCGACGTCTTGTGATTTCGATGTTGCGCTATTTAGTTGAATAACCAATGTTGGTTGGTCACGAAGGTTTTCAGGTACTTTGTCAAAGATGTAACGACCGTGTGGATTAGTTTCGATACGGTCATCAATTTGTACAACAACACCATTGTTTGTACTTAATACCGTGGCTTGTTCAATTTTTTCTTCACCAGTGACCGGATTCATTGTCGCGATTTTGACTTGTTTACCAACATATTTTTCCAACAGTTTTTGCGGAGTCAGTAAATCAAAATCAAAGTTTTGTTCAATGACTTTCAATCCTGCGTTATTCAGATTTCTTAGTAAGGCAGTTTCAGCACGCATTTTTGCACTGACGCCACGAAAAGCGAGTAGATTAAAACCTTTATCAAGCGTGATAGTACGTTGGTCTTTTATTAAGGCTAGATTTTCATTGTAGATGGTAACTGCAACTGATTTTTGGTCTTCTAATGATGTCCTTTTTTCTTCTTCAGTCGCATAAGCGGCTGATGACAGAAACACCATTACGGCAATACTTAAAGTACGACTAGATTTGATTAAACTCGTTGTTTTCATTACGTTTCTCCAGTTTGTTAAACAAGTGTGTGTAAAACTTACTGACTTAAACGCATGAAATTGGGAAAGGGGTTAATTGGTGAGAAAATATTTTAGGCAATAAAAAACCCGGATTTATCCGGGTTTTTTATTAAACAAGTAAAGTAGAACTTATTTAGTTTTTGCTTCTTCTCTTGCTTTTGTTTCTGCAATAACCACTTCGGATACATTTTTCGGACAAGGATTATATTGCAAGAACTCCATTGAGAATTGACCACGACCAGATGTCATCGTACGTAATGAACCGATGTAGCCAAACATTTCGCTTAATGGACATTCCGCTTTAATACGAACACCTGTTGGATTTGCTTCTTGAGATTTGATCATGCCACGACGACGATTTAAATCACCAATCACATCACCCACATGATCTTCAGGAGTATATACATCCACTTTCATGATCGGTTCCATTAATTGTGGTCCCGCTTTAGGCATTGTTTGGCGGTAGCCTGCTTTAGCAGCAAGTTCGAAGGCAATAGCAGACGAGTCAACCGCATGGAAAGCACCGTCAACTAATGTGACTTTGAAATCAAGACATGGGAAACCAGCTAATACACCTCTATCCATACTTTTTGCAAAACCGCCTTGAATGGCAGGCCAGAATTCTTTTGGTACGTTACCACCCGTTACAACTGATTCAAACTGGTAGCCACTGCCGGTTTCACCTGGTTCGATAATATAATCAATCTTACCGTATTGACCAGAACCACCCGATTGTTTCTTATGAGTGTAAGAATCTTCAACACGTTTGGTGACGGTTTCACGGTAAGCCACTTGAGGACTACCAACGATAACTTCTACACCGTGAGTACGTTTTAAAATATCTACTTTGATATCAAGATGTAATTCACCCATTCCTTTAAGAATGGTTTCACCACTATCTTCATCAGTTTCAACATGAAAAGAAGGATCTTCTTTAATCATCTTGCCTAGTGCGACGCCCATTTTTTCTGAAGCAGCTTTATCTTTTGGAGATATAGCAATCGAGATAACTGGAGCAGGGAAGACCATCGGTTCCAGCGTAGCAGGATTATTTGGATCACATAATGTGTGACCTGTTTGTACATTCTTCAAACCAATTGCCGCAACAATATCACCTGCTTGTGCACGATCTAGTTCGATACGTTCATCTGCATGCATTTCTACAATACGACCGATACGTTCTGTTTTACCGGTAAAGGTATTCAATACAGTCGTGCCTTTTTCAAGTTTACCTGAATAGATACGAATGAAAGTCAGAGCACCAAAACGGTCATCCATAATTTTGAATGCCAATGCACGGAATGGTCCATTAGGATCAACGAGTGCGAATTTACCGGTTTCATTTCCTTCCAGATCAACTTCAGGCTGAGGTGTTACTTCGGTTGGATCAGGTAAGTAATCAATAACGGCATCCAGTACCATTTGCACACACTTGTTCTTGAACGCAGAGCCGCAATAGGTTGGGAAGAAACTCAGGTTAATAGTACCTTTACGAACACAGGCCTTTACTTCATCAATGGTCGGTTCCTGACCGTCCAGATATCTTCCCATAACGTCGTCATCGTGTTCAAGCGCGGTTTCGATTAATTTTTCGCGCCATTCTTCGATTTTGTCTGCCATGTCAGCAGGCGGTTCTTGAATTTCATATGCAATAGGATCGTTTGGATCATTCCATACCCAGGCTTTACGAGTTAGCAGATCAACTGCACCAATAAAATCTTCTTCGATACCAATTGGCAGAACCATAACCAATGGAATTGCGCCAAGGACGTCTTCAATTTGTTTTACTACGCGGTAGAAGTCTGCACCGGTACGGTCGAGTTTGTTAACGAAAATAACTCGAGCAACTTTAGAGTCGTTTGCATAACGCCAGTTGGTTTCAGACTGAGGTTCAACACCACCAGAACCACAAAATACACCGATACCGCCATCAAGTACTTTTAATGAACGATATACTTCAATTGTGAAGTCAACGTGTCCCGGAGTATCGATAATATTCATTCGGTGATCTTTCCAGAAACAGCTGGTTGCAGCTGACTGAATGGTAATACCACGTTCTTGTTCCTGTTCCATGAAGTCAGTGGTGGCTTCGCCATCATGTACTTCACCGATTTTATGAATCTTGCCAGTCAGTTTCAGAATTCGTTCTGAGGTAGTGGTTTTTCCTGCATCTACGTGCGCGAAGATACCTATATTTCTATACTTCGATAAGTCAGTCATTGTTCTACTCTATAAAGTTAAATTATTGAAATCGATTACTGCCCCTGCACTATGTTTTTGAAAACTAGCGCTACCAAATACCTACTACATCTACTGAAATTTTGCTGAGATGACCGCATTGACGTTCAAACTGGCGGGCGGAGTATAAACCAGAATGGCTAATTATGTGAAATTTCGGTGTCATTTTAGAAGAAAATTACCTAAAAATAAGGCTTTAGGGCAAAATCCAGCAGGAATTGTTATATATGCCGGTGTTCGTTCTGTCGACAATAAGAAATCTCGACGTATAATAAGTCTAATGCACGATATTCCGAACCGAATTGCCGACGTTTTACTTGAAGTTGAAGCCAGCCTGCGCGTCCACGGAAAGTGGGACGAGCATAAACCTCAGCCTAGTGACTTGGGAAGTACTTTCCCCTTTTGCATGGATACGCTCAAATTCGAGCAATGGTTGCAATGGATATTCCTGCCAAGAATGAAAGATACGTTGGAAAAAACCAAACCTTTGCCGGCGCAAAGCGCTATTTTTGAATATGCTGAAGAATGTCTTCACAAAAGAGATCCTTCAACGGATACCTTATTAAAGCAGCT
This sequence comes from Gammaproteobacteria bacterium, assembly GCA_041689615.1. Lineage (GTDB taxonomy): Bacteria > Pseudomonadota > Gammaproteobacteria > Eutrophobiales > Eutrophobiaceae > UBA7359. The sequence continues at coordinate 45,926 of JBDNFW010000043.1, read as the reverse complement.
CAAAACATTCGATGACTTAATTACTATTCAGGCTGGGGTGCTAAGGCATTAGGCGCAAAAATATACGTCAAATAATGTCATGCAGCCGAGAAAACTCATTCCTATCGTTCCAGTCCAATAGCCAAATGGATCATTGGCCTTGTAAATCACACCGCGAAAATAAGTAACGTCTTTTATATAAGAAATAATACCGCCGGTCAGCATAATGCCACCGAATAATCGTAACATTGAGACGTGTTCTGGCTGTACGTGACACATTGATTCCATAATTAATAAGTATTAGCGGCTAATGAACGGAAATCCTTGAGATCCTTTGTGTCGTTAATAACTCATGATAACGCAATATCAAAAGAGCGATTTTATCTCGCTAATTTTAGGCAAAAAAAACCGCTCTTCGAGCGGTTTTTCTTTACAGATCTGAAGCTGTCTTAAGCAGCTTGAACTGATTTTTCAACAACTCCCTTAACGTCTGTTGCAAAGGTATTACTCAAGCTTGCAATTTGACGTGCATCTTCTACTGCGTAGTCAGACAATGTCTTAGCAACAGTGACCTGATTTTTTAGATAGTCCTGCATAGAGCCTAAGTCTTTTATCTCAGCTGAAGCTTTCAACGCATCTATACTTGCTTTTGCGCTTTCCTGTATAGCTTTAACTTGGATTTCAGTAATTTGCTCAATGCTTTTTAAAGTTAAATCGTTTAGTTCCTTAATTGGAGCTAAAAATTTTTCAAATGAAGTATCCATCGTTTTTCTCCTAAATTTCTACTTAATCATTACTAATAAGTATAGCCTATATTTGTTGCAGTGCAACATATATTTAGTATATTTATATCCTATTGTTTCTATTGATATTTATATGTATTTTAGTCGAAACTTGAGGCTAATTGGGTAATTAATCATAATATTTTCTGTCCCTATGTATACCGTCGAAATATTGGTCATCTTGTCTGGATCGCGTTAGCATTTGGTACTATCAGGCAATACCGTAGTAACAGTTTAATTTTTAGTGATGTAATTATAAAGCGTTATGGAGAATAGAAGTTATGTCTGAAAATATTGAAAGTCAGTTAAAGGAATACGCCATGGTCACGGCCGACGATATGGTCGTAGATAATACCGGTGATGAATTTACAGAAGATCTTCAAGCTGCATTTGAACGTGCAATGGATTTCTCCAAACTTATCTGTCCTGTTTGCTGGGTTAAACAAAGCGAATCTTCTTTACTGAATACAGAAAGTAAATCCGATACCACCGAATCCTATAAATGTGAAAAATGTGGTTTCGATGAAGAGTTAGAAAAAGACAATTGATTTTATAACTAATTGCCAACCACACTGCTATTTCGATGGATAAACTCGATAAGGTTATTGCTGAATCAAAACGAAACGCCGAGACAAGAGGTCATGGTTATCGAGAACAAGCTCTTAAACTTTATCCCTGGATATGTGGTAAATGTGAACGGGAATTCACGCGCGAAAATCTCAGCGAGCTAACCGTTCATCATAAAGATCATAATCACGATAATAATCCAACTGATGGTAGCAATTGGGAATTACTTTGCGTTTATTGCCACGACCATGAACATGCAAAATATTTAGAGAGTAATCCAACAGCGACAATTGCAAATAATGAATTAAAGCGGGTCCATGCAACTGGAAAACCCTTTGCAAATTTAAAGGATTTATTGAGTAAGAAATAATTTTTACGAGGTAGTATTAATTATTAGTAGATGTAAAAAACAAAAGTTAACAACATGGATGGCACTGAATATCGTTTCACGAATTTTCATCTGAAATAAGTCGGGTCGGAGTCAACGGATATGTTACATCAATTGGCTCCGGCCACGAGTAATCTAATTACTTTTTGTCTGATCCCATTAAGCTGATATGGCCACTACCTTTTTTATCTTTTTTTGCTGCGCGTTTTTCTTTTAAAGACAAAGCCGGTTTTTTCTTGGCTTCCCGGGTACCATGCTGTTCTTTTGTCATAGTTCTTCTCCTAAAGAGTAGTATGCGTGTCTACATACCAATGACTATTCTACTCCTGTCTACAGTAAAATAAATATAGAGCGAAAAATATTTCCCCAGGTATTACTTGTCTTCAAACATCCACTTGTCCCAATAGGGTGGTGTTTCAAAATAGCTTTGCATGTAGTCTACAAAACTTCTTATCTTTAACGACATGTGTTTTCGATGTGCGTAAATTAAATTAATCGGTAGAGGTTTTGGCTCGTATTTTTCCAATACCGGTTTAAGTCTGCCGGATTGGATATCGAGACCAATCATATAAGAAGGGAGTTGCGTCAATCCACTAGCGTTGATTGCAGCAACACGAAGTGCGTCGGCGATATTAGATTTTAGATAGCTGCCGTTAATATCTATTCTTGTTTCTTTACCATCGATATTAAAACGCCAGTCGGAAGAGAAAACGAGGTTATGGCACATGCCCAAACAAACATGTTTGCTTAAGTCGGCGGGCGTTTTTGGTATGCCTTTTTCTTTTAAGTATTCAGGTGATGCGCAAACGATTAAGCGACTGGATGATAGTTTTAATGCGACAGCACTAGTGTCTTCTAATACACCAATACGAAAAGCGAGATCCATTCCCCGGTCGACCAGGTTTTCAAAATCATCAGAGAGAATTAATTCTATAGCAACATCGGGATAGTATTTTTTGTATCCTTTTATCGCACGAGCAATGTGAAACGAGCCAAATGAAGGCGGTGACATTATTCGAAGTGTTCCGACAGGATTGTTCTGAAGTTCGGATACGCATTGTTCTGCTTCTTCGACTTCCATCAGTATATCAATGATCTTTTTATGATAAGCGCTACCGACTTCAGTCAGGCTTTGTTGACGCGTTGTTCTGTTTAACAGTCGTGCACCAAGATTAGTTTCCAAATCACGAATATATTTTGAACACATGGCGTTCGAAATATCGAGTTCTTCGGCTGCGGCAGCAAAGCTACCGAGTCTTACGACAGCAGCGAAGACTTTCATGCTGGTTAATCTATCCATCGTTTCGCACTCTCATTGTTTCTTATTTGGAATGAGTCTATGAACTGAAAGCGTCTTGTTCATTGAAAGCATCTTACCTATATTTACTGCAGCGCACAAATTACTAACTATTAAACGGAGTACTAACCATGAAATACTTTAAATCATTGATATTTATAGCAACATTATCATTGGTTTCAACTTATGCCGCGTCAACCACGGCGGAAAGCGTTGATGCTGATGCAATTAATTCGGAATGGACAAGCAATTTCGACAAGGGTAACACAGAGGCTTTGATGGCACTGTATACCGACAATGCGGTTATGTTTCCGCCTAGTAGCGAAATCCTTGAAGGACAGGCTGCAATTCTAAATTATTTTGAGGATTTGCAGAAAGTTGGTGTCACAACATATTCCATTTCAAATGTTGATATGAATATTAAAGGCGACACTGCATACGAAACGGCAATTTGGGAAGCGACTCGCATCGGTGCTAATGGCACAGTCTTTAATTTTGAAGGCAACATTACTAATGTTCTGGAAAAGCAAAAAGACGGTCGCTGGAAAATCAAGCTTCAAAGCTGGAACTAATCCTCCTCTATAAGGATAGTCTTTTTAGACTGAAAACCTATACACAAGGATGTGTATTTTCTAAAAAGTAACAGCGTTTTTATCGTAACTATTCTTAAAGATAGATGGTTCGCTATTTAATATAAGACAACAATTCTTCATCATCCAGTACACGTTGGATAACGGCAGCAAAAATTTCATTAATCATGTCTTCATTTTTCTTTTCATCTGGCGCTTTTAATACTTCTTTCTTACGGTTAGCTTTGTAAGATTTTGTGAATTTAGTTTTAGAGTTAGTTGCGGTAGCAAGAATTTCTGCACTTACTTCAACTTCACTGATTCGATTTTCACCGTGGCCTTGATAAGTAAGCTTAACAATAGACACATTCAACTGATTTGTTGCTGATGAATCAATTTTATAGCCGGCGTTATTAAAAGCATCAGATAACTTTTGATGAATTCTGGAGGTGATATCGCCTTCAGTTTTAATAACAGATGTGTCTTTATACGCACCGCCACGTCTCCCTAGAGTCGTGCTTTTTCTGGCATCAGAAACGAGCAGGCTAAAAGCTGCGCCTGATTTTGCAGGAGCCGCTTTAGCATCGCTTAATTCAGGATCGATAGTCACGATTTGTGGACTTAAGCCGCAGGCTGAAAGATAAAAAGAAACAAGTAAAATGCTAAATATTTTTTTCATTTCTGATCGTTCCTTATAGGTATTTAAAAATACGTATCTTATAGCAACTTATCTAAATCATGTAACAATAATTTCGTATTTGCTGCCGGCGGGAGTATTAAAACAGGGGAGTTTCCTGCACCGTATATTTCGAAATTTATTAATTCGTAATAAATTAAATATATGTAATTTTTGAAAGACCGTTAACCATGTCAGTTTGTGTTAATAAGCCAACGAGTTTGTTGTTTTCATTAACAACGGGGAGATGACGGATATTTTTCTCTTTTGAAAGCTCAACAGCTTCATGTAGTGCAGTTTCACTTGGTATAGTATAAGTTGGACTAGTCATGAAGTGATCAATTGATAAATCATCCCAGACAACATCGTTCAGCATGTCGGCAAGAATTGAAACCATGTCACGTTCGGTAATAATGCCTATAGGTTCATCATTCTCAGTTATGACCAGACTGGATAATCGGTTACTGCTTAGGATTTTTACAACTTCTTTCAATGAAGTTTCTTTAGGGCAAGTAGTAACGTTTTCAGTCATTACTTCAAATACGTATATTTCCTTCATGTACGATCCTTTTTTAGCTATATTCTAGTACATTAAAATTATTTTGGCAGGTATTCATGAAGGTGAATGCAGGCGTCCTGATAATCAAACTCACAAACATGTTTAACCTAAACGCAAGCCTCTTCCCGGGATTGGGATTGAGCGCCGGGATGAGATTTTCCAAGTTGAGCCGAGACTTGCCATGCAGAAATTTTCCCTATCGGACTTTAAAATAAATACTCATATATACTGACTGTTTATCCGAACGTCTAGAGACTGTGTGAACTGGAGTAAATGTATGAGTGATTTAAAAGAGTCTGGATTAAGACCTGCAGTTTTAGGTTTAGGCATTATGGGGGAAGCCATAGCTAATAACCTTGAGCAAGACGGATTGTTATGTGCGAGCTGGAATCGGAGTACGAAGAAGGACTCGCCAAAGTTTTTTGATTCGATAGAAGATGCCGTTTCTAAAGCAAATGTTCTTTTTATCCTTGTTAGTGATGGAGAGGCAGTTTCAAATGTGATTGATTTGATTGAACCTGTTTTAACTCAGAATCATATTGTTGTTCAGTGTGCCACAGTCAAACCAGAAGAAAATATTGAATTTGAAAGCAGGGTGGAAGCGTGTGGCGCTTGTTTTATTGAGGCATTGATTGGAGGTAGCAAAGTCGCTGCAGTTGAACGAAAAATACCGTTATATTTAGGTGGAAATTCGGATGTTGTTAATAAACTTGAACCTTTATTAGCAAAAATATCAGGTAAACGCATTCATGTCGGCAAAGTAGGAACAGCAAGTGTTGCCAAGCTTGCTATGAATTTAAATTTATCCATGCAGCTCGAAGCGCTTTGTGAAAGTTATGCATATGCAATCAGTAATGGCTTAAGTGATGATCAATATTTTGATGTATTAAAGAGTAATACTGGTTGGAATTATTTATGTGAATACAAGGAACCTAAATTACGAGCGCGTGATTACGAGCCACAGTTTTCTGTTAAGAATATGTTGAAGGATATCCGACTTGCTTTAGCAACGGATAAAACTGATAAGGGGATGTCCTTATTAAAGAAGACGGAATCTATTTATCAAACTGGTGAAAAGTCTGGGTTGGGTGATGAAGATATGATTGCCTTATACAAAATGATTAATAACAAGTGACGTATTATTTAATCAATTTTAATATGTTTTTTTGCTGGGCATCAATTTTGAAAGAGGTTCAGGTTTGCCGTAGAAATAACCCTGAACAGTTGTATATCCATTAGCAATCAAGAATTTCTCTCGTTTCCGCAAGACCAGCAAAGTTCGAATTGCCCTTCGATTAATTCGCCGCATTGACATTTCCATGGATCATTTTGCTTTGCAGGAGATAAAGCTGTTTTTATCAAACTCTCAGCAGAGTCAAAGTCAATTTCATCATTGACCCAGACTTCAGGCCAGCATTCATTGATTGGCAATTCACCAATGCCGCCGGTCAAATTCATATTACGTAAATGGCAATCGATATTATTCGCTTCTAATAGACTATGGACATGGCCAGCCATAATATAATTGTCGCTGCTATAAACTTTTTTCACATGTTCTAAATTATCTTTTTTCCCGATAGCTGCGTCATCAGCACTGCTCGAATACTCATGTATTAATAATACATTCTGTTTCTCGGCTTCGGCTTCCTGCGTCGCTCTACCTTCTGCATCCATGCAGTCGTGCGCGTGCTTCTTCCTTGCTCTCAGAAAAAAATATTAATTTATAACCTCCAAAGTTAAGTAAATTGAAATATTAGACATACAATAGAAATTAACATGGCGACAACAGCTAATAATGTAATTCGATTTAAATGAGTGATGGTGTTTTTAAGTTGAGTGGCCAGTGATTCGTTTTGTTTTGCCAGTTCTTCAATTAATTTTATTTGTTCAACATTGGATTCATCGTTGGCATCCAGTCGTTGGTGTAATCGATCAACTTCATTTTTAATACCATCAATGGTGTTTGGTATTTCTTCTTCAGGTTTATTATCAATTCCACGGTCACGAATCAATTTTATTAATCGAGTCGCTCCTTGAATAACCATTGGTGCGGTATTCAATATAGTATTAATTGTGCCAAGGCTCATGATGGGTTTCTTAGTCATTCATTTCAGAAAGAGTTTGTGATGCTGATTTGATCAGAAATGTAGTATCAACACCGACTGTTAATAAGGTAAAACCTTTTTCTTTGTAAGGTAATACGGCTTCTGCACTTACACCAAAAAAACCAATGCTAACATTCGCTTCTTTACAGCTTTTAATTATTTCATTAATTGCTTCTTGAACAACGGGATGATCTATTTCACCGGGCGTACCAAGACTGGCAGACAAGTCATAAGGACCAATTAATACAGCATCAAGACCTTTTAAATTAACGATGTCATTTATATGATCTACCGCTTCAGCACTTTCTGCCTGCAATATAACAGCAATTTCATCATTTGCGTTTTCAAGATAACGTTCAAAATCAAGTCCGTATTTATGCGCGCGGCCGATTCTGATACCTCTATCGCCAACGTGTGCATATTTACAATGCCGAATAATTTCTTTAGCTTGAGTAGAATTATGAACTTGAGGAACAATGACGCCGGCAGCACCAATATCCAACGCTTTCTTAAGCCAGACAGGTTCGCCAACAGGAACGCGTATAACACAGGGCGTTGGCGCAGCGGCCTGTAACATGCCTTGTGCTTGTTGTGGATTGAAAGCACCATGTTCAGCATCAATAAAAAGCCAGTCATAGCCGACATGGGAAAGTAATTCACAAATTTCCGGGGAAGGTAAGCTGACCAGGGTACCTATTAGTGTATCTTTAGCCCGTAAACGTTCTGCGAAATTTTGAGTTTCTTTCATATTCTACTTCCTCGCAATTTTAGAGAAACTACCGTGTTCAATGTGACAATACATGATATGTTGAATTGTTTACAGATAACCCTCATATATTCCAGATGGAAACAAAGGGATTTTTCTATAAAATCTGCTGTCTACTAAATACAAATAATATAAGAGCCTATAATAATGTCTGCAATTTCAGAAATTCAACGATTAAAATCACATATTAGTAAGCAAATTATTGGCCAGGAAAAACTGGTTAATCGTTTACTTATCGCTTTACTCGCTGATGGTCATTTATTGGTAGAAGGTGCACCGGGTTTAGCGAAAACCAGAGCAATTAAGGTGTTGGCTGAGGGAATAGAAGCAAATTTTCACCGAATTCAATTCACTCCTGATTTATTACCCGCCGATCTGACGGGAACAGAAATATATCGTCAACAAGAAGGTAGTTTCGTATTTCAACAAGGTCCTTTATTTCATAATCTTGTCCTGGCAGATGAAATTAACCGTGCGCCAGCCAAAGTACAATCTGCTTTGCTTGAAGCAATGGCCGAACGACAGATAACAGTGGGTAAGGAAACTTATTTATTACCGGCTTTATTCCTGGTGATGGCAACACAAAACCCGATTGAACAGGAAGGCACTTATCCTTTGCCAGAAGCACAACTGGATCGTTTTCTCATGCATGTAACGATTGGTTATCCGAGTGATAAAGAAGAACAGCAGATTTTAAAACTGGCACGGAAAGAAGCAAAGCTGTCTACGGTTCCCGAAGTGTCAACGCCGATAAAACAAGAAGCTATCTTCGCTGCTCGCGATGAAGTGTTATCTATTCATATGGCAGAGAATATTGAACAGTATCTTTTACAAATAGTTCTGGCGACGAGAAACGCTGGTGCTTATGGTGATGATCTTGCGCAGTGGTTGCAATACGGTGCTAGCCCACGAGCGAGCATTACATTAGATCGATGTGCTCGCGCACATGCTTGGCTAGAACAACGTGATTATGTCGGACCAGAAGATGTGCAAGCTGTGGCACACGAAGTATTACGTCACCGTTTGATATTAAATTATGAAGCCGAAGCCGAAGGCGTGACAAGCGATGGTGTAATTTCAGAATTGCTATCGCGTATCGCTGTCCCTTAATCATTAATTAGTTTTATGTCTGTTGTCTCCGAATCAATTCCGAGTCCTGCAAGTATTACAACAGCAGGGTTAATTAATCTCAGTCAGAAGAGCCGAGGTTTATCACTTAAGTCTGGCGTGATCAGTGCCACTCAAGCGGGTGATTATCAATCCGCGTTTAAAGGCCGAGGTATGGAATATGATGAATCGCGTCTGTATCAAGCAGGCGATGATATTCGTAATATCGATTGGCGAGTCACAGCACGTACCGGTAAAGCACACACAAAATTATTTTGTGAAGAACGCGAACGACCGGTTCATATCTGGGTTGATTTTCGTGCGCCAATGTTTTTTGCAACGCGTGGAAAATTTAAAGCAGTTATTGCCGCTGAGCTTGCCAGCTTATTTGCCTGGACAGCGAATCGACAAGGCGACCGTGTTGGTGGTGTTGTTTTTTCCGATACGGTTCATCATGAATTAAAACCACAACGCGGTAAGTCTGCGGTATTGAGATTAATTAAACACATGGTTGAGCACCCTGCCTGGCAACAAAAGGATATTGTTGAAGAGCAGCAACAGGGTATGTTGCGATCTTTAATTAATTTACGCCGTATGACCAGACCGGGAAGTCTGGTAATTCTATTAAGTGATTTTCGTGGATTTGATGAACAGTCTCGTTCTCATTTAATTCGTTTACGTCAACATAATGAATTAATCATGGTACATATCTATGATTGGTTAGAAGCATTTTTGCCACCAGCGGGAAGTTATCGAATAAGAAATGGTGAACAGGAATTAGTTTTTGATACGCATAATAAAAAACTGGTGACGGAACATGCAGAAAAGTTTAAGTCACATCAAGCATATTTATTAAAAACAGCACGTAGTTGTCATGCCAATTTTTTAACGTGTCGTACTGAAGACGCTCCGGACAAGATAATAAAAGAAGGTCTTCGGTCACGATGAATGATCCAGCAACGTTAGCGTTACGTGATATTCATTTGCCAGACTCGGTTTTATGGTGGCCGCCTGCACCAGGTTGGTGGATATTATTATGTTTAATTCTGATTATTGTTCTGTCTGTTTTTTTTATTATAAGACGTCGTCGAAATAATCGTGTCTCAGCAATTTATATTGCCAAACAGGAATTAAGTCGTATTGAAAATGAGTTTAAATCGAAACAGGATAAATCCATTTTAGTAAAAGAAGTTTCCGAATTAATACGTCGTGTCAGTATCAGTTTATTTAAAAGAAATGAATCTGCATCGTTAACAGGAAAAGATTGGTTATTATTTCTAGACAAACTGAATGGTGATCAGTCATTCAGCAATGGTATTGGTAAAATTTTAATAGAAGCACCTTATCAAGCCAAACCAGATTATAATGAAGTTAAGTTACTGGAATTAATTTCATCATGGATCGAATCTGCTGAAAAAACTCAAGCGAATCATAAGAGAGATCAGAAATGATTCACTTTGATTGGCCCTGGGTTGCTGCATTATTACCTTTACCCTTCATTATTCGTTATCTTTTACGACCAGTTGAAGTTGTTAACGAAGCTGCGTTGCGTGTGCCTTTTCTAAGTGAATTTAGCACTCAGACATATTCTGAACATCGCGTTGATGTAAAACGTAAATTATTCGTCATAGCTGTTGTTGCATGGTGTTGTTTAATCGCTGCTGCCATGCGTCCTTTATGGTTAGGTGAATTTGTTGAAGTTCCAGTAAGTGGCCGCGATTTAATGTTGGCGGTTGATTTATCGGGGAGTATGGAAGAAGAAGACTTCGTTATAAATAATAAACGGGTTAATCGTTTATATGCGACTAAAGCAGTGGCCGGACAGTTTATAGAACGACGTATTGGTGATCGTCTGGGTTTGATTTTGTTTGGCGAACAAGCTTATCTACAAACACCGTTAACGTTTGATCGTGTCACTGTAAAAACGTTGTTATATGAATCCGTTATCGGTTTAGCCGGACAATCTACAGCTATTGGTGATGCAATTGGTTTAGCAGTAAAAAGATTACGTGAACAGGATGAACAAAGTCGAGTGTTGGTATTACTAACCGATGGAGCAAATACCTCGGGTGAAGTTGAACCGTTGGCAGCGGCTGATATAGCAGCACGTGAAGGTTTGAAAATTTATACGATAGGTATTGGCGCAGATGAAATGATAGTGCGCTCTTTTTTTGGATCTCGTCGCATTAACCCTTCCGTAGATCTCGATGAAATAACATTACAGGCCATTGCGGATAAAACAGGCGGTCGTTATTTTCGAGCAAGAGACACAGAGCAGCTTGAACAAATTTATAAAATTTTAGATGAACTTGAGCCTATAGAAAAAGATGTACAGCGCTTTAGACCACAAACGGCATTATTCTATTGGCCATTAGCGTTAGCTTTAATTTTAGTACTAGTTTTATTACTGCAACGAGAAAAGATCGGGATGAGCAATAATGTGGATTAGTAATTTCCATTTTATTCGTCCGTATTGGTTTATTGCCATTATTCCAGTGGCTTTAATATTATGGAAGTTGGCTAAACAACATTTAATCAATAAACACTGGGAAAGTGTTTGTGATCCTGAATTGTTACCTTATATTTTGATTGGTAAATCAGGTGAGAAAAAATATATAAATATTACTTTAACAGCTTTAGTTTCATTATTAATAGTAATTGCTTTAGCCGGGCCAACATGGGAACGTTTACCGCAACCGGTATTTCAAAAAGAATCCGCATTAGTTATTGCTTTAGATTTATCTTTATCTATGTATGCGGACGACATTAAACCAAGTCGACTTGAACGTGCACGATTTAAAATTACTGATCTATTAAATCTAAGAAAAGAAGGACAAACGGCTTTGCTTGTTTATGCCGGTGATGCATTTACAGTAACGCCTTTAACCGATGATGTTAAAACAATAAATTCTCAATTATCTGCCTTGTCTCCGGCAATCATGCCCGCGCCGGGTAGCAGTACTGATATAGCTATTTCAAAAGCAACCGAACTACTGAAGCAGGCTGGTGTCAGTCAAGGACATATCTTACTAGTCACCGATGAAGTGGAAACAAAATTTGAAAGTAATTTTATTCAGGCTAATAAAGAAGGTTATACGATTTCTATTCTTGGAATAGGTACTGAAGAAGGTGCGCCAGTTAGTATGGGTAACGCCGGTTTTTTGAAAGATAGAGCCGGCACGATTGTCATACCAACGTTAGATGAAAAAATATTGAGACAATTGGCAAGTGCTGGTGGTGGTTATTATGAAACAAGTCAGATTGGTGATGGTGATATTGAACGATTAAATCGCTTGTTTAATAGTGGTCTGGATTCGAAAGAAGAAAAGGAAACAGAGTTTGAAACAGATCAATGGCATGAATTTGGTCCCTGGTTAGTGTTGTTGATCTTGCCTATCGTCGCCTTTGGCTTCCGACGTGGTTATTTAGCGATATTAGTTTGTATCATGATAAGTCAACCTAATGACGTAAACGCTTTTGAATGGAGTGATCTATGGTTGAACAAAAATCAACAAGCCTTGCGTGCTTTAGATAAGGAACAAGCCGATGTTGCTTCTGAGTTATTTCAGGATAATGAATGGAAGGCTGCGGCTAAATATCGTTCGGGAGATTATGCGGCGGCAGAAGAATTGTTAAATCAATATCAGGATGCTGATAATACATACAATAAAGGTAATGCTTTGGCAAAGCAGGGGCGTTATGAAGAAGCCATTGAAGCTTATGATCAAGTGTTGGAAAATATTCCAGAATACGAAGATGCAAAATTTAATAAAGAACTTGTTGAAAAAGAACTAGAGGAACAGCAACAAAAATCTCAATCTGGAGAAAATTCAGACCAGGACTCGGACAAAAACGAAGAAAATAAATCTGAACAAGAGCAACAAGAATCTCAATCAGATCAACAATCTGATTCTGGGCAAGAACAATCAGACTCTGAACAACAACAGTCTGAATCAGAACAGCAGCAAGATCAGCAGCAAAGCGAACAAGAGCAACAGGAAAACAATGAAAGAGCTGAACAACAAGCTGAGAAAGAAGAATTAGAGCAGAAAAAAGAAGAAGAAAGTGAAAAAGAGAATGAAGAAAAAGAGCAACAACAAAGTCAGCAAGCAATGAATGAACTTGACGAAGAACAGCAGGCGGCAGAACAATGGCTGCGACGAATTCCTGATGATCCGTCCGGCTTACTAAGGCGAAAATTTAAGTACCAGTATCAACAACAGAACAGGCAGCCTCCAACAAATGGGAAACAGTGGTAAGCAGTGATGAAATTCAGAATTATTATTACATTGATTTTTTTATTATGTAGCCAGTTTTTACAGGCTGAAATTTCGATTAGCGTTGATCGTAATCCTATTGTTGTTGATGAATCGTTTAAGATGATATTTGAAAGCAATGAAAAAGTTGATGGCGAGCCTGATTTTAGTCCATTGAATAAATCATTTACTGTATTAAGTTCAGGGCGACGTAGTAATACTCAGATTATTAACGGCGATATGATTCGTTCCCAGCAGTGGATATTAACGGTCATAGCGAATAAAACAGGAACAGTAGATATACCCGCAATTCGTTTTGGCAAAGAATTGAGTAAACCTGCTCAAATTAAAGTTACTACCAGCGCAGCACCATCGGTAGGTAATAAGTCAGGTGATATTTTTGTTGAGGTTGAAGTCGATACTAAAACACCGTATGTACAGGCCCAACTTTTATATACCGTCAAACTTTATCGTGCTGTTCAAACTAACAATGCCAGCTTATCTGATCCTGAAATCAGCGGTGGTCAGGCAGTTATCAATAAACTAGGTGAAGATAAAAGTTTTGAAACTAGAGTAAAAGGAAAACGATACGTTATCATTCAACGGCAATATGCCATATTTCCACAAAGCAGTGGTTCATTAAAAATAGAACCAGTGATTTTTCAAGGGCAAACCGGCTCGGAAAGTTTTTTTGGTTTTGATCCCTTTGGCCCGCAGCCTGAAACAATAGTAAAGCGGTCAGATAGTATTCAGCTTGATATAAAACCAATTCCTGATTCGTTTACAGGTGATACCTGGTTACCCGCGAGTCAAATTAATATTCAGGAACAATGGTCAGTTGACCCAGGAAAATTAAAACAAGGTGATGCGACGACACGCACATTAACCTTAACAGCTAATGGTCTTGCTTCAAGTCATTTACCTTCAGTTGAAAGTCATCTTCCCGATAATTTAAAACAATACCCTGATCAACCTGAATTGGAAGAATCGAATAACGAAAATGGATATGTCGGCATTCGTCGCGAGAAAATGGCGATAATTCCAACAGAAGCAGGCGACTATGTGTTACCTGCGATAAAAATACCCTGGTGGAATACCGATACAGATAAACTGGAAGTTGTCGAATTACCTGAACGAACGATTCATGTAAATATTTCTGACTCAGCACCTGTTAATAATGTTCAACAAGCACAAATTGAAAAACAAGCTGTTCCTTCAGTAGTAGAAAATAATGTGGGAAATAAAGATAAAGAGCTGATTAGCGTCGGTGAGCCTTCGTCTGATCAGACTCCATGGAAATGGGTAAGTTTTATATTGTTTATATTGTGGTTAATTACATTGTTCATTTTTTGGAAAAGCAAACGTAATTCGATTATTCCAGATGATCCCGTTACTGATGCTGAACGATCAATTCGACAACACATGAAACGATTTAGACAAGCTTGTACCGCTAGTGATGCGACAATGGCCAAGCAAGCATTATTAGATTGGGCTAAAGTTAAGTGGTCTGATAAAGAAATTAACAGCATTAATTCTATAAAGCCATTTTGTAATAAAGAGTCACAATTAAAGATTGATGAATTAAATGCGTGTTTGTATGGAAAGTCAGAAAAGAAATGGGATGGTGTTGCTTTTCTAAAAAGCTTTGACTCACAATCGTTTGACAAAAAACAAAATACAGAAACAAAAGGAAAGCTGGAACCATTGTATAAGACTTGAAGTTAGATAAAACATGAAAGAAAAAATACTGTTATTGTTTTCAGCAATGCGTGATGAACGTACGCCTTGGTATGCGAAAGCAATGGTAGTGTTGGTCTTAGCCTATATTGTTAGTCCAATTGATATCATTCCAGATTTTATTCCAGTAATCGGCTTATTAGACGAAGCTATTTTAGTGCCTATTGCCTTGGCCATTATTTTTAAATTGATTCCTGATAGCGTTAAGCAGGATCAGTTATGTAATGAAATGGACGAAGCGAGTAAGAAGAAGTTAATTATTGCAGGTACATTAATTGTAGTATTAGTTTGGGTAACACTTTTAATACTCGTTTTATCATTTAATCTTTTTGATCCGGTTATTGCCTTCTTTTCGTGAAGTATCACCACTAAGAATTTTTTTAGTTAACCAGTCTGTAACTCCATCATCATCTTCTGTCTTATTATTGCTTGCAGCAGCAACAGCTTCCGGATTTTTGTTAAACTCTTTTTTTAAATAAGCCTGACATGAATCAGTTGCAAGTTTTAAAGCATGATCAGATTTTTCCTGACTCAGTTCGCCGACAACTTCGGTTTTTAATTTTGAAACTAATGAAACAGCATGACGCAGACAAGCTTTGTTGATTTGATTATCAAGTTCGTCCGCAAAAGAAGAAATTGGAAATAATGTAATAGCGAATAGAAAAGTAAATAATTTCATCAAAGTTCTCAATTAGTTTTAAAAATGGCAATACACAAACTTAGCCAGGCAAGAATGAATAATAAGCCACCAAGTGGTGTAATCATACCTAGCCAGCGCATATTTAATATGCTCAAAAGATAAAGGCTGCCAGAAAACAGAATAATACCAGCAAACATCATCCAGCCTGAACTTTTAATCCAGACATTAACCGGAATATTGATAGCTATTATACCGACTAGTATTAATCCAAGTGCATGATAGAAATGATACTCAACGCCTGTGTGAAAAACTTTTATTAGCGTTTCATCAAGTCGTGCTTTTAATACATGCGCGCCAAAAGCACCAAGGACAACAGCCAACATCGCGTTGGCTGAGCCAAGTAGCAAAAAAAGTTTTGCCGTGATATTTATTTCGTTCACAGTTTGTTGTTTATAGTTTTATAAAACGCAAAGTCATACGGTCACTTTCGCCAATAGCGGTATATTTTTCTTTATCGACATCTTTCAAACGATAAGAGGGGGGTAATGTCCAAACACCTTCAGGATGATCTTTATTATCTTTTGGATTGGCATTAACTTCAGATTTAGAAACCAATTCAAAGCCCATGTCTTCTGCCAGTTTGATTAAATATGATTCAGGAACATAACCTTTTTGTGACGATTCTTTAGCATCATCTCCTTTATTCGCACGATGTTGCACCACACCTAACACGCCACCTTTTTTCAGGACACGGTGAAAAGAACGATACGCGTCTTCAATACCACCATATCTAATCCAGTTATGTGAATTTCGGAAAGTAACGACCATATCTTGTGATGCATCAGGAACCTCTTTTAGATAACCATTATCTTCAAATACAACACGTTTAACCTTTCCATAAACTTCAGGACTGGCATCAAGAATTTTCATAAAATCATTATGAACATTACGAAGATAATCATTAGGATTATTTGCACCAAAGCTGGCAACGGTTAGTTCGCCTTTATCTTTCAAAACAGGAGCTAATATTTCTGTATACCAACCACGTCCGGGCAATATTTCCAATACTTTCATTTCAGCGTGTAAACCAAAAAAGCTTAACGTTTCAGCGGGATGACGATATTCATCGCGTGCTTTATTTTCAGCACTACGATGTTGAGAAGCAACAGCTTGATCAATTAATGGTTCTGCAGCATTCGCAAAACTAATATTAATGATGAATAATAAGCTGATTAAAAAAAGTTTAATTAATTTCATTTTTGTATCCCTTGTATATATCTATGGTTAATTCTTTGCCGCCAAACTCATGAACCAGATCTTGATACCCAAGTTACCTTATAATGCAGGTTCAGAGTTCAGACAGGAAGTCAGAGCAAGGCACAGCGCGCAGGAAATGGCATTCCCTTTTCAAGCGTTGTAACGCCGCGCTGGCTTTCTGTCTGAGCTCCCCCGGGCGGGTTTCAAATGCCCAATTACTGCGTTATTTGTTGTTGTCATATGAATAACTATGCCAGAAAACAAATGCCTTGTATTTGGGCATTTGAAATCCCGCTGAATCCTGCATTATAAGGTAACTTGGGTATCTGCCCGGATTGTAACCTGATTAACATTTTCTGGAATAGTAAACGTTTGTGAGCGTGTGAAAGGTTGCTCATTAATATGCGGGTGCAATAAAACACGCGCCCCTAAAATATTTCCGTCTGGATCTAATACTTCCCATGCTTTTGCAAAATGTTCCCAACTTTCATCATCATGTTGAACTGTGACACTAAATCGATAAAAATAACCACCAACATGTTCAACATCTGCGGTAATTACATCTGCTTCCCCCGCGTAAGCAATATAAGGCAATAGCAAGAATAGAGTGAGAAGTGAAATACGCATACTGTTAAGGTAGACTCTTTTTATTTTAGTGTCTCACTATGGACAATACTGAACAAGCAAGAGTTCCAGCAAAGCTACTACTGAATCCAGCCCATTTATTATCCTTGGGTTTTGGCAGTGGTCTCTCGCCAAAAATGCCGGGAACGATAGGAACGGTTATTGGCGTCGCAATATATCTACTTATACCGAGTGTGGATTGGAAAATTTATCTCAGCATTATTATTGCTGCATTTTTAACAGGTATTTTTCTTTGCGGATACACGGCAAAGGCCTTAAATGTGCATGATCATCCGGGCATAGTCTGGGACGAAATCGTCGGTTATTTCATTACGATGTTCATGGTGCCGAAGCAATGGATGTGGATATTACTAGGTTTTGTGCTGTTCCGAATCTTTGATATTTGGAAACCATGGCCCATTTCTATTGCCGATAAACGGCTTAAAGGCGGCTTTGGGATTATGCTCGATGACGTTATTGCGGCAATTTTTGCGCTAATAATTATTCAAATAACCCTTTATTTGTTATATGGTTAAGAAAGTTAGCTAAAATCAGGTTAAAGAAAATCACAAGTTGTTATGCTGAATATTAAATCTACCATTATTATTGTTGCCGTGATGTCTCTGCTGTCCATGCCGAGTTACGCTGATATATATAAATATGTCGACAAATATGGTCGCGTTATTCTGACGGATAAACCACCTCATACCGGTTTCAAAAGACTGGTTAAAACATGGAAAGGCTGGGAAGAAGCAAAAGTACCCAAAAATTTCAATTGGGTAAAAAATCAGAAAAAGTTTGACCCGACTATCCGAAGTGTCGCCAACACCTACAAGCTTCCGCATGCATTATTGCATGCTGTCATTACGGCAGAATCATCATACAACCCGGATGCGATTTCAAAAGCAGGTGCGGTTGGCTTAATGCAACTGATGCCGGAAACAGCAAAACAATATGGCGTAAGTAATCGACGAGATCCAAGGCAAAGCATAAATGGCGGTTCGCGCTATCTTCGTTATTTGTTAAAGTTATTCGATAACAATTTGATATTAGTGCTCGCCGCATACAATGCCGGCGAAGGTGCAGTGAAAAAATACGGCAACAAAATCCCTCCTTATAAAGAAACTCAAAACTACGTCAAAAAAGTCATCAAGTATTACAAAAAATACAAACTCTCGATGAGTTCATAATCTTACACACTCGCTAAATTTTTGTTAGTTGGTGTGCATTGTTTGCTAGTTAGTATTGATGTAATGTGAGCATTACATATAAACGGACTTATATAATTGTCAATTACAATTCATCCTAAACTAGGGCAGGTTTTGCTTTGTGATTTTTCACAAGGGTTTAGAGAGCCGGAAATAGTTAAGTCAAAACGACCAGTTATAATTTTAACGTCTCAATTAAAAAATAGAGCAGAATTAGTAACCGTAGTCCCATTAAGTACAGTTAAGCCAGATCCTGTAATGCCTTATCACTATATGCTTCCTAAAAATTGCATGCCACAGATTGGTATGTTCCAGGAAAGAGACAGTTGGATCAAAGGCGATATGATCTACACTGTCGGTTTTCATAGATTAAATCTTATTCAGCTTGGTAAAAGAGATTCTGTCACGGGTAAAAGGCTTTACTATAAGAATAGACTAGGTAGAGACAGGATGAAGGAAATTTATGCAAGTGTTTTGCATGGTCTGAATTTGGGCATGCTTACACAACATCTATAGAAATCAATAGTTATCAAGTAAATAATAATTTAACTTGAAAAGAAACTCTGCCGATACTATATTGACAAGTGTTCCTGCTCTGCATCAGGCATTCGAGACTACACAAAGGTCCGTCCCGTGTAGCCAGCCCAGTGAAGCGATAACAAGTTTTTCTGGTGCTGAGTTCAAGGCTCCCTCGGGAGCCTTTTGTCATTCTTGCTCCTCGCAAAAAACAAAATTCCTCCCTACAAAGAAACTGTAAACTACGTCAACAAAGTTATTAAGTATTATAAAAAATACAGACTTCGATGAGTTGAATAGACTTAATTTGTTCTCAGTACTTTCTATAATCTTAATCACAACAGTCGCTTCGAAAGCTACCGTAACTGGATGCAAGTCAATCACGTCAGAATGGAAAATCATTTATTAGCAGTGCTAAAAAAAGAATTTAATCCCATGGTTAATGAGAGCCATGATGCCTATAAAGGCGTATGGCAATACTTGATGTTTATAGGTAGAAAGAAAAATTGATGTTGTTATAAATGGTGTAACGAAAGGAACATCGTGGCTGGCCTATTTGTTAAGTGCTTATTTGTAATTATCAAAAAAGTCTGGAATAACGTCATAGATAACTTTTGGTTTTAAACCAAGATTGTATTTCTCAAATAGAGCTACAAGCCTTTCACCATCAATTAGTTCTATAGGAGGCACACCATCACGCACTGCTTCTTTCTTGGCTTCAGGAGTAAACCGAGCAGTAGTGATAATTATTCCCTTATCAGCTCTACCTTGCATAGTGCCTCTGAAATCTCTTACATGATGAGGAGCGACAGCATCCTTATATCTTTTGCATTGGAAAATAATATTAAACCCTACAACATCGTTAACTTTTATTACTCCCGTGCCATCAATTCCTTGATCTCCGGAACCACCAGTAATCTGTACATCATGAACACCGACTTCTGTTAAAAGTCGTTTGCATATTTTTTCAAAGCCACTTGGGCTAAGATTTTTTAATATAGATAAAATTGCTTCACCGTGAGCTTCATCATCTACAATAGTATCGTCGATTTCAGTTACTGCTTCTTCACTTTTTTCTTTTTTTGTTTTTTGTGAGATCTTTTGTACTTTTTTGAAAATTTGATAGACATAATCATCAGACAAATTAGATTCGTAACCCTTTTCAGTTAATTTCCAGATTCCTCGTTGTGAAGAATCCATTAAATCTGTTTTAACGAGGTACATTCTTGCCCATTCAATTTGATTTCGAACTCTAGATGCACCGGATGAAATTGTCTTTGCTACTTCTTCGTCTGGAATATTCATGTACTCAATTACTTGGTCAATAACATCCGCTGTTGATCCAGAACCGCCAATATTTCGTAGTACCTCTACTAAAGGTCTTATATAAATTAGAAATTGTGGTCCTTTCATCATATTCTCGCTTTATTTGTTTTAAAGACTAGCATATTGAATTTATGAGCGCATTCATTCATGGACGAATGTATGCGCGACCCGAATAACAGCACGCCGACGAGGGTAGCCGCAGGCCAAAGCATCAGGGAGAAGACTTTTTACTTACTTTTTCGTCTGGAAAAGTGAGTCGCCGTTAAAGGCGAAACAAATGTTAAATAGAAATATAAAGTAAAATTCTATTCGTCAGTAACACAACCTTCAGAAGCCGTCTTCACATTCTTGATATATTTATAAAG
The DNA here is from genome assembly GCA_041689615.1 of Gammaproteobacteria bacterium. Taxonomy (GTDB): domain Bacteria; phylum Pseudomonadota; class Gammaproteobacteria; order Eutrophobiales; family Eutrophobiaceae; genus UBA7359. The sequence continues at coordinate 25,202 of JBDNFW010000043.1, read as the reverse complement.
CGTTCCACGAGTTGCTTTATAAGCAGGCATTGTCCAGCTTGCTTTTCTTGATGCGAGTTCTTCGTCTGAAACATCCATTTTAATTTCGTTTGTTTCTGCGTTAATAGTGATGCGATCACCATTTTTAACAAGCGCGATTGGTCCGCCTTCTTGTGCTTCGGGTACAACGTGTCCAATGATGAAACCGTGTGAACCACCGGAGAAACGACCATCGGTGATCATAGCAATATCTTGTCCTAAACCTGCACCCATAATGGCAGAAGTTGGCGTTAGCATTTCTGGCATACCCGGTCCACCTTTAGGACCTTCGTAACGAATGATGATGGCATCGCCTTTATTAATTTTATTTTCTTCCAATGCTTTCAACATATCTTCTTCAGAATCGAATACATTAGCTGGCCCAGAAAAGAATAGACCTTCTTTACCGGTAATTTTTGCAACCGAGCCTTCTGGTGCAAAGTTACCTTTTAAGATACGAATGTGTCCGCTTTCTTTTAGAGGTTTATCTAGTGGCGCAATAATATCTTGTCCTTCAGTAAGACTTGGTAAGTTTGCCAAGTTTTCTTTTATGGTTTTACCCGTCACCGTCATGCAGTCGCCATTGATTAAATCATTCTCAAGTAAGAATTTCATGACAGCTGGTGTACCACCAATAAGATGTAAATCTTCCATAACATATTTACCGCTTGGTTTTAGATCTGCAAGAAAAGGAATGCGATCACTAACTGCTTGAAAATCATCAATCGTTAATTCGACATCAACAGCGCGCGCCATGGCTAACAAATGTAATACGGCATTCGTTGAGCCGCCGAGTACAATGATTAATACCATGGCATTTTCAAATGCTTCACGCGTCATGATGTCGCGAGGTTTAATATCTTTTTCTAATAAGTTCTTGATTGCTTCGCCAGCTTTAAAACATTCTTCTAATTTTTGAGGATCAACTGCAGGTGTTGAAGAACTGTAAGGCAAAGACATACCCATTGCTTCGATAGCTGATGCCATGGTGTTCGCGGTGTACATACCGCCGCAAGCACCGGCGCCGGGACAAGATTTTTTAACAATATCTTGACGCGTATCCTCATCAATTCCGCCAGTAATAAATTCACCATAACTTTGGAAAGCAGAAATGATATCGAGTTTTTCTTCTTTACGATGACCAGGTTTGATGGTGCCACCATAAACCATTAATGAGGGACGATTAAGTCGTCCCATCGCGATTAAACAACCGGGCATGTTTTTATCACAACCAGGCAGCGAGATATTTGCGTCATACCATTGAGCAGCCATTACTGTTTCAATTGAATCAGCTATTAGATCACGTGATTGTAATGAATAGCTCATACCATCCGTACCCATGGAAATACCATCGCTAACACCAATCGTATTAAAACGTAGTCCAACCATTCCGGCAGCAATAACGCCTTCTTTTACTTTTTGTGCAAGATCGAGCAAATGCATATTACAAGTATTGCCTTCGAACCAGACGCTGGAAATCCCGACTTGTGCTTTGGTCATGTCTTCTTCAGTCATGCCGGTGCCGTAGAGCATCGCTTGTGATGCGCCCTGAGATTTTGGTTCGGTGATACGTGAACTGTATTTATTTATTTTATTGCTCATCTGTGGTGTCCTGCGCTTAATATCTATATTGTATTCGTTGTGCGTGAAAAAGGTGCGTTAGAATACATGAGCATTGAATATTTGTCAGTGTTGGATGATTAACAAAATAATAAATATAAGACGAAATGAGAAAAACCCCCGAATTTGAAGACTGTTTTGCGGAATTGGTCCGTTTGCCATCGGTCAGCAGTATCGACCCAGCACATGATCAAAGTAATCGTAAAGTCATTGATGCGCTGGCCAATTGGCTGGATGCGCTCGGTTTCGCCTGTGAGATTATGCCGGTCAGTAACAACCCAGAAAAATGTAATTTGATTGCAAAGAGAGGAGAGACTGACGGAGGTTTGGTTTTATCCGGACATTCGGACACTGTGCCATATGATCTTAATGGCTGGGACATGGATCCTTTTACCTTGACTAGGAAGAATAATAATTATTATGGTTTAGGAACCGCGGACATGAAGAGTTTCTTTCCAATAATTCTGGAAACATTGGAAAGACTCGCCGACATTAAATTTAATCAACCTATTACTATAGTTGCAACCGCTGATGAAGAAAGCACAATGTCAGGTGCGCGATTAATTCAAGAGAGTAATAAAGTATCAGGTCGTTATTGCATTATTGGTGAGCCAACAGGTTTAAAACCAATACATACACATAAAGGAATTATTATTGAAACGATTCAGATAGAAGGGCGTTCTGGTCATTCAAGCGATCCAACATTGGGTAATAGTGCGCTTGAAGGAATGCATGATGTTATTTCTGTGTTGCGTTTATGGCGTGATGAATTACAGGCTGAATATATTAATCAAGATTTTAAAATACCCGTGCCAACGATGAATTTTGGCAGAATACATGGCGGCGATAGTCCGAATCGAATTTGTGCAAACTGCGAGTTATCTCTGGATTTAAGAATGTTGCCAGGTATGAAGCTGGAAGATTTGAGCGAGCAGTTACGAAATAAAGTAAAAGAGACGTTGGCAGCTAGTGGTTTGAAAGTTGAGTTTAATGCCGTGTTTGATGGTATTCCGCCAATGCAGACATCAAAAAACAGTGAGATAATTACACTGTGTGAGGAACTGACGAATCATACGTCAGAATCGGTCGCTTTTAGTACAGAAGGCCCTTTTTATAATAATATGGGTATAGAAACCGTTATTCTTGGTCCTGGTGATATTGACCTAGCGCATCAACCGAACGAATATTTACAAATAGACAGAATTGAACCGATGATTAATATCTTGTCAAAGATGCTAATTCATTTTTGTGAAGGAAAATAAATAATGAGTAATAACGACAAGCAAACTTTTATTGATTGCTTTAGAAACGCAGCACCGTATATCCATGCTCATCATGGCAGGACATTTGTTTTGCAAATTGGTGGTGATGTTGTTGCGTCTGAAACATTTACTCACTTGATACATGATCTTGCCTTGTTAAACAGTCTGGCAGTCAAACTCGTTATCGTGTTTGGTGCACGACCACAGATAGATGCGTTACTAAAAGAAAGAAATATCACGCCACTGTATAACGGCGTGTTACGGGTTACAGATGAAGCCTCCATGAGTAGCGTTAAACAAGCGGTTGGTGATGTGAAGTTTCAAATAGAAGCTTTGTTATCGATGGGCTTACCCAATTCACCGATGGCAGAGTCGGCTATTAAAGTTGCTTCAGGTAATTATATTACGGGAAGACCTTATGGCGTTGTTAATGGTGTTGATCTTGATTTGACTGGCAAGGTAAGAAATGTTGAAAAAGAAACGATTAATGCTCGACTTGCAGCGGGGGAGATTGTTCTTGTTCCGCCTATGGGATATTCAGTCACTGGTGAGATTTTTAATTTAAGTTCTATTGAAGTTGCCGCACAAGTTGCTATTGAATTGTCTGCGGATAAATTAATCATGATCAATAATGATTCTGTATTAAAAAATGAAAATGGCGAAACGATAAGACAGCTTACTTGCGAGCAGGCAAAAACGAAACTTGATCCGAACAATAAGAATAATATTGATGAAACACCTTCAACTGCATTGGCATTAGGTATTAAGGCATGCGAAGCGGGCGTTAACCGTATTCATTATATTGATCAAAATATTGATGGTGGCATTTTACAAGAATTATTTACTCGCGATGGTGTTGGTACTTTATTAAGTGGAACGCCCTTCGATACAATTCATCAAGCAACGGTTAATGATATCGGCGGTATACTTGAATTGATCGAGCCGCTAGAGGAACAAGGTGTACTTGTTAAGCGATCAAGAGAAAATATTGAAACAGATATTAATGATTATGTTGTTTTAGCCAGAGACGGCAGTGTTATTGCTTGTGCTGCAATACATGATTATAAAGAAGATAATGTTATGGAGTTGGCTTGTATGGCAGTACATCCTGATTATCAGGAACAAGGTAAAGGCGACTTGCTGTTTAAGTACATTGAATCAATTGCACTCACATTCGGAGTAAAAATGCTTTTTGTTTTAACGACCCAAACAGAACACTGGTTTCTTGAGAGAGGTTTTTCTGAAACAACAATAGAGTCATTGCCGGTTGGAAAACAGAGTATGTACAATTTTCAACGTAACTCAAAAGCATTGATAAAAGAACTTAGTAATTAATAAAATAATATTTATTTTGATATCTAAATTAAATGCAAAATAAAAAATCAAAAGATAATATTTCGCTTACACCATTAGATGTGATTCTTGATATCGCTGTTGACGGAATTATTTCCATCAATAGTGAGGGTCATATAAATACATTTAATCTAGCAGCTGAAAAACTTTTTGGCTATTCATCAGATGAAGTTATAGGGCAGAAAATAAATATGCTCATGCCAGAACCCTATAGTTCAGAGCATGATTCCTATCTTAAAAAATATGAAAAGACCAAGGTTAAAAAAATAATCGGGATTGGTCGAGAAGCAGTAGGTAAACATAAGAATGGCACAGTGTTTCCTATGCGCTTATCGGTTGGTGAAACGGAGCTTAATGGCAAACCAATTTATTTTGGTTTTATATATGATATTTCTGAAAGTAAAAGACTGGAGAATGAACTAAAAGAGCACAGGGATCACTTACAAGCATTGGTTGATCAAAGAACACAAGAGTTATCATTAGTGAATGAAAAACTTTGTGAGCTTGCTAACCTGGATAGTTTGACTAATCTTCCCAATCGTCGCTATTTCGATGAAACCTTACATAAAGAAATTCAGCGAGCTACTAGACATAAACATCCCTTGTCTTTGTTGATGTGTGATCTTGATTACTTTAAACAGTATAACGACACTTATGGACACATTGCTGGTGATGATTGTTTGGTGAGTGTTGCGGAGTGTTTAGCTGATTCGTTTAAACGCGCATCCGATTTTCCTGCACGTTATGGTGGTGAAGAATTTTCTGTGATTTTACCTCACACTGATGACGAAGATGCATTAAGTCTTTGTGAAACATTTATGGAAAATTTAAAAATGTTGGCAATACCTCATAGCAGCTCGGATATATCTGATTATGTGACGATGAGTATAGGAATAGTCACGCTGGAGTCGGATAAAATATATGATGCGAATAATATAAATAAGACAGCAATCAAAGCAGCTGATGAAGCGCTTTATAAAGCAAAACGAAGCGGTAGAAACAGAATAGAAGTTTCTACTCTGGAATAAAAAACTATATTGCGCCTTCGAGTTCTTCTTCTTGAATCTCGACTTTAATATCATCTTTGTCTAACGTTACGAGAACGTGTCCGCCATGTTCAAGTTTTCCAAATAAAAGTTCTTCTGCTAAAGGACGCTTAACCTTGTCCTGAATCAGTCGCGCCATTGGCCGCGCACCCATGACTTTGTCATAACCATTTTCGGCCATCCACTCACGTGCTTCTTCTGTTACTTCAACAGTGACTTTTTTCTCATCAAGTTGTGCTTCAAGCTCAATCAGGAATTTATCGACAACATAGGAAATGGTTTTCTTATCAAGCGAATTGAACTGAATAATGGCGTCCAAACGATTTCGAAATTCCGGACTGAACATTCGTTTAATGCTTTCCATTGCATCACCGGCATGATCCTGATGTGTAAAACCAACGGAAGAGCGGCTCATTTGTTCAGCGCCAGCATTAGTCGTCATTACGACAATGACATTACGGAAGTCTGTTTTGCGACCATTGGAATCAGTTAATGTACCGTGATCAAACACTTGTAATAATAAATTAAACACATCGGGATGTGCTTTTTCCATTTCATCAAGCAATAACACACAATGCGGTTGTTTATTAATGGAGTCCGTTAATAAACCGCCTTGATCAAAGCCAACATAACCTGGAGGCGCACCAATCAACCTGGAAACAGTATGACGTTCCATATATTCAGACATATCAAAGCGAACCAGTTCGACACCCATTTGCATGGCAAGCTGTCTTGTTACTTCTGTTTTACCAACGCCTGTTGGTCCAGCGAATAAGAAGTTACCGATTGGTTTTTGTGGATTACCCAAACCGGAGCGAGACATCTTGATTGCATTGGATAACGTGCCGATAGCTTCATCTTGTCCAAACACAACCATTTTAAGATTACGTTCTAAATTCTTAATAACATCTTTGTCTGAACTGTTGACTGTTTTCGCAGGAATACGTGCAATCTTGGCGATGATGTTTTCAATATCAGTCACACCGACGGTTTTCTTTCGTTTAGAAGCAGGTAATAATTGTTGAGCTGCGCCAGCTTCATCAATGACATCTATCGCTTTATCAGGTAAGTGCCGATCATTAATATAACGTTCTGTTAGTTCAGCCGCAGTTCGTAATGCCTGATTGGTATATCTAATGTGATGATGTTCTTCAAAGCGCGATTTTAAACCTTGTAGAATTTTTACTGTTTCATCAATAGAAGGTTCTTCAACATCTATTTTTTGGAAACGTCTGGCTAATGCGCGATCTTTTTCAAAGATGCCACGGTATTCCTGATAAGTTGTAGAGCCAATACATTTTAAATCACCGGATGCTAATACCGGTTTAATGATATTGGATGCATCCATGACACCACCGGATGTTGCCCCTGCGCCGATAATAGTGTGTATTTCATCGATGAATAATACGGCGCCTTCTTGTTTCTTTAACTGAGAAATAATTGCTTTTAAACGTTTTTCAAAATCACCACGATATTTTGTTCCGGCAAGTAAAGCACCAAGGTCGAGTGAATAAATGACGCTGTCCATTAATACATCCGGGACTTCACCATCAACGATGAGTTTGGCAAGACCTTCAGCAATCGCTGTTTTACCAACACCTGCTTCACCGACATATAAAGGATTGTTCTTACGTCGGCGACAAAGAATCTGAATAGTACGTTGTACTTCTAATTGTCTGCCAATGAGAGGGTCAATCTTGCCTTGCATAGCCAGTTCATTAAGATTAACTGCATAGGCTTCAAGAGGATTGTTACTACTTTCTTCCTGACGTGAATCTTCTTCAATTTCATTAAAGTTATCGTCATGTTCATCATCGTCATTTATCTTGGCAATACCATGAGAGAGAAAATTAACAGCATCAAGCCGAGCAACATTTTGCTGGCTTAAAAAATAAGCGGCATGTGATTCTCGTTCACCGAAAATTGCGATCAAAACATTTGCACCACTGACTTCTTTTTTACCGGAAGATTGCACATGAAAAACGGCACGTTGTAATACACGTTGAAACCCGAGCGTCGGTTGTGTTTCACGATCATCACCATCTTCGATAATAGGTGAGTTTTGTTGTATGAATGAGACTAAGTCACTGTGCAGGCCATTTAGGTTTGCACCACAGGCATTAAGTACTCTTGTCGCAGAAGGATTATCAAGTAATGCGAGTAATAAATGTTCGACGGTCATAAATTCATGACGCAATTCTCTTGCTTCTCTGAATGCATTATTGAGTGTTAGTTCGAGTTCTTTATCTAGCATAAGAGTTACCTTTAGGCTTTTTCCAAAGTACAAAGAAGAGGGTGTTGGTTTTCACGCGAATACTCATTTACTAATGATACTTTAGTTTCGGCAATTTCATGCGTAAATATTCCACAGACACCCTTACCATGCGTGTGGACATCTAACATGATACGTGTCGCATTTTCTCTATTGACTGAGAAAAATATTTCCAGTACATGCACAACAAAATCCATTGGTGTGTAATCATCGTTTATCAAAATAACCTTATATAATGGCGGCCGTTTAAGCCGAGGTTTGGCCTCCTGCGTTGCCAAGTCATCTTCAAAATCATTGTCAGTTTTTTCTGACATAAATCGAACTCTTTTCTGTCATTAATTTGATGTATATCTCTAATAGATACCCTAATAATGATACTTTGCCTTGGGTATTTTCAAGTGCTTTTTTACATTTGTTTGAACGCATGTTCTGTGCCATTAGCTTACATGGGGTTGGACAGCTTGAATATCAATCTGTCTTTTTTAATTGAATTATTTTCTGCACTAAATTGTTCCATTGCATTTGGATCAATGCACTGGATAAATTCACGGGCGGCGGGAGACAGGATTTTTCCTTTACGAAGAAATAAACCATAGGTTCTTTTCGGGAAATACTCAGTTAATGACACTCTGCCCAGATTTTCTTTTCCAGACAGACAAATGTCAGTGACAATAGACACTCCCAAGCCATTTTCTACATATTTTTTAAGTACTTCCCAGCCTCCAGCCTCTAAATTTACTTTGTAATCAACGTTATATTGCTTAAAAACTAAATCCACCATTTGCCAGGTGGACATGTGTTGAGGTGACAATATCAATCCATATTGGCTAATGTCATGCATACTTACCTTATTGTTTTTGAGCAGTGGATGGCCAATTGGCGTGATTAAAACGGGTTCAAATGTATATATCGGTAAATAGATTATGTCATCCGGGATATTTAGTGTGGAACCGATGGCGAAATCAACTTCGCCATTACGCACTTTTTCAACGCCATCTGCGGCGCTGCCGTTATTCAGTTTGATATGAATGTCAGGATACGACGCAGTATAACGCTTGATAATATCTGGCAGAGTATAAAGGATGATGGCTTCTACCGCAGCGATATTGAGACTGCCGACAACGGAATGCTTACACTTCTCTTCAAAGCTCTCTGGCAGGGTTTCCATGCCTTCAACCAAAGGCAGGGACATCTCAAATAATATCGTTCCTTCTGTTGTTAACGCGATTCTTGGACCTTTACGAAGAAATAATTTCTGTCTTAAATCTTTTTCAAGTGATTGAATTAAAAGAGAAATAGAAGGTTGACTAAGAAACATTTGCTTAGCCGCTTTGGACATACTTTTCAGTTGCGCAGCGTAACAAAATGCTCTCAATTGTTTCAGGCGATTTTGTTTATAGTAGAAACGGCTCATAAGTCATTATTATAACTTAAGTATTAACTTTATTAATACTAATTATTAACATAATTAGCTTGCTAAATAGTAGATATCTCATTATTTTTACCATCCCTAAATTTAACGTCATACTTTGTACATATTGGCGAACTAGAAATCATTGGGACGTGAGTCGGATTTTAGAGCGACTCGTCTTTATATAAAGCAGGAGGTGATATCCATGAGCACTAGAGAACAACAAATTAAAGACTTAGAAAAAGAATGGGCAACAAATCCACGATGGGCAAATGTTAAACGTGATTACAGTGCTGAAGATGTTGTACGTCTTCGCGGTAGTGTTCAGCCTGAATATACTCTTGCACAAAGAGGTGCTGAAAAGCTTTGGGAAAAAGTGAATGGTACTTCTAAAAAAGGCTATGTGAACGCTTTTGGTGCGATTACAGCGGGTCAAGCTATGCAACAAGCTAAAGCTGGCCTAGAAGCAGTTTATTTGTCAGGTTGGCAGGTTGCTGCTGACGGTAATACTTCTGAAACTATGTATCCGGATCAATCTTTGTATGCATACGATTCTGTTCCCACCATGGTTCGTCGTATCAACAACACCTTTAAACGTGCTGATGAAATCCAATGGAAAAACATTGCAGATGGCAAAGTATCTGAAGAAGACGCTATCGATTTCTTCCTACCTATCGTAGCGGATGCTGAAGCCGGTTTCGGTGGTGTTTTGAATGCGTTTGAATTAATGAAGAACATGATTTCTGCTGGTGCTGCTGGTGCTCACTTTGAAGATCAACTTGCTGCTGTTAAGAAGTGTGGTCACATGGGTGGTAAAGTATTGGTTCCAACTCAGGAAGCAATACAAAAATTGACAGCTGCTCGTATGGCAGCAGACGTTATGGGCACATCTACTATTGTTTTGGCTAGAACTGATGCTGAAGCTGCTAACTTAGTAACCAGTGACTTTGACGAAAATGATAAGCCATTCCTTACTGGTGAACGTACGCCTGAAGGTTTTTACCGTGTTAAAAATGGTATGGAACAAGCTATTAGCCGTGGTGTTGCTTATGCGCCATATGCTGATTTGGTTTGGTGTGAAACGGGTACACCTGATATTGGCTTTGCGCGTGAATTCGCAGAAGCAGTGCAAGCAGCTATTCCTGGTCAATTGATGTCTTACAACTGTTCGCCTTCTTTCAACTGGAAAAAGAACTTGAACGATTCACAAATTGCCAGCTTCCAGGAAGACTTGTCAGCACTAGGTTACAAGTTCCAATTCATTACATTGGCAGGTATTCATTTGAACTGGTACCGTACTTTTGACTTCGCACATAACTATGCACGAGGCGAAGGTATGAAGCATTACACCGAAATGGTTCAAGAGCCTGAATTTGCAGGTCGCGAACGTGGTTATACATTCGTATCTCATCAGCAAGAAGTTGGCGCGGGTTACTTCGATGATGTGACTACCGTAATTCAAGGTGGTGCATCTTCTGTTACCGCATTAACCGGTTCTACTGAAGAAGCACAGTTCGACGAAAAGTAATTTGTTTTAATAATAGTTTCACAAAAACCCGAAAGATTAACGTTCTTCGGGTTTTTTTATGCTTAAAATAAAGATAATCTATCTCTTTATTATATAAAGCATAAATTATGAAACTATCAGTCATTATTCCTTGTTATAACGAGAAGCCAACAATTGAACAGATTATCGAAGCTGTTCGAAATAGTAGTTGGACTGATATTGAATTGATTGTTGTCGATGACTGTTCAACTGATGGTACTCGGGAGATCCTGGAAAATAACGTTCGAGATAAACTTGATAAGTTAATCCGGCATGAAACTAATCAAGGTAAAGGTGCAGCAATACGAACGGGCATTAAAGAAGCTGAAGGTGACGTCATCCTTATTCAAGATGCAGATTTGGAATATGACCCGAATGAATATGCATGGTTAATGAAACCCATTGTCGATGGTCGTGCTGATGTTGTATTCGGTTCACGCTTTATTTCAGGTAGTGCGCATCGTGTGCTTTATTTTTGGCATAGTATGGGTAATGGTTTTCTTACATTCCTGTCGAATATGTTTACCAATCTTAATTTGACCGATATGGAAACCTGTTACAAAGCATTTCGCGCAGATATTCTTAAACAGATCCAGATTGAAGAAAATGGATTTGGCATGGAACCGGAATTAACGGCTAAAATATCCAAGATGAATTTACGTATTTACGAAGTGGGTATTTCCTATTACGGACGAACTTATCAGGAAGGTAAAAAAATAGACTGGAAAGATGGTTTCCGTGCCATCTACTGTATCGTTAAATACAATTTATTTCGTTAATTAATGTTCTCGGTGAGCGGCAAACGCAATTTTATCAAGAAACGCGAGTAATAGATGACATACCACATAAGTTTGTTATCAGGTATTTGGCTGACTTCCATAAACTTTTGTAACAAGTGAATGGATAAGATTGCGACAATAGATGCGGCAACTTTTAGTTTCAGTGTTCCAGCATCAAGTTTGCCATGCCAATCCAGTTTTTCATCGCCTTCATCAAGATCAATTTTTGATACAAAGTTTTCATAGCCACTAAACATAACCATGACAATCAAGCTTCCCACTAGTGACATGTCGATCATAGAAAGAATAGAAAGAACCAAGTCAGCTTCACTCATCGAAATGACTATGGTGAAGGTATGAATTAATTCCTGAAAGAATTTGATGCCTAATGCAATCAGAGCAAAAGATAAACCAAGGTAAATAGGTGCCAGTAACCAGCGACTGGAAAATAAAGTTCGTTCTATAAATTTTTCTAATCTTTTAGTAGTTGTTCAAGTATTTTTGTATAAATTGTTGTTAATGTTTTAAGGTCATCGACTTTAACGCATTCATTAATTTTATGAATCGTGTCGTTACTGACGCCAAGCTCAATGACTTCGGCGCCCGTTGGTGCAATAAATCGTCCATCCGATGTGCCGCCGCCGGTGGAACAATCTGTTTCAATACCGCAAACAGTTTTAATTGCTTTACAAGTGGCATCGACCAATTTACCGGTGCTGGTTAAAAAAGGATGGCCTGATAATTTCCATTGCAGATCGTAATTCAACTCATGCTTGTCTAATAATGCAGTGACTTTTGATTTTAAATCATCTTCAGTTAATTCAGTCGAAAAACGAAAATTAAATAACAATTTCACTGAACCCGGAATCACATTTTCAACACCCGTGCCGGAATTAATGTTTGATATTTGAAACGAAGTTGCTGGAAACGAATCATTACCCTGATCCCATTCGATAGCAGTAATTTCTGCAAGAAAATCACTGGCACGATGAATCGGATTTTCTGCAAGTTCAGGAAAAGCAACATGACCTTGTATGCCTTTGATCGTTAATATGCCGTTTAAAGAACCACGTCTACCAATACGAATGACGTCGCCCAATTGTTTATCACTGGAAGGTTCACCAACGATACAGAAATCAATCTTAATATTGTTGTCATTTAAATATTCGATAACTTTACGTGTGCCGTTAATAGAAGGACCTTCTTCATCACTGGTGATTAAAAAAGCAATGATGCCATCGTGATCAGGATGGGATTGTACAAATTGTTCAGCAGCAACAACCATAGCGGCAATACCGCCTTTCATATCAGCTGCACCACGACCATAAAGCATGCCATCAATGATGACTGCTTTAAAAGGATCGGTCTTCCAATCTTCCAATGGCCCCGTTGGTACAACATCCGTATGTCCGGCAAAAGCAAACAAGGGACCAGATATGCCGTGCGTAATCCAGAGATTGTCTACCTCTTCAAAACGTAAGTGCGTTGCTTTGAATCCAAGCTTTTCCAGTCTATTGGCAATTAACTTTTGGCAGCCACCATCTTCAGGTGTGACAGATTGTCTGTTTATTAATTCTTCTGTGAGTTTAAGTGTGTCGGACATAATTATTATTAAAATACGGCGAGTAGTTCTTCGACTTTATTTCGTTTACTTGTATTACAGCTAATGGTTCTTCTTACCAGAAACTTTTCCGTTGTTGCGCCCGCTTTCTTATAAAGTGCGCGCGTATTATCTGTATTATGATTAGAAATAATAACGGGAATTCCTTTTTTTGAAAGCTTGGTTGCCCATGCAGCGAGTTCTATTTGTTCTTCCCAACCAAATCCACCTGCAAAGTAATCAGTAAAATATGCTGTCTTTGATAGAGGAGCATAAGGTGGATCGCAATAAACCACATCCCCGCGTTTTATTTGTTTCATCGTATCGACAAAACTGGCGTGAATAAATTTTGCTGTTTGTGATGAGTTATGAAAGTTTTCTATTTCTTTCTTCGGGAAATAAGGTTTTTTATAACGACCAAAAGGGGTATTGAACTCATGTTTGGAATTATATCGACAAAGACCGTTATAACAGTGTCGATTTAAATATAAAAAAAGAGCCGATTTTAATCTAACATCTTTAGTTGTGTTAAAAAGAGTTCGATATTGATAGTAGCGTGCTTCATTATTATTTTCTGGTGTAAAAAAAGATTGGCAATAATCAATAAATGATTTTTCATTTTTTTGTACTAACTGATAGAGATTAATCAAATCTGGATTGGTATCAGCCAATAAATATTTTTTATAGTTAGTGTTTAAAAACACTGCACCAGAGCCTACAAAAGGTTCAACAAAACGTTTACCCGGATCAAGTTTATCGTTGATTCGTTCAAGTAACCTGAATTTACCACCAGGCCATTTTAAAAAAGGTTTTGTGTATGACACCTTATGCGTTCTCGTCCGTTGCTATGGCTTTAATGCTTAGCGCATGTATTTCTGACTTCATTAGATCATTAACCGCTAAATAAACCAAGCGATGTCTTTCGATAAGACTTTTACCATTAAATGCATCAGTTGTTATTGAAACAGAAAAATGTCCCGCACCACTGGCTGCTCCAGCATGACCAGCATGAAGATGAGATTCATCAATTATATCCAACTCTGCTGGATGTAATTGATTGGTTAAACGTTCCCGGATGGCTTCAACGCGATTCATTTAGAACACTTTCTTATAGGGTTTAACAATTACTTTTTCATAAACACCAGCGGCGATATATGGATCAACATCAGCCCAGGATTGCGCCGCCTCAAGTGAATCAAATTCCGCAACAATAAGACTGCCACTAAAACCGGCTGTGCCAGGATCTTCGCTATCGATATTGGGATGTGGTCCAGCAGTTAATAAACGACCTTCATCTCGCAAAGATTCGAGGCGGGCAACATGATCGGCTCGAACACTCATTCTTTTTTCCAGACTATTCTCAACATCTTGACTAATGATTGCGTAATACATCTTGAATACCTATATTAATTATCTTTATTATCCTATTTCTTCGTTGTCTTGGTTTTCTGCGATCCTCATGTATTCATTATACACTCGGCAATTGTTCCTGACATTGCTCTACCTCCTACATCCATGTAGTCGTCCGGTTCTTGAAAACCATCCGCCTCGAACTCGAATAAAAATCTAAATTAATAGAGGTATTCAAGTTTCCTTAAATTAAATATTTATTCTTTTGGTGGCGTTTCTTCGTTATTTTTTTCGTCTTTTACTTCACTTGATAATAACTTTTCCGGGTCTTTTATATAGCGAAACAAGTAGAACATCATGCCGGTCATAAAAACAAGATTTAATCCCATGATGCCGAATGTTTTGAAATCGACCCATGTGCTTCTGTCAAAATTAAATGCAACATATAAATTTGCAGCACCGATGAAAATGAAAAATAAAACTAATCCAAGGTTGAGTCGATACCAGACAAAATCAGGTACGGAGATTTTATCGTCGGCATAATGCATCATTCTATGAAAGAGATTCTTTTTACCAATATATTCACTTCCAAATACAACTAACGCAAATACCCACATAACTACAGTGGGTTTCCATTTAATAAAGCGTTCATCATGAAGAAATAATGTGGCACCACCAAATACAATGACAACGGCTAAGGTAATTAAATGCATTTTTTCGAAACGGCGATACATTAGCCAGTAAACAGCGACCTGAATAAAACTTGAAACTATCAATACGGTCGTCGCGATATAAATGCCTTCCTCTGAATCAGCGGTCATTTTAAAGGCAATGAAAAACGCCAATATAGGGAAAAAATCAAACAGAAATTTCATAAATTCAACTTTGTTGTTTAATCGGGCATGATAGCAAAAAAATGATCTCACAGAGTACTATGACTCAATATTTCAACATTCATCCGGAAAGTCCACAAAAGAGACTGATTGATCAGGCTGCTGATATTATCCGTAATGGTGGGTTAGCAATCTATCCGACGGATTCTTGTTATGCTATCGGTTGTCATTTAGGTGAAAAAGAAGCAGTTGAGCGAATTCGTCAGATTAGACGTCTCGATAAACATCATAATATGACCTTACTTTGCCGTGATCTTTCAGAAATTGCGATTTATGCCAAAGTCAGCAATCCAGCTTATCGCTTGATTAAATCATTAACGCCAGGACCTTATACTTTTTTGCTGCGAGCGACAAAAGACGTCCCGCGTCGACTACAGCATGCAAAACGTAAAACAATTGGTCTGAGAGTGCCCGAAAATCCAATTGTGCAGGCTTTACTTGAGAGTTTGGGTGAACCAATGTTGAGTACCAGTTTAATATTGTTCCAAGATGAATTTCCTTTATCTGAACCAGACGAAATTAAAGAGCGTTTAAATGATAAAGTTGATGTCATTATTGACGGTGGTGCCTGTGGCATTGAAGCTACTACCGTTATCGATTTGCTCGAGGATGAAGCGGTATTAGTAAGACAGGGGAAAGGCACTGCTTTTGAGTGAGAAATCAGGTCATGTTTGTCGCTGTTTTAATAATTTAAAATACTTGATCCCAGCTTGTCAGGGCAGGGTATAATCATCGATTAGAAATCCTCAGGAGAGTGTTTTGTCCACAAGCGGTAAACAGCGGGTTTTGTCGGGAATGCGTCCGACCGGCCAGCTACACCTAGGCCATTATCACGGCGTACTTAAAAATTGGTTGGAATTACAACAAGAATACGAATGTTTTTTCTTTGTTGCGGATTGGCACGCGCTGACAACGGAATATGAAGATCCTTCCATAATTGAAAAAAGTGTCTGGGACATGGTTATCGACTGGTTGGCAGTTGGTGTTAATCCTGGTTCAGCTAAATTATTTATTCAGTCTCGTGTTCCTGAACATGCTGAATTATTGTTGTTACTGGGTATGAGTACACCACTGAGCTGGTTAGAAAGAGTACCAAGCTATAAAGATCAGCAAGAAAAATTATCGAATAAAGACCTGACAACCTATGGTTTTCTGGGTTATCCCTTGTTACAAACAGCCGATATTATTATGTATAAGGCTGGCCATGTACCCGTTGGCGAAGATCAGGTCTCACATGTTGAATTGGCGCGAGAAGTGGTTAGACGTTTTAATCATTTATATGGCCGCGAACCTGATTTTGAAGAAAAAGTAGAAGCGGCTATAAAAAAGATGGGTAAGAAGAATGCCCGTCTTTATAATGAATTACGCCGAAACTATCAGGAGCAGGGCGAAGCAACAGCTCTGGAAAAAGCACGGGCATTACTCGAAGCTCAACAAAATATCAGTATTGGTGATCGAGAGCGGTTATCCGGCTATCTTGATGGTGCTGGTAAAGCTATCTTTCCTGAACCCAAGGCCTTATTAACCCCAACATCTAAGATGATGGGACTTGATGGTCAGAAAATGTCTAAATCTTATGGCAATACGATTTCACTGCGAGAAAATCCCAGTGTGGTAGAAGAAAAAATCAGAACCATGCCGACTGACCCTGCACGAGTCAGGCGGACAGACCCGGGTGAACCTGGTAAATGTCCAGTGTGGAATTTACATCAAGTTTATTCTGATGATGACGTAAAGGAATGGGTTGTAGATGGTTGTACCAAGGCTAAAATAGGTTGTCTTGATTGTAAAAAACCATTGATTGAATCTATATTGAAAGAGCAAGGACCAATTCGTGAACGAGCCAATGAATATCTGAATGATCCTGAAACCGTACGCGGTATCATTGCGGATGGCTGTGAAGCAGCGCGAGATATTGCCAGAGAAACTCTGGAAGAAGTGCGTGATGCTATGGGACTTATTTACCGTTAAATTTATAAATTCATGAACGAAGAAACTAAAACAACTGAAGTTAGCCAAGACGAAATGCCGTTTGCTTTGGTAATGGGCTCGCCGATGACACAGCTACCCAAAGATTTATATATTCCACCCGAGGCATTAGAAGTTTTTCTGGACACTTTTGAAGGACCTTTGGATTTACTTCTCTATCTTATCAAGAGACAAAATCTTGATATTCTCGACATTCCTCTGACAAAGATAACGCAGCAATACATGGTTTACATTGAAATGATGGATGTCATGCAATTTGAATTAGCCGGTGAATATTTGTTGATGGCGGCGATGTTAGCTGAAATCAAATCGAGAATGTTGTTGCCTCGACAAACAGAAGAGGAAGATGAAGAAGATCCAAGAGCAGAATTGATTAGACGCTTACAAGAATACGAAAGATATAAACAAGCGGCCGAAAAAATTGATGAATTACCTCGTTATGAGCGTGATATTTTTGCAACGGTTGCTGAATTTCCCGGACGTAAGATTAATCAAAAACCGCCAGAAGTATCAATGGAAGCTATTCTTCGTGTGTTTGCCGAAGTGATAAAACGGGCAGACATGTTTTCGCATCATATGGTTGAGCGTGAAGCCTTATCTGTTCGTGAGCGCATGGGTATTGTTCTGGAAAAAGTTAATGCGGAAAAATTTATCGATTTTGAAGAACTATTTAGTGTTGAAGAAGGGCGAGGCGGCGTGATTGTTTCCTTATTAGCTATTCTGCAACTGGTAAAAGATTCACTTATTATACTCGTTCAAAATGAAACGAACGGGCCAATCTATGTTAAGGCAGCATCATGAGTCAGGAAAAACTAAAAAACATTATCGAAGCCGCTTTAATGGTTTCAACACAACCATTAAGCGTGGCGCGAATATTAAGTTTGTTTGAAACAGATCAAACAATGGAACCGGAACGCGATGATATTCTTAAAGCTATTGAAGCGTTGCAAAATGATTATCAAGAACGGGGTATTGAACTCGCTGAAGTTGCTAGTGGTTTCCGTTTTCAAGCAAGAAACGAATATGCTCAATGGGTTAATCATTTGTTTGACGAGCGCCCACCACGTTATTCAAGAGCCTTACTCGAAACACTTGCTATTATTGCCTATCGTCAGCCTATTACACGTGGCGAGATAGAAGAAATACGTGGTGTGAGTGTTAGCAGTACTATTGTTAAAACATTGCAAGAACGCGAATGGATTAAAGTCGTTGGGCATCGTGATGTCCCGGGTAAGCCATCATTGCTGGCAACGACGAAATCTTTTCTGGATTATTTTAATCTTAAAAAATTATCTGATCTTCCATCTTTGGAAGACATTAAAGATTTTGATGCGATCAACCCTGACCTATTTGAAGAATTAGAAGGTGAAATAGCTAAGGCGATCAAGGCTGATTCAATAGAAAATGATGAAGCGGAAAAGGCCGAAGTTTCGACAGATGATGAGCACGAGATTGAGTCTGCTTCTGATACAGAAGATTCAGGCGAAGTTAATGAAATAGAAGCCGTGGATGATGATCAAGAAAATGAAGCAGAAGATGATTCCTCTGATTCGGAAACAGTGGAAACTGAATTTGAAGAAGACGAAAGTGCAAATGTAGTTCCTTTTTCAAATTGATTTATTCAAATTTGTAATAAAATCCCCATGACTGAAAGAATACAAAAAGTGTTAGCCAATGCCGGCCATGGTTCTAGACGTCAAATAGAGTCATGGATAAAAGAAGGTAAAATTACGGTTAACGGAAAACAAGCGGTACTTGGCCAAAGTATTGATCGAACAGATCGTATTTCAATTGATTCACGTCCGATAAGATTGCATTTTTCACGCGGTGAAACAAAGCCAAAATTTATTGCGTACTACAAACCTGTTGGTGAAGTATGTACACGCAAAGATGAAAAAGGACGCGAGACAGTTTTTAGTAAATTACCTGGTTTAAGAAATAGCCGTTGGATCAATATAGGGCGGCTAGATATAAATACGACCGGCTTATTGCTGTTCACTACGGATGGCGATTTGGCTAATAAATTAATGCATCCATCGAGTCAAATAGAGCGTGAATATGCTGTTCGAGTGTTGGGGACTGCAACCACAGAGCAGTTTGAGGCTATGCGTGCAGGCGTTGAGCTGGAAGATGGCGTGGCTAAATTTACTGATATTGTTGATTCGGGTGGGGAAGGTGCGAATCATTGGTATCACGTTGTCATTATGGAAGGTCGCAACAGAGAAGTACGACGTTTGTGGGAATCTCAGGGTTTGAAAGTATCTCGTTTGATACGAACGCGTTATGGTACTTATCATTTGCCTCGGCGTAAGCGGCCAGGACAAAATTGGCGTTTGGAAGACAGTGATATTGAAGCTCTGCAAAAAGCGGCAAATCCAATAGAAACTGAATAATTTTTGATATTTTAAGGTCGAACCGTGTCAGTACCGCATCAATTTTAGTTGCCATAGCACATAATCATAAAAAGCATCGATACAACCACCACAGTTATTGATTTAAATGCCCCTAATCTGTAAGCTTTGCGCCCTTTCAGTGGTATCAAAGCCAGAAAATGACCGAACGCCAAATACTCGTTGCAGCTAATTGGAAGATGAATGGAACATTAGAAACCATTCGTCCGTTATTACGGTCGGTTTTACAGGGAGTTCAGGGGATTAAGGCAGAAGTAGCAATATGTCCGTCTTCTATTTATATTCCTGAATTGGCAGGACATCTAGGGGAATCTGAAATCAGCTTAGGGGCACAAAATGTGTCTCATCTTGAATCAGGTGCCTATACTGGAGAAGTTTCTGCATTAATGTTGAAAGATTATGGCTGTCAGTATGTCATTGTTGGCCATTCCGAGCGCAGGGCACTTTATGCTGAGAATGATGTGCTCGTTGCCAGGAAATTTATTGCAGTTCAGGCAAAAGGAATGATGCCAATATTATGTGTTGGTGAATTATTGGAAGAACGCGAATCCAATAATACCGAAGAAGTGATTGCCAGACAGCTGGATGCGGTTATTGAACTGGCTGGTATTGAAGCATTTAAAAATGCAGTGGTTGCTTATGAACCCGTTTGGGCAATAGGCACCGGAAAAACGGCGACGCCGGAACAGGCTCAGGAAGTACACGGATTTATTAGATTGCGTTTAGCAAGACATGATAACGAGACCGCAGACAATGTCAGGATTCTTTATGGAGGCAGTGTTAATGCGGATAATGCAGAACAACTTTTTAAAATGGCAGATATAGATGGAGGTCTGATCGGCGGGGCATCACTCGTTGCAGAAGATTTTCTCACAATTTGTAAGGCTATGAGGTAGCAAAGCAATGGAAACAATGGAAACAGTCCATACATTATTATTTGTGTTACAGGTGCTCGTCGCTGTTGCATTGATTGGAATTATTTTAGTCCAACATGGCAAAGGTGCAGATGCAGGTGCTGCGTTTGGTAGCGGTTCATCATCAACTGTTTTTGGTAGTCAGGGTTCTGGTAACTTTATGACTAAAGCAACGACAGGCCTTGCGATTATATTTTTGTGTAATAGTTTATTCCTTGCTTACTTAGCAACTCGGAGTATGTCAGAGGTGCCAACCAGTTTATTAGATCAGCCTGGAATTGTTTTTGAGCAAGAAACGATTGAACAAGATATTCCAGTTGTAATTGAAGAACAAAGCGAAATGCAGGACTCTGATTTACCTAGCTTACCGACAGAATAAAGGCGTATTCATTATTATTGCCGATGTGGTGGAATTGGTAGACACGCTATCTTGAGGGGGTAGTGGGAGCAATCCCGTGGCGGTTCGAGTCCGCCCATCGGCACCAATTAGTAGTCCAGTAAAATCCAGCAGCGTCCCATAAGCTATAAATATAAAGGTTTTCAGCCAATTTATAGTCCAGAGAAGTATCAAGTAAATTATTGACATCTGGGGGCACATGGGGGCACATGGGGGCATATTTGGGGTCATATTTGGGGTCATCTGCATAATTTCATGGTAATAGGTGCCCCCAATGAAACTCACCGACACAGCAGTCAAAAACGCAAAGCCATCTGAGAAACCAATCAAGATGTCCGATGGCGGTGGACTTTACCTCGAAGTCACTCCAAAAGGGGGTAAATACTGGCGTCAGAAATACCGTTTTCAGGTAAGGAAAAAAGGCTGGCTCATGGAGTCTATCCTGATGTCAGCCTCAAAATGGCCAGAGATCGCCGTGATGAGGCAAGGCGATTGCTTGCTGAAGGTATTGATCCAGGTCAACACAAAAAGGCAAAGAAAGAAAAAGAGCAGGAAATTAATTCTAATACCTTTGAGGGCATTGCCAGAGAATGGCATGCCAAACAGTCAAACGTTTGGAGCGAGCGACACGTCGAACAATTATTGAAGAGATTGGAACGTAATATATTTCCTTGGTTAGGGAATCAACCGATCACTCAAATAACCGCGAAAGATGTTCTTTCTGTTCTTCGACGGATAGAGAACAATGGCAAATTACATACGGCGCACCGCGCACTTTCATGTTGTAGTCAGATATTTAGATATGCCATTGCAATTGGCAAAGCGCCTACTGATCCCTGTCGAGATTTAAGAGGGGCACTTCCTCCAGAAAAAGTTGAGCACAGAGCGGCCATTACCGAGCCTGTAAAAGTCGGAGAATTACTAAGAGCCATTGACGGCTACGAAGGCTCTATCATTGTTAAATGTGCTATGCGGCTTGCACCTCTGGTATTTGTGCGACCTGGAGAATTAAGACAGGTAAAATGGGCCGATATTGATCTAGAGCAGGCTGAATGGCGATTTACTATCACAAAAACGAATACACCTCATATTGTTCCATTATCAAGCCAAGCTATAGAAATATTGAATGAAATAAAGCCAGTTACTGGTAAAGGGATATATGTTTTCCCTAGTCAGAGATCAACAAAACGTCCTATGAGTGATAACGCGGTCTTGGTTGCATTTAGAACTATGGGTATACCTAAAGAGGTTATGTCCGGTCATGGTTTTAGAGCCATGGCGAGGACTCTTCTTGATGAAGTATTAGGTTTTCGTCCTGATTTTATCGAGCATCAACTTGCTCATGCTGTTCGCGATCCAAATGGTCGTGCCTACAATAGAACGTCACATCTGGAAGAAAGAAAAAAAATGATGCAGGAATGGGCTAATTATTTGGATAAACTTAAAAAAGGGGCAGATGTCATTCAAATTCTAGAAAGTGTTTGAATGGATAATTATTTATTACTTTTTTTCCATGCGTCTTTTGGTTCTGTTTCAAAATATTCCATTGGCCTAAACTGTCTGTATCGGATAGACCAATTCCTTTGCTTCCGCTGATACTTAAGAATTGATGAATAGACTTAGTTAAACAAGCTGTTGGCAGAATTGGAGTGCTCTACATACGAAAACTGAAGCGATAAGAAGTATATTTCGACTAATAAGTAAAAATTTATTTTGAGGTATTTGCTTCTTCGATGATTTTAAGCTGTCTATTTGTGGCTTTTTCCAAGACGTCTTTATACACACGCTTCTTTTTAGCGGAAGAAGCATGGCGTATAAACTCCGAGAATGGAGTCGCTTTACCTTTATTTGTCTTAAAAAACGCTAACATAATTTCACTCTATTCTATTACAAGTAAATGCTCAAGATCAGCAGGCGTATATCTTTCTGGGATATAATTATCAATTTTGTCTACGCCAGCTTTATAGAACCTATGAGTGTTATCGGTATTTTTCATCAATAAATCAACCTTTAATTTAGAGCCAAATTTATCTTTTAGCTTATTCACCACATTTCTTGCCGCAAAATATTGAGCAATAAAATGTTCTGGATGAATATGTCTACCTTCTACAATCTCTCGACTAGTTACAAAATTCCATGCTAATTTTGGATCCTGATATACATACAATATTTGTACCATTCTTTTCCTTTTCAAGGAACGAGCAATATTCTTTTCCGCTATCTCATAATTACTTAGCGTCCCATCTAGTATAAAACTTTGACTATTTTTCAATGCTAAATCATGTATTTTATCTACCAGTATAGAAACTCCTCTCTGAAATAACCAAGAATTACCACCGTTATATTCTGGAAATTCTTTTCGCAATTCATCTGGGTCGATTCGCAATATTTCAATTCCATGCTCCTCAACCTTGGCTAGCAATTCGATTGATGCCTCGGTCTTGCCAGCACCAGGAGAGCCCGCCATAAATACCGAAACAGGCTCTTCTTCAGGTATAAATCGTGAATCATCTGTTAGAGTTTGAGCGATAACTTTTTTGTTATCTCTAGCAAACGTCAATGCATTATCTTCTGTTTTTTTTTCTTCTGATGATAGAACCATGCTGGCAATCTCGTTTATTTCCTTGGTTAAGTTTTTTCATGATGTCGAGCCAGAGCTTATTACCAAATAAGATCGTACTGTAACGTGCTGTAAAGTCCAATATAATCCAAGGATGACAGTTCCCAAAGACAATGATTCTAACGATCGATTAGATATTTATAAAAGGTTGGCAAATAGCTGGCAATGCGCTGCTATAAATCGGGAGATAGAATTTCGTGAAGTGGTCTTTGTCCCTATTGAAGGTGATTATGCACAGGTGGGTGGGGCGATATTTTTAGCAGTATTGTGTTTTCCCGAAGATTTAAAGAAACAACGCAATTTGGTAGAGGCTTTTGCTGCTGCGCTTGTAAAAGGTAGTGCAATACCTGGAAGTCCTGAACGTAGGGAATTAAGGAAAATTCCGGGTTACGCATCGTTACTTGATATTCCAAACAAGCGCATTGAACAGAGAATCAGTAAATGCTCAGATAGACTACACAAGCGCAATCGGGCTGCATGGGTGCTGTTTCAAAAACTTGGATCGAGCGATGATCCTAATTCTCAATCTTCATTGAAAGATATTATGTTGGTTGCTGCTAAACAAAATACACATGAATATCCCGCCTTTAGATCAAGCACAGATGATGAGGAACAGATATTAACGAGTTTCAGACAGCGTGTTATGACACCATCTAAGCCTGTGGCCCATATTGCCATGGCTTTTTATAGTCATTTTGAAAAAGGGACTTCAGCTGATATTGGTATATTAAATATTATTTTAAATGCAGCTGATTGGTTACCAAAAGTAATTGAAGAGGGGGAAATGTATCGAGTAATAATGGGAGATATATTTCCTCGTTATGACACCCAATATTTACAAGGTAGCAGCCAAAATTTTAAAGTTCCAATAGAAGATACTATTGCAGTGTTACCTTTCGTTGATCCTATTGAACCATCCACTACGGACTGGATTCAACTATTTAACTTCTGTAAATCAGGGGAAGCACTCGGTTTTTAACTGTTCCTTTTCGGTTCCTACGATTCTCTATCAATCTACATTACTTTCTCTAACAGTCTATTTTGGCTTTTATGAAAAGGTAATAGAAAATGCAAACTACTATTTTACGACTCCCAGCAGTTAAATCGCGCACCGGCCTTTCACGTTCAACTATTTATTTTTGTATAAAAAATGGATCTTTCCCTGCTCCTGTTTCTCTCGGTGCTAGAGCAGTGGGATGGATTGATACGGAAATTGATGAATGGATAGAAGAAAAAATTGAAAAGAGCCGTTCTAGAGAAACTTAGTGGCAAAATACAATCCACGTTTAGCAAAGATTCACCGTAATTATACGGTTGAAGAAGTTTCATCTCTTTATGGTATCCATAAAAATACAGTGCGAGAGTGGATTAAAAAGGGCTTGCCTGTTCTGGATAGAAAACGACCAATTTTAATTCTAGGTGGTGAATTAAGACGTTTTCTGGAAGAGAAGCGAAAAAAGAACAAACGGCCATGTATGCCAGGACAAATCTATTGTGTTAAATGCAAACAGCCACGTTTCCCAATTGATATGGAGGCAGATTATCAACCCGTATCTGAGATTGTTGGTGACTTGGTTGGTATGTGTTCATCTTGTGAAATTTTAATATACAGAAAAGTAAGTTTAGCCAAATTAGACGTTGTAAGAGGGGATTTAAACATAACGTTCCCGCAGGGATTGAAACACTTAAATGAGAGTAGAGAGCTCTCCTTAAATAGTGCT
>JBDNFW010000042.1:0-15866 GCA_041689615.1 Gammaproteobacteria bacterium | reverse complement strand
CCGTATCATACGGCACATGCCAGAAAGTCAAAATTTCCCTCGTATTCATCAACTTCCTGAATCGGTTGCTAATCAAATTGCGGCAGGTGAAGTGATTGAGCGTCCTGCTTCTGTTGTAAAAGAACTCATCGAAAACAGTATTGATGCGGCTGCCACCAAAATTTATATCGATATTGAAGAAGCGGGTATAGGTTTAATTCGTGTACGTGATAACGGACAGGGGATACATAAGGATGATGTAACCTTAGCACTGCAGCCGCATGCGACGAGTAAACTTTCCAAGTTTTCTGATTTGTCGCAAATTGCCAGTTTAGGTTTTCGTGGTGAAGCCATTCCCAGTATTGCCTCGGTCTCTCGTTTTAAAATGACTTCACGATTGATGGGTGAAGAACAGGCATGGTCTATTGATAATAAGTTTGCCAAAGGAAAATTTACAATAAAACCTGCTGCTCACGAAACGGGGACAACAGTCGAAGTAAATGATTTATTTTTTTCTACACCAGGTCGACGTAAGTTTTTAAAAGCGGAGAAAACAGAGTTCTTACATATTCAATCATTAATACGCGCGATTTCATTAAGTCACTTCTCGACAGGTTTTTTTGTTAAACATAATGAGCAATCTTTGTATCGGTTACCAGCGTGCAGTGATGATGTTGATCAACGCATTAAAAATATTTGCGGCAGTTCATTTCTAAATAAAAGTGTGCGTGTGGACGCTGAAAAAGACGGAATGCATTTATGGGGCTGGATAGGCTTGAATGATGTTGCTCGCAGTCAATCGGATAGACAGTATTTTTATGTGAATGGCCGTATGGTACGCGATAAGCATGTGAGTCATGCCATACGTTTGGCTTATGATGATCGTATTGCAATCGGACGCTATCCCAGTTTTGTTTTGCATTTACAATTAGATCCTTCATTACTCGATGTGAATGTGCATCCGGCTAAATCAGAAGTTCGTTTTTCTGATACCCGAAATATTCATGATTTTATTTATGGCAGTTTACTGGATAGTTTAAAGCAACCAGTCATGTCTGTTGCCAGTGATAGTCAAAGCAATGAACAATATGAAATGCATGAACAGATGCAAGGTGTCGATGTACAACAAACGGTAAATGAAGAAGCGTCTAATTATCAAAATCAAACGAATAATTTTAAACAAATGGATGTGCTTCAAAAAAGAAAAACATCATCGAAATATTTATCGTTGTTTTCAGGGCAGTTTGTGATTGCAACGATTGATGATGATCAATATCTTGTCGATATTGCCAAAGCGAGATTATTAATCACAACGCTATACCTATTTAATAACTTTAATGTGAATGAAATTATTAAACGTCCGATACTTGTGCCAGTAAGTTGTGAATTGACTCAAGATAAACTGGATTTAATTGTTAATAATATGGCGTTAATTAATCAATGGGGTTTTGATTTAGAACAAATATCGCCAACGCAAATTATGGTTCGTTTGATACCATCACGATTGGCCTATGCGGAAACAATTTCTTTAGTGAAAGATTTATTAGAAGCGATTGCAAAAAAACAATCTGAAGTAGAAATAGCGGCGGTTCTTGCTCAGCACGTTAATGATTCTGGAACAGGACACAATGAAGAAAGTATTATGCAGTTAATCAATGAAATTAATTTTTATGAAAATAACGCTAATGATGTACAAAACTTACCATGGCGAAAACTTGAGCCATCATTGTTACATTCGCTTTTACAAAAATAATGACGGATAAACCGTTTGTGATTTTTATTATGGGACCGACTGCGTCAGGCAAAACTGATCTGGCGGTTTATCTACACGAGAATATAGATTGCGAAATTATTAGTGTTGATTCTGCTTTGGTTTATCGCGGCATGGATATCGGTACAGGTAAACCAGATAAAGAACTTCTTGAGAAGGCTCCTCATCGCTTAATTGATATATGTGATCCTAATGAATCTTACTCGGCAGCACGTTTCCAACAAGATGCTCGTGCTGCAATTGAGGAAATAAATGAAAAAGGTAAGGTTCCGATACTGGTTGGCGGCACAGGCTTATATTTCCGGGCACTCGAGCAGGGATTAGCAGAATTACCCGAAGCGAATTATCGAATACGTGCAAGATTAGAAGAAGAGGGCGAATTAGAAGGTTGGCAAACGCTACATGCCCGGTTGAAAGAGATTGATCCGGTATCTGCGGCACGAATCAATGAAAATGACCCCCAACGAATTCAGCGTGCGTTGGAAGTTTATGAAATTACAGGTGAAACTCTGACAGAATTATTGAACGAGGGGCGTAAACAGCCATTTCCATTACCCATCAATAAAATTATTTTATGCCCGGAAGATCGCTCATTGTTACATGTACGAATAAAACAGCGATTTTTGGGGATGTTGAAATCGGGTTTGGTTGAAGAGGTAGAAAAACTACATCAACGATGTGATTTATCTTTAGCACTGCCATCAATGCGAATGGTAGGCTACAGGCAGGTTTGGCGCTATTTAGAAGGTAAAACCAGTTATGAAGAAATGCAGGAGCACGCGATTATAGCGACGCGGCAACTGGCGAAACGCCAGATAACATGGTGTCGTAGTGAAAGTAATGCTGATTGGTATGACCCGCTCGAATCCGGTATTTTGTCTAAAATCCTGGAAAATCTTGTGAATTAACCGTAAATCCCTCTTATTTTGTAATATACTTATTCGAGAATAAGTAGAATTGTCGTCGCTTTATGACGACTCACAATAATAATAATTAGACAGGAAGGAGAGTTATTATGAGTAAGGGGCACTCATTGCAGGATCCTTTTTTAAACGCGCTTAGAAAAGAACGTATTCCAGTATCTATTTTTCTCGTAAACGGTATAAAGCTACAAGGACAAGTAGAATCTTTTGACCAATTTGTCATACTTCTAAAAAACTCGGTGAGTCAGTTGGTATATAAACATGCAGTTTCTACTATTGTGCCAGTGAGAAACGTCAAGCTTCCGCGTACAGATGAAGAAGGCGAAGAAAGCTAAAGGAACCTCTGATTAAGTCATGAACTCGTATCTTGCGCCCAAACTGTCCGCTCTCGTCGTTGTAAACCTTCGCAATAGCTCGCTATTACGTGCGATTTACGCCTTGATAGCGAACAGTTTGAATTACAATCTACATCGTCCAGACTCAATCAGAAGTTCCCTAATTTAATTTACTGGTAATCATTTGGAATCAAAATCCGCTGATATTCAGCGAGCCTTAATAGTTCACGTCGATTTCAAAAAATCTTCTGAAGACGGTGCATTCAATGAATTTGTGCAGTTGGTTGAATCTGCTGGTCTGGAAGTTATTGATTCAATCAGAGCTCCTCGTTCAGCACCCGATGCACAGCTTTTTGTCGGAAGCGGTAAAGCGGACGAAATAGCGCAAGCTGCAGAGGAACTGGATGCAGATGTCATTATCTTCAATCATTCCCTCATGCCAGCGCAGGAACGCAATCTTGAAAAGCATATCAATGTTCGTGTTATCGATAGAATAGGTTTGATTCTCGATATCTTTGCTCAACGCGCCCGTAGTTATGAGGGTAAGTTGCAAGTTGAATTAGCGCAGTTACAACATTTATCGACACGTTTGATTCGTGGTTGGACACACTTGGAGCGGCAAAAAGGCGGTATAGGTTTACGCGGACCGGGTGAAACTCAATTGGAAACTGACCGTCGTTTGATTGGTGCGCGAATTAAGTTGATTAAAGGGCGTTTACAAAAAGTTCGTAAGCAGCGTGACTTAAGCCGGCAGCAACGTAAGAAAAATGATATACCTGTTGTTTCATTAGTTGGATATACCAACGCCGGCAAATCAACATTATTCAATTATTTGACGGGCGCTAATGTAGAAACGGCAGATCAACTGTTTGCGACACTGGATCCGACATTAAGACGCATTGAGACAGCTGGCAGAGATGTTATTTTAACTGACACCGTAGGATTTATTCGCGATTTGCCACATGAACTAGTCGAATCATTTCAAGCGACTCTGGATGAAGTACGAGAAGCCGATCTATTAATACACGTTATTGATGTTGATCATGAGCAACGCCAGCAACGAATGGATGACGTGAATCAGGTTATTAATTTAATTGGTGCGACAGATGTGCCCCAGATTGAAGTTTATAACAAAATAGATAATTACCCTGACATTGAGCCAAGAATAGAATTGGCTGAAAATGATCAAAATACGCGAATCTGGTTATCATCGCATACCGGCGAAGGCGTGAATTTTTTACAAGAAGAGATTGATCGGCAAATTAATCAGAAAAGACGAGCTCATTACTTGAATTTACCTGTGACAGCGGGGCAATTACGCGCGAAACTATTCGATATGGGCGCAGTCAGACATGAGGATGAGAATGAGATGGGCGGCTGGATGATGGAAGTCGAACTCGAAGACTTCAGATTGCAAAAATTATGTGAGGAAGCCAAACTAGATATTTCGCAGTTAGAGTTGCAGTCAGGGGCTAGTCGCTATTAAGATTCACCTCCTGTTCCCTGCTATTGAACAAACTACACAAACATATTTCCTTGGAGAGTATTAAATGGGCTGGAATGAACCACCTGACGGTAATAAAGATAAGGATAAGAATCCTTGGGGTAATCGTGGCAATAATGACGGCCCCCCTGATCTTGACGAGATTATAAAAAAAATGCAAAAAGGCCTTGGTGGCATGTTCGGACGCCGTCCAAATCACATAGATAGCAATAATTCCATGTTTCCGTTTATTGTGGGCATTATTCTCCTCTTGGTTTGGCTCGCGTATGACGTAACTTACTTTATCGATGAACAAGAACGCGGTGCGGTGCTTCGATTAGGTGCACATGTTGAAACGCTGGAACCGGGGATTAATTTCAGGTTACCCAGACCAATAGAAAGTGTACTGGTTGTAAATGTTGGTCGAGTGCAGCGAATGACACACAGAGCAACGATGCTAACTCAAGATGAAAATATTGTTGATTTAGAAGTTGCTGTTAAATGGAAGGTAAAGCAAGACCCAAGTGAATTTTTATTTAATGTGAATGAGCCGGTTGCGACATTGCAACAAGCGACGGAAAGTGTGGTGCGTGAGGTTATAGGTAAAAGTAAACTTGACTACGTATTGACTGAAGGTCGAGCTGAAATTGCACAAAAACAACGGGACTTGTTGATTCAGGTGCTAGATCAACAGTATAAAGCAGGTATTTATATTGAAAGTGTAGAAATGTTATCCGTTAAGCCTCCTGAACAGGTTAAAGCTGCGTTCGATGACGCGATTAAAGCACGAGAAGATGAACAGCGTTATGTTAACGAAGCTAAAGCGTATCAGAATGAAGTCGTTCCCATAGCGCGTGGTGGCGCAGCACGCTTACGTGAAGAATCAAATGGTTATAAATCACGTGTTATATCAAAAGCGGAAGGTGAAGCTAGTCGCTTTGAACAATTGTTGACTGAATATCAACGTGCACCGGAAGTTACGCGTGAACGTTTGTATATCGATGCAATTGAATCAGTATTTAGTAATTCTAATAAAGTCTTTATTGATAATGATAATGGAAACAGTTTGATGTACTTACCCATAGATAAACTCATTGAGCAAAGAAAGAACAATAGTTCAAATTCATCAGCAACTGAATTTAATGACATTACCTCTTCTGAGTCGTCTTCTCTTGAGGATGCCAGACAAAAATTTGATAGCCGTATGCGGGGGGCAAGATAATGTCTACACTTCAAAAAATATTTATCCCTTTATTCGTTATTGTTTTTATAGGTTCTTTTTTTATTTTTAAAGTTAATCAGTGGGAACAGGCGGTTGTCTTTGAATTTAAGAAAATTAAAGCATCTGATTTCGAACCAGGTTTGCATTTCATTGTGCCTATAATGGATACGGCCAAGAAATTTGAAAAACGACTTTTGAATCTGGATCAACCATCAAGACGATTTTTAACGATTGAAAAGAAAGATGTGATTGTCGACTACTATGCCAAGTGGCGAATTGTTGATGTTGAGAAATTTTATATTGCTAGTAATGGCGGCAATGTTGAATACGCAAAATCAGAATTAATCTCACAAAGCCTGGATCAGGCAATGAGAGATGAATTTGGTAAAAGAACCGTTCAGCAAGTGGTTGCTGGTGAACGCGATGAAATTCTTAGAATTGTTAGGACCACATCTGAACAGCTAAAAGAAAGTTATGGAATTGAAATCGTCGATGTGAGAACCAAGCGTATCGATTTGCCGGATGAAGTCAGTGAAGACGTATACAAACGTATGCGTTCTGACCGCGTACGCGTTGCTAAAGAGCTTCGTGCGCAAGGTAATGAAGCAGCTGAAAGAATCAGAGCAAAAACTGACAGAGATCGTGAAGTTATTCTCGCGAACGCTTATCGCGATGCTGAAATTATTCGTGGTGAAGGTGATGCACAGTCTACCGAAATTTACGCAGCGGCATTTAGTAAAGATAAAGAATTCTATTCGTTTTATCGTAGCTTGAATGCTTATAAGAATAGTTTTAATGATGGCAATGATGTGTTGCTAATTGAGCCAAGTTCAGAATTTTTCAAATACTTTAATAATTCAAAAGGACATTAGTAATACTAAGGAATTATATAATAATTGTTTGATATTAATTTTTCTGATGTGCTAGCAGCATTAGCGCTGGTTTTTGTTTTCGAAGGTTTGATGCCATTTATAAATCCTGAAGGTATGCGTAAGATGTATTTGTTGGCTGCGCAAATGGATAATCAAACCTTACGTTTTTTAGGTGTCACGAGTATGTTACTTGGCGTGGTACTGTTATATCTTGTGCGTTAAATAATTATGACTATCATCAATCGTTGGTTACTGCCGGAAGGTGTTGAAGAAATATTGCCGCCAAAGGCAATGCAACTGGAACACTTGTGCCGAACGATCATCGACCTGCTTTCTACCTGGGGATATGAATTCGTTATTCCTCCAATGATTGAATATCTGGAATCTTTGTTGACCGGTACAGGTGAAGATCTCGATTTACAAACATTCAAGCTTACTGACCAATTAAGTGGTCGTATGATGGGGGTTCGTGCAGACATCACTCCGCAAGTTGCACGCATAGATGCACATCTATTAAAACGTGATACACCTACGCGACTTTGTTACCTCGGTTCGGTATTACACGCTCGTCCAAGTAGATCTGGAGAAACGCGTTCGCCGTTACAAGTAGGTGCTGAGCTCTATGGTCACGCCGGTGTTGCCAGTGACATCGAAATTGTTAAATTGATGTTGGCAATATTAAAACACGTTGCTATTAGTCAGGCGTATATTGATCTTGGGCACATTGGTATCTTTCGAACATTAAGTTCGGATTCCTCCTTGAGTAATGAACAACAATCAGTTGTGTTTGAAGCATTGCAACGTAAAGCGAAAGATGAATTAAAATCTTTATATAAAGAATGGAAGATTAAAGATAATGCCAGCAAAGCATTACTCGACTTGATTGATTTAAACGGTGATGTGTCTGTTCTAGCTGAAGCTAAAAAATTATTTAAGAAGTTATCTCCTGAAGTTGCAAATTACGTTGGCGAAATAAAAGCACTGGCTGATTCAATTAAGGAACAATCTGACGTTACTATTAATATTGATCTGGCTGAGCTGCGTGGGTATCACTATCACACGGGCATGGTTTATACCGCTTTTGTTCCTGGCAAGGGAGAAGGTATTGCCTTTGGTGGTCGTTACGATGATATTGGTAGCGCATTCGGTCGAGCCAGACCGGCGACAGGTTTTAGTCTTGATGTGAAATCGTTATTAAAATTTCAAACCACTAAAGCGAAGGTATCAAAAAGAATTTTTGCACCTGTATCGAATGATACTTCATTACAGAAAGAAATTAATAAATTACGTTCTTCAGGAAAAATAGTGGTGCAAGAATTGAAAGGGCAAAAAACAACGGCAAGCGAAATGAACTGTGATCAACAACTCGTGCTGGTAAAGGGTGAGTGGATTATAAAAAATAATTAATTTAATAAGAAGGTTTCATGGGTAAAAACATAATAGTACTGGGCACTCAATGGGGTGATGAGGGTAAAGGGAAAATCGTTGATCTGTTAACGGAGAAAGTAGCAGCGGTTGTTCGTTTTCAAGGCGGACATAACGCCGGTCATACCGTTATTATTGAAGGAAAAAAAACGGTTCTTCACTTAATCCCATCAGGTATTTTACACGATGGTGTTGAATGTCTTATTGGCAATGGTGTTGTTCTTAGTCCACATGCATTAATGGAAGAAATTAACATGCTGGAAGAGAGTGGAGTTGCAGCACGTAAATTTATAAAAATCTCCGAAGCCTGTACATTGATATTGCCATATCACATTGCACTTGATCAGGCGCGTGAAAAAGCCAAAGGCAAAGCAGCGATTGGAACAACTGGTCGAGGCATTGGTCCTGCTTATGAGGATAAAGTTGCTCGACGTGCATTACGTGTTGGTGATCTTATGCATGATGCACTTTTGGCAAGCAAGCTTGAAGAAGTCCTCGAATACCATAACTTCATGTTAACGAATTATTATAAATGTGATGCTATTGATTATCAGGAATCGTTAGATGATATAAGAAAGTTATCTGAAGCGTTGGTTCCTATGATTGCCGATACCGGCACTCGTCTTCATGAACTATATACTGAAGGTAAAAATATCATGTTCGAAGGTGCACAAGGCACATGGTTAGATATTGATCATGGTACGTATCCTTATGTTACTTCATCCAATACTACTGCAGGTGGTGCAGCAACAGGCACTGGGTTTGGTCCTTGTCATTTTGATTATATTCTTGGCATTACCAAAGCTTATACAACGCGCGTTGGTTCAGGCCCTTTCCCAACAGAGTTATTTGATGACACAGGCGCACACCTTGCAAAAGTTGGTCATGAGTTTGGTGCGACTACGGGTAGAGCAAGACGTTGTGGTTGGTATGATGCGGTCGCACTTCGTCGTTCAGCTCAAATAAATAGTTTAACTGGCTTGTGTATTACTAAGCTTGACGTGTTAGATGAACTGGAAACGATTAAAGTTTGTACCGCTTATGAGATAGACGGTAAAACAGTTGAAGTTCCACCTATTGGCGCAGAAGAATTTGCTAAGTGCAAACCGATATATGAAGAGCATCCGGGTTGGCAATCAAATACGGTTGGTGTGACTAATTATGATGATTTGCCGAAGAAGGCAGTCGATTATTTAAACCGTCTTTCTGAAATTACAGGTGTACCAATTGATATTATTTCTACCGGCCCTGATCGCGCTGAAACAATCGTATTGAAAAATCCGTTTGATTAAATATCAATAAATAATTTTTTATCTTCGCATATGTGCAAACAAACCATATTCCCATTGTCGGATTGCAATAATGGCGGTTGTACCGTAACGATCATCTATTGATAAACCGGCATCACTATCATTTAAATCATTAAACTCTTTGACCAGCTTTTCCATTTTCTTTTGAAACACTGCATTTGAATTTTCAGCCAACATGCCATTGATAACGAATAAGCGTTCGTTTGCTTTATTGAATCGGGCACTAAAAAAATCTTTCTCTACTTTCGATTGAAAAAACTTTTGAATAGGTCCGTTTTCTATCCATGCAAAGTTAGACGTGACAAGCAGTTTGATTTTATTCTTTGGTAATAGATCTATAATTTTTAAACGATCCAATTTAGCTAAATACTGAATGCCTTCCGTTTCCGAAATTTTGTAACGCGAGGTAATGTCATTCAAAGACCAGCGATTTAAAACACAGACAGTAACTAACAATAAGGACAAATCATTGACGATTTCTTTTTCCTGTTCTTCACTGAGTTGACTAATATTGGACTCATCTTCTTTCATCAATGCCAATAAGTCGGAGAGCTCTAGCTCCATACACTGGCATAGCTGTTCCAGTCGTTTCAAGGTAAAGTTCTTTTCAGAAAACATTCGCTTTATACTGGCTTCGGACATATCTATTTTCTTAGCAATGTCGGCATAGGTTAGACTGTGCCCCTTAAGTGCTTTTTTCAGGGTGTTTATAAGGTGTAGTGTTTGTGCCATAGCAGTCATTTAAAGTAGTAATAATTAATACGAATAGAACATAAAAATAAAACAATTACAATATTAGTGGCTTATTTTAAGACTAATCAGTAATTTATAAGGAATTATTAGAAAAGGTACTGGGAGTTGTTCAGATGACACATCTGTTTAAGTTTCGCGGTTTTCTTCCCTATATCGTCATGGTTTTTTTGAATGCCTTTGTCGACTTGGGACATAAGATCATTATTCAAAATACCGTCTTCAAAGTTTACGATGGTCAAGAACAGATTATTTTAACTGCGATAGTAAACGCCTTAATCCTGTTGCCGTTCATTATGCTTCTTTCTCCTGCCGGTTTTTGCGCAGATAAATTCCCAAAAAATAAAGTGATGAGAATCAGCGCATGGGTCGCTGTTGGCATCACACTTTGTATTACCTTGTTTTATTACATGGGTTGGTTCTGGCCAGC
This sequence comes from Gammaproteobacteria bacterium, assembly GCA_041689615.1. Taxonomy (GTDB): domain Bacteria; phylum Pseudomonadota; class Gammaproteobacteria; order Eutrophobiales; family Eutrophobiaceae; genus UBA7359. Next base: position 5,366 of record JBDNFW010000042.1, on the reverse strand, counting down.
TTTTGCCATGACATTTATGTTGGCATTACAAAGTGCGTTTTATTCGCCAGCTAAATATGGCTATATCAAAGAACTGGTAGGAAAAGACAATATCGCGGCTGCCAATGGTGCGGTTCAAGCAACAACAACAATCGCTATTCTTGCAGGCATCTTTGCTTTTTCAATCTTGTTTGAAAACTTTCTTGCAGATACTGTCTTTACTGATACATCTTTGTTACTCGAAAGCATTGCTCCAATAGGTTGGGCTTTAGTGGCATTCAGTATTGTTGAATTATGTTTTGCTTATGGCTTGCCACAAAAACAGCCTGTTGATGATGCGATGAATTTTAATTGGAAAACTTACACAAACGGTTCTTACTTAAAAGAAAACATGCGTGCTGTCATAGATCGTGAAGTTATTTTTTTATCGGTTATTGGCTTATCTATTTTTTGGTCGCTCTCTCAAGTGATGTTGGCTGCTTTCCCTGCGCACGCAAAAGAAACAATGGGAATTATAAATACCGTAATGATTCAAGGTACCTTAGCCTGTGCTGGTATCGGTATTATGCTGGGTTCGATTATTGCCGGGCGTATTTCAAAAACACATATCGAAACAGGCATGATACCTATCGGTTCAATTGGTATTGCACTTTGTTTAGTTGCTTTACCGATGGTCGATAACATTTACTTTCAAATGTTTAATTTTCTTGCATGGGGTGTATTTGGTGGTTTGTTACTGATACCACTTAATGCCTTGATTCAGTTTCATTCAAAAGAGGATGAAGTGGGTCGTGTATTGGCCGGTAATAACTTCATACAGAATATTTTCATGTTGAGCTTTTTAGGTTTGACGGTTCTGTTTGCTGTGATGGGTATGAATAGCGTCGGGCTTTTTAATATTCTATTAGTCGTCGCTATTATCGGTACGATTTATACGACTTATAAATTACCCCAGTCATTAGTTCGTTTTATTGTCAGTTATATTATTGGTCATCGTTATCGTCTTGAAGTGTTGGGTTTAAAAAATATTCCCGAAACAGGTGGTGTGTTGATGCTCGGCAATCACATCAGTTGGATCGATTGGGGTATTATTCAAATGGCTTCGCCACGGCCAATACGTTTTGTCATGATTCGTAATATTTACGAACGTTGGTATCTAAAATGGTTTCTCGATATTTTTAATGTGATACCGGTTTCTGCTGGCGCTAGCAAAGGTGCGTTACAGGAAATTAACAAGAGTTTAAACAATGGTGATGTCGTTTGTTTATTTCCTGAAGGTACTATAAGTCGAACGGGTCAATTAGCTGAGTTCCAACGTGGTTATGAAAAAGCCGCAGAAAATGCGAATGCCGTTATCTTGCCTTTCTATCTACGTGGTTTATGGGGAAGCTGGTTTTCACGCTCCAGTGAGAAATTAAAGAACTTGCGCAGCAGTGGAACTAAACATGACATCATTGTTTCCTTCGGTGAACAACTACCCATAGAAACGACACCAGAAAATTTAAAGAAACGTATCTTTGATTTATCGATTGAATCATGGGAACACTACACCAGTAATTTACCGACTATTGGAACTGCGTTTATCGATACAGCAAAACGTAATGGTGATGAATTATCAGTCGCCGATTCAATTGCAGGTTCTTTAAACGGCAATAAGTTCTTAACGGCAGTTATTTGTTTTTCGCGGTTAATTAAAAAACGTTCGCCAGAACAAAATATCGGTTTGTTATTGCCTACCAGTAGCGCAGGCTGTATTGCTAATATGGCTTGTATTCTTCGCGGCAAGACAGTGGTGAATTTAAACTTTACTGCCAGTCGTGAAGCATTACAGGGCGCAGTAAACAAAGCTGGTATTACATCAATTTATACATCGCGCAAGTTTATGGAGAAACTGGTTAAGAAGGGCGTTGACCTAAATGATGCGTTTCCTGATAGAAAATTTCTTTATATGGAAGATTTAAAAGATAACATTAGCAAAGCAACAAGCTTGCGTACATTGCTTGCAGTCTTATTGTTACCAGCATGTCTGTTGAAATTATTTTATTGCAAGAGGGTCGATATTAATTCGACAGCAGCTATTTTGTTTTCCAGTGGCAGTGAAGGCACTCCAAAAGGTGTCATGTTAAGTCATCGTAATATCATGTCTAACCTGAAACAAATTTCAGACATGTTAAACACACAAGATACCGATGTGGTTATGGCAAGCTTGCCATTGTTCCATGCGATTGGTTTAACAGTAACAACGTTCATGCCGTTAATTGAAGGCATTCCCATGGTTTGTCATCCCGATCCAACGGATGTCGTTAATATTGCCAAGGCTATTGCAAAGTATCGTGCCACTGTTCTGATAGGCACATCAACTTTCTTAAGACTGTATACGAAGAACAGTCGTATACATCCATTAATGTTGGAATCATTACGCATTGTCATTGCCGGTGCAGAAAGATTAAGACCGGATGTGCGCGAAGCATTTAAATTAAAATTCAATAAAGATATCTATGAAGGTTATGGTGCAACGGAAACGACACCGGTTGCCAGTGTTAATATTCAAGATGCGTTGGATGTTAACTACTGGCAAGTGCAACAAGGCAATAAATTCGGCACAGTCGGTATGCCATTACCCGGTTCCAGTTTCCGTATTGTTGATCCTGTGTCATTAGAAGAACTAGCAACAGGCGAAGATGGTTTGATCTTGATTGGTGGAACGCAAGTCATGCTAGGTTATCTGGATGATGAAGAAAAAACAAATGAAGTAATCACTGAAATCGATGGTAAGCGTTGGTATAAAACCGGTGATAAAGGACATTTAGACGAAGACGGTTTCTTAACCATTGTTGATCGTTATTCTCGCTTCGCCAAACTCGGCGGTGAGATGGTTAGCTTAACCGCAGTAGAAGATGCAGTACGAACTGCATTAGATAAACCCGAACTGGAATTGGTTGCGATTAATCTGCCTGATGAAAAGAAAGGTGAAAAAATCGCCATGTTAATTACAGAAGGAATAGAACTTGAAGAAGTTAAGAAAGCCATGCTTGAAGCCAAAACAAATCCGTTAATGATTCCGTCAGAAGTAAAAGCAGTTGATGAAATACCAAAGTTGGGTAGTGGTAAGACGGATTTTAAAATAGCGAAACAGTTATTGATTGAATCATAATTTAATACACTCACACTAAAAAATGAGGGAGTAAACAATGTCAAATGTAAAAGATAGGTTGTTTACAGTGCTTAGAGATAGGCCACAAGTAATAACTAGGGCTACTTTTTGGAAGATTCCTCATAATACTCGTGAGGATGAAGTTACATTAAAGGTTGGCCGATATAAAAAACCGAAAGATTGGCATGATAATGAGTTTCCAGAAACTTTAACTCCAAAAAGTGAGTTGACCTTTGATGCTGAAGAGTTTTCTAATCTCATTAAGTTTTTGCAAGAAAACTATAAGCCGTTTAAAGAAGGGGTAAAGGCATTTATTCCTTTAGACAACCCCTTTGAGAAGTCGAACGCCGAGCAAATAAAAGCTCTGTTTTCGTTACCTAATAAACAAAAATTAGTTAGTTTTATCTTATCAAATGACGTTATCCCTGAAGAATTAGAGTTTGGTCTTCGACAAGCGAAAAGGATGAAAGCAATAGACGAATTTGAATCAATGCTTAATGAGGACTTCGTCGAATTAAGTTGGCAAAAATGGTTTGAGAAGAATAGTTGGGTACTTGGAAGTGATTTTGTTCGAATCTTAGATGAAAGATCAATAGATGCACAAAATATTACTGATTTTCTCATGGAAGCATATGATGGTTTCTTAGATGTTATTGAAATAAAGAGACCTGAGGGCGGAATGAATTTCTGGTCGAAAACAATTGATCATGGAAACTATGTTCCTTCAACAGATTTAATAAAAGCCGTCACTCAAGCATCATCTTATATATATGAAGTTGAAAGAGAAGCGAACAGTATTAAGTTTCTGGAACGAGTAGATGGCGTAAAGACAATAAAACCAAGATGTATCTTAATATTTGGTCGTTCTAATGATTGGAATGAGAAACAAATTGAAGCTTTTAGAATTCTGAACTCAGGCTATCATAATCTTACGATAATGACTTATGATCATGTTTTGGGACGTGCAAAGCGAATAGTGGGGCATTCTTAAAAGAGTTGTTCCATTAAATAAATTTAAGGTTATGAGATTATGATGGTACCCAGAAGAGGACTTGAACTTCCATGGCCATCTTAATAAATATAATAAAAACAACAGGATATGGGTGACAATAACTTTTGCGTTCCACTCACGTTCCATAGACTTTGTTTTGTTAACGTGGCTTATTTCGCGATGCTGGGTTAGACATTGAATGCACTAGCCATATTCTGCTGTTCGCTTCGGCTAATATTGGCAGAGCTTGCCACCGTTTCCCAGCGAGTAACACTAATCAGCACCTCATCTTTTATACGCTGAGCCTGTGATGTACTGAGTTGGAAAAATTCGATAACGTCCATCGCTAGTTCATAGTTGAGGCTGTTGTCATCGTCGGTAATATTCAGGTGCAGACCGTTTGCAGGTGTTACTGGGTTGATGTCGTAGGCGGGGGAGAGTAACCAGCCACCGTTACTGTAAATGAAGCCATGGTTTCTCAGGTGATCATCCGTATTCGATACGGCGATATTAAATACAATGCGTCGCCACAATTGCGCCAGGTCTTCTTTCGTATTGGCTCCATGTTCAGCAAGAAACTGCGCCAGCTCCAGGTAACTTGCATCATAATCACCATCGTAGTATCCAAGCTGGGTCATGGCTGAGGTGAAATGTAGGCGGCTGTCTGGCGTGCGGTCAAATCGTTTGGTCAGGAATGTATGATGGTGGCTCTTGAATTTGTCGATCCGGCATTCCGCCATCTGAATATCGGCACTCACTGCCAATTGGTAAACAACAAACTCCCAGGCGGCAATGTTATGGTCATCGTGACGGCTGGGAAATTTGGCAATCCACAATTGATTGTTTTCATCCACCACGCTGGCTTTGGGGCGAGCTCCCCCCAGGGAAGAGCCTGGAGACATTAGCATGGTTAACCACTTTAAATATTCCGGGTCGTCTGTATTACTATTGTCCTCAACTTGTTGGGCTGCATATTCCAGATCTCTTAGCGAAGAGATAGGCGGTGCTGCCAGCTTTTCGTCATTATCCAGAAACTCCCCCTTCATTTCTCGCTTGAATCGTAATGCCCCCAAGCGGTAAAGGTCATGTACGCCCAGTAGGTAATCCATTTCGTAAAGTACATTTGGGCGGCGTTCTTCCTGGCGCGCAATAGTGGCTTCACGGCGCTTCATGAGTAGTCGACCCCAGCGATCTGGGCAGGAATCCAGGAAGGTTCTGAAGTTTTTGGAATCCTCGCTGTGT
>JBDNFW010000041.1:0-2445 GCA_041689615.1 Gammaproteobacteria bacterium | reverse complement strand
GGCATTGGGCGGCATCATCTTTTTGACAACCGACTCTTTAAACTCAATAGAATATTTCGACATGTTTCAATCTCTCTTTACGCCCTGCTAATAATTTTGGGGAATCAAAAAGAGGCGACAGATAGCCTGACACATTGGGATATAGACGGCGAAGTAAACTACATGAACCTGAATTGTTCTTACCAGGATCAAGCTGGTTCATCTATCAAGTTTTCATTCAGATCATACGACCCGTCTGGCCCTTTCCAGAACTTACCAGACGTAAATAAAATAGAAATGCAGTTGTTTCAAAATGGGGCTGTCATATCTGAAATAAACAAGCTGTTTGATGATAAGGCTGCTTATGGATAAGAATCTTATAAGTGTAGGCGCTATAGCTAGTCGATTGTGTATCTACCCTCAAGGACTTGTATGAAAGTAAAAGAATTTATATCAGGATATCGAAACCACCCTGTATTGTTCCTTGGGGCAGGCGTTAGTTTAAGGTACCTAAATAATTCTTACACATGGGATGGGTTACTTCGTCATATATCAACAGAGCTGAAAGGAAATAGAGAGTACTATCTCGACATCAAGGCGAGCTGTGAAATTGAAGGGCACTACGATTTCCTAAAAATGGCAAGTTTAATTGAAAACGACTTCAATACTGCTCTTCTTGAAGATAGGAATGGAAAATTCAAGGACATCAATGATGCCTTTTATGAACGTATGGAAAAAGGGATTAATCATAGTAGATTCAAAATATATATATCTAAGCTACTGGACGCTGTTGATCTCAAAGAGAAAATGAAAGGCGAAGTGGCTGAACTTAAGAAAATACGCAAAAATATCGCATCAATAATTACAACAAACTATGATCGCTTTGTTGAAGAAACTTTTGAATTTCAGCCCTTAATCGGCAACGATATTCTTCTAAGTAACCCATATGGATCAGTATATAAAATTCATGGCTGTGTAACCAATCCATTAAAAATCATCATTACTGAAGAAGATTACGAAGCGTTTGATTCAAAGTATGAGCTTATCCGTGCTCAGTTATTATCTATTTTTATTCATAATCCCATCGTATTTATGGGTTATGGGATAGGTGACGAAAACATAAAAAGTTTACTGAAAACGATATTTACTTATGTTGAACCTAACTCAGATGCCGCCAATAGAATAAGAGATAATTTTCTATTGGTGGAGTACGAGGAGGGGTCTGCATCGCATGATATTTGTGAGCACGATATTGATCTTGAGGGGTTCTCAACAATACGTATTAACAAAATTAAAACCGATGATTTCAAGGAGGTGTATGCTGCAATTTCTGATCTAACTTTGCCCATATCTGCAATGGACATAAGAAAGGTGCAAAATGTAGTTAAAGAAATTTATGCAGGCGGTAGTATAAAGGTTAATGTCACTGAAGATCTTGATTCTCTTGATAACAGCGACAAAATTATCGCCATCGGGTCATCAAAAACAATTCAGTATCAATACCAAACATCTGCAGAAATGATGGGGAATTATTTCAACATCATTGATGAATCTAATTCACAACTTCTTACTCTAATAAATAAGTACATTATCCAAAGCTCACAATATTTCCCCGTTTTTGCCTTCAGTAATATTTATTCAGGTATAAATAATATTGAGGTGCTCAAGGAAAGGCAAAGAGTGAAAGTGCAATCTGCAATAGATTCGATAACGGCGTCTTGTAAGGTCATACATAATACAATTTCTGAGATCATGGAAGATTCAACTATAACGAGAAGCAACAAGCATAATGCCGTTCTTTGGTCTACATATAGTGGGGACCTGTCATTGCAAGAGGTAGAAAAATTCTTAAGGACGTTTTCAAACAAATCAGACACACCCTATAGGCGATTATTATGTGCCTACGATATTAAGAAATATGACATTTAGCAGGGCTATAACAAAGCATTGCACCGGCCTCGCTGCGCTCGCGGTGAATGCGACGTTAGATTGCAAAATGTTTAGTAGAAGCCAAATGATTTTTAGTTGTATTGGTTCATTCTTACTCGGTTCTATCACTATAGGGATCTATAGTGAGCATCGGTTTATAAACTCACTTCATGTTTTTTCTCATCTAGAAATGGTTGAAGATATTACGGGAGGAACTCATATGGTAAGTCTTCTTCAGAAAGGAAAGTATGGACCCGCGGAAAAGTTCTTTTCAGATGAGTTGGAGCGCAATTGTGAATATTACCTATCGGACTCCTACAATGAAGGATTGGATCGGGAAAATGTAAAGTTGCGCATAATGGCGGCACAAGAGGAGACAGGATTGTGCCGGTAGAATCTAACAAATAAGGATATGTGGCGCAGCGCCGCCACATTATCCTGTCGTTGGACGAGCCCGGCGGCCACACGCGTTACTTCTTTATAGCAAATATCTTTCTTTTGATTTACGGACTTTTGATCTTGTTGGAATCAGCAAGG
>JBDNFW010000040.1:0-2838 GCA_041689615.1 Gammaproteobacteria bacterium | reverse complement strand
ATAATTATGATACAGCTTAAATACCCTCCGATGCACAAGCTATTGGAAAAGAACATTGCGAACTATGAAGAGGAGGACCCGAAGAACGGTGTCATAGTCCTGAACAGGCATGCCGTAGCGATCAACAACCACAGCATAGTCTGTTTTGACCTCAACGATTATTTTACTATCAAACAGGAGAAAATAAGTGGCGACGAACTACAGGAACTTGACACCATATTGACCTTTATGAACGGTAAGATGTTCTCAGGGGCCTTTTGGGAGGAGCTTACCAAGAACGCCATAGTAAGTATCGTCAACGACAGGATACACTTGGAGGGGGCCGTTAAAAAGGACCTGATACACGACTACAGGAGTATCGATACGTCAGATATCATAGAGGGCCTTGGCAAGAACATAAACAATGCCTCACAGGCCATAAGCAAAAGTGCTATTTATATGGAGCCTTTGATGCTGGTGATGGGCGCTTTTAAGACAATGTTAAAAAGTGATACCTTGATATTGGAACATATCGGCGTGAACACTACGGTACGTTTTACCTTTGGTGAGAACCCGTGGCTGTTCGGTATACTTGATACGGACGCATCCAATACGACGGGGGCGTTCGATTTTGAGGATATGAGCTCTTTCTTTTTATCTTTGAAGTAAGATGGGAAAGACCGAGAGAAACGATATCGAGAAATATTTTGAGTGGTGGCTCGATGATTGTATCATGTACGGTCTGGTTGAGAAATGGGACAGGGAATGCGAAAGCTTTACCCTGTTCCCTCAATATAAGGCCTACCGTACGAACTACTTCAAGACGAAGCTTCCGGAGAACGAACTTTATAGCGTTCTGCAGAATACCGTTTATACTTATGATTATAGAGTGGTCTGGACCGAGAAGGCGAAGTACGTGCTCTTTAATCCCAGTGACTGGTCGGACAAGACCAATCCTCCCGTCCTGCATTATGAGGATACGTTCTTCCATGCACATGAGGATCTGTCCTTTGGCGGGAAATACGTAAGTTATGTCGATGTGAAGCCCCCCGCCCTATCGGCAAGGAAAAACAGCAACAACACATCTTTTCATACGTTCCCTTTTTGTCAGAAAATATTATTGTGGAACTATGGTGTCTATATAAACAAGTGTATTCCGATACCCATGAAAAATTCTGGAGTAGGAATGGCATTGTTTACCAATACTTTTATTCCAAAACGATATTTTTTGACGGATGGGGGAACAATGAACCGTAAAATTAATATCAAGATACAGACCATCGACAAGTGGTATAAGCAACGTATCAATTTTTTGAACAGGATGCGCAATATGGTCCAGGCGGTAAAGGACAAGAAAACGCACCAAGCGAACCTTTTCGATGGAAAATAATTACGAGGTCACCAAACATGATATCCTGGCAAAGTTCATTTGCTTTGACCGGGGCATCGTTTGTGAGGCGGTTCCTTCTGGGGAGAACGGTGTTTTTAAGGTAGGGATACATAAGAACGACGAACTTATCAAGATAAGGGACGTCGAATTTCAATATGACGAACAGGACTATGCCATATACGAATCGTATAGGGCACTGTCACAAATACTACTACAGGATGGAAATGGATAAGAAATTTGCGATAGGCTATAATTCTGCGGATGCCGAAGACTATCATTATCACATAGACCTTAGCGTACCGTTAAAGCTTAACGAGGTACAATCCTTGGCAAGGATGCCCGGTGTGGATATGATAAGGGAGAGCAATCTCCACGTATGCATCAAGGAAGGTGCGTTATCAGACATAAAGCCCATACAAATGTTGGAACAGATAATCGCCTTTTTTGAGACAATAGGTTTCCGTAATGCCGGTAGGGGTTCTGCCGAGCTGTTACGTGACGACCTTGGAAACATGCCCGATTCAATGGTTGGTGTTTTCTTGGCCTTGGGCAAGAAATATATAGACCATATCGGCAATTGGAAGAACATGTCCGATATAGACCCTATTTTTCCAAAGGAGGACAAAGCTCCAGAAGTAAAATTCGACATAAGAAAAACAAAGCGCGAACTGAAGGTTGCCGTTGATAATGAAGATTATGAACGTGCCGCAAAGCTACGCGATCTAATAAACGAATTTAAAAATCAGAAATCATGAAAACACCTTATTTAGATGAAATGATAAATGAATTAGATGGCTATATTGGAAGTAGCGACAATTATTTAACGAATTAAATAAATTTAAACAAATGAATAAAATAGCAAGAGAACAAGCAGATTTGTATCAAGACTTCTTTAACTTTTTAAGCCAAGAACATAATTTGACTTGTACCATTGAAGAAATGGACGAAATTATACACGAAGCACAGACCTTCGTTAAAAATTTTGATATAGCCGATGTTAGCAACTTAAGGGAACTGTTTAAATGCGATTGTGGATGCACTAACCATTACAAAAATGAAATACACGATAGTATTATTTGCGCTGATTGCGGAACTATATATTGTAGCATTTAAATTGTTGCACGTTGTTATGTGCCGTTTTTTTGGTCATAAATGGAAATATAACTTTCCTAGCATACCAAACAAGGCAATGTGTACTAGGTGCAAGTGCAAGTCTGTACTAAACTTAAAAACTTTAGAATGGATTAGTGTTAAAAACTTTGATAAAGAAAAAAGAACTGATGAACAACTTGTACGGGATTGGGTGTAATGGCTCATAACGCTGTGGGTATGGTTAGATTTTTAACGGCTTAAAATAGATAATAGATGAATTACACGGAAAAAGAAATACAAGACGCATTTAGAGCTGGTTTTGAGCTTCAATGGGAAAATGAATTTAGCTTAACCTTTCAACAAGAATACAAAAATTT
>JBDNFW010000039.1:0-173547 GCA_041689615.1 Gammaproteobacteria bacterium | reverse complement strand
TATTGGCAGTTATCCTTATTTCAAACGCGGTAAGTTAGGTGTAAATATTGTTTTACGTTCGATAGATAAAGAACTGCTTTTAAAGCAGACTGAATTAATAGAAACATTCATTAATGAAATTGGCGGCAAAGTTTTAGAAACGCAGTTGCCAAATTAATTATTTGTGGTGCCGAGAGCGAGAATCGAACTCGCACTTCCGAAGAAACCGGATTTTGAATCCGGCGCGTCTACCAATTCCGCCACCCCGGCATAGAAGTACAGATAAAGCAGGCGGCAAGTATAGGGAAACTCTGCTTAAGGTCAATATTAGCTGTCTGGAATTAAACTAATTCAGCTTTATTTCTGCTAACATCGCGCGCCATGAAAACCAGTGATTTTTTTTATGTCCTTCCCGAAGAGCTGATTGCACAATATCCGACTGCAGATCGTGATAGCAGCCGACTGTTGTGTCTTGATCCCGATGGCAAGATTACAGATAGCTCATTCAAGCAATTTGCCGAATATCTAAAGCCGGGTGATTTAATTGTTTTGAATGATACGCGAGTTATTCCTGCGCGATTATTTGCACGAAAGGAAACGGGTGGCAAGGTAGAAATCATGCTCGAACGCATACGGGACGAGAAGACCTTATTGGTTCAGCTTCGTGCTGGTAAATCACCGAAACCGGGAACGCGTTTATTGCTTGATGAAAAAACAAGCTTTGAAGTATTGGGGCGTAATGATGATATGTATTTACTGAATTACGATGGTGAAGAACAACTCACGGATGTACTCAATCGTCTTGGTCATATGCCATTACCACCTTATATCGATAGAGAAGACGAGGGTGGAGATAAAGAACGCTATCAAACTGTTTTTTCTGATAAGCCCGGTGCTGTGGCAGCACCAACAGCGGGATTACATTTCACTACGCAATTATTAGAAGAACTAAAGAATAACGGCATCGATAATATAAAGTTAACTCTGCATGTTGGCGCAGGAACATTTCAGCCTGTTCGTGTTGATGATATTGCCAAGCATAAAATGCATAGTGAATATGTATGCGTGCCTCAAGATGTCGTAGACAAAATTAATGAAACAAAAAGTAACGGCGGTCGCGTATTGGCAGTAGGAACAACTGTTGTAAGAAGCTTGGAGACTGCAGCAAAGAATGGTGAGCTAATTAGTTTTGAAGGGGATACTGATATTTTTATTTATCCTGGGTTCAAGTTTAAAGTAGTTGATTTGATGTTAACGAATTTTCATTTATCTGAGTCGACGTTATTAATGTTAGTTTGTGCCTTTGCCGGACAGGAAAATATAATGAATGCTTACCAACATGCGATTAAAGAAAAATATCGCTTTTATAGTTATGGCGATGCAATGTTAATAACGGGAAAGAATAAGGAATGAATTTTCACGGGCAATTGCCTGCATCGCCTAAGGCGCCTACTGTCGGTGCCAGTATTTCCGCCATTCATGGCGGTCACCTACAGAAATCAATTTATGAAATTTAAGCTTAACAATACTGATCAAAACTCGCGACGCGGACAAATAAGCTTTCCGCGCGGCACAATAGAAACACCTGCATTCATGCCAGTAGGAACTTACGGTACGGTTAAGGCAATGACGCCGGAAGAATTAGTGGGCATCGGTGCTGAAATTATTTTGGGCAACACTTTCCATTTAATGTTGCGTCCTGGCATGGAAGTGATCAAAGAGTTTGGTGGTTTACATTCATTCATGCATTGGGATAAACCTATCCTGACAGACTCTGGTGGTTATCAGGTTTTTAGTTTGGCTGAATCAAGAAAAATTACAGAAGAGGGAGCGCATTTCCAATCGCCGATTGATGGTTCCAAAGTATTTCTAGGGCCAGAAGAAGCAATACAAATACAACATACTTTGAATTCTGACATCGTCATGATCTTTGATGAATGTACACCTTACCCGGCAACTGAAGAAGAAGCCACCGATTCAATGCGTTTGTCTTTGCGTTGGGCAAAGCGATCAAAAGACGCGCATGGTGATAATGAGAATGCTTTATTTGGCATAGTTCAAGGCGGTATGTATAAAACTTTGCGTGATGAATCTTTAAATGGCCTAAAAGAAATTGGTTTTGATGGTTATGCTATAGGTGGGTTGTCCGTTGGTGAACCGATCGATCTAATGATGGAAGTGCTCGATAACATCATGCCGGCCATGCCTGAAGATAAACCGCGTTACTTAATGGGTGTCGGTACGCCAGAAAATTTGGTTGAAGCAGTTAGTCGAGGAATTGATATGTTCGATTGCGTGATGCCAACGCGTAATGCACGTAACGGTCATCTCTTTACGGAAGTGGGCGACATCCGTATTCGCAATGCAACACATCGACATGATCAATCACCTGTTGATGAAAATTGTGCGTGTTATACGTGTGAAAATTATTCTCGTGCTTATTTGCATCACCTTGATAAAACTAACGAGATTTTAGGTGCTAGATTAAACACCATACATAATCTTTATTATTATCAGTTCTTAATGAAAGGCTTACGCAAGGCAATTGCAGATAATGAGTTGAATGAATTTATGGCCAACTTTTATGACAAGCGCGGATCGAAAATAATTTTAGCATAAAGCTTGATGCTTTTTCACAAGCATAGAACAATACATTGATGAGTAATCAACTCGACACATTGCCCACTTTGGGAATAGGCGCAAGCCTAAGCCTATCTTCCGATCCTGATCCTGTTTCTTTAGTGCGTGCTAAAGGCGGTCCAAGCTTTGTTGAATATTCAGGTCTGGTTGACGTTGATGAAGTCATAGATGATGTCGATAAAATTCGTGCAGCAGGTGCGCCGGTATTATTTCATCCTTCCTATATTAACTTTTGTGGCTCTTATCCGAATTCGAATGCGTGGCTTGAAGCGACATCAAAACATATTGAAGCGGTTGAATCGCCCTGGTTTGCGCAAGATGTGGCGTATTGTTTTTGGGAAGAAGCCGCGGCTTATTCGACTTCTTTAGGTTACTTTATTCCTCCACCCTTTAATCAAGCTTCTTTACAACTCGCGGTTGAGCGCGTTAAAGAAGTACAGGCTAAAGTTTCAGTACCAGTTGCAGTTGAGCCGCCACCAGTCATGTTCATTACCGGTTCCATGCCTTTGTTCTCTTTCTTTGGCAGTCTGGCAAAACAAACCGACTGTGCCATCTTGCTTGATATGGGACATTTGGTTTCTTATGAGATGGCGAGTGGTCGTAGTGTTTTAGACGCGATTGATGAATTACCGGTTGAACGTGTTATTGAAGTTCATATTGCCGGCGGTCGTTTAAAAGAAAGAGCAGCAGGGCCAATTTATGTTGATGCACACGAATGCGCAATTGTTGATCAAACATGGCTGATGCTTGAAACAATGTTGCCTCGATTGCCGAATGTAAAAGCCGTTTGTTATGAATGCGAAGGCGTAAAAGAAAATACGGTGCTGACTACGCTTGAACGCATACGAAAGATTGTGCGTGAGAAAAGTATTAGCCAATCGCTTGTGGAAAGTCTGGATGATTGCAAATGAGTTTTGGCTCATGAGTTTTCAGGAACAAGAACGTGCTTTGTTTGACTTATTGTTCGATAGCGCCGTGCGAGAGAATTTCTGTAAAGATTCAACGGCTGCGCTTTATCAATATGAATTGAGTGAAGATGAATTAAATGACTTTACTGAAATTCGTCCAGACGCATTAGAACTCGATGCAAAAATTCGTGCGGATCTATTGTTGTCTCATTTTTGCCGAGCTTTTCCTGTCAGCTTCAGTATTGTTTCATCATTAGAAGGTGGTCTTGATGTATTGAAAAGCTTAATAGATGTCGAAACGATGAGGACAGCGACAGTTGATCGCGCAACATTTTTTGGACGGCGCATTGGCGAAAGCTTACAACGCTTTTCATTTCATTCGTCAGATGAACAAGCCAAAGTGTCAGCGGTACTGGAAGCGGAACTCGGTATGGCATGGACCAGTGCGTCTTTAAAGCGGGAAGTTTTGGAAAATGGTCAGCTTCATATTAAATCGTCACAGCTAGACCAGAACTGGCCGACTAAAAATATCAAACTGGCGCCGTATGTGTGCGCAGCAATAATTCCCGAATCGTATGAGAAATTAAAAGCTTCATTTTGTTCGGAATCAGATTGCGATCTTTGGCGAAGTTTGAATAAAAAACCGGTTCCGGCGGCGCGACGACGAAAAATATTGGAAAAAGATGATCCCAGATTATTTGTTGCCCGTGCCCATGTCAGTCATATGTCGCGTTGCGAACCAACGATTGATCAGAAAACAGCTGAGCTGAGCGAAGGATTTGCCTCGTTATTTCAACACGTTAATGGCACAGTCAGTGTTGATTATATATTACAACAGCTGAAACAAATTGGTGCTCAGGAAGAAATGTTGCAGAGCATAAAAGCCACATTTAAACAGTTGCTGGAGAGTGAAATGTTGGAGTTTTCCTAGTTTTGTTTTCGTTGCGAAACTAGGTAGGCTTGAAATTCTGTCAATCAGCCCAATCAATAAATACAGCGTTATCTGTACTGAAATTGGATATGTTGTGTCATAATGCCGCGTTTTTAAAATCAGAGTGGTTATAAATGTTAGATTTTTTCATCAATAGTGCTTGGGCAGCGCCCGCACAACAGGATCCAGGCTTAGCCAGTTTTTTGCCATTAATTGTATTATTTGCGGTTTTTTACTTCTTATTGATACGCCCGCAAATGAAGCAGGCAAAGCAACATAAAAAGTTAGTGAGTGAACTGGGCAAGGGTGACGAAGTTGCAACAACAGGCGGTTTACTCGGAAAAATAAAAGAAGTCGGTGATAATTTTATTTTGCTTGAGATAACAAAAGAAACCGATGTGAAAATACAAAAAAATGCTATTTCTGCGATATTGCCGAAAGGCACATTGAAAACACTCTAACGTTACACATAATAAATCAAATAAATAAGTAGGCTAAGGTCATGAATCGTTATTCCATCTGGAAATACATACTAATTCTATTTCTGTTAGGTATGGGTGTTTTGTTTGCACTGCCAAATATCTATGGCAAAGATCCCGCATTACAAGTTTCTTCTGCTCGCTCAGTTGAAATTAGTGAGTTAACCGAATTCCAAGTCAGTAATGCGCTGGAAGAAGCAGGGATAACATTTAAATCAACATCCCTTGTTAATGAAAGTCTGATTATCAGATTTAATGATGAAGATACTCAGTTAAAAGCACAATCGGTTGTCAAAAAATCGTTGGGTAATAATTATGTTGTTGCTATTAACTTAGCTCCAGCAACACCTGAGTGGCTAGCCAAGTTTGGCGCTGAGCCGATGTTTCTTGGTCTTGATCTTCGAGGTGGTGTTCACTTCCTTATGGAAGTCGATATGGAAGCGGCTGTAGCCAAGGCTAACGAAGCCTATATGTCTGATTTACGTAGTCAGATGCGCGAAAATAAAATTCGCTATAAGACTATTACTCTTAACAAAGAAGGTGGATTATTAATCCGTTTTAAAGATGCAGACGAACGTGACAGCGGCGAAAAATTAATTGATAAAAACTTTCCTGATCTGGACGTAACTGTTCCGGATTCGAGTAGTGATGAACCTCAGTTAGCTGCGGTCATGAAAGAACAAGTGGTACTAGATACGCAAAAACTGGCATTGCAACAGAACATTACGACGCTCAGAAAGCGTGTGAATGAATTAGGTGTAGCTGAACCCGTGATACAACAACAAGGATTGAGTCGTGTTGTTGTTCAATTACCGGGTGTTCAGGATACGGCGAAAGCAAAAAATATTCTGGGTGCAACGGCAACACTGGAATTTAGATTGGTTGATGAAGATCATGATGCGCAAGATGCAGTTGATGGTCGTGTGCCAGCGGGTTCCAAGCTTTATAAAGAACGCAGTGGTTTTCCTATCTTGTTAGATAAGGAAGTGATGTTAACCGGTGATTTTATTATTGATGCGGCTTCGGGTATTGATTCTTTAAATGGCGGACCTGATGTTACCATTACGCTTGATGGTCGCGGTGCAAAAAGAATGAGTCACGGTACTCGTGATAATGTTGGTAAACGACTCGCGGTTGTTTTTATCGAAAATAAAATAGAAACCGTTGAAAAAGATGGGAAGTTGGTTCAGGAAAAAACAATTGTTGAAGAAGTGATTAATTCGGCAGTGATTCAAGAACAACTGGGTAAACGTTTTCATATCACCGGTCTTGATTCAACTAAAGAAGCGCGTACGTTAGCTTTGTTATTACGTGCCGGTGCTTTAGCAGCACCTATCTACATTATTGAAGAACGTACCGTTGGTCCAAGCCTCGGTCAGGATAATATTAGTAAAGGTTTTGATTCAGTGAAGATTGGTTTCATCTTGGTGCTTATTTTCATGGCAGTTTACTACAAGGTCTTTGGTTTGATTGCCAATGTCGCACTAGCATTAAACCTTGTTTTGATTGTTGCGATGTTATCACTATTGCAAGCAACGTTAACTTTGCCAGGTATTGCCGGTATCGTGTTAACTGTTGGTATGGCAGTTGATGCAAACGTATTGATTTTTGAACGTATACGAGAAGAGATTCGTAACGGTAATTCTCCGCAAGCAAGCATTCATGCTGGTTATGAAAAAGCATTCTCAACGATTGCTGACGCAAATATTACAACTTTAATTGCTGGATTAGTCTTATTCAGTTTTGGTACTGGCCCGATTAAGGGTTTTGCTGTGACATTATCGTTAGGTATTATTTCTTCAATGTTTACAGCAATTATGGTGACACGCGGATTGGTTAATTTGATTTATGGCGGACGTCGCCTCAAAAAATTAATAATATAAAAAGATCTAAACAGAGATAGTGATTATGGAAACGCAAGACAAACGATTTAATTTCGACTTTATGGGAAAACGGAAGATAGCCACACTTCTTTCCGGTTTACTTATTATTGCTTCTATCGCTTCATTAGCGATTCAGGGTCTGAATTTAGGTATTGATTTTACCGGCGGGACATTGGTTGAAGTTGGTTATTCAGAGTCAGTAGACCTTACGCAGGTCCGTAATGCGTTAACTAATTCAGAGTTCAAAAATGGTGTTGTTCAATACTTTGGTGCAGCCAATGATGTTTTAATTCGTATACCGCCAAGTGAAGGTTTAAATAATGCTGATATCAGCAACAAGATCTTAAGTGTACTTTCTGACACCGGTCAGAATATTGAGATGCGTCGTATAGAATTTGTCGGACCACAAGTCGGTAAAGAATTAAAGAATGATGGTGGCATTGCTATGTTAGTGGCTTTGGCCATGATCATGTTGTATGTGGCAATGCGATTTCAGATGCGTTTCTCCATTGGCGCTATAGTTGCGTTGATTCATGACGTATTGATCACTTTGGGCTTCTTTTCTATTACACAATATGATTTTGATCTGTCGGTTTTGGCTGCGTTACTGGCGGTAGTTGGTTACTCGTTAAACGACACCATCGTTGTTTTTGACCGAGTGCGTGAAAATTTTCATAAGCTACGTGAAACAACACCAGTTGAAGTATTCAATATTTCACTAAACCAAACATTAAGTAGAACTATTGTGACGGGTTTAACCACCTTGTTGGTATTGGTTGCACTACTTATTTTAGGTGGTGAAACGATCACTGGTTTTGCGATAGCTTTAATTACAGGCATCATCGTTGGAACTTACTCGTCAATCTATACGGCTAGTCCAGTAACTCTTGCATTGGGAATTTCTAAAGAAGATTTGATGCCAGTACAGAAAGAAGGTGCTGAGCTTGATAACATGCCTTAAGGCATGTGCTGATGCTGCACCAGGATAGTGTTTTCATTATCAATAGTTGCAGATCAGCAAATCCTTTTAGCTAAGGAAACATTTTCAAGCTTTGGTGAAGTTCAATTAGTTGATGGTCGTTCTATTGATCATCAACTGATCAAAGATGCAGATGTTCTTTTAGTTCGATCAGTGACGAAAGTTAATGAATCGCTATTAAAAAATTCCAAAATTGCGTTTGTCGGTTCTGCTACCAGTGGTATCGACCACATCGATATCGACTATCTGCAAAAATCCAATATCACTTTTTCTCATGCTTTGGGCAGTAATGCGCGTTCTGTTGCCGAATACGTTTTAAGTAGTTTGTTAGTCACGGCTGAACAACAGGACTTTGATCTAGCAGAAAAAACTATTGGTATTATCGGTTATGGCCAGGTGGGTTCCAGAGTCAAACTTTTTATGGAGGCACTCGGTGTTAAATGTTTATTAAATGATCCGCCGCTTGCCAGTAGAACTTCAGATCATATTTACGTTGAATTCGAAGAAATTTTGCAAGCCGACATCATTACATTACATGTGCCTTTAACAACGGATGGTGAGTTTCCTACGAGAAAGTTAGTGAATAAGGTTTTTCTGGATAAGTTAAAGCCGGATGTGATTTTTGTGAATACATCTCGTGGAGGAGTAGTTGATGAAGTTGCGTTGTTGGCATTCAAGCAAGCAAATTCCGCTGCAACATTAATTCTCGATGTCTGGTGTAACGAGCCGGATATAAATATTAATTTATTACAGAAAACATTCATCGCGACACCACATATTGCCGGATATAGTTATGATGGCAAGCTCAAGGCGACACAGATGTTATCTGATGCGCTTAATGGTTATTTAAGCAAAGGCTTGCATAAGGCTGATTTATTAAAATCAGAGCAGGAAACAGTGACTATTGATGACGATGCCATTCAACTTGCGGTATTGCAGAGTTATGATGTCAGAAGTGACGCTATTTCATTGACGAATTTAACCGACATGGAAGTAGAAAAACGTGCGGCATACTTCGATAGTTTGAGAAAGAATTATCCAATAAGACGTGAATTTCCAAACAGAATTATCCAAACAACCAGAATGAGTGGCGAGTCCAAACAACAATTAAAGCAATTGGGTTTCATAGTAGAGGTAATATGAAAAAACTGGCAATACTGGTATCCGGCCGCGGTAGCAATATGATAGCGATTATTGATGCCTGCGAGCAGGGAAAGATTGTAGCTAGTGTTGAGTTGGTTATTAGTAATAATGCTGATTCTCTGGCTTTGATCTTGGCCCAGGAAAAAAATATTAGTACGGCTCATTTGAGTTCACGTATGCATCCTGAAGCTGATATTCTAGATACTACGATGATGGCCTTGTTTGATAGTTATAATATTGATTTTGTTTTGTTAGCCGGTTTTATGAAAAAGATAGGGCCAAAAACATTAGCGGCTTATAAAGGAAGAATTATTAATATCCATCCGTCGTTATTGCCAAAATTTGGCGGTCAGGGCATGTTTGGCTTGAACGTGCATAAAGCTGTCATTGAGGCTGGTGAAAAAGAGACGGGTGTGACCATCCATTTGGTTGATGAAGAATACGATAAAGGTGCTATATTGGCGCAACGAACTGTTGCTGTCTCGGCAGAGGACACACCAGAATCGTTGGCAGCAAAGGTTTTGAAGGTTGAACACCTTTTATTTGCAGAAACAATACAAAAAATTATAGATAGCAGTATTATATTGCCTGCGAATTAGTCGGATCAGGGGGATCAAATGCGAGTTTTGCACACGATGTTAAGAGTAGGGAATCTGGAAAAATCATTACATTTCTATACAGATATTATGGGAATGAAATTGTTAAGAAAGCACGATTACCCGGAACATAAGTTTACACTGGCGTTTGTCGGTTATGGTGATGAATCAGATACCGCAGTAATCGAATTAACCCACAATTGGGACACCGAATCTTATGATTTGGGTAGCGGATATGGGCATATCGCGATTGGTGTTGACGATGTATATAAGACTTGTGACAAAATAAAAGAAATGGGCGGTAAGGTTGTTAGAGAAGCAGGACCTATGCAGGGCGGTGATTTGATTCTTGCCTTTGTCGAAGATCCTGATGGTTACAAGGTTGAGTTATTGGAAGACAAATGATCTAAAAATAATTACTTAACCACGATTCGTTTTCCCTAAAAAATTTAATGCGGCTGTCTCGTTATAGGACATCTTGCTGGTTTTTGACTATAAATTGTAAGTGCAATAAAACGTGATAGAACAAATAAAAAAAATTTACGTAGCCACAGTTTTAAAGAAACCCATAGTGGTTTGCTTATTAATGGCAGCTATTCTGGCTTTTTTTGCTGTCCACACACGGGATTTCAAACTTGACGCTTCAGCAGATTCATTGCTGCTGGATGATGATGCGGATCTTAAAATATTTCGAGAAACGCAGGATCGATATGCCACCAAAGAATTCCTGTTCGTTACTTTTTCCCCCAACGAAGACCTTTTTTCTGAAAATTCAATCGCACAAATTACCAATCTTCGTGATGAATTACGTGCATTGGAGCCTGTCGATTCAGTCATTAGTCTGGTTGATGTTCCTCTTGTTAGGCAAGTAGAAGGCTCCCTTTCAGACGTTGCTGAAAATGTACGAACGATAGAAGGCGGTGAGGTAGATATAGATAAAGCCAGACATGAGTTATTAACTAGTCCTATCTATAAAGAATTAATTATTAGCGAAGACGGCACTACCACTGCATTACAAGTCAATATAAAAGATCAAAAAGCATTTCGTGATTTACAGCGAGAAAGAAATCATCTGCTGTTTAAGGCTAACACTGAAGGCTTGAATAGTGATGAACAGTCAAAGATTGATTCAATCATTGTTGAATATACAGCGCAGAAAAAAGAAATAGATCATATTAATCATCAGAACATAAAAACGATACGAGAAATTATTTCGAGATATCAGCAATATGGGACCTTATATTTAGGCGGTGTGCCGATGATTGCTGACGATATGATCACGTTTATAAAAAATGATCTAATTATATTTGGTGTCGGTGTTTTTCTTTTTCTCGTTGGCATGCTAACCATTATTTTCCGAAAGCTTAGATGGGTATTACTGCCTTTATTAAGTTGTTTTTATGCGGGCTTATTAATGATTGGTTTACTCGGTCTGGTTGGTTGGAACGTTACCGTCATTTCTTCAAACTTTATTTCGTTGATGTTGATCATTACCATGTCTATGAACGTACATCTAATCGTTCGTTATCGGCAACTATGTAATGACTATCCTGCCTACACGCAGCACGAGTTGGTATTAACAACTGCCTGCAAAATGGTTTGGCCCTGTTTTTATACGGCATTAACAACCATTATGGCATTCAGCTCTTTAGTGGTGAGTGGCATAAAACCGGTTATTGATTTTGGTTGGATGATGACCATAGGTTTAAGTGTTACTTTCCTGACTTCGTTTATTCTATTTCCAGCCCTGTTAGTTTTACTGCCAAAAACGTCCGAAAAGGTAAACCCGAGAGACGAGTTCCAATTTACACCTAAACTGGCGGAACTAACTGAGCACCATGGTAATAAAGTTTTGATATTGACGTTTATTCTTGCCGCAGTCAGTGCATATGGCATTACTCGTCTGGAAGTTGAAAACAGTTTTATTAATTACTTTAGCGAAGATACTGAGATTTATCAGGGCTTACGCTTAATTGATGAAAAATTGGGTGGTACAACACCTCTGGATATTGTGTTGAATCTTGAAGAGGCGCCAGAAGAGCTGGCAGAAGAAGGCGAGGACGAAGATGATTTTGAAGATATGGATGTTCTGTTTGGTGGTTTTGGAGATGAACAGCAAGATAGTTGGTATACGCCTGAACGCATGGACACGATCAAACAAGTTCATGATTATCTTGATTCACTACCGGCAGTCGGGAAAGTGCTATCACTTGCTTCCATTATTCGTGTTGGTGAAGAGATAAACGAAGGCGAATTTGACGCGTTTGAGTTAGCTATTGTTAGTAAACGTATGCCTGAAGAATTAAAAGAAAGCATGATTACGCCTTATATTTCTGAAGAGAACAATGAAGCGCGAATTAATATTCGCATTCTCGATTCGCTTAAAGACTTAAGGAGAAAAGAGTTACTTGAGCAGATTAAGAAAGATCTGGTTGAGAAAGTTAATCTGACCGAGGACAAGATTCAAATTACGGGTATTCTTGTTCTCTATAACAATATGTTACAGAGCTTGTTTAAGTCGCAAATCTTAACTCTGGGAGTGGTTATGGCTGGCATTGCCTTGATGCTAGTGATTCTGTTTCGCTCTATTCCTCTTGCCATCATTGGTATTGTGCCAAATGTGTTGGCGGCAGCCATTATTCTGGGTTTAATGGGACTCTTAAGAATTCCTCTGGATATGATGACGATTACCATTGCAGCAATAACAATCGGTATCGCGGTTGATAATAGTATTCATTATATCTATCGATTTCGTGAAGAATTTTCGCAGACGCACGATTACGTCAGAACCATGTATTATTGTCATGCCAATATTGGCAAGGCTGTTTTCTATACCGCCATTACCATTATTATTGGCTTCTCAATATTGGTGCTATCCAATTTTATTCCTACGATTTATTTTGGCTTATTGACTGCATTAGCGATGTTTATTGCCTTGTTTGCGGCGCTGACTTTATTGCCAAAATTGATTTTAATTTGGAAACCTTTTGGTTAAAAGTTTTTCTAAACAATATCTTGTGACTAATTATTCAAGTAAAACCATCATTAAAGACAGGTAAATTATTTCAAAATTGTTGAGGAAGTCACATGATAAGTGCTTTCTCTTGGCAACTATTGTCATTACAATACCGACCTCCAGAATACTGGGCTTTTTTGCTTAATTAAATAAAAATAAAATGCCTGAAAAAGCATGAAATAAGCATTTATTTTGAACTACATAGCACGGTATTAGGTCGATTAAACAAATAAACTCTCAGAGGTATAAAAATGGAAGGCAGAGTCATAAATTCACTGTTTTTGGTCTTATGCTTGTTAGTAGGCACAAGTCAGTTTGCAGTTGCAGCTCAATCACCTGATGCGGTCGTTAAGGAAACATCCAATGGTGTGATTAATCGAATAGAAACCCAACGTTCGGCTCTTGAAGCAAATCCAAGTCAGGTTTATGAGCTAGTGAATGAGCTCGTGATTCCGCATTTTGACTTTGTCAGCATGTCAAAATGGGTGCTTGGCAAAAACTGGAAAGATGCCACTGAAACGCAACGTAACGAATTTGTTGAACAGTTCAAGACATTACTCGTCCGAACTTATGCTCGTGCATTATTAGAGTATTCTGGTCAGGAAGTTAAATATCATCCTGTGGAACAAAATCCGAATTCGAACCTTGCCGTGGTTAAGACCGAGTTGACCAGTGCATCAAACTCTCGACCTTTTCCTGTTGCCTATCGCATGCATCAGAAGAATGAAGTATGGAAAGTAGTTGATGTTGCTGTTGATGGTGTCAGTCTGGTGTCGACATATCGAGGATCGTTTGCGACTCAAATAAAGAAAGAAGGCTTTGACGCACTGATTAAAAAACTTGTTAAAAAAAATCAAAATCTGGCAAACAATCTGACAAAATAATAAGAATAACAGACAAGACAATAACAACCGGGCACTGCCCGGTTGTTTACTTTAAGGCTTCCTGAAAAATCATCACTAAACGCTCCACTTTCCTTTATCATGGTGAATTAATATACAGAGCAGCAGATATGAACCCGGAAATAATTAAACAACTCATAGAAACAGGTTTACCCAGTGCCGATATCCTAGTGGAAGGTGATGATGGCACGCATTTTCAGGCGCGTATTGTTAGTGAATTATTCGCTGGCAAGACAATGCTGCAACAACATCAGATGGTTTATAAAACATTGGGTGATAAAATGGGCACAGATATTCATGCACTCTCTATGCAGACATATACCCCGGAAGAATGGGATAAACAAAACTGATTCTCGATATTGTGATTCATCATAAAGGTAACGATAAACAATTATGGATAAATTAATTATCCACGGTGGTAATCCATTGCGTGGGGATATCCCTATTTCTGGCGCAAAGAACGCGGCGTTGCCGATTCTTTCTGCAACCCTGCTTACTGATCAATGTGTGACTATCGGTAATGTCCCGCATCTGCATGACATCACAACAACTATAGAGTTATTGGGACTGATGGGTGCACAAATTACGGTTGATGAGCGTATGCGCATCGAAATCGATAACAGTAATATCACCAATTTTTTTGCACCGTATAAACTCGTAAAAACTATGCGAGCCTCCATCCTTGTGTTGGGGCCGTTGCTTGCTCGTTATGGTAAGGCCGATGTGTCCTTGCCCGGCGGCTGTGCCATTGGTTCTCGACCTGTGAATTTACATCTACAAGGACTTACAGCAATGGGTGCCGATATCGTTGTTGAAGGTGGTTACATTCGCGCAACAGCAGATCGTTTAAAAGGTGCTCATTTGTCATTGGATATTATTACGGTTACCGGTACAGAGAATCTGATGATGGCAGCGACACTCGCTGATGGTATTACAGTGATTGAAAATGCAGCCAGAGAACCAGAGGTAACTGATCTGGCAAACTGCCTGAATCAAATGGGCGCAAAAGTTTCCGGTGCGGGGACTGATCGTATAGAGATTGAAGGTGTAGAGGAATTGCACGGTACGAATTATGATATTTTGCCTGATCGTATTGAGACGGGAACCTATCTTGTTGCCGCCGCAATGACGGGAGGCAGTATACGTTTAAGAAATACCCAGCCAAAGTTACTTGAAGCGGTATTAGCTAAGTTAACGGAAGCCGGAGCAAAATTGGAAATTGAGGACAATGCCATTTCTCTGAGCATGAACGGTAAAAAACCAAAAGCAGTTGATATTCATACCTCACCTTTTCCCGGTTTTCCTACCGATATGCAAGCGCAGTTTTCGGCAATGAACTCTATTGCCACCGGCAGCGGAATAATCACAGAAACAGTATTTGAAAATCGATTTATGCATGTACATGAATTACAACGTATGGGTGCAGATCTTAAACTGGAAGGCAATACTACAATTACTGAGGGCGTTGAGTTTTTAACCGGCGCGCCAGTAATGGCAACAGATTTAAGGGCATCAGCGAGCCTCGTCTTAGCCGGGTTGGTTGCACAAGGTAAAACAGTGGTTGAACGTATTTATCATATTGATCGTGGTTATGAGATGATTGAAGAGAAACTCTCTCAGTTAGGTGCAGATATCAGACGAATTCCAGACTAAGAAGAGGTTAATACGGTAGGAAACTTTTTCAGTCAATCCGATTCTATTGTATTCTGTCTTATCCTGATCCAATTAAAATAATCAATTTACACACGCAGACTGAAATTATGCCGGACAAGATCACAATTGCTGTTTCCAAAGGTCGAATTTACGACGAGGCGATGCCGTTGCTGGCTAAGCTGGATATCGTGCCAAAAGATGATCCGAATAAAACGCGTAAACTGGTTCTGGAAACAAATCAGGCTAATATTCAGTTGCTTGTTATTCGTGCTACCGATGTGCCAACTTATGTTGAACGTGGTGCTGCGGAACTCGGGATTGCTGGCAAAGATGTGTTGATGGAATATTCCGGTGATGGTCTTTACGAACCAATTGACCTAGGTATTGCGAAGTGTCGAATGATGTTAGCTGGCCTTAAGAATGCAAAACCAATTTTGGATAGACCTCGAGTAGTCACTAAATACACAAATATCACGAAAAATTATTTTGCTGAACGTGGCCAACAAGTAGAGATCATTAAACTTTATGGTTCAATGGAATTAGGTCCTGTGTTAGGGCTATCAGACTGGATTGTTGATCTTGTTGATACTGGTAATACTTTAAAAGCGAATGGATTAGTAACCCTTGAACACATTGCTGACATCAGCTCCAGGCTAGTTGTGAACAAGGCGGCAATGAAGATGAAAAATGCGACGATCAAACCTATTTTGGATCAATTGTCCGAGATAGTCGGGAAATAGTTCGTTAGAGTTAGTCATGTTAAAACATCTCGATACATCCGCTGATAATTTTGATTCATCATTACAGTCTTTACTATCTTCAACTGATGAACCGGATCAATCGATCGTTGAAACAGTATCGAAAGTTATAGCCGACATTCGTACTCGTGGCGACGAAGCTTTACTTGAATATACAAATCAATTTGATCGACGATCAGCAAATATAGAAGCTTTAGAAATTTCTAAACAGGATTTGGATGCGGCATTAAAACGAATACCTGATGCATTACGTAATAGTTTAGAGCATGCAGCAAAACGCGTTCGCGAATTTCATGAAAAACAAAAGCAAACAACATGGACTTATGAAGACGAAGAAGGAAATGTGTTGGGTCAAAAAATTACACCTTTGGATCGCGTTGGAGTTTATGTTCCTGGAGGCAAAGCGGCATATCCTTCATCAGTTCTAATGAATGTTATTCCCGCGCATGTTGCCGGTGTTGAAGAAATTATTATGGTTGTGCCAACGCCCGATGACAATCGGAACGACTTGGTTTTGGCTGCAGCGGCTATAGCAGGTGTAACACGTGTATTTTCAATTGGCGGTGCCCAAGCTGTTGCTGCTTTAGCGTATGGAACAGATTTGGTGCCTAAAGTAGACAAGATTGTTGGCCCGGGAAATATTTATGTGGCAACAGCTAAACGTCAAGTGTTTGGTGTTGTCGGTATTGACATGATTGCTGGTCCGTCTGAAGTGGTGATAGTTGGTGATAGCAGTGCAAACCCGGATTGGGTGGCTATGGATATGTTTGCTCAAGCGGAACATGATGAACAAGCCAGTGCCATATTAATTTCGCCTGATGCTGATTTTATTTCGCAAGTAGAAAACAGTATTGAAAAACTTTTACCAGAAATGGAAAGAGCTGAAATTATTAAAGCGGCATTAACAGGTAATAGCGCAATGATCAAAGTAGATGATCTTAAACAAGCAATAGAGGTTGTTAATCTTATTGCACCAGAGCATCTCGAACTTGCTGTTTCTGATCCGGAAGCTTTACTGAATGATATTAGACATGCCGGTGCGATTTTCATGGGACATTATTCAGCGGAATCTTTAGGTGACTATTGCGCTGGTCCAAATCATGTTTTACCAACAGCAAGAACAGCGCGATTTTCATCGCCCTTGGGTGTTTATGATTTTCAGAAACAATCATCATTGATTAAGTGTGTTAAAAATTCAGTAAATAAAATTGCTGAGACCGCTTCTGTGTTGGCGCGCGGTGAAGGTTTGACTGCGCACGCACGGTCAGCAGAATACAGAATCAATTCAAAATAATATTTCCCATTTAAGATGATCGAAGATCAAATTAAAAAGATCATCAAGCCGTCTATTCTTGAAGCTAAGGCTTATCACGTTCCTGATTCCAGCAACCTTATTAAGTTGGATGCGATGGAAAACCCATACGTCTGGCCGGAAGAAATTAAAACAGCATGGTCTAACTATATGGAGCAAGCTGAACTGAATCGTTATCCCGATGCAAGTGCCAGCGAGTTAAGAAGGAAGTTAAGTTCAACGCTTAATTTGCCTGACGATACAGCAATGATGTTTGGTAATGGCTCTGATGAATTGATTCAAATCATCATGCTGGCATTAAATAAATCATCTAACGTTATAATGGCACCAGAGCCGGGCTTTGTTATGTATCGTCTATTGAGTTCATTGTTAGAACTTGATTATGTCGGTGTGCCATTAAACGATGACTTTTCACTCGATCTTCCTGCGATGCTGAAATCGATAGAAGAGAAACAACCTGCCGTTATATTTATTGCCTGGCCAAATAACCCGACCGGCAATATGTTTGATCAGGAATCTATTGAAACAATTATAAAAGCGACAGCGGGTCTTGTTGTTATTGATGAGGCTTATCATGTCTTTGCACAAAAGAGCATGATGTCTTGTTTGCAAAAATACTCAAATGTTTTGTTAATGAGAACTTTGTCCAAACTTGGCTTGGCAGGTTTAAGATTAGGTATATTGTTTGGCGCACATGAATGGATTTCGGAATTTGAAAAATTGAGGTTGCCATACAATATTGGAACATTGAATCAGCTTAGTGCTAATTTTATTCTTCAGAATATTGGCTTATTAGAACAGCAAGCCGAACAAATTCGCAATGATAGAAGTTTTGTCTTTGATATACTTTTGAATATTGAAGGTATTGAAGCATGGCCAAGCGAAGCAAATTTTATTTTGTTTAAAGTAGCAGAAAAGGGTGCTGAATTCGTGCATGCTGAATTGTTGAAGCATAAAATTTTGATCAAGAATCTACATGGCGTTCATCCATTACTGGATAATTGTTTACGTGTCACCATTGGTACAAAAGAAGAGAATGATGCTTTTCTTTCAAAACTGAAAGAGATAATGAACTAAAGTCGAGTAGCCGTTAGTTAGGTATTTGCGTTGCAGGTCTCTGTACAATCCGTGTAATCAATTCTTGTCTTTCCCAGCCCCTTAAGATATTTAGTTTTACTTCACTACCCGGAGCAAGTCTGGTAATTGTTTCAATGGCTTGGTCAGGTGAACTAACATTTTTGTCATCGATACTAATCATAATATCACCCGGAATTAGTCCGGCATTTTCGGCAGGGCTATTGCGCATGATGGCGTTAACCAGTACACCACCCGTTTCAAGATTGAGCATTTTAATGACATCTGCTCCCAGTGTTTGTGCTTCAATGCCTAACCAGCCGCGAACCACTTTCCCGTTTTCGATAATCTGATTCATGACATCAAGTGCCTGATTGATCGGTGTGGCAAGACCGATTCCTTCTGAACCGCCGCTACTTGAGATAATGGCTGTATTGATACCAATCAATTCGCCTGCCGCAGTAACTAATGCGCCGCCGGAATTACCTAGATTAATATCTGCATCAGTTTGAATAAAATCATCGAAATAAGAAATGCCGCGACGTTTTCGACTTGTTGCACTGACAATACCTTGCGTAACAGTTTGACCAAAATTGTATGGATTACCTATCGCCAAAACGATATCACCAATCTTGAGTTCGGTAGAATCACCAATTGGAATCTGCGGTAAATTTTCTAGCTGAATGTTGACGACTGCCAGATCAGTATCGGTATCCAGCCCGATTAACTTTGCCTCCACCTGCCGGCCGTCATTGAGGGTGATACGGATTTCGTTTGCGTTTTGAATAACATGCGCGTTGGTCAGGATATAACCAGCTGTATTCATAATGACGCCAGAGCCAATTGAATTATCTCGGCGTTTTTTTGGCATAGTTGGTGCATCTCCAAAAAAATGTCGAAATAAGGGATCTTGAAACAATGGATGGCTTCTTTCTTGATAAACTGTGCTGGCATAGACATTCACAACGGCTGGAGCTGTCGACATTACAGCGTTATTGAAAGAATAGCGGTTTGATTCGTGCGATGATAAAAACGAAATATTAGACAATAAATTACTGGATGTTAATAACAAAAAAAGGAATGCGATTGCTAATCCGTAGGCAGAATATTTCAGTATGAAGACTAAATTCTTTTTCAATTGCATAATGATTAAAAATACTTTAATTCCCTTATTTAGTAATTAATGATAGATGTGTTGTTTATCCGATAATTAGTTTAACGTAATATATACTACATAAATAATAATACTGGTATTTAACCAATCAGTTATCTTACAGAGGATAATATGGATAATAGTAATGTTGACAAGAGTCGACGTCGATTCCTGACTGCTGCTGCTACAGTAGTGGGTGGCGCAGGCGTCGTGGCCGGAGCAGTACCATTTATTGCAGCGATGGCGCCGAGTGAAAAAACCAAGGCGATTGGTGCACCGGTTGAAGTCGATATTAGTAATTTAAAGAAAGGTCAACTGGTCATTGAAAAGTGGCAAGGGAGACCTGTCTGGATACTAAGACGCACGCAGGAAATGCTGGATGATATAGCGGCTCAGGATAATGAAGTCAGTGACCCTTCATCAGATGCCAGTGCCCAACCGGACTATGCCAAAAATGAATATCGCGCTCGGGAAAACGAGTTTCTGGTTGTCATTGGTGCGTGTACACATCTCGGTTGCTCACCTAAATTTATTCAAAAGGGGGTGGACGATAGTCCTACCGCTGGAAAAGGTGGTTTTGCTTGTCCTTGTCATGGTTCTCGTTTTGATTTGGCGGGTCGTGTATTCAAAGGTATGCCAGCACCCACTAATCTAGTTGTTCCTCCTTATAAATTTCTTTCACCCAGCCGTTTGTTAATCGGCGATGATAGCGAGGCAGTGTAATGGCTGATATCGAAAAGCAAGTTGTTAAAGGATTAACTGGCTTACGGGACTGGGTCGATGCTCGCTTCCCGTTAGTGAAAAGCTGGAATGAGCATCTGGCCAAATATTATGCGCCGAAAAACTTTAACTTCTGGTATTTCTTTGGTTCTTTAGCCCTGTTGGTTTTGGTTATTCAGATACTGACCGGTATTTGGCTGACAATGAATTACAACCCATCAGAGGAAGGTGCCTTTGCTTCAGTTGAATACATCATGCGTGATGTCAGCTGGGGTTGGTTTATTCGTTATATGCATTCAACCGGCGCTTCAGCCTTTTTCGTTGTTATCTTTTTGCACATGTTCCGTACGCTACTTTATGGTTCTTATAAAAAGCCTCGCGAGTTACTATGGCTATCCGGGATGGCACTTTACCTGGTGATTATGGCTGAAGCCTTTTTTGGTTATCTCCTGCCTTGGGGGCAAATGTCGTATTGGGGAGCGAAAGTCATTATTTCGCTGTTCGGTGCCATACCACTTATCGGTCCAGATTTAGCAGAATGGATTCGTGGTGATTTCGTTGTTTCCGGTGTCACCTTAAACCGCTTTTTCTCATTACACGTCATTGCCTTTCCCTTACTTATTCTTGGTTTGGTTGGCTTTCATATATTGGCCCTACACGAAGTCGGATCGAATAATCCCGATGGCGTTGAAATCAAAAAGAATAAAAATGCAGAAGGGATTCCTTTAGACGGTATTCCATTTCATCCGTATTACACGGTGAAAGATATTTTCGGTGCAGTGGTATTTTTAATTTTCTTTTTTGCAGTGGTATTTTTTGCGCCAGAAATGGGAGGTTATTTTCTTGAACATGCCAATTTCACACCGGCAGATCCATTTACAACACCGGCACATATAGCGCCAGTTTGGTATTTCACGCCGTTTTACGCCATTTTACGCGCAATACCGGATAAGTTAGGTGGCGTCGTCGCTATGGGATTGGCGGTTAATATATTCTTGTTATTGCCTTGGTTAGATCGAAGTCCGGTTAAATCCATTCGTTATCGTGGTATGAATTATCGTATTGCTTTAACTGCATTTGTTATCAGTTTTGTTTCATTAGGCTGGTTAGGCATGCAAGGTGTAACGCCTCTTTATACATGGATGGCGCGATTTTTTTCGGTTGTTTATTTTAGTTTCTTTTTCTTAATGCCGTTTTATACCGCGATGGATAATGATAAGGCTGTACCAGACAGGGTGACAGACAAATGAAAGGATACAAACAATTACATGGCATAGTCTTCATTCTTTTAATGATGGTTTCTGTCAGTGTTTCTGCTGCAGGCGGTGCAAAATTAATGCATATGGAAGTTGATCTTTCTAATCAGACTTCATTACAACGCGGCGCGAAAACATTTGTTAATTATTGTTTAAGTTGTCACTCAGCTGCCTATATGCGTTATAACCGAATGGGTACGGATCTAGGGATTAGTGAAGATGTGCTGAAAAAGAATTTTATGTTTGGTACTGATAAAGTTGGTGAAACAATGAAAATAGCGATGCGCGAATCTGATGCTGATCGTTTTTTTGGTGTTACACCACCTGATTTATCTGTTATTGCCCGTTCTCGTGGTGCGGATTGGCTCTATAGTTATTTCAAAACATTTTATGTTGATGAATCTCGTCCTTTTGGCGTGAATAATTTGGCATTCAAAGATGTGGGTATGCCTAATGTGTTATGGGAGCTTCAAGGTGTTCAGCGCTTAACTGAACAAAAGCATGATGATGGAGCACACCACGCTTCTACTTATGAGGATTTGGAATTAATTAGCGAGGGCTCTCAAAAACCAGAACAATACGATCAAACCGTACGTGATTTAGTCAATTTCCTGGTCTATCTAGGCGAGCCAATCAAGCTTAAACGTACCAAGATCGGTGTCTGGGTAATGCTGTATCTCTTTATTCTTATGATTATTACTTACCTGCTCAAAAAGGAATATTGGCGCGATGTGCATTAAGTTTGCACGAAACCCCCTTATTTCAGAATCTGTAGTATAATCCCGCGCTTTCTTAACAGGCTGGAGATTTAAACAATGGCAAGTATCGCCAATCGTCGTTCATTAATGGTTTTGTATTCTGACAGTGTTAGTCCAATCGGACATGCTGTGCGTATTGTATTGGCAGAAAAAGATGTCAATGTTGAGATTAATTACATTGATGATGATGATGCCAGACCTGAAGAACTGAATGATTTAAATCCTTACAACTCGATTCTGACGCTGATTGATCGTGATCTGGTTCTGTATGATGCACATATTATGATGGAGTATTTAGACGAACGTTTTCCTCATCCGCCATTAATGCCGGTTGACCCTGTCAATAGAGCAAGAAACCGCCAATTGCGTTACAGAGTTATGCGCGATCTATATACGGCTGTTGAAGAGGTCGAAAGTGAAAATGAAATAGCTGCTGCAAATGCAAAGAAAGTATTGCGTGATAACTTAACTTCGATTGCACCGGCGTTTGCACAAATGCCTTATTTTATGTCAGAAGAGTATTCACTGATTGATTGTTGTGTCGGACCATTAATGTGGCGTTTGGATGAATATGGAATAAAGTTACCAATGTCAGCTAAACCATTACAGGAATATGCAGATAGACTATTTGAACGCGAAGCATTTCAAACCAGTATGTCAAATGTAGAAAAGGAATATAACGAAGGCTGAGTTTATTCGGCTACACGCCTGAACTCTGTAACAAAGTTATGAATTCGAATCGACCTTATTTGCTGCGCGCATTGTACGACTGGATTTGTGATAATCATTTAACGCCTTATCTGTTAGTTGATGCAAGCGGTGACGATCTAAGTATTCCCCTTAATTTTGTTGAAGATAATAAAATTGTCTTAAATATTTCGCCGAGCGCTGTTCGTGATCTTGATCTAAGTAACGATTTTATAAACTTCAAGGCACGATTCTCTGGCAGAAGTATGGATGTTTATTTTCCAATAGGAGCAGTGTTGGCGATTTATGCGAATGAAAATGGTCGCGGTATGATCTTCCAGGAAGAAGAATCTGAAGTTCAAACTAATAAAGAATCAGTTTCAAATACTGAATCAGATAAGAAAGAAAGTAAGAAGAAAAAAGGTTCGCATTTAAAAGTAGTCAAATAAGTTTTTGTATCGCCTCTCTAGTAGTTCCGCGTTTATTCTAAATTGGTTTAAAAATGTTTTTTGCAGTGCATCAAACAATATCAAATATATCTTAAATTTGAGATCTACTTGATATGCCTTAATTATTTTTCGGAATATACCGCTAATATATATCGTAAGTTTAATAGCATTATTTAAGTGTCTCTATTAGCCGACAAGCTTAATAGTTTGTTTTGCGATTCAGCTAATACTCTTGTACTCTTTGGAAATTATAAAAAATAAAGCTATGAATAATAGTAGAGCGTTATGAGTACTTCAGCATCTTCCTACATAAAATCAATTTTACTAATCGATGATTCTAAAGATTATTGTGCTCTTTTGACTGAGTACTTCAAAAGCATATTGCCATCCGCAAAAGTAGTAACGTACGACATTGAAGATGGTTGCCCGGGCAGTGAATATAACTGGGAAAAATACCAACTTGTCATCGTCGATTATGATTTAGGTAATGGTGAGAATGGACTGGAATGGATTAGAGCCAGTGCCGCATCAAGTGATTTTCCGGCAGCAATTATGTTGACGGGCAAAAGCGACGAAAGAGTGATTGTTCAGGCGTTCAGATATGGGGTTCAGGATTTTCTACATAAAAACGAGTTAACTAAAATTGTTCTTTTTGAATCTATTCAACGTGCGACAAAACAGTATCGGGAAGAACGGGTTAAGTCGGATACTATTACTTTAAGTGCACATATTTATAATAAAAGTCGTTTCTTGAGAAAAATAGAAGAAGCCAATAAAGATGACGTTGTATTTGTAATTGAAGTTGACGATTATCAGGGCTTACATGATGAATTTGGCATAATAACAACGGATAAAATCTGTAGTCACATAGCTAAAGTAACATCCAAATTATTAAAAGGTAAGAAATATGAAGGTGTTGCTATTCGTTCGGGTGATGCAGCAACCGCCGTATTGCTAAAAAGTCGTATCGATTTTAACGTCGCTGAAAAATTTGCCAGGAAACTGTGTAAAGAATTATCTGAACATCCCTATTCTGAAAAGAGTAGAGCCTATAATTATACCGTTAGTATTGGTGTAGCCGTAATTGATACAGATAACATTGATGCAGAAACAGTATTTATTTCTGCTGATGTGTCATGCCGAATTGCACGCGATGAACCAGGTAATTCATATGCTATCTATGGTGATGCGAGAAAAGAAGAAAAAGATAACAAGAGTATTAAAGCGCAACTCGAAAATGTTTTTATCAAAAACAGGGTAAAACCATTCTTCCAGCATATTATTAAAGTGTCTGATGCGAAATCGTTAATGCGCAAAGAAAGTCTTTATACAACGCGAATGAATCTGATTGGCAAAGATGGAGATGAATTTTCAGCTGATCAATATATGTCGATTCTTCAGGATACAAATAAACTCAATACGCTGGATAGATGGGTTATACAATTTAGCATTAATAAATTAATTGAGGAATACAGTAGAAACTCGATTGATACAGCATTGTTTATGACTCTAACATCGTCCTCATATTCAGATGAAAGTTTTTCAAGTGGTTTGATAAATTAATTGGTGGCACTGATTTTCCTGATATTGGGGACTCCTTAATTTTAGAAATAGATGTTAAAAAATTTCTAACCTTTCGAAATGAAGCTGAAACTCTTATTGAACAACTTCGTGAAAAATATGGAATATCTGCAGCATTACTTCATGTTCCTAATCACTCCATTCTTGAACAATGCATGAAACATATGCATTTTGAGTACACACGATTTTCGCCTACATTCGGTGGTAGTGAAATGAGTCTTAAGGAAATGAAAGAAGTGGTTTCTATTGCTCATGAACATGATTCACTGGTTATTGCAGACAAACTGGAAACAGGTGAAGGTCTTGCAGCAGCTATTGATGCTGGAGTGGACTACGTATCCGGTTATATTATTCAACCACTTCAGGAAGAAATCGAAACAGAGGAATCTGTGGAAATCTAGATCATATCCTTATTGAACTATTACCAGTCGTACAGCTTGAAGCTCATATTTTGCATTGCTGATGATTTCGGTGCAGGCATGCAGTTGTTCTTCCAAAAACTCTATTTCTTCTTTTCTGATTGTTGCATTTTTATTTTGTAATTGTTTCATACGTTTTATTTCAGAACCTAGTAACGTATCAACGCGCTGTTGAGCTTCTTCTTTTATCTTTGGTAGTTTTGATTGACTAAACTTGATTGCTAAATCAATCATTGTTTCAATTTCAGGTTTAATTTGTTTAATGATGGCATGCGCTGTCTGCCGCTCAATCTTCATGCTTAGGGTATTCAGTTTTTCGTGTGTTAAAAGTTTTGAATAATCTTTACGATCTTTACTAATTAATGTGCGCAAAGGTGTAATGGGTAAGTAACGATCAACTTGAAGTCTTTTCGGGGCTATTGTATGAATACTGGAAAATGTTTCTAGTAATATTGTTCCCGGCTCTATACCCTCTTTTTCTATGGTAGAAATAAAGGTATTTCCAGTCTCGCTTTTTAATACCATTTCAATTGCATCAGACACCATTGGATGTTCCCAGCTAACAAAAGGCATATCTTCACGACTGAGAGCCTTGTTTCGATCAAAGGTAATGGTAACCGGTTCTTCGCCAACACCAGGAAAATAACCGGTTCGCATATGATCGCTAGCTCGGATAATCCATGTATTTTCAGAGTGTTCTTCATGATCGACGCCATAGGCATTAAACATGCTCTCCATATAATCCATCAGTAACTTGGGTTTTTCTTCATCGTTGATGGTATTTATAATTTCCTCTGCGAAATCTTTTCGGCAAGAATTTAATTCAACTAATCTGTCCCTGCCATCATGCATATTTTGTTTAATGATATTGGTGTGTTGATTCGTTTCGTCGATAAGCGAACTAATATCTTTTTGTGGTTCAACTAAAGCCTCGTTTAACGGTGCTTCAAATTTTTCGTATATAGCATAGCCAGCAGCACAGCTATGCAAAAAGAGGTTAAGTCCTTTGTGATACCAGTTGAACATCACTGCCTGTGCAGAATGTTCAATATAAGGAACATGAATGTTAATGACTTCTGTTTGACCAATGCGATCCAGCCGACCGATACGTTGTTCTAAAAGATCGGGATTTAAAGGTAAATCAAATAAAACAAGATGATGGGCAAACTGAAAGTTACGTCCTTCACTTCCGATTTCAGAGCAGACTAATACTTGTGCTCCCATTTCTGTGTCAGAAAAATAGGCAGCAGCGCGATCACGTTCAATAATGCTAAGTCCTTCATAAAAGGCAGCGCTACGAATTCCCATTTTCAATTGCAAGTGTCTTTCCAAATTGTATGCTGTTTTTGCATTGGCACAAATCACCAATATCTTTTCAGTCTTTAATTCATTTACTAAACTGATTAAATATTGAATTCGAGGGTCTTGCTTTAACCAGTCGTTGTTATCAATTTCTATTTCCGGAAATAGTGTTTGTTTTCCTGAAAGTGTCGAATAGAGTTTTGGACATTCGAGAGGGGTGCTATGTAATTTTCTTTCGGGAAAGCCTTTTATAGCTTCGCGGGTATTTCGTAAGAACACACGTCCAGTACCATGTCGATCAAGTAGTTTTGATACAATTTCCTCACGCTCTAAAATATCAGGGTTATTCTTATCAGGCGCTTCATTTTCAAGATATGTTTTTAGCAATGCCAGCATTTCATCTGTTAACAGTTCATCAGGTTCGTCCAGTAAGCTTTTTACCGTTGCACTGAGTTTCTGATAACCTTTTTCTTCGTTTAGAAAGCTATCAAAATCATGAAAGCGAGCAGGGTCAAGTAAGCGCAAACGGGCAAAGTGACTTCCCGCTCCAGCTTGTTCTGGTGTTGCCGTTAATAATAATAAGCCGCGGCATTTATTAGCGAGAGCTTCAATACAACGATAATCATGTCCTTCATCGCCTTCAGTCCAATGTAGGTGATGGGCTTCATCAACAACAACCATATCCCAATCCGCTTTTAGAGAATGATTAAATAAATCTGGATCACTGGTAAGCATATCCAGACTGCAGATAATTAATTGTTCACTTTCAAATGGATTGCCTTCTTCTTCACCAAGCGCTTGTATTCTATCCTCATTGAATAATGAAAAACGCAGATTAAAACGACGTAGCATTTCAACTAACCATTGATGACTCAGTGTATTGGGAACAATAATTAAAATTCGACTTGCTAACCCACTATGTAATTGATAATGCAATATCATTCCGGCTTCGATGGTCTTCCCCAAACCAACTTCATCAGCAAGTAAAACTCGCGGTGCGTAACGTTTAGCTACTTCATTAGCGATGTAAACCTGGTGAGGTAATAAATTTGTTCTGGAACCCAGTAAACCTTTTACTGGTGATTGTTGTAAGCGATGTAATTGCAAAAGTGTTTCGCAACGTAAGCGATAAGCTTTTAAGTTATCAAGTTGTCCGCTAATGAGGCGTTGCTTTGGTGTGGTCAGTTCAATAAAACAATTTAAATCCAGTTCATCAATTCGATGTTCCTGGCCTTCTTTATCTGTAGCATAATAAATTATCCGACCTTCAAATTGTTCCGTACGAATAATTTTAAATGCCTGTTCATCCTGAGTTAGAATAGTTTCTCCAAACTTGTGTTCTATACGTGTCAGAGGTGCGCTATCCGTGGCATAGAGTCGTTGCTCATCAGCCGCAGGAAAGCTGATTTCTACTCGACGTCCCTCTACACCAACAATAATTCCTAATCCGAGTTCCGTCTCTGTATGACTCACCCAGCGTTGACCAATAACAAATTCTGACACGTGATATACCTGATATAATATTTTATAGCTGAAAGGCTGCGGATTTTATCAGGCGGATCAGTATTTGGGTATTCTTAATACATATAATTAAAATAATGTCTCTAGAAAAAATAGTTCAGCTCAAAACCGATGAAAGTCAATTGCTTTATTCTGGTCTAATTGACGATGAAAGCATTGAAGTACGAGAATGGCAACAATATCGTTGGCTGCATATAGGTGATAATTCTGTTCAGACATTAATGCGAATGGATGCTATTGATCAGCTTGTGTTGCCTAATATTCAGGCATTACTCTCAGTGCTTTTATTTTGTCCTTCTTCAAAGCGCTTACTCAACCTTGGTTTGGGCGGAGCATCGATTGAACGTTATCTGGATTCGAAATGGCCTGAAATTGAAATTAGATCAGTCGAATCAAACGAGCAAATTATTCAGTTGGCTAAAGATTATTTTCATTTGCCAAAAACTATAGATGTTATTCACGATTCTGCAGAGTATTTTTTATCAAAGCATGATGACATCTATAATATTATTTTATGCGATATTTTTAGCGCTGATATACATGCTTCTTGTTTATACAAAAATGATTTTTATGCCAACATTAATAAGTGCATTGATAAAAAGGGTGTATTAGCCATTAATATATTGCCAGAGTCCGAAGAAGATGTAGTCAATGTGTTGTTACCAATGAAAAATTATTTTGATTATATCTATTTATTGGAATTTCCCGAATTTTCTAATGCGATTATTTTTGCATCATGCCAAAAGTTGCCAAATTCTACTGAATTGAAAAAGAGAGCAGATGCATTATTTAAAAAAACGGGTCTCGATTTGAGAGACATCCCTGATAGGTTGAATGTTCTGCTTGAAACGGTATAGATATATTAAAAATAACTTAAATAGCTATATTTAGCGTAAGGGTTTCAGGAGATAAACACTTTTCATTATTGCAAGCTTGCAGTTGGAGTTTTAGCTTTAGTAAATTGTTTTGAAAACGGGTCTTATTGTTTGCAGAGACAGTAAATTCAATATTTATATTACCTTCATAAACATCAACAGCTTCTGTTTGAAAACCCAATGTCTTTGTAATTGCATCAGGGTAATGAAGACTTGAAATATTCCAGTCAGTTTCTGTGTCAATTTTTAATGGTATAGAAGCATTATCTTCATCAGTGATCTGATTTAAGTGCCAGTCGTTGTTCGTTTTTATAGATAGTATTATTTTAAATTTATTATCTTCTTTAGTCTTTGTTGCAGAAATATGAATATTCCCTTCAGCACACCATTGCCTGTCGGATTGTTCGCCAACAAACAATTCAAGTAGACCGCAGATAAGATAGCTACAGATATAAGGACGCTGCGTGATATCGTCAGAATAAGCGCGAATCAATTGTTGTGCATAAGTCTGAAAATGTTGTTTGCCAGTCCGTTTAAACAAGCGAACTAAAGTTCTTAATGCAACTGAATTACCAGACGAGGTCGCATTATCATTAATTTCCTTAGGTGAAGATGGAAGCAAGTTCTCTTTACCCTGGCTGCTCATAAACAGACCACCATTTCCTTCATCCCAAAATTGTTCTAGCATTTCATTAGTTAAAGTCGAAGCTTTGTCTAACCAGTGCCTATCTATTGTTGCATCGTAGATTTGTAACAACGCTTCTGCGAGATAAGCATAGTCTTCCTGTAATGCTGGTATAGAAGCTTGTCCGGTTAAGCTTGAGCGGCTTAGTTGACCGTTACTGGTCATATTATTTTTTAAAATATAGTTGGCAGCATTAATCGCAACATCTATGTAATGCTGCTGATTAAATTCCTGTCCCACATAAGCAAACGTTTTGATCATCATTGCATTCCATGCAGTAATAATTTTGTCGTCGCGTATCGGCGGGATTCTTTTTTCTCTATATTCCCAAAGCGTTTGTTTATTGCTAGCAAGACGATCGATTAATTCGTCGTATTCGATATTCTTTTCTTTAGCTGTATTTTCCAGAGGTTGGCTTAAATTAAGAATATTTTTACCTTCGAAATTTCCCGCTTCAGTGACTTGATATAACTCTATAAATTCTTTTGCATCTTCTTCGCTTAGTAAAGCTTTAATTTCTTTTTTATCCCATATGAAAAAAAGACCTTCTTCACCTTCACTGTCAGCGTCGGTAGCGGAATAAAAACCGCCTTCGTCATTTGTCATTTCACGAATAACATAATCCAGCGTTTCGCATGTAACACGTTTAAAATCAGGCGCACGTGTAAGAGAATAGGCTTGAGCAAAGACGCAGGATAAATTAGCCTGGTTGTAGAGCATTTTTTCAAAATGCGGAATCAACCAATTCGGATCAGTAGCATAACGATGAAAACCACCAGCAATTTGATCATAAATGCCGCCGCAACTTTGAATATGTAAAGTATTAACAACAGCATCCAGAACATCGGATTTTCCTGAATAAGCAGCATACTCGAGCAAGAAATAGAGATAGGGTTCATTTGGAAATTTTGGTGCTTGCCCAAATCCACCATGATATGAATCATAATGATTCATGATAGTTTGAGCAGTCAGATCAATCACATTAGTGCCAATTTCATTTAGCGATTGTCTCGCTTCCATAGCACCGGAAACTTGTTGAGATATTGCATTGGATTGTTCAAGAATATCGTTGGTTTGATTTTTCCAAACATCATTAACGCGACTCATTAGTGCGATAAATTGTGCAGGCTGAAAATAAGTGCCGCCAAAGAATGGTTTTCTATCAGGTGTTAAAAAGCTACTCATTGGCCAGCCACCATGTCCCTGCATCATCATTACCGCAGTCATGTAATAGGTATCAACATCAGGATGTAATTCGCGATCAACTTTAATGCAGATGAAAGACTCATTCATATGCTTGGCGACATCTTCATTATCGAAGCTTTCTTCTTCCATGACATGACACCAATGACAGGTTGAATAGCCTATAGATAAAAATACAGGTTTGTTTTCCTGTTTTGCTATTTCAAATGCTTCTTCTCCCCATGCAAGCCAGTTGACCGGGTTATGCGCATGTTGCAAAAGATAAGGAGAATCTTCGAGTATTAAACGATTGATATACTTTGGTTGTTTATTATTATCGAGATAACGAGTGCGTGCTTGATAAGCATTGCCCTTGTTTTCAAATGCTGACAATAAGGTTTGCTTTAGTTCTTCTGAATAATCAAACATATCATTTGTTGCGTTTGTAGAATGTTAAAGGACAGATGACTCTGTCCTTTTGAATGGATAAAGTTCTTTATTTCAGTACGTATACTGAAAATATTAACAACTATTAAGAGATAAAAAATTAATCAGTGTACTGAAATAATTTAACCACTTTTTGTACGCCACCTGTTTGTCTGGCAATTTCTGTTGCTACTTCTGCTTCTGCGTGAGAAACAATACCCATCAGGTAAACGACACCTTTTTCAGTAACAACTTTAAATTGAACGCCACTTACATTTTTATCAGCAAATAACTGGGTTTTAACCTTAGTAGTAATATAGGAGTCGCTGCTTCTTGAAACTAAAGAGCTTGGTGCAGCAATCGTTAGTTCATTATAAACATGAGTTACTTTGTCTACTTTTTTAACTAATTCCATAGCACGTTGACGCATAGCATCAGTAGGTGTTTCGCCGGTAAGCAGAACAACGGTGTTGTAACTGGTTACATTCATATGAGCCTGTTCGTTTAATTCAGCATCATCACGAAACGCTTTCAATGCTTTAACTTCTATCGTCTGGTCTTCGATCAATGCGCCGGTTGTTCTTCTATCAACAACAGCGGCACCTGTTGCAGCAGCAACGCCACCAACGGCGACAGCGGCACAAGCAAATAATTGAGTTAATAAACCAAGTAATATCAAACAACGTAACAATTTAAAAAGTGTCATGTATTATTCATCCTGTCCAAGTAATTGAAGATCAATGAGATCACATAGTGAATGAATC
This sequence comes from Gammaproteobacteria bacterium, assembly GCA_041689615.1. Taxonomy (GTDB): domain Bacteria; phylum Pseudomonadota; class Gammaproteobacteria; order Eutrophobiales; family Eutrophobiaceae; genus UBA7359. Next base: position 141,516 of record JBDNFW010000039.1, on the reverse strand, counting down.
ACCATAATATGCACTTCCTGAATTCGCGCTGTTGACCAGGTCGGCACACGTATCTCGAAATCGTTATTATTCATTAAATCAGCAATTTGACCACCTTCTCTTCCTGTTAATGCGATGACGATCATATTTCTGTCATGTGCCGCATCAATGGCATGAACAATATTGTGTGATTCTCCACTGGTACTAATGGCCAGCAGCACATCACCTTCCTGTCCTAATGCACGAATTTGTTTTGAATAAATTTCGGCGAATTGGTAGTCATTAGCAATCGACGTTATTGTTGATGCATCTGTTGTCAGCGCAATTGCCGGCAAGCCGGGTCGTTCCATTTCAAAACGGTTTAGCATTTCCGCAGAAAAATGTTGTGCATCAGCTGCCGAACCGCCATTGCCACAAGCCATAATCTTTTTTTCATTGAGTAGCGCGTTTGCAATTGCAGCAGCGGCATTGGCAATAACAGGGGCTAGTTTGTCAACAGCATCCGTTTTGACCTGAATGCTTTCAAGAAAGTTATTTTTTACGCGTTGAACGGTATCCATCAATAATTAGTACCATAAAAAAACTGTCTTTATTATGCCTGAAATGCATTTTTAATCCACTCGATTACAGGCTTATCAAGCGAGCCGGTAAGGGTAATAACATCGTACCGACAAAAGTAAGATTGGTATTTTCTATGTTTGTTCAAATAGTACTCGCTAGTAATGATAATTTTTTTACATTTGTGTCGATCAATTGTTTCAACAGCGGCCAGATAATGTTCGTTTTTTCGATAGCGAACTTCAATAAATAGTAAGGTTTCCTGGTCCAGCCCAATCAAATCGATTTCACCGAATCGACAATGAAAGTTACGCGTGATGAGTTTTACCTTTTGTTCTCTAAGATAGTTTGCAGCAAGTTCTTCTGCTTGTTTGCCCGACTGTTTTGTCGTTTTTATGATCATCATCCTTGATAATTATTATTGTTAGCTAGTGTAATATTTAATTCTGCAAAACAGGTTTTCCATCAACGAATTTAGCGCGGCGTAATTTACGTTTTACAATGTTATTCGAACTAATGGTTAGATCACCCGTCTCACCATTTAAATAACTGTTTTTCTCTGCACTAAGACGACCCAACTCAGGAATTAAACGATAGGCATCAATACCCAATGCATATAAGCGACGGTATTGTGATTTTTCCTGCGACCAGTTTCGGTTAAGTGCGTCCTGAATAATAGAGAGTTGTCGGGTTGTTTCCAGTATCCATGGCATATCGAGGAATATAATGCCATTCAGATCAGTATCCTTGGCGCTATCAACAAGGCCCGAATAAATATGTGAGGTTGAATACACCGGTAAATCGCCGGCACGATGGAAACGAAATTGTGGAAATAATTGTCGAGCATCAGTTGGCACAGCGGCGGTAAAAATAAAATCGGCATCTTCGCGGCGGCGACCGACAGTATCTATTTTTATATTAAGTTTGTTACGAAGTTCCTTGCCACGATATTCACTGCTGTCAATGTTTAACAATTCTTTAACAGGCGCTTCAAAATCTCTTTCGCTGCTGTTGAAATGAGTTTGTTCCAAGATGCCACCACCCAATTCCAGCCAGCGTTTTTTAAACGCATCGGCAATTCTATCTCCCCAGGGAATATTCGGTGTGATAACCAATGCCAGTCTATGACCATCGGACATGGCCGCTTCAGCTACTTGCATCGCTTCATCTTCCGGTGACAAGGCAAACTGTATTAATTTGCTATTAACGGTTTCTTCACTGATTAAATCCTGACGATTTAGTGCTAATACCTGTACCGGAAGTTCGCCATAACTAGCCAATTGTTCAACAGCTTCTTTTTCCAACGGACCAACAACATATTCAACACCATCTGCAACGGCTTGTTGATAAACATCCCGAATGTTTAATGAGTTTGCATCATAAATTATAACTTCCGATTTTTCCTGATTGTCCATATACCACGCAGCCAGAAAACCATCACGAACAGCAGTAGATGACTTTTGATACTGTCCGGATAACGGTAATAGCAATCCTATTTTAGAAGGGCGCTGAACAAATTCACTGCTACGACTAATGAGCTGTGGTGCGATAGCGGAATAAGCTGGATGTCCGGGATAACGTTGGATCCAGCCATCAATCGCATTCTTTAATTTTGACGGCTCATAACGATAACCCTGATAGATTGAAGCCAATTCAAACCAACTGCTTAATTCATCCGGTGCAACCAGGCGTAATTCCTCAAGTTCGGCTTGAGGTATGGTTTCAAATACTTCCCAGAGTGAACGATTATTTTGATCTATCTCGATTGGCGTGGCTAACAACTTCGAAAGTTTTAAACGCTCAGATGCCGCTTTAAGATAATCGCCGTGCGCCAGATATGCGCGGGCTAAGATATCGTAATAGCTTTTTTGCAAGCTTGATGGAATTTCGGTCTGAGCTATTTCAGTAAGCATGTTCAGTGCATTACCGGGCTGTCCAAATTCCAGTTGCAGACGTGCACTTAGGATACGCATTCTTAATTTCTGTACAGAATCATTTTCAGGAATGGCGGTTTCACTGATGACTTTATCCGCTTCGGCATATTGTCCGGCTTCGACGTAAGCCGCAGCGGCCTTTAAGCGATAAACTGCAGAATTATTTTTGTCATTTTCCGCCAAAGTTAAATACTCTACAGCCGCAGCAGAGTAGTTGCCGGATTGCATCAAAACGCGAGCATTTTCCTCAGGATCGACCTGAGCCTGTTGATTTGACGGGCGCGTAGGTCCGCAGCCGGATAATAAAGATAGTGATAAAAGAAAAATGATTAAAAGTCGCATGCTACTATTGTACATTGCAGTGATAATTACGACATTCCTTTTTAAGCAGGGTTCAGATTTGTAAGTATGGAAGCAGCACTCTATATAGTAGCCACGCCAATCGGCAATTTGGGCGATATCAGCGAACGCGCCATTGAAATCTTGAAGCAGGTCGATTTAATCGCTGCCGAAGATACGCGCCATAGCAAAACTCTGCTCGAACGCTTTGGCATTAAATCCAAAATCTGTGCTTACCACGAACACAATGAAGAAAAAGTTACGCAGCAATTGGTTCAACAAATGCTTGATGGCGAATCGATTGCGCTAATCTCCGATGCTGGAACACCGCTAATTAATGATCCGGGCTATAAACTGGTAGTCGCAGCACATGACAACAATATTAAAGTCGTCCCGATTCCCGGACCTTCTGCCATTATTACGGCTTTGTCCGTCTCCGGATTACCCACGAACAAATTTACTTTTGAAGGTTATCTGCCGGCAAAAAGCGAAGCGCGAAAAAAATACTTACAAGGATTAATGTCCGAATCACGAACATTGGTTTTCTACGAAGCCCCCCATCGTATAGTTGAATCATTAAAAATCATGCAGGAAATTTTCGGCGCAGAAAGACGCGTCACCATTGCCAGAGAACTCACCAAACAATTCGAACAAATCGTGCGTGATAAGCTATCCGGAATAAATGAAAAACTGGAAAGCGGCGAGATAAAAATAAAAGGCGAGTTCGTTGTCGTAGTCGAAGGTGCTCAGGAGACGTCAGTCAGTGATGCAGAAGCCTTGCGCATCAATCAAATCCTTTCAGAAAAATGTTCACCCAAAGATGCCGCGGGATTAACAGCAAAGATCACGGGTAAGAAAAAAAATGAAGTTTATCAGTTAGCACTTGAAAAAATGAATGATTCAGATATGAACATTCAAGACTCGACTCCGTAAGCGTATTAATTTCAAATCAAAAAGGCAGAAAATGGATGAAAAATGATAACAAGGCAATAGATTGCCAACCGATAGACGGCGTAAGTGCAAACCCTTTAATTGTTGAAGAAGTTACCGGATTGTATCCAACTAAGGTTGATGCGGTATTCACACCTGGTACGGTCAAACAATTGCAAATTTTAATTAAACAGACGGATAATCCTATATCCATAGGCGGCGGTCGTTTTAGCATGGGTGGGCAGATCGCCGCACCGGAGACGCTTCATATTGATATGCGAGGTTTAAATCGTGTGCTTTCTCTTGATGTAGAAAAGCGTTTTATCCGTGTGCAAAGTGGTATTCGCTGGCGTGATATTCAGCACGTGATTGATCAACATGAACTGGCAATCAAGATCATGCAAACCTATTCCGACTTTACTGTTGGCGGATCGATTAGCGTGAATTGTCACGGACGTTATATTGGTTTGGGTCCACTTGTGTTCTCGATTCGCAGTCTGTTAGTAATGTTGCATGATGGTGAGCTGGTGGAAACGTCACCCGATGAGAAGCCGGAATTATTCTATAGCATCGTTGGTTGTTACGGCGCTGTTGGTATTATCGTCGAGGCAGAATTAGATCTGGTCGAGAACAACCGGGTAGAACGAACTCGAAGGAAGGTGTCCGCTGCTGACTATCTGCAGTATTTTCGGGATCATGTGCGTAATAATACTGATGCTGTTTTCCATAATGCGGATTTGTATCCTCCTGATTACACCTGTGCCAATGCGGTGACCTGGTCTAAGACGGATCATGCAGCAACTACGACAGATCGACTCAATCCTGGTCGACGACTGTATCTACTTGAGAAATATTTTTTATGGGCAATCACCGAAACGCCATTTGGTAAATGGCGACGAGAGTACATTATTGATCCTATTCTGTTTCGTAAACCTATTGTGCATTGGCGCAATTTCGAGGCTGGATACCATGTCAATGAACTGGAACCATTGTTCCGTGATCAACGTACTTATGTTTTACAAGAGTACTTTGTACCAGTAGACAATTTTCTACCATTTTTGCAATTAATGAGTGAAATCCTGAACCGTCATCGAGTTAATGTTATTAACATTTCTATACGCCATGCCTATAAAGATCCGGGAAGTTTGTTGGCCTGGGCACGGGATGAAACTTTTGCCTTTGTTCTATATTACAAGCAACGTACCCGAATTAATGCCCGTGAGCGGGTAGCAGTTTGGACGCGCGAACTAATTGACGCAGTGATTGCTCATGGCGGTGCGTACTATCTTCCCTATCAACCTCACGCTACGCCTGAGCAGTTTCATCAAGCATACCCGTATGCAAATAAGTTATTTGCAAAAAAGCGTCAGTATGATCCAGATTATCGGTTCCGAAATTGTTTGTGGGAGAAGTACTACTCTCCAGACGATAACTTGGAAGTTAAGTCAGAAAGTGCAGCGGAAAAAACATCAGAGTTTCGCCACATCTATGGAAATACTGTCTGGCGCGATAGGTTTTATCTTTTCTTGCAAAATATCTACAACCTGTATCCGGAAGATCGCTTTCATGCAGTGATTATGCAAGCGTGTAATGAATTTGATGACGATGAATCAATCTATCAACGCGTTCAATCATTACTACCCGATATCAAACCCGCATTGCGAGATCTTCGCTATTCCTTACCAGCACTCATCAAGCAAAAGAAAGTCATAGCAGAGCAAACTCGTGATCTGATTGGCTACCGGAGCTACAAAGGCTATTTGGAGATCGGTTCAACAGGTCGTTATGTGAAGTCTTTACTGAAGGCGTTAGATCTTAGTGGCCCAGTATACTTGACCAATTATACTCCACCTGACAACTCACCTCCTGAAATCATGGAACGCGGAGGACTTAAAAAAATTGGTAAATATTTCGATCTAAACGAATATCAACCTATTAGTGAAACACTGATCGGTGATGCCAGTCTTGATTTAGTCACCTGTTATATAGGTTTGCATCATTGCTCTCCTGAAGATCTGGATGCATACATCGCATCCATTAGTCGGGTTTTGCGTGACAAAGGTGTTTTTGTTCTACGCGATCATGATGCCGCTGATCCTGACATGGAGGTGTTTGTTTCTCTGGTTCACGCTGTATTTAACGCTGGGCTGGGAGCAAGCTGGAACCATAACAATAAAGAGAAACGTTTTTTTAATAGTCTAGATCACTGGATCAACGTCTTACAAAAACATGGATTTGTGCCTGATGAAAAACGGTTATTACAGGATCACGACCCATCAGATAATACTTTGCTTGCTTTCGTGAAAACTGCCGGATAAATGGTACAGATACTCTATAAATCCATGTGGCAAAAAATTCCCAAGTGGATATTCAAGTCCGGGCTATTGGCGCTTGTAGTCACAATGCTCTTTATCTTTGTTCTTACTGTTGTTGTTTGGTCAAGTGGTGATCCATATTACCAAGACAAGCTCATCGATCCACTTGGCAGTTATACTTCTACTAGTAAGATTGAATCAAAAGTTAAACAGCAAATAGTTTCTAATATTCCAGCGTATATTAAGGGTGAAGAACAAACCTATCTGACATTACCAGAATGGTATTTGGTCTTTAACCCTAACGAGTATGCTCATTATTTGAGTAGTGGAAATAATCCCAGTAATTTTCCATTCTTTGCAAGTATTGATGAATATTGGCGACTATATGATCGTGTTATCCATCTTACCAAAGATGTATATCCCGCAAATAGCGAGTATAAGACTATGCTGTTGGTCATAGGTGTAAGCACCACCGCAGAATTTTTGATTAAGGGATTATACGAAACTACCATCGGACGATTCAGTTACTGGACAGCATCTGAACCAACACCAGAGGATCTATTAATCCGGCAAGCACATGCAGCTTATGGTGAATTAATCTATCATGAACCATGGTATTTGTTTTCATTTTCGAAATGGTTAAAAAAGATTTGGACGGATACTTCATTTTTCGACAAAAATTTTATTCGCAAGATTGAACGAAAATTTCTTTTTACCTTGGAGTTCGGTTTTAAAACACTCTATGCAAAATTGATCGGTTTTGGGGCAAAATCAGCCTATGATCTCTCAGATGGTCAGGTGAAGATGCATGTATCTTCACCACGGGAAATGGATTTCAACAGCTTTAAGGAGATTGATGAACGCATATCTGTATTACATGAATTCAGTGATAGCGAATGGATTATTTCCATACCTCGATGGGGTGGATTCACCGATATCATGCCAAAGCTATCGTCAAACGAAATTCATTTCGTCGAAATAGCGGGCAACGATAACATTCTCGTAACAGTTATATCTAACGAGAGCAGGCCAGCGAAATTTGCAGACGCGCAATTTTTATTTAGCTCTATGATTATTTCTCCATCTGGCAAACAACGACTGATTTATTCCATTAAAGTGGTCGGGTTGGCAAATTTCATCAATGCACTTGATGAGGAAGGTCAGATACTCGAACATATTTACGATTACTAGATTAAATTTCTAAAGTATAAATATAGTATTTAGGAAACTATTATTTTTAATTTATCTCAATTAGGTTGAAAACCGGGTTTCGGAAAACAATTTAACTCTGAAGAAGAAACTCTTTCTGAACTTCAGAGTCAGGTTTTGCCTTTTGCTAGACAGCTTCTATCTGTTTTTGTGATAGAGCTTCTTCAATTGCAAAAGAAAAATTACTGAGCTGATTACAGAAACTGCTGTCGTTATAATTTACACCTAGTCCGGGTGCGAGGTCCGAAAATTTATCTGCTGCTGAAGTGACCAGTTGTGTCAGCTTGGTGATATCACCATTTAAAAATGGCTTGATGACGTTCAATAAAGGGATTGACCTCAAGTAACAGATCGATACCTTCGGCACTCGACATGACAAGTGTGCATAGCTCATTAGCAAAATTTGCTGCATGGCGCAGGATATCTTCATCACTTTTAGGTGGTTCCAATTGTTCTGGCGGTAGGCGTGTCATGCAATTGATAATTGTCTCGGCGGAAGTTCCACTTTTCAGCGACGGCCATGCCAAGTGCAGAAGTAGTTGTCGACAAGATCGCGCGTTCTGCTTTATGTGCTTCTTCACCTTTTAAAATAAGTGCATTGATATCTTCATACTCATCTGGCAAATAGAAAATGAGTAAGTGATTTCCCAGATTATGAAACAGTGCACAAATAAATGCCTCTTCTGCAATACGACGTTTTATCGAAGCGGTGATGTGTCTTGCTATGAGTCCGGCAACGAATGAGGCGACGAGAATATCTTTTAAGTCATTGTCTTTATCATCGGCCTGATTAAATAATAATAGACCATTACAGATCATGCGTACCAGTTTCAGGCCAAGTCGCGAGACAGCCTGAGATATCGTTTTAACGCCATCGCCGCTCCGATCAAAGATGACCGAGTTGGCAATTTTCATGACGCGATTGGTGAGGCTATAGTCGCGAACAATAACGGCGCCCAGTTGGTTAAAGTCGGTGTTGGTTTTCTCGTCTGTCAGTCGGTTAATTTCGGCGATGCTGTGTGAACAAGCCAGAAACTCGGGGCGACGTTGCAATCGGCGTAATAAAAAATCAAGTGACAATGTGCCTTTGTCTTCACTACGTTGTATTGCAATCACATCATCTAGAACCGGTACCAATTCGGTAGTGGATTTATAACGATTGGCCGGATCTTTTTGTAACATTTCACGCAAGGCGGCGATGATCTCCGGCATGATTCCTTGATGTTGTAGCTTTCCCCAATCAATATCTGCTAGTGCAACGGCATCGATAATATCATCGAAGTTTTGATGGTTAATTGCTGGCGTATTGGTTAGTAATTCGTAAAACATCAGACCTAGTGTGAAGACATCTGTTGCCGGACTAAACTCCTTGCCGGCAATATGTTCAGGTGTCATGTATCTTGGTGTGCCGCCAACATCTTTTTCAGTTTTAATTTTATCGTTAGCAGCGACTACGCGAGCCAAACCGAAATCCATGATGTGCGGCCGTCCTTCTTTGTCTATCATGATGTTGTTTGGTGATAAGTCTAGATGGACGATCCATTGTTCGTGCGCGCATGCTAATCCAACGGCAATACGAACCATAATAGATAAGACATCTTTTTCATTAAAACGGCCATGTTTACTTAAATAATTCTTGAGAGTCATGCCATCTACAAATTCAAATACCAGTAACGGCATATTTCGATACATGCCAACTTCATAGAGGGGAACTACGTTCGGGTGTGATATTCGTGCAGCGATACGTGCTTCTTCAATGACATCTTGAGAATAAGCCGTATCACCTCCAACGGGGGTGATGACCTTTAAAGCAACTTGTCGTTCCAGGCTTGGATCCCAGCCCAAATAAACCTTACCCTGGAGTCCTTCGCCAAGGCGTTTGCTTACCTCAAAGCGGCCGATCATAGTGCTACTGGCTTGGTTCATGGTTTTATACTGTGTAAGTGATAAATTAGTTAGCGGCAATTTTCACAGATTCTTGAGAATCCAGTTTGGATGGATAAATTGAGATAGCAGTGGAAGAACTGTTTTAGAATATGGTATTAATGTGAGCTTTATAATTTAAACTCTATAAAATAATTTGTTTTTAAAATATAAAATGCTCTTTACCTTAGGAAATCATTATTTTTAATTTATCTCAATTAGGCTGGAAAACATTTTTCGGTGAACAATTAAACTCCGAAGAAGAAACTCTTTCTTATCCCGCACGTATCTCAAAGATCCATCGTAGTCATTGCATTGTTTGGAGTAGTAAGGGAATTGAAACGTTTGAGGTTGGCGTTTTCAGTGAACCTAAAAATCTTGCGGTGGGTGATTGGATATTAATCCCAAATGAAGGCGAACGTCCTTTACGCATTCTTGAACGAGAAACGGTGTTGATTCGTAAGGCAGCCGGTAAGCGAACGAATGATCAAACGATTGCTGCAAATGTCGATACCTTATTTATTGTAATGTCCTGTGATCAGGATTTTAATGTTTCGCGTATTGAACGTTACATGGCTTTGGCCTTTGAAGCAGGAATTACACCTGTAGTCATTCTAACGAAGATTGATCTGATTGATGATGCGGACTCATTTAAACAAGAAGTGCAAGCATTACAAAAGGATCTGCGTGTTGAATGTGTTAATGCGAAAGATAAAAAAAGTCTGACGACGCTCAATAATTTATGTAACGAAGGTCATACCATTGCCTTAGTCGGTTCATCCGGGGTCGGTAAATCGACATTAATTAATAGTTTAACGGACGCTGAACAATTAACCGCAGACGTAAGTGCTGAAGACGGTAAAGGTCAACACACAACAACGTCACGTTCATTACATTTACTCAATGACGGCGGCATATTAATTGATACACCGGGCATAAGAGAATTACAGTTAAGTGATTGCGAGACAGGTATTGAAGATGCATTTGATGATGTGATGGAATTTATGACGCAATGTAAATTTAATAACTGCCAACATCAAACCGAAATCAAGTGCGGAATAAAAGCCGCATTGGAATCAGGCGAACTCGACCAACGTCGTTGGGAGAATTTTCAGAAATTACAAAACGAACAAAAGCTTCGCGATAAACCTCAATACGAGAAAGGTCGATCTCGTAAGCTATAAAGAACTATGTCGTCTCTGCATGCATTTTGGTTGCAATATGTAATCATATTGATTACATTCCGTATATGATCAAAAAGTTTCGCCACAAGGGATTGAAGCGTTTCTTCGATGATCCGCGTTATACGGATAAACGCGGTATTCGTGCAGAAATTGCAGATCGATTAATCGTTATTCTGGATGCACTAGATACGATTGAAATTGCTGAAGAAATAGATATCTCAGGTCTATATTTTCATGGATTAAAAGGTCAGCGTAAGGGCGAGTTTAGTGTTCGCGTGACAGGTAACTGGCGAATTACATGGCTTATGGATGGCAACGATGTTGTCGATATTAATTTAGAGGATTATCACTAATGGTACGTAAACCTTCTCATCCTGGTGCGTTAATTCGCAATGTCATTTTACCCGAGACGGGCCTTACTGTGAGCGAATTGGCTCGACGCTGTGGTATTGCCAGAAACACAGTATCGAAAGTAGTTAATGAACGTGGTGATGTGACCGAAGATATTGCCATTCGTTTGAGCCGTGTGTTGGGTAGTACGCCACGATTTTGGTTAAGTATGCAAACTAATCTAAACCTTTGGAATTTAGAGAACAAAAATAAACAGGTGTATCAGAAAATGGAGCGGGTCATTGTTCATTAGTTTGTTCAGGGTGGTTTTATTTATTCATTAAACCTTCTTTTTCCTTGCATCAAATTCTTCTCCCCATACACTATCCCCGAGAGTCGGCCAGGCAATCGCTGTTGAACTTGATTCAATAGAGGAAAGTCCGGGCTCCATAGGGCGAGGTGCCAGATAACGTCTGGACGGCGTGAGCCGATGGAAAGTGCCACAGAAAATATACCGCCTATTTCGATAGGTAAGGGTGAAATGGTGCGGTAAGAGCGCACCGCGCTGTTAGCAATAGCAGTGGCAGGGTAAACCCCACTTGGAGCAAGACCAAATAGGGAAACGATGGTGCGGCCCGCACTGTTTCCGGGTAGGTTGCTTGAGGTGCATAGCGATATGCATCCCAGATGAATGATTGTCCTCGACAGAACCCGGCTTATCGGCCGACTCTTTTTTATTTAACGATAGCCTGATCAGTTGACGGGTTTAAGATTCTTACTTCACGTTGCGGGAATGGAATCTCGATATCGTGTTCTTTAAACGCATCCCAGATCATTTGTAATAGATCTGCGCCAACACGATTCTTGCCATCATCAATACCTTCCATCCAGAATTCGATCAGGATATCGACACCGAACTCACCAAAGCCGGCAATTTCAGCATCGGGTCGTTCTTCAATAGGTAATTCCGGGCCACTCAATACTTGTGGATGACTAGCGACCACTTTTCTTAATAGATCAAATAATGCATGTAGATCAGTTTTATAGGCAACTTGAAAATTAATGGCATAACGTTGCTTTTTATTTTTGTGTGTCCAGTTAATAAAATTGGTTGTTATAAAACGTTCGTTTGGAACCATGATGTCTTTGCCATCAAATGTTTCCAGGGTCGTCGAACGCATTTTCAATTCACGTATGATACCGGTTTGACCATCTTCAAGTTCAATGTAATCGCCAACGGTAATGGAGCGATCCATAAGAATAATAATGCCGGAGATAAAATTCGACGCGATAGCTTGTAATCCAAAACCAAGTCCAACACCTAATGCACCACCGAAGACAGCAAGTGCAGTCAGGTTAATACCCATGGACTGTAGTAGCAGAATAAAGATGATAACGACTAGTGCGACTTGAAACAGTTTCGCAAAGACCTCGCGCGTACCAATTTCCAAACTATCAATATTTCGGATGATTTGTTGACCGGCATTGTTTGAAACGCGACCTAGCCAGAATAGAATCATTCCAACAACAACGACTCGAGCTAATGCATAAGCTGAAATGCGTATATTGCCAACTTGCATATCAACCGTATCAAGATAAGCACTGACATCATCCAACCAACCAAAGACTTGTAATACAGCAATCGGGATAGCGATCCATTTCACTAGACTTTTTATAAACGCATTCGGAATAAAACGCGTTATGATGGAGTACAACATGAATACGACGGCAAGACTTTCAGCTATACGTATTAGCCAGGTTTGTTGTACAGCATATTGACTCAATTCAATCGCGAGACTTAGAGCAATAATGTTGAATAACGGAAATAGAAAATCACGGACTTGATAAATTTTATTCCTTAGAAAAAACAAGTAGCCCGGTTTGGGTTCTTCTCTGAGAACCGGAGAATATTTTTTTAAAATATAAGCGAAGCTTAAAGAAGAAATGATTGCGAGCAATATCAGACCGCATTGCGCATAAAATTGTGGACTGGTTGACCAATCAATAACAGTGATCATGAATTGGTCCAAGTGTGATTCCAGCGTTTTCATATTCATGATGTGTCTTCCTATGCGATCGAAACGCGCTATAAAGAAACAGACTGGTCTGCCGTTATTAAAATAGATTATGACAGAAATAGGTTAAAAAAAAGAATAAATATGATACTTATTACAAACTTGTATCGTTTTTAATACTAAACAACTATTCTAATTTGAAAATAATTTTTAGAGGACAGAGCATGAATTGGACTGTTTATTTATCGGGTGAGATACATACTGATTGGCGCGAGCAAATAAAAAAAGGAACTGAGGCACTAGGCCTTCCTATTACTTACACTTCTGCGGTTACGGATCATGATGCCAGCGATGCAGCAGGCGATCATTTGGGTAAAGACGAAAACAATTTTTGGCGTGATCACAAGTCGTCGAAGGTAAACAGTATTCGTACTAAAAATCTGATCGAGAAATGTGATATCGCCATTGTTCGGTTTGGGGATAAATACAAACAATGGAATGCAGCGTTTGATGCAGGCTGTTGTGCGGCTTTAAGTAAGCCTTATATTACTTTGCATGATGAATCGATTATTCATCCGTTGAAAGAAGTAGATGGCGCAGCAATGGCCTGGGCGCAAACGCCAGAGCAAGTTGTCGAAACACTGAAATACGTTATTAGTGCCAGTTAGGAAATCTGATTATGGATGCCAAAGATTTGGAAGAAATCAAAAACGTAGAAGACGCAATACAAATCGTCAGTCAGGCTTTTTCTGACGGTGAATTTGGTAAGGCCTTACTTCTGCTGAAACCGCTAGCTGATGAGGGTATCGCTGAAGCAATTGGTATGTTGGGAGTCGCCTATCAAAAGGGCGCGGGTGTTGAGGTAAATGCTGAGAAAGCGCTTGAGTTGTTAGAAAAAGCGGTCGATATGGGTGACTCAATTGCTGCCTACAATTTGGGGCTTTTGTACCAAAATGGTATGCAGGGTGTGGGTGTCGATATGGCGATTAGTCAGCGTTATTTTCAACTGGCAAACGAGATGGGAGCCAATTTCGAAAAATAAAGGCTAAATTGTTTTGTGATGTCAAAAAAAAGACTTTCAAGCACTTACCATGACACTACTTAAAGTAACTTATTAGATTATGAAGCAAAGATAATGAATTAAAAAGCCTTATTGAAACAGTTAAATAATATATGACAGAATAAATCCACTTTTGTTAGCTAAGTTATTGTAAAAACAGACATAATTCATGAAAAAAAACGCAAAGAAGTCTTGACAGTGAAGCCTCGAAATCCCTATAGTTCAAGAAGTGGGGAATTGTGGGTAAAAGTGGATTTTACCAGCATAACGGGGATAACATTGTGTTTCGAGGCTTTAGTAAAATCAGTATTGATAATAAGGGTCGTTTGGCGGTTCCCTCCCGCTATCGCGAGCTTATTTCTGTTCAAGCCGAAAACAGCCTTGTTATTACCCTGAACCCGCTAGATCGCTCTTTATGGCTGTATCCCCTGCCGGAATGGAGTTTGATCGAAGATAAATTAGCCTCTCTTTCTGATTTCGATAAACAAAGCCGACGAACCAAGCAAATGATGCGTGGTTATGCCTCGGACTGCCAGCTTGATTCTCAAGGTCGTATCCTTATCCCCAAGGAATTACGCGACTATTCAGAGTTATCCAAACAGGCGGTCATCCTCGGGCAAGGTAATAAATTCGAAATCTGGAATGAAAAGGCTTGGGCGGCTCAACGTGATGAATGGCTGGAGACAGTCGGTGATGATTCAGTTCCCACACCTGAATCATTACAGTCGCTGTCACTTTAGGTGATTCGAAACATTGAGCTATGGACATAAACCGGTCTTATTGGACGAGGTTATTGAAGCACTCAATATACGTGCAGATGGATACTACATTGACGCAACGTTTGGTCGAGGAGGACATAGTCGCGAAATACTTAAGCGACTTGGCCCAGAAGGCAAACTACACGCTTTCGATAAAGATCCCGACGCTATTAAGTCAGTCAATACCGATCTTGTTCAAGACCAACGTTTCGAAATTATCAAAGGTTCGTTCACCATGTTAACGCAGCATGTTAAACAACGTGATCTTCAGGCACAGCTTGCTGGCATTCTGTTTGATTTTGGTGTGTCTTCGCCACAACTTGATGATGCTGAACGTGGTTTTAGTTTTCGTTTTGATGCTCCACTTGATATGCGCATGAATCCTGAGGAAGGATTAAGTGTTGCCAAGTGGCTAAACAAAGCTGATGAATCCGAAATTGCAAACGTGATCTATGAGTATGGCGAGGAACGTGCTTCCAGACGTATTGCAAAATTTATTGTTAACGCTCGTGTTGAAGCTCCTATCGAAACAACAACGCAACTTGCGGAACTTGTTCGCAAAGCGGTTCCAGCGAAGAAATCCCGACACAAGGGTAAAGACATCCATCCTGCGACAAAAACGTTTCAAGCTTTGCGTATTTTTATTAATCGCGAACTCGATGAGATTCAAGACGTGTTGCCGCAAGCGGTTGATGCTTTGTGTTTGGGAGGTCGTCTTGCTGCGATTAGTTTTCATTCATTGGAAGATCGCATTGTTAAACGTTTTATACGTGATAAATCAACGCCAACAGAATATCCACGTGAATTACCGATCATGCCCGATAACAGCAACGTGAAGCTAAAGCAGATTGGTAAAAAGATTCGAGCCGGTGAAAAAGAAATTAATGAAAACCCCCGAGCACGTAGTGCTGTGTTGCGTGTAGCGGAGCGTTGTTGATATGAAATTCATATTAAATTATGGACTTTACATCGTCATCTTTTTGTCGGCATTACAAGTTGTCATTGCGCGCCATGAAACACGACGTTTATTTGTAGAATTACAAGCGTTAGAAAGAACAGGCGATCAACTGAACGAAGAGTGGGGCCGTTTGCAACTTGAACAAAGTACCTGGGCCATTAATGACCGAATTGAATCATTTGCACGAACAAAGCTTGATATGAAAATGCCGGAACACAGCTCAGTGGTGTTATTAGCGAAATGAAATTACGCACAGTACAAACACAATATCCCGTACGCCGTTGGCTGGTGTTAAGTTTTTTTCTTTGTGGCATGGCAGTGCTTTCATCGCGTGCTGTTTATTTACAATTATTAAATAATGATTTTCTCAAAGAGCATGGTGATGCCCGTTCTATTCGTGTGGTTGATATACCTTCGCATCGTGGAGTCATTGTTGATCGAAACGGAGAACAACTGGCAATGAGTACACCGGTTGATTCAATATGGGTGACGCCTCGAAAAGTATTTGAAGATGTCGGGCGTTTTCCTGAGTTGGCGGAAGCTCTGGGTATGACGGTCGAAAATCTTCATGAAACTTTGCGTGCTCGTATTAGCCGAGATTTTATTTATTTAAAACGTCACGCAACGCCGGACATAGTCAAGAAAGTACAGGAGCTAGGAATAAGAGGGGTTTCAACACAACGTGAATATAAACGTTATTATCCGGCTGCTGAAGTTGCTTCTCATGTCATCGGTTTTACTAATGTTGATGATCAAGGTCAGGAAGGTTTAGAACTGGCTTATAACGATTGGCTCAGTGGTAAAAACGGCAAGAAACGCGTATTGAAAGATCGTTTAAACCGAATTGTTGAAAACATAGAAAGTATTGAGTCTTCCGAACCTGGAAAAGAACTCAGGTTAAGTATTGATCGACGTGTTCAGTATTTAGCTTATCGCGAATTAGCAGCAGCGGTTAAATATCACCGGGCGAAAAGTGGTTCTTTGGTGATGCTTGATATTAGAACCGGTGAAGTCATGGCGATGGTTGGTCAACCCTCTTACAACCCAAACAATCGCGAAACCTTAAATAGTCTTTTTTATCGCAACCGTGCTATTACAGATGTATTTGAACCCGGTTCAACAATGAAACCGTTTACTGTGGCAGCAGGATTGGAGTCGGGTCTTTATAAACCGCATACAGCAATAGATACCTCACCAGGATTTTATAAGGTGGGTGATCACACGATTCGGGATATGCGTAACTATGGCAAACTTGATGTTTCAACTGTAATTACGAAGTCGAGTAATGTTGGCGCGAGCAAAATTGCGCTATCACTTGAACCGGAACAATTCTGGGATGCCTTATCCAGATTCGGATTCGGTCAATCTACGGGTAGCGCTTTTCCTGGTGAGTCTTCGGGTGTTTTAAGTCCGTATAATTCCTGGTCGGATGTTGAAATGGCAACCATGTCATTTGGTTACGGTCTATCTGTTACACCTTTACAACTTGCGCAGGCATATTCTGTTTTGGCAAATGGTGGAGTGATGGTACCCATTTCATTTATCAAAGTTAATGGCACTGTTTCAGGTAAGCGCGTGTTACCGGAAAACATTGCCAGACAAGTCAGAAAAATGATGGAGACGGTGGTGTCTGATGAAGGTACAGGTAAGCGTGCTGCTATAAGAGGCTATCGGGTTATAGGCAAGACTGGCACAGTGTATAAATATATTCGCGGTGGCTATTCTGATGATCGTTATCTTTCCGTATTCGCCGGAATTGCACCTGCAAGTCAACCACGTTTTGCAATGGTGATACTTATTGATGAGCCGAAAGGGGATAGTCATTATGGCGGTGTTGTTGCAGCGCCTGTTTTTTCACGAGTAATGGAAGGCGCATTTCGAATTTTAAATATCCCACCTGATGATTTGCCGGCGATTACCAGCCCAATCATGGCGAACAGTCATAAACCCGAACAAGTACTAGGGTATGACTAATATGATCCTGAAATTCTCAGTTGACCGACTCAAAATTATTACTGTGTCTATGACACTAGGGCGTCATTCGGTGTTAGGAGCATATTCATTAGATGCATTTGTCTATTCATTTAAAGGCACATTTTTCAAACTCATTTGCTTGACAGCAAAAACCTTACATAGCACGGCTATGTGCGGCTTTTTAGTCGGCGCAACTAAGCTTGAAAAACGCACCTTCAAACGAATTCAACCGAGATTTCCAGGATGATGACGGCTGAAAAAATGAATTTTTCAAAATCACTATCTGAAATTTTAAGTGAACCGGCTAATGTTGATGCGTCAATTAATGTGACGGGTGTTGCTATTGATAGCAGGACAGTTAAGCCGGGAGATTTGTTTATGGCTTATCGCGGAACAGTGGTTAACGGTGTTGATTATATTGATGATGCAATTCGTGCTGGTGCCATTGCCATTCTGATTGACGAAGATGAATTAGTTAATCTGGAATCAATGTTAGTTCCAATTGTAAAAGTAGCTAACTTACGTAAGCAAGCTGGCATCATCATCAGTCGATTTTATGACGAACCTTCAAAACAGATGCAAGTCATTGGTGTTACCGGAACCAATGGCAAGACAACAGTTTCGTACATGGTTGCGCAAGTCTTGTATATGCTTGGTAAGCAATCTGCTGTTATTGGAACGATAGGCAATGGTCCATTTGGAAAAGTAGAATCGGCTAATACAACGACGCCTGATCCAGTTAAGTTGCATTCTCTGTTTTCAAGTTGGATAGGCAAGGTTGATTCTGTCGTGATGGAAGTTTCTTCTCACGCACTCGATCAAGGTAGAGTTGCTGGTACTGAATTTGATATTGGCGTATTTACTAATCTAAGTCGAGATCATCTTGATTATCATAAAACGTTTAAAGACTATGCTGATGCGAAATTTCAGTTGTTTAAATCTTTTGGGCTTAAACATGCCATTGTTAATGTTGATGATGCTTATGGTGTTGAGCTTATCGATTTATTGCCGGAGAATTTAGAGGTAATTGCATATTCAACGAAAGCTACTCAAGCAAAGATAAAAAGAAAAAATGTTTCATTTGTTTGTTGTGAAAAAATTGAAAAAGATCAGCTTAAAACAAAGCTGACGATACAAAGTCCCTGGAATCATTCTGGGGATCAAGTAACGATACAAACTAATTTATTAGGCACATTTAATATTGAAAATATTCTCGCTGCTTTTTCTTCGCTATGTGTCTCTGGTTTGTCGGCTGAAAAAGTTGCGAAAGCATTATCTGAATTTTCAGGTGTTCCTGGACGCATGGAATATTTTTCTTGCCAGTCAATAAATAATCCTAAACCATTACTCGTCGTAGATTATGCGCATACACCGGATGCGCTTGAAAAAGCTTTAAGCTCATTACGTCCTTACTGTGCAGGTAAATTATATTGTGTGTTTGGTTGCGGCGGAGATCGTGATATTGGTAAACGTGCAGAAATGGGTGCTATTGCTGAATCATTGTCTGATCAAATTGTTTTAACTAATGATAATCCTCGAACTGAAGCAGAAGAAAAAATTATTGAAAATATTCTGCAAGGTATTAAAGAAAAATATCGAGTAATAATTAAATATGATCGTTCTGATGCGATTATCAATACTTTTCTGAATGCAAATAAAGATGATGTGATTTTGATTGCCGGTAAAGGTCATGAAACTACGCAACAAATTGGTTCGACATTATTGCCATTTAGCGATCGTGAATTAGCAAGACGTCTGACGGAAGGTGACTCATGATTAGTATGTCACTTTCAAAAGCAGCTGCAGCAATTAATGCCAATTTTATTGGTGAAGATATTATTTTTTCCGGTTGTAGTACAGATAGTCGAACTATTAAAGATGGGAATTTATTTATTGCGTTAATGGGCGAAAACTATGATGGTCATGATTATGTGTCAGTAGCTGAAAATAATGGTGCATCGTCTTTAATGCTCGAACGGGAAGTGAGTCATACAAAACCTTTGTTGCAAGTTGAAAATACACGCAAGGCTATGGGGCTGCTTGCCAGAATATGGCGTGATGAATTATCAATTCCATTAGTGGCGATTACAGGTAGCAATGGCAAGACCACTGTAAAAGAAATGGTAACAAGTATTTTATCCAGGATTTCTGAAGTGCACGCAACCTCTGGCAATCTTAATAATGACATCGGTGTGCCATTAACTTTATTTGGTCTTGATAAGAAACATCAATATGCCGTTATTGAAATGGGCGCGAATCATCCTGGCGAAATTGAATGGTTAAGTGCAATTGCAAGACCAAACATTGCCGTAATTACACAATGCGCGCCTGCTCATCTTGAAGGCTTTGGCAGCATTGAAGGCGTTGCTAAAGCAAAAGCAGAAATATATTCAGGTTTACAGTCTTCCGGTACAGCAATAATAAATGCCGATGATGAGTATGCGGATTTCTGGCGAAAATCTTGTGAGCATTTGAATCAGTTTAGTTTCGGAATTAAAAATGATACGGCAGATGTTATTGCAAGAAACATTAAGATTTTAACTGGGCGTAATTCGATTCAGTTTGAATTGTGTTGTGCTCAAAATTCTATTGAAATTTTATTACCTCTTCCTGGTGAACACAATGTTATGAATGCACTTGCTGCAACTGCCTGTTGTTTAAATCTTGACGTGCCCTTGGCAACGATAAAAGATGGGCTTGAAAACATGTTACCTGTTAAAGGTCGACTACAAATAAAACCCGGGAAGCAAGGCGCTAGCATTATTGATGATACCTATAATGCAAACCCAACCTCACTTGACGCAGCATTAAAAGTATTAAGTCAATATAAAGGAAATCGTTATCTCGTTCTTGGAGACATGGGTGAGTTAGGTGAAACAGCAGCGCAGCTTCATAAAGATGCAGGCAAATTGGCCAAGGAGTTAGGTGTCGATAAATTATTTACGCTAGGTAAATTAAGCATTAATACTTTGCAAGGTTTTGGTTCTAATTCTTTTTATTTTGAATCTCATGATGAGTTAAATGAAGCTTTGATGAATCTTCTTGATGAAGATTCCGTCGTGTTGGTTAAAGGTTCGCGTGCTATGCAGATGGAACGCGTAGTTAATGCATTGACGGAGGCACAAGAATAAATGTTGCTTTGGCTTACAGAATATCTTGCTCAGTTTGATAGTGGTTTCAATGTATTCAGTTATTTAACGTTAAGAATAATATTGGGAGTGTTGACCTCTTTGTTTATTTCATTTCTTTTTGGACCTTATTTGATACGACGTTTAACAAGTAATCAAATCGGTCAAAGTATCAGAGATGATGGTCCACTAACGCACCTTGAGAAATCAGGTACCCCTACTATGGGTGGGTTGTTAATTCTAATTTCAATTATGTTTAGTACTTTATGTTGGGCCGATATTAGCAACCGTTATGTTTTAGTCGTCACTATAGTTACGTTGTTGTTTGGCATTATTGGATTAATTGATGATTATAAAAAAGTCATTAACAACAATCCAAAAGGGTTAAGTGCAAAATATAAATATGCTGCGCAATCCATTGTTGGATTAGGTGCTGCAGTTTATTTATATCAAACGGCAACGCTTCCAGTTGAAACACAATTAATTATTCCATTTGTTAAAGCGTTTGTTTTCGATTTGGGTTGGTTGTATGTCGTGTTGACTTACTTCGTTATTGTTGGTTCAAGTAATGCGGTTAATTTAACAGATGGTCTTGATGGTTTGGCTATTTTGCCCACGGTATTAATTGCTGGCGCATTGGCAATTTTTGCTTATGCAACAGGCCATGTTCGTTTTGCAGAATACCTTGGTATTCCCTATGTGCCAGGTGTTGGTGAAGTGGCTATTTTTTGTGGGGCCATTGCCGGAGCAGGTTTAGGTTTTCTTTGGTTTAATACTTATCCGGCACAGGTTTTTATGGGAGACATCGGAGCTCTTGCACTCGGTGCTGCATTAGGTGTTATTGCTGTTGTAGTTAGACAAGAGTTAGCTTTTTTTATTATGAGCGGTGTTTTTGTAATGGAAACAGTTTCAGTCATCTTACAAGTCGGCTCCTATAAGTTAACCGGAAAAAGAATTTTTAAAATGGCACCGTTACATCATCACTATGAACTTAAAGGTTGGCCGGAACCCCGAGTTATTGTTCGGTTCTGGATTGTGACGGTGATTCTAGTCTTGATTGGTCTTGCCAGTCTAAAGATACGTTGAGGAAGATTACTTGTTTTGTATTGCCGAAAAGATGATGACGAAAAAGGTAACGATGAACGAAGCTAACTTACATTTCGATATGGTTATTGTTGGTCTAGGTAAGACCGGGCTTTCATGTGTCCGATACTTAAGTAAACAAGGCCTGAATATTGCTGTTACAGATAGTCGAGATGAACCACCGGAATTAGCGGCATTAAAGAACGGGTTTGAATCAGTTCCTGTTTATCTTGGTGAGATTAGTGCGAAAGTTTTGTTGTCATCAGATCAAATCGTATTAAGTCCAGGAATTTCACTTGAAAACGAAAGTGTGAAGCAGGCTATAAAACAAGGTATTCCTGTAGTCGGCGATATTGAATTATTTTGTCAGCAAGCAAAAGCGCCGATCATTGCGATCTCAGGTTCTAACGGAAAGAGTACAGTGACGACATTAGTCGCAGAGATGACTCGCAATGCTGGGTTGAAAACCTGTGTCGGTGGAAATCTGGGTACCCCCGCACTTGAGTTATTAGACGAACCCACTCCTGATGTATATGTTTTAGAGTTGTCCAGCTTTCAATTGGAAACAACTTTTTCTCTGAACGCACATGCAAGCGTGGTATTGAATGTTTCTCCTGATCATATGGATCGTTATAGCAGTCTTAATGATTATATTAACGCCAAGAATAAAATTTATTCAGGGCAAGGTTTGATGGTCATCAATCTAGATGATGAAGTCGTTAATGCGATGAATGATGATTCAAGACAAAGCATTAGTTTTTCTCTATCTAAACCGGCAGGAAATGGTTTTGGTGTTATTAAAGAAGATGGTGCAGTTTTCTTGTGTCAGGGTGACAAAAAAATTATCAGTCAAAAAGAACTTGGTATTAAAGGCGAACATAATGTCGCTAATGCTTTGGCTGCAATGGCACTGGCAAGCTCAGTTAATGTTCCAGTCAGTGTGATGGTTGAAACATTGAAAAGTTTTAAAGGTTTAGACCACCGATGTCAGTTAGTTAAAATAATAAATAATGTTAGCTGGTATAACGATTCCAAAGCGACCAATGTCGGTGCTTCTATCGCATCAATAAAAGGGTTGTGTGACACGGGCAATATTATTTTGATTGCTGGTGGTGATAGTAAAGGTGCTGATTTATCCAGTTTAGCTTCTGTCGCCAAACAACATGTAAAGAAAGTTTTGTTGCTTGGAGTTGATGCTAATAAGTTAGCCGATGTTCTTGGAACGGCAGTTCCGTATGAGTTTGTTGTTGATATGGACGAAGCAGTTAGTCGCGCTAATCAACAAGCAGAGTCAGGCGATATAGTGTTACTTGCACCTGCTTGCGCCAGTCTCGATATGTATAAAAATTACCAGCATCGCGGTGATGTGTTTGTTTCTGCGGTGAACGCATTGGAGGCTTGTTGATGTCTGCACGATATAAACAACAAGCAACTTTAGCTTCACATTATCATATTAAGAATAAGTTGATTGTGGGTTATGACCTTTGGCTTATGGGTATTTCTTTACTCATCATTTTTATTGGTCTGGTTATGGTGACATCGGCTTCTATTTCAATTTCTGCCAGAGAATTTGATGACCCGTTACATTATTTCTGGCGGCAGGGTTTTTCTGCGGCGATAGGTTTGTCTCTTGCGTTAGTTATTTTAAAAATTCCCATGCGCATATGGGAAATGGGCAGTATGACATTATTAATAGCAGCCATTCTTCTGTTAGTGTTAATTCTAATCCCGGGCGTTGGTAAAGAAGTGAATGGCAGTATGCGTTGGATACAATTAGGGCCATTTTCATTGCAGGCATCAGAGCCGGTAAAGTTATGCATTATTGCTTATCTTGCCAGTTATCTGGTTCGTCATGGTGAAACTGTGCAAACAGACTTTAAAGGTTTTATCAGGCCAATAGGTGTTTTGACATTAATCTCTGGTTTGTTATTACTCGAACCTGATTTTGGTGCAAGCGTTGTCTTGTTTGCTACCGCATTAGGTATGTTATTTATGGCGGGAGTTCCTTTAAGCCGCTTTTGTGCCTGGGGTTCAGTGGCTATGAGCGCATTGGTTACTTTGGCTATTCTTTCTCCTTATCGAATGCAACGTCTGATGAGTTTTGTTGACCCGTGGAAAGATCCTTATGATAGTGGTTTTCAATTGACACAAGCCTTGATTGCTTTTGGTCGTGGTGATTGGTTTGGTGTCGGTCTGGGTAGTAGCGTACAAAAATTATTTTACTTACCGGAAGCACATACTGATTTTGTTTTCTCGGTACTTGCTGAAGAGTTAGGTCTTTTCGGCAGTATTACAATGATACTTTTATATTCATTTATTGTTTGGCGTGCCTTTGTTATTGGCCATATTGCGGAACGAGTAGAAAAATATTTTGCTGCATATTTTGCTTATGGTATCGGATTGATAATTGGAATACAGGCTTACATCAATATTGGTGTGAATATGGGCGTGCTTCCAACTAAAGGGCTGACGTTACCTTTGATGAGTTATGGCGGTAACAGTTTAATTGTTTACTGTATGTTGTTAGGTATTTTGTTACGTATTGAATATGAGAATCGACAAGATACGCGTCTTGCTATACCGAAAGTGGTGCCAATTTATGCGTGATAAAAATATATTAATCATGGCAGGTGGTACAGGCGGACATGTTTATCCAGCATTGGCTGTTGCCGATCATCTGAAAGAAAAAGGTTTTCAATTGTTCTGGTTAGGAACAAGCAAGGGAATGGAAGCCAGAGTTGTTCCAAATCATGGTTATCCATTATTGAAAATCAATGTTGCTGGAGTAAGAGGCAATGGTATTTTACGTTTATTGTTTACGCCTTTCATGCTTGCAATTGCCTTGGTTCAAGCATTAATGATTATGGTTAAAGTTCGTCCGGTCGTCGTACTTGGTATGGGTGGTTTTGCCAGTGGGCCGGGTGGTATAGCTGCATGGTTGATGCGTATACCTTTACTTATTCATGAGCAAAATGCGATAGCAGGTTTAACCAATCGATTATTGGCGCCGTTCGCTGTTTCTATTATGGCGGCTTTCCCAGGCGCATTTAAAGAATCAAAAAAATTAACTATCACAGGAAATCCTGTTCGCAACGATATTGTAAATTTACCCGAACCCAACCAACGATATGCAAATCGAGATTCAAATTTATTAAAAGTACTGGTTCTTGGTGGCAGTCTTGGTGCAAAGAAATTAAATGAAGTGATACCGCAAACATTATCTGCTTTAGGCAATGAATATCAATTTGAAATTAAACACCAATGCGGTGAACGGCATCTTTCTGATACCGAAGCGGCTTATAAAGAATACAACGTCAATGTGGAAGTGCTGCCATTTATCAATGATATGGCAGAGGTTTATGCCTGGGCTGATATTGTTATTTGTCGAGCAGGTGCCTTAACAATCGCTGAGTTAGCAGCAACAGGTATAGCTTCAATACTTATTCCATTTCCGTATGCGGTTGATGACCACCAAACTGAAAACGCAAAGTATCTAGCAAATGAAGATGCCGCAATTCTAATTCAGGAAGTTCAATTGAATACTAAGAAATTAAAAGAACTTTTATTAATGTTATGTCAAGCACCTGAGCAATTAATAAAAATGGCAGTTAAGGCACGTTCACTTGCAAAACCAACTGCGACAGATGATGTTGCAAAATTATGTATGGAGGCGATTCATGCGTGATATGCAATTACATGCGATGGGTCGAGTAAAGCATATCCATTTTGTCGGTATAGGTGGTGCCGGTATGGGTGGTATAGCAGAAGTGCTTAAGAACGTTGGTTACGAAGTGACCGGTTCCGATATTAAAGAAAGTGGAATTACAAAAAGACTGGAGTCGTTAGGTGTTAAGGTGACAATCGGTCACGCTGCTGCAAACATTGCTAATACTGATGTTGTTGTTGTGACAAGTGCAATTGATGAAAGCAATGAAGAAGTGTGTGCTGCGCGAAATAATAGGATACCTGTTGTACGTCGGGCAGAAATGTTAGCCGAATTGATGCGTTTCAGTCAGGGTATTGCTATAGCAGGCACGCATGGGAAAACAACAACAACAAGTTTAGTTGCTAGTGTACTCGCGGAAGGTGGACTCGATCCCACCTATGTCATAGGTGGATTATTAAATAGTTCAGGATCTCACGCACGTCTTGGTACAGGAAAATATATTGTTGCAGAAGCAGATGAAAGTGATGCATCTTTTTTACATCTTTATCCTGTCATCGCTGTCATAACAAATATTGATGCAGATCATCTCGATACTTATGCCGGTGATTTTGCAAACTTACGTCATAACTTTGTTGAATTCTTACATCAATTACCTTTTTATGGTCTTGCTGTTTTGTGTATTGATGATGAAGGCGTTCGTAAAATCTTACCAGAAGTAACCAAGCCGATTGTTACTTACGGTCTGGATTTTGAAGCGGATTATAATGCCGAATTGATAAAACAGGAAAATACAAAAACCTGGTTTAAAGTTTCGCATAAAGATAAAAAAGATTGGTTAGAAGTTGAGCTTAATCTTCCCGGCAAACACAACTTATTAAATGCATTGGCCTCCATAGCTGTGGCACATGAGTTAGGTGTTAGCGATGAAAACATTATTAAAGCGTTGAGTCATTTTCAGGGCATCTCTCGTCGATGTCATGTACGAGGTGATATTAAGGTAAACGATTTTAATGTCACGTTAATTGATGACTATGCACATCACCCTACCGAGATAGAAGCAATCTTAGATGCGATTAAAGGCGGATGGCCTAATCGACGTTTGGTTGTGGTGTACCAACCTCATCGGTTTACACGATTACGCGATCTCTTCGAAGATTTTAGTCGGGTGCTTTCAAATGTTGATTGTTTATTAATTCTTGATGTTTATCCAGCAGGAGAAGAACCTATTCTCGGTGCAGATGCTCGATCTTTATGTCGCGCGATAAGATTACGGGGATTAGTAGAACCCGTGTTTGTAGAAGATAAAGAAACTGTTCCAGAAGTTCTTTCAAGTTTGCTCGAAGAAAATGATTTATTACTGACTTTAGGTGCAGGTGATATTGGTACTTTGTCAAAACAACTTTATTCAAGCTCAGTGCATTGAGGAGGATACCCATGATACCTGAAAATACGACATCCATAGCACGTCCGTTTTCATCCATGGCGTCGTTGCTCCTCTTTGCAGGGATCGGCCATGCGGCATCGTCGTGCCTAGCCCTGAATAAAAACAGACGCACTCTGAATATCGCATTTCCAAGCATCATGGGTATGTGATTTTGTTGAGTATAGAAAATGAAATGCAAAAAATGCAGGTGGTTTTTAATAACAGTATGACTATTGATTTAGACAGAACATTATTTCGAGGTGAATTGCGAGAGCAGGAGCCTATGTCGCGTCATACGTCATGGAAAACGGGCGGTGAAGCAGAATATTTTTATGTGCCTACTGATAGTGATGATTTGTCTGAGTTTTTGTCTAGCGTGCCAAATGACATGCCAGTTACCTGGGTAGGACTGGGTAGCAATTTATTAGTGCGTGATGGCGGTTTATCTGGTGTTGTTGTGTCTGTTATTGGTGTGCTTAATGAACTCGAGTGTATTAGTAAAAATGAATTGAAAATAGGCGCAGGTGTTACTTGCGCTAAAGCAGCGCGCTTCGCTGCAAAACATGCTTTAGCTGGCATTGAATTTTTAGCTTCTATTCCAGGTTCGATTGGAGGAGCGCTAGCTATGAATGCCGGTGCTTATGATGGTGAAATTTGGCAATACGTAAAACAGGTGGAAACAATAAATCGAAATGGCGAACGTAGAATCTATTCAAGTGATCAATTTGAAATTGGTTATCGTAGTGTTTCGCTTGCTGCTGATGAATGGTTTGTTGCTTGTACTTTGCAATTAGAAATTTCAAACAAAGAAGAAATTGAAAAAAATATAAAACAAATGTTAAGCGAAAGAGCAGAAGCACAACCATTAGGACAGCATAGTTGTGGTTCAGTATTCAGAAATCCGGAAAACGATCATGCTGCAAGATTGATTGAATCATGCGGATTAAAAGGAAAGCAGCTTGGTGGTGCGATTGTCTCTGAAAAACATGCCAATTTTATTATTAATGCAGGTAATGCAACATCTTTGGATATAGAAAGTTTAATTGAATTGGTTCAATCAACTGTGTTTGAAAAGTGTGCAGTTAAATTAATTCCTGAAGTCAGGATCATGGGCAAAAAAAGGAGCGAGCAATAGTGCACGTACCTGAATATCAAGCTTCTGATTTTGGCAAGGTTGCTGTTTTAATGGGTGGAGAGTCAGCTGAGCGCGCGATTTCTTTAGAAAGTGGAAAGGCTGTATACGCCGCACTCTGTAATGCGGGTATCGATGCGCACGCGATTGACTTTAATAAAAATGAATTTCATCAGTTAATGAGCAATAACTTCGAGCGAGTCTTTATTGCATTACATGGTCGGGGTGGTGAAGACGGGACAATTCAAGGTGCATTAGAAACGATTGGATTACCTTATGCCGGCAGCGATGTTTTAAGTTCAGCATTGGCAATGGACAAGGTTCGCAGTAAGGCAATTTGGCGTGATTCCGATTTGCCTACGCCAGATGCTGTTGAATTAAATAAAACAAGTGATTGGAAGCAGATTATAGAACAATTGAAATTACCAATCATGGTTAAACCGGTTAGAGAGGGATCAAGCGTCGGTGCAAGTAAAGTAAAACAAGCTGAGGATTTAGTTACAGCCTGGAAACAGGCAAATCAATTTGATGAACGAGTGATGGCTGAAAGTTGGATTGAAGGAGATGAATATACTATTTCTATTTTAGGTGAAACCGTATTGCCTATGATTAAGCTTGAGACAAAACGTGAGTTTTATGATTATCAGGCAAAGTATGAAGATGATGATACAAAATATATTTGTCCCTGCGGTCTTGATGAGGATGTTGAACGAAGACTGGGTGCACTAGCTTTACAAGCATGCAAGTTGTTAGGCGTCAGTGGCTGGAGTCGAGTTGATTTAATGATCGATAAAGCAAAAAAACCGTGGTTAATTGAAGTTAATACCGTTCCGGGTATGACCAGTCATAGTTTAGTTCCGATGGCAGCTAAACAAGCAGGACTATCTTTTGAACAGTTAGTCATTCAAATACTAGCGACTAGTTTGGTAATGCCTGTTGCAAAGGAAAGACAAAGCTAATGAGTATCGACATGGTAATTGATCCTAACAAACTGCAATTTAATAGTGTTGATAGAAGTCATGATCGTGGCTCCCGATTTTTTGGAATGGTATTTGTTTTAACTTTTATTAGTTTATTAGTTTGGAGTGGAATATATCTATCTCATCCAGATACATTACCAATAAAACAAGTTCGAATTGAAGGTGACTTTACTCGTTTGTCTCCGGTTGATTTGCAATTGCTTGTTACTGATAAAGTTCGTGGTGGCTTTTTTAATCTTGATGTAGATGCCGTCCGACTTGCTCTATTGAATGAACCCTGGGTGAGAGAAGTAACTGTAAAACGTGTATGGCCGGATGCATTACGAGTTATTGTTATTGAACAGGTGCCTGTTGTTCGTTGGAAAGAGTCAGGTTTGTTAAATGTTGCTGGAGAATATTTCGCACCAGATCCTGAAACGATACCGACTGAGTTACCTTTGCTATCAGGTCCAGTTGATTCGGAAGTTGTTTTATTAAATCAGTTTAATGCGATGCAAGAGCGATTTAAGTTAATTGGTTTTAAGGTGGCTTCAATGACCTTGAATGAAAGACGAGCATGGTCGTTTCAACTTGAAAATGGCATCAAGGTTATTTTAGGGCGACGTGATTTTGAAGAACGGTTGAATCGATTTTTGACTTTAATACCAACAACAATTTCAGGTCGTATTGAACAGACTGAATCAGTAGATATGCGTTATACAAATGGTTTTTCCATCCGATGGAAAAAATAACAAAACAATTCTGCATCATGAGATCAGGCGGATAAAAAATGGTTAAGAAAACAGATAAAAATCTTATTGTTGGTTTGGACATTGGTACCTCTAAAGTGGTTGCCATTGTTGGTGAGATTTCAGTAGATGATGAGATTGAAATAATAGGTATTGGCTCAAACCAGTCACGCGGCCTTAAAAAAGGGGTGGTGGTTAATATCGAATCAACAGTGCATTCGATTCAAAGAGCGATTGAAGAAGCAGAACTCATGGCAGGTTGCGAAATTCATTCTGTTTTTACCGGCATTGCCGGCAGTCATATCCGGAGTTTGAATTCACATGGCATTGTTGCAATACGCGATAGTGAAGTTTCTTATAGTGATGTTGATCGAGTGATCGATGCGGCAAAAGCTGTTGCTATTCCGGCCGATCAAAAAATTCTACATATATTGCCGCAGGAATTTATTATCGATAATCAGGAAGGCGTTAAAGAACCGATTGGTATGTCCGGCGTTAGACTCGAATCGAAAGTACACATTGTTACCGGCGCGGTCAGTGCTGCGCAAAATATTGTTAAGTGTGTACGTCGTTGTGGTTTGGAAGTAGACGATATCATTCTTGAGCAGTTAGCTTCGAGTTATGCTGTTTTGACCGAAGATGAAAAAGATCTTGGCGTTTGTATGATTGATATCGGTGGCGGCACAACCGATATTGCTGTCTTCACTGATGGCGCTATTTATCATACTGCTGTTATTCCTATCGCAGGTGATCAAGTGACTAACGATATTGCGGTTGCTCTACGTACACCAACGCAACATGCCGAAGATATCAAGGTTCAATATGCTTGTGCACTGACACAACTCGCGAAACATGACGAAAGTATTGAAGTCCCTGGAGTGGGTGATCGACCTTCCCGTCGTCTCGCTCGTCAAACTTTGGCTGAAGTTGTTCAGCCCAGATATGAAGAATTATTTAGTTTGGTGCAGGCTGAACTAAGACGAAGTGGTTTTGAAAATTTAATTGCTGCCGGAATTGTATTAACAGGTGGTAGTTCAAAAATGGATGGCGTGATTGAACTGGCAGAAGAAATATTTCATATGCCGGTTCGATTGGGTATTCCGCAATACGTTTCAGGTTTATCAGATGTGGTTAAAAGTCCGATTTATGCAACGGGAGTGGGCTTGTTAATTTTTGGAAAAAAGCAGAGTCAGGAAGGTATGACACAGAT
Source organism: Gammaproteobacteria bacterium (assembly GCA_041689615.1). Taxonomy (GTDB): domain Bacteria; phylum Pseudomonadota; class Gammaproteobacteria; order Eutrophobiales; family Eutrophobiaceae; genus UBA7359. The sequence goes on along the minus strand of JBDNFW010000039.1, from coordinate 110,699 downwards.
TCACATTAATGATGGTGTGAAAGGTGTTTTAGAAAGAATGAAAAGTTGGTTTCAGGGTAATTTTTAAAATTATAAATGTAATTATTTTTAGGAGGTTACAACATGTTTGAATTAGTCGATGCAGCTAATCAGGCGGCTGTTATTAAAGTAATAGGCGTTGGTGGTGGCGGTGGCAATGCTGTACAGCATATGCTGAGTGGAAACATTGAAGGCGTTGAATTTATTTGTGCAAACACAGATTCGCAGGCACTTAAAAATTCAGGTGCGAAAACGGTTCTGCAATTAGGAAGTAATATGACCAAAGGCCTGGGTGCTGGTGCTGATCCGGAAGTTGGTCGTCAAGCTGCCTTGGAAGATCGTGACCGTTTAATGGATGTGCTTGATGGATCAGACATGGTCTTCATTACTGCGGGTATGGGAGGTGGCACTGGTACTGGTGCGGCACCTATTGTTGCTCAAGTCGCAAAAGAAATGGGTATCTTGACGGTTGCTGTTGTGACTCGCCCTTTTGCTTTCGAAGGAAAAAAGCGTGGTGCAGTTGCTGCTGAAGGTATTATTGAATTAAGTCAGTTTGTTGATTCATTAATTACCATTCCAAATGAAAAGCTCCTGAGTGTTCTTGGTCGCGATGTCAGTTTGCTAAACGCATTCAGTGCAGCGAATGATGTATTACTAGGAGCGGTTCAAGGTATAGCCGAATTAATAACTTGTCCTGGTTTAATCAATGTGGATTTCGCTGATGTCCGAACGGTTATGTCCGAGATGGGTATGGCTATGATGGGTTCAGGAAAAGCTCAGGGTGAAGAGCGAGCAAAAATTGCTGCTGAAGCAGCGATATCTAGTCCTCTATTGGAAGATGTTAATCTTTCTGGTGCCAGAGGAATTTTGGTGAATATTACCGCAGGCATGGATCTGTCTATTGGTGAATTTGACGAAGTTGGGACAACAATTAAAGAGTTTGCTTCTGAAAATGCGACAGTAGTGGTTGGAACCGTAATTGATCCTGAAATGTCGGGTGATATTCGGGTTACAATTGTCGCGACTGGCCTTGGAAACATTAAAGAAGATGCATCTCGCGTCAAATTGGTTCAAAATGAGGATATAAGCGTCAATTATAGGGATCTTGAACGGCCAACAGTGATGCGAAATAAGACGCCTGAGAAAGAAAAAGGCATAGTAAAAGGGGATGCTGATTATCTTGATATTCCAGCATTTTTAAGAAGGCAAGCAGACTAGATTTGGTTTTTACATGGTATAGTTAGCTTCGGAATTGGGGAATTCTGGACTAGTTGCTGTAATGGCACTAAAATTGCCTATAATACAAAGAGATAAGAATAAAAGTTCCATACTGAAAATAGGTTTGGTTAGTCATAATGATAAGGCAGCGTACATTAAAAAACGTAATTCGGGCTACTGGGGTAGGCCTGCATACGGGTAAAAAGGTCTTTTTGACCTTAAGGCCAGCGCCTGCTAATTCAGGAATTACATTTCGTCGTGTCGATTTGGATCCTGCAGTAGAAATACCGGCTAACCCTGAATATGTCGGTGATACCAGCCTTTCAAGTACATTAGTTAAAGATAATGTACGTATCTCCACCGTTGAACATTTACTTTCCGCTTTAGCAGGTTTTGGAATAGATAATGCCTATATAGATTTGAGTGCTGATGAAGTCCCTATTATGGATGGCAGTGCCGGCCCATTTGTCTTTTTAATACAATCTGCCGGCATTGAAGAGCAGTCTGCACCAAAGAAATTTTTGAGAATAAAAGAAAAAGTTCGCGTGGAAGAAGACGGAAAGTGGGCTATGTTTGAACCTTTTGATGGTTTTAAAGTAGGTTTTACAATTGAATTTGACCATCCCGTTTTTAATGAAAATAATTGCCATGCAGAAATAGATTTTTCCACGACTTCGTTTGTTAAAGAAGTGAGTCGAGCCCGTACTTTTGGCTTTATGCGCGATGTTGAATTATTGCGCGAAAAGAATTTGATATTAGGTGGAAGTCTGGATAATGCTGTTGTCGTTGATGATTACAGAGTTCTTAATGAAGATGGTCTTCGCTATGAAGATGAATGTGTGAAACATAAAATTCTTGATGCGATTGGTGATTTATATTTATTGGGTCATAGCCTGATTGGAGCATTTAGTGGATTTAAGTCGGGACACGCATTAAATAATGCACTTTTACGAGCATTACTAGCAAATGAAGAAGCATGGGAGTTGGTCAGTTTTGAAGATGGGCATACAGCCCCCATTTCTTTTATGCAGGTAATTCCTACAGACTAGTTTACTTGTGGTAATTTTTTGATAATTTTAAAATGCACTCACGTAATTGAGGATCGGTAAAATTATTTGCAACATTAATAAGGACTTGAGCTGAATTTTTAGATAAGGACATTGGTTTTTTAGGTTTAGTAGCATTGTCAGGAATTATTTTTTTAACTTTAATCCTGATTGTTTTTACAGAAGTAAAGTTTAATTGATTGTTTAAAGCATTAAGGATAGCAGGAATATTATAACGTAGGCGGGTTGCCCAGTTAGAAGAACTAACGAGTAAAATTACAGAATCTGTTTTTATATTAGCTAGTTCAAAATGATCATGCAGAGAGGGATCTAGGCATTTTTTTAATTTGTGATCTATTTCCTGAATTGAATTAGCTTTTTTACAAAGATTAGCAATAGGATAGCGCTTATCTTGTAATAGTTCGCTGATAGGCAAGCTTAGTTTTTTTCTATCGGTGTTATCCATAATATGAATTATATACAGGTTTTAGTTGGCGCAGAATAAATATGCAATTATTTTTAATATCAAAATCTAGAAAAAAGAGTCAGACACTTACCTTTGGTCCTGCAGCCTTGAGTGTATTTTTGGTATTAGGTATTGCCGTTGGGTTGTTGATTTTTCATGCAGGTAGTCATTACGCGATGAATTTGACGCGCAGTTCGTTTAAAGATTTATACACTCAAACGGCCCCGATTTGGAGTCAAGAAATTGATGTTCAGCAACAAATGCTAAATCAAGCGCAAGAAAATGCTACAAAAAATCTTGATGCATTAGCAGCAAGATTAAGTAAATTGCAGTCTCATGTCATGCGCTTGGATGCGCTAGGCTCTCGTTTGGCTAATATGGCTGATCTTAATGAAATAGAGTTTGATATTAATGCTACTCCGGGCTTAGGTGGTCCACAGCCTGTGAATACTCAAGGTACTATGGAAGTTAGTGATTTTATTACTGCATTGGAAGAATTAAATGCCAAAATACAGGATCGTTCAGAAAAACTGACAGCAATGGAATCGATGTTGATTGATAGAACATTGCAAAATCAGACTCTTCCAACGGGTAGTCCGACGACGGATGGCTGGATTTCTTCATTATTTGGTTCTCGCGCCGATCCTATATCAGGAAAAATGGAGTTTCATGATGGTATTGATTATGCGGGTAAAGTGGGATCTCCCATACAAGCGGTTGCTTCCGGTATTGTTACCTGGTCAGGTGTTCGTTATGGTTACGGTAATATGGTGGAAATTAATCATGGAAATGGTTACCAAACGCGTTATGCTCATAATAAGAAAAATCTTGTTGTTGTAGGGCAAAAGGTTGATCAAGGTAAAATTATTGCACTTATGGGCTCGTCAGGTAGATCAACAGGGCCTCATGTTCATTTCGAAGTCGTGAACAATGGAAAAGCAGTAGATCCAAAAAAATTTCCTTGAAATAAATTCTCCTCCGATTATCTTGCCTCTCTAAATTCATTTTACGTAACTGTACGTGAAAAGTTACGTAATAAAAAAATAAAGATAAATTAGTATGATTATAGGATTAGCAAAAAAAATATTTGGTACTCGTAATGATCGGGTAATCAAAAAATTAAACAAAATAGTAAGTCAAATAAATCCTCTCGAAGATGAATTAAAGTCACTTAGTGATCAAGATTTTCCAGATAGAACAAACCAGTTAAAAGAAAGACTGAAACAGGGTGAAAGTCTGGATGATATTTTGCCAGAAGCATTTGCTCTAGTTCGAGAAGCAGGGCTCCGTGTATTGAGCATGCGTCATTTTGATGTACAGCTGATTGGTGCGATGGTACTTCATCACGGCAATATTGCCGAAATGCGAACAGGTGAAGGTAAAACATTAGTCGCAACTTTAGCCGCTTATTTAAATGCTTTGTCAGGTCTAGGTGTTCATGTCATTACGGTTAATGATTATTTGGCCAAACGTGATTCAGAATGGATGGGTCAGATATACAGTTTTTTGGGTTTAACGACTGGTGTCATTGTAAGCGGGTTGTCAACGGAAGAAAGGAAAGCAGCTTATCAGTCTGACATCACGTATGGTACAAACAATGAGTTTGGTTTTGATTACTTGCGTGACAATATGGCTTTTAGCAAAGAAAGTCGTGTTCAAAGAGATTTAAATTTTGCGATTGTCGATGAAGTAGATTCGATTCTTATTGATGAAGCAAGAACGCCATTAGTTATTTCAGGAATGGTGGATGATAAATCAGAATTATATATTACGATAAATGCATTAATTCCCAAGTTAGTCGTGCAAAAAGTAGAAGATGGTCCAGGCGACTTTACTCTCGATGAAAAATCAAAACAAACTTACTTCACCGAAGACGGGCATGATCATATTGAGCAACTATTAATAGAGCACAATGTTCTAAAAGAAGGACAGGCTTTATATGATCCGGTTAACATTAGTATTTTACATCATTTGAATGCCGCATTAAGAGCACATCATTTATTTAAAAAAGACGTAGATTATATTGTTAAGGATGATGAAATTGTTATTGTTGATGAATTTACCGGTCGAACAATGCAAGGTCGTCGTTGGTCGGAAGGCCTCCATCAAGCTATAGAAGCAAAAGAAGGCGTAACAATTCAAAATGAAAACCAGACGCTTGCCTCTATAACCTATCAAAATTTCTTTCGTTTATACTCAAAGTTATCCGGTATGACAGGTACTGCGGATACAGAAGCATTTGAGTTTCAGTCAATATACGGTCTCGAAGTTGTTATTATTCCGACTAACATGATTATGGTTCGTGATGATCAGAGTGATCTGATTTTTCTAACGGCGAAAGAAAAATACGTGGCAATGATTGAGGATATAAAACATTGTCAGTCTAAAGGTCAGCCTGTCTTGGTTGGCACGGCATCTATTGAAGTATCAGAATATTTATCCAATTTACTTAATAAAGAAAATATTAAGCATCAAGTCTTGAATGCTAAGTTTCATGAAAAAGAAGCTGAAATTATTGCACAAGCAGGTCAGACAGGTGCAATTACTATTGCTACAAATATGGCAGGCCGAGGTACGGATATAGTATTGGGCGGTAATTTTGAAGCGGAAATTAAATCTCTAAAAGATCCAGAGAAAAATAAAATTGATAAGCTTAAAGAAGAGTGGGATAAACGCCATCAACAAGTATTAGATAGTGGTGGTTTGCATATTGTTGGTACCGAGCGACATGAGTCGAGACGAATAGATAATCAACTTCGCGGGCGTTCAGGCCGTCAAGGTGATCCTGGATCAAGTCGTTTCTACCTTTCATTGGAAGATAACTTGATGCGGATTTTTGCATCAGATCGTATTTCTTCGATCATGCAAAAACTGGGCATGGATGAGGGCGAAGCTATTGAATCAAAATTAGTTACTCGTGCGATTGAAAATGCGCAACGTAAAGTTGAAGCGCATAACTTTGATATTCGCAAACACTTACTTGATTACGATGATGTCGCTAATGATCAGAGAAAAGTTGTCTACGAGCAAAGAAATGATTTGCTTGATGGAGAAAACGTTGCTGAAGAAGTTAATGATATGCGTTTTGATGTTGTTGAAGGCATAATCGATACCTATATTACTCGAGGGAGTATGGATGAAATGTGGGATATCGCTGGTTTAGAGGGCGCATTTCAACATGAGTTTGATCTCTCTGTCGATATACAGTCGTGGCTTGATCAAGACAAATCCTTACATGAAGAAACTCTACGTGAAAAACTTCATTCTACAGTGGATAAGCTTGTAAAAGATAAAGAAGAAATGATTACTTCTGATTTGATGAGACGTATTGAAAAGCAGATTATGCTTGATGTGCTTGATCGACATTGGAAAGAACATTTGGTTAACATGGATTATCTTAGACAAGGCATTCAATTAAGAAGTTTTGCAGGAAAAAATCCGAAACAGGAATACAAGCGTGAAGCTTTTCAATTATTTGTACAAATGCTTGATAACATGAAACACGATGTCGTTATTTTTCTTTCCAGAGTCAATATAAGAACTGAAGAGGATGTTGAAATAGCTGAAAATAAAGACCATAAACAAAATATGAATTTTAATCATGCTTCAGCACCAGATAGCTTGCATCCTGCAGCACCAGAACAAAACACTGCTGTTAATAAGCCATTCGTTAAAAATAAACCTAAAGTGGGGCGTAACGAACCGTGTCCTTGTGGATCAGGCAAGAAATATAAGCAATGTCATGGAAGAGTGACGTAGAACTATATTTAGTAAGAAAAAAATCTATTAATTAAGCAGGCCAAATTAATGTCAGTTGGTTTAAAATTTCCCGAAGCGTTAATTCCAATAAAAGGCATTCGTCTTTCCGCAACATCTGCAAATATCTATGCAAAAAAAAGGAATGATTTAATATTGATAGAGCTTGCTGAAGACACTATCGCTTCAGCTGTTTTCACAAAGAATTTATTTTGTGCTGCACCTGTTAAAATTGCAAAGAAAAATATGACTAAATCCGATCCTCGTTATTGTTTAATAAATGCAGGTAATGCGAATGCGGGTACTGGTGAGCAGGGAATCATAAATGCGATTGATACGTGTCAGTCTTTAGCAAGTTTAACTAATTGCCAGAAAGAACAGGTGCTGCCTTTTTCTACAGGTGTTATTGGACAAGATTTACCTGTAGAAAAAATAAAGAAAGCATTACCAGAACTGGTTAAAAATTTATCTGAAGATTATTGGCTTGAAGCGGCAAAGGCGATAATGACGACAGATACGATTCCTAAAGCAGTGTCAAGTCAAATAAATCTAAATGGGGCGACGGTCAGTATCACTGGTATTGTAAAAGGTGCTGGAATGATAAAACCTGATATGGCAACAATGCTTGCATTCATTGCAACCGATGCAAATATAAGTAAGAGTCTTCTCGATAAAATATTATCTAATGCAGTAGGAAAAAGTTTCAATAGAATTACAATAGATGGAGATACATCAACAAATGATGCCTGTATTATTTTTTGTACGGGAAAGGCGGGGAATCGTTTAATAGATAGCAGTGATAATGATGACTATATTAACTTTGAAAATGAAGTTATAAAGGTTTGTTGTGAGCTAGCACAAGCTATAGTAAGAGATGGCGAAGGGGCGACGAAATTTATATCTGTAGAAATCAATGGTGGTAAAGATGAAAAAGAATGTCTTAGTGTCGGATATAAAATTGCCGAATCACCGTTAATAAAAACTGCATTCACAGCTTCAGACGCGAATTGGGGAAGAATAATTGCTGCGATTGGAAATTCAGGCATTCATGATTTAGATATTAATAAAGTGAATGTGTACCTTGATGATGTCTGTGTTGTTGAGAATGGTCAACGTTCTAAAACGTATACTGAAGAAAAGGGAAAGAAGGTTATGAGTCAAGATGAAATAAAATTGTCAGTTAGCCTTGACCGGGGAGTTCATAATGAAAAATTGTGGACGACGGATTTGTCTCATGAATACATTACTATTAACGCAGAATATCGTAGTTGAGTGGATACCAGAATACATGTCGCTGTTGGCGTCATCTATAATTCAGATAAGAATAAAGTACTAATAACAAAGAGAACTGCTAAACAACACTTGGCAGGTTTATGGGAATTTCCTGGCGGTAAGGTAGAGCAAAATGAGGATGTCGTTTCTGCTTTACAACGAGAACTATACGAAGAATTAGGAATAACTGTTGTAGAAGCAAAACAACTCACAACAGTTTCATATAATTATCCCAATAAAAAAGTTTTACTCGATGTATGGAAAGTACATAAATGGAATGGAGAAGCAGAGAGTAAGGAAAATCAGGAGATAGCATGGCCAAAAGTAACTGAGCTAAATAGCTACAAATTTCCTGAAGCAAATAAACATATTATTCAAACATTATCATTAGATCAATTCTACGTGATAAGCCAGCCATCATATGAAGATAATTCCAGATTAATTTCTGTAGTTAATGATTATTTTTCCGCTGGTTTAAAACTGTTTCAATTACGATTAGAATCTAGAAATAATCCGGAGTTTTCAATGTTGATTAAACAAATTCGTGAATTAGCAAACAGTCATAATGGAAAATTAATTCTTAATGGAACGCCTGCAGATGTTAATGCATATAAAATTGATGGCCTTCACTTGAAGTCTAATCAGTTAAAAAAATATAAAAGTAGACCAATCAGTGAAAACTATATTTTAGGTGCGTCGTGTCATAATGAAGAAGAGCTGGCTCAAGCAGAAAAATTAAATGTTAATTATGCATTTCTTTCTCCAGTCTCTAAAACCAGTAGTCATCCTGAAAAAGAAGCAATGGGCTGGGATAATTTTTATAACATAAGTAAGAAAGTAAAATTTCCCGTATATGCGCTTGGCGGAATGCAACCGTCTGACTTAAAAGTTGCTAGATCATATAATGCTTTTGGTGTTGCCATGATCGGTGCAATCTGGAATTCGACTATACCAGTAAGCGATATTCTATCAAATTAGTGCTTAATGTTTTTGAAACGAATCAAGATCAATGTTGCTTTCAGACGTTGATGGTTCGGATATTGAATACGTTTCGTTAATCCATTGACCAAGATCGATTAATCTACAACGTTTAGAACAAAAAGGGCGATACGAATTGGAAGCGTTAAGATCAGCTACTTTTTCACATATTGGGCAGTTAGCTTTTATACTCATAAAATACAGCAATGAAGTTCAAAATCGACATCATTTGTAGTTTGTGTAGGTCTATTTTTTGTCAAAGTTTCTTCCATAAAGCGTATCGTGAATCGATGTTTGCCACCACTAATCTCAGGGTAATATCGACTAGCAGAAGGTAATGCTACTCTTATTAATTGGCAAGGAAGGCTTGATTCAATAGCTTGTTGGTAAAAGCCAGATTCTGCATTTTTTCTAGTTGGATTAGAACTATTTCTGATCATATCTAATGCTAAATAAGTCGACTTTTTGATAGGTTCAATATCTTTCGACCAGTTGTCTAAATCCTGTTGTTGCTTAATAGTAGCTTGATTAAGCCAGTAGTGAAGTCTGGGTAAATCAAAATTGCACGTGCCGCCAGGGATGCTGGTGCGTTGTTTAAAGCTGGTAACTAATTCATCTTCTTTTAATGCGTTTCCAGGTTGATAAGAACTATTTCGTAGTTCTACAGATAATTCACATACCTCACTCTTAACTATTTTTAATTTTGTTTGTTCGACAGCAGGATTATTTTCAAGTGCTGTTAACATTGTAGAATGGCGCTCTAACTCTTTAATTAATTCTGTTTTAAAATCAGAACGACTTAAAAGATCATTGATCTCTAGAAGAGATTCAAGAATATTTCTGTAATCCCATTTGCTAATAGTTTCCTGCAAACGAAATGCAATAAGATCGAATAAATGTTCTAAACGTAATAGATTTCTCATTCTTTCGTTCAGAGGTTGTTCGAATATTATTTTATTTTGCATAACTATTTATATACACAGTGTCTTCATAACGAATTAATTATTAATTTTTTTAATTATTATAGCTACTTTGTTGTAAATACTTCTCATGGAGTTTGAGCACAGTTTCATTAAGTTCTTCAATTGTAAGGTTATTATTAATAACGTCATCTGCATATTTTAATCGTTGTTCATGACTGGCCTGACTTTTTATGATTTTTTCTATATGTTCAGTTGATATTTTATCTCTGAGGCTAGCTCTTTCAACTTGTATATCTTCGGACGTTTCAACTACTAAAATACTGTCAAAACGATCCATCGCTTGTGTCTCTATAAGTAGAGGTATAACTATTAAGCAATAGGGATAATTTACTTTAGAGATATGTTTTTCTATTTCCTGATAAATGGCAGGATGTAAAATTTCTTCAAGTTTTTTCTTTGCTGCATCATCATTAAAAATGATATTACGTAATTTATCTCGATCAAGAATACCTTTATTTGTTAGAAGCTTAGAACCAAATTCGTTAATAATAGTTTTTAATAAAGGTTTATCAGGTTTAACAATCTCTCTTGATATTACATCCGAATCGATAATTGGAACGCCGAGTTTTTGGAATTTAGATGCAACAGTCGATTTTCCTGAACCTATGCCACCAGTTAATACTATTCGTAAAACTGCCGACATTTAAATTACGATATTTAAATAGGCGGACATAATATAGGATCCCCATAACATTGAAATCCAGCCAGCGATTGCCAGATAGGGGCCAAAAGGTATTGCTGAAGATCTGTTATGAGATTTAAAAATCATCAATGATATACCAACGGTAGCACCAACCACAGATGATAATATGATTATTAGCGGAAGTGATTGCCAGCCAAACCAGGCACCGAGTACAGCCAACAATTTAAAATCGCCATGGCCCATTCCTTCTTTTCCAGTAATTAATTTAAATGTGATGTAGACGGCCCAGAGTATACCGTAACCAAATATAGCGCCCAGAATACTGGACTCAATATCAGTAAAGGCATTAAATAAATTAATAATAATTCCAAGCCAGAGGAAAGGAAGTGTAATGTCATCAGGAAGTAATTGATGATCAAAATCGATCATAGTCAAGGCTATAAGAGCCCATGTTAAAAATATGCCAAATAATGCTTGTAATGAAACACCAAAATAAAATGCAACGATAGTGACAGTTATTGCACTTACTAGCTCAATCAGAGGGTAGCGAATAGAGATTTTATTTTCACAGTTACTGCATTTCCCTTTTAGAAATAGATAACTAATAACAGGTATATTTTCAATGGCTTTTATTTGATGATTACAAGCAGGGCAACGTGAGCGTGGTGTGATGAGATTGAAATTAGTTGTATCTTTATTTTTTTCTGGAGCCTCAAGGTTAAGTAATTCACAACATTGTTCTTTCCAGTCACTTTCCATCATTACGGGTAAACGAAAAATAACGACATTTAAAAAACTGCCGACAAGTAATCCTAATATAAAAATAGTACCTAGATAAAAGGCAGGGTAGAGTTGAAATAATTCAATAAGATTTGACACGATTGTTCCCAAATCGTTAGAGCTACACTAACATTAGCAATGTTAATTGTTTGATAATATTAATAATAAATTCAGAATAATTATAAATAGTTATTAGCAAATATCTTGTTAAACAACTGAACCCATTTTAAATATTGGAAGATACATGCCGATGACAATGCCACCAATCACGACACCCAAAAAACCCATAATAGCTGGTTCGAGTAAACTAGTTAACGCTTCGACAGCATCATCTACTTCCTGTTCATACCAATCAGCAACTTTACCTAACATAGTATCGATAGCGCCAGATTCCTCACCGATTGCCACCATTTGTACAACCATGTTTGGAAATAAACCAGTATCTCTCATACAAGCCTGAAGTTGCGTACCAGTAGCAATCTCATCCCTCATTTTCATAGTTGCATCATAATACACAATATTACCACAGGCTCCTGCTACTGAAGTCATTGCTTCTACCATAGGTGTACCTGCTGCAAACATGGTTTCTAATGTACGTGCAAAACGAGCAATAGCTGATTTTTCCATTATTACACCAAGAATAGGTAGTTTTAAAACGGTTCGATCTAAAAAATGTTGAACAGCAGTTGATCGTTTCTTTAATTCCATTAAGCCGCCAACAGTGCCGCCCATAACAGCAAAAATAATGTACCAATAGGAAACAAACATATCTGAAGTATCAACCAGGAATTGAGTTAACGCCGGTAAATCAGCACCAAAATCAGAAAATAATGTTGAAAACTGAGGGATAACAAAAATCATCAAAATAGAGACAACGATCACCGCTGCAACGATCACCGCTGCAGGATAAAAAAGGGCAGCTTTAATCTTGGATTTTAATGCCTCAGTTTTTTCCATGTAGGTCGCTAGCTTATGAAGAATGGCCTCAAGAATACCAGCATGCTCACCTGCTTCAACCAGATTGCAATAAAGATCATTAAATTGTAAAGGTCGTTTTTTTAACGCTTCAGTCAGGTTATTACCGGCTTCAACATCAGCCTTAATACCAAGAATCATATCCTGCATGCCAGGATTTTCATGACCACGACCGACTATTTCAAAAGCCTGTACTAAGGGAACACCAGAAGACATCATTGTCGCCAATTGTCGACTAAAGACCGTAATGTCTTTCGGCGTTATTTTGGCTTTGCCACCACCACCTAATAACGGTTTTGGTTTTTTCTTGCACTTAAGAGGGTTAATGCCCTGTCGTCTGAGAACAGCTTTAACAAGAGCTTCACTTTGCCCACTTGTTTCACCTTTGACGCGTTTTCCTCTTTTGTCTATGCCTTCCCAGACATACATATCTGCTTTTTTTGCTTCAGCCATAGTCTTCTACTCTACTGTTACTCGGTTAACTTCAGTTAAACTGGTAATGCCATCAGCTGCTTTTTGTAAACCTGAACGACGTATATTCCAGATTCCTTCACTGTCAGATTGATCTGCCAGTTGTACTGCGTTAGCACCTTCGATAATCAAGCGCTTCATCTCATCAGATATAGGCATAACTTGATAGATGCCCGCACGGCCTTTGTAACCTGGGTTTTCTTCAGTGTCTTCACCTGGGCCCATAAGGTTAATCCCTGCTGCGATCATCTCATCCGGAAACCCTTCATCTCTTAACGCGTCATCAGGCATTTCAACAGGAACTCGATTGTTCGGACTCAAGCGTCGAAGTAAACGTTGTGCTGTTATGAGGTTAATACTGGTTGCAACAGCAAATGCTTGAATACCCATATCTTGTAATCGTGTCAGGGTCTGCGGTCCATCATTTGTATGTAAAGTAGACATTACCATATGACCGGTTTGTGCTGCTTTTACAGCAATTGATGCAGTGCCAAGATCACGTACTTCGCCAACCAGGATAATATCCGGATCTTGTCGTAAAAAAGCTTTTAGTGCCTTTTCAAACGTCATCCCCGTTCGCTCATCAACCTGAACCTGATTGACGCCAGGGAGATTAATTTCAACAGGATCTTCAGCTGTAGAAATATTGATATCAACCTGATTCAGAATGTTGATACCAGTATATAGTGACACGGTTTTACCACTGCCTGTTGGCCCAGTAACGAGAAACATGCCATAGGGTTTATGGAGGTTGGTAAGAAACATTTCTTTTTGTGCGTCTTCATAACCAAGTTGGTCGATCTGTAACGCAGCAGCATCTGAATCGAGAATACGCATAACGGTCTTTTCGCCAAATAGCGTTGGGCAAGTACTGACACGAAAATCGATTGATTTTGATTTTGAGAGCTTTAATTTAATACGACCATCTTGAGGGACACGTCGTTCAGAAACGTCCAGTCGAGACATGACCTTAATACGCGCAGCAATTTTCATGTTCAGACTCATCGGCGGTTTAGCAACTTCTTGCAAAACACCGTCTATTCGAAAACGTACGCGGTATGTTTTTTCGTAAGGCTCGAAATGTAAATCTGACGCACCTTTTTTTATAGCATCTAACAAGCATTTATTAACAAAGCGTACAACTGGTGCATCGTCTACTTCAGAATCATCCTGGTCTTGTGGACCATCATCGGCAACTTCAAGATCATCGAGATCATCAAAATCGCCGTCATCCATATCTCCAAGGCCACCATCGGCAGCTTCAAGTGCTTTTTCTATAATTTTGGCAAGTTTATCTTCTTCTACTACAACAGCATCAGTGGACAAGCTTGTTGCGAATTTAATTTCGTCAAGAGCTTGAATATTGGTTGGATCAGAAACAGCTACAGCGAGACGCTTACCTCGTTTGAATATGGGTAGCGCATTGTGCTTTTTAATAAGTTCTTCTTTGACTAATTTTATTACATCCGGATCAATCTCAAGAAGATTAATATCTACCAATGGTGCGCCAAATTCTTGAGCGGCAGCTAATGCGATGGCGCTACTGGCAACAAGTTTATTTTCTACTAGAAGACTAACGAAAGCTCTTTTCTTTTTGAGAGATTCTTCAAGTGTACTTTGTGCTTTTTCTTCATCAAGCAAGCCATCAAGCACGAGTTTACGCGCTAGACCACTAAGATTAATTTTTTTTGCTGGAGCTGACATTTTCGATGTTTCTTGACCTATTTTATCAAGTGTTTTAAGTTAGATATTAGAGTATATGAAGCAAATAACCAACTGTTTTAATTAATAAATAGGTCTAAATTATAGGGGTCTTGTTCAAAATGGCGAATGAAATATCATGCTACATTTATTTCTAGTTCAGAAAATTGCAATTTTCCATCGACTACATCAACTTTTATAAGTGAATCTGGCCCATATTTTCCGGCAAGAATCTTTTCAGCTATAGGTGTTTCAAGCTTATCCTGAATGGCGCGTTTTAACGGTCTTGCCCCATATACGGGGTCAAATCCAGCATCTCCAAGATTCTTAATGGCTTCACTACTTAATTCCAGAATTATATCCTGATCCAGCAGTCTATTACGTAATCGATCAACCTGAATTTCTGCGATTGCCTGAATTTGGTTTTGTTGTAAAGCATGAAAAACAACCACTTCATCGATGCGATTTAAAAATTCAGGGCGAAAGTGATTACTAACTTCATGCATGACAATTTCTTTCATATTGCCATATTCTGAATCAGCAGACATTTCCTGTATCAGGTTAGAACCGAGATTGGATGTCATGACGATAACAGTATTACGAAAATCCACAGTACGACCGTGTCCATCAGTCAAACGTCCATCATCCAGCACCTGCAATAAAATGTTAAACACATCTGCATGAGCCTTTTCAATTTCGTCTAGCAATATCAAGCTATAAGGACGGCGTCTGACGGCTTCGGTCAAATAACCACCCTGTTCGTAACCGACATATCCTGGCGGAGCGCCAATAAGTCTTGCCACGGAATGTTTTTCCATAAATTCGGACATATCAATCCGAACCATGGCATCTTCACTATCGAACAAAAATTCAGTCAGGCTTTTACATAATTCGGTCTTACCGACGCCAGTAGGCCCCAGAAAAAGAAAACTTCCATTAGGTTTATCAGGGTCAGAAAGCCCGGCACGTGATCTTCTTATTGCGTTTGAAACAGCGGTAATGGCCTGTTCCTGTCCAACAACACGATTGTGTAAAATGCCTTCCATAGATAATAACTTTTCACGTTCGCCTTGCAGCATTTTACTGACTGGAATACCAGTCCAGTTTGCAACGACTTCGGCTATCTCTTTCTCCGTTACTTTATTACGCAGTAATTTCATCTCCTGCATTTCAGCCTGTCCTGCCATATCCAGCTGCTTTTCAAGTTCCGGAATAACACCGTATTGTAATTCTGACATTTTGTTCAAATCACCGGAGCGTTTAGCCGCATCAAAATTGATTCTGGCTTGCTCAAGTTTTTCTTTAATGTGGTGCGAACCTTGTAAGGCTGCTTTTTCCGATATCCATATCTCATCCAGATCATTGAATTCACGCTGTATTTCTTCAATATCAGATTCAAGAATATTCAATCGCTTTTTTGATGCATCGTCTTTTTCTTTCTTTAATGCTTCACGCTCGATTTTCATCTGAATCAAGCGGCGTTCAAGTCGATCCATTGATTCCGGCTTAGAATCCATTTCTATACTGATGCGGCTTGCTGATTCATCAATGAGATCGATAGCCTTATCAGGTAATTGTCGGTCAGTGATGTATCGATTAGATAAAGTAGCTGCGGCAACGATTGCTGGATCAGTAATTTGTACATTATGGTGTACTTCATAGCGTTCTTTCAGGCCGCGAAGTATTGCAATGGTGTCTTCAACGGTGGGTTCATTGACGAGTACCTTTTGAAAGCGGCGTTCCAGAGCCGCATCCTTTTCAATATTGTCACGGTATTCATTTAGAGTCGTCGCTCCAATACAATGAAGTTCACCTCTTGCCAAAGCTGGTTTAAGCATATTGCCTGCGTCCATTGCTCCTTCGGCTTTGCCTGCACCAACTACGGTGTGAACTTCATCTATAAACAAAATGATTTGTCCTTCCTGTTTTGAAAGATCATTCAGCACTGCTTTTAAACGTTCTTCGAATTCACCACGAAACTTAGCGCCGGCAATTAAAGAAGCCATATCAAGTGATAATAATCTTTTGTTTTTTAACGATTCAGGAACTTCACCATTAATAATTCGTTGAGCCAATCCTTCTACAATAGCGGTTTTACCGACACCGGGTTCACCAATTAAAACGGGGTTATTTTTTGTGCGTCGTTGTAACACCTGAATGGTTCGTCGGATTTCTTCATCGCGACCGATTACCGGATCTAATTTTCCACTTTCGGCACGGGCTGTTACATCAGTAGTATATTTTTCCAATGCTTGTCGATTTTCTTCAGCATTTGAATCACTGACTTTTTCTCCACCACGTAAAGTATCTATCGCGGCATTAAGTTTATTTTTATTAGCGCCATTTTGTATAAAAATCGAACCTAATTTTCCTTTGTCTTCTAATACAGCGAGAGCAAAAAGTTCGCTGGCGATAAAATCGTCTTTTCGATCCTGCGCCGCTTTATCCATAATATTTAAGACACGATCCAAATCGCGACTAATATGAACGTCGCCACCCGCGCCACTGACTGTAGGTAACGAATCAAGTAGTTTTACTATATCTGAACCTAATTTATTCAGGTTTATACCTGAACTAGTCAGTATGTGTGGAAGCGTACTACCATCTTGATTTAGTAAGGACTGTGCCAGATGAACCGGTTCTATGTATTGATGTTCACGACCAATCGCCAGACTCTGTGCATCGGCCAGTGCCATTTGCAATTTTGTGGTTAATTTATCGGGTCGCATAACGTTTATCCTGTTTCAATTTAAATATGTTCTCCCTAATTTTGGGGCGAAAATTCATACTTCAAGGTTTCAGGATATTTAAAAAAGACGTAGCTACATTGATATGGATCAAGGGTAATTTCAATATGACAAATTATGGAATGATTTAAATATTGAAATTAATAAACACCAATATCAATATAAGAACGCACAATTTTTTTAATGGCGACAACATAAGCCGCTGTTCTAAAGTCAGTTATTTTGTCACTGGAATTGAAAGCTTCTTTCAATTGTTGATAGCTGTTGCGCATTGTATCGTCGAGGCCGGAGCGAACCAGATCAAGTTCGTCAGCTCCATAGATCAATTCTTTTTGCATCCACTCTTCCGATGCTTTTCCAGTCATGGTTTCAAGTGCTTGAACCATCTTCGCGCCACGCATTTCATCATGACGTCTTTCCATACGACCAAAACGTATATGAGCCAGATTGCGCACCCATTCAAAATAGGAAACAGTTACACCACCGGCATTAACATAAGCATCCGGTAAAATAATAACTCCACGATTTCGTAAAATATCGTCGGCTTCAAATGTTATTGGGCCATTTGCTGCTTCAAAAATCACTTTAGTTTTTATGTTTTCAGCATTTGCCTTTGTAATCTGAGCTTCCATCGCAGCAGGTATTAGAATGTCACACTCAATTTCCAAGCCCGACGCACCCTCTTCAGAAAACTTTCCATCAGGAAAACCTTTGATGGTTTTATGCTCATTGATATGCATACGTACATCTTCAACACATAGTCCATTGTCATTCGTTAAAACGCCATCACGTTCGATGATTGCGATAATTTTACATTCGTCTTCTTCATCTAAGAGTTTTGCTGCGTAATAACCTACATTACCCAAGCCCTGAACGACAATGCGTTTTCCTCCAAGTCCAGGTTTAAGTCCGGCAGCCTCAACATCATCAGCATGGCGAAAGAATTCACGTATTGCATAAACAACGCCTCTGCCAGTAGCTTCAGTTCTTCCTCGTATACCACCATGAGCAACAGGTTTGCCTGTCACACAACCAAGGTAATTAATATCTTCCGGATGAAGTTGCTTATAAGTATCCGTTATCCAAGCCATCTCTCGTTCACCCGTGCCCATATCCGGTGCTGGCACATTGGTGGCAGGACTTAGAAAACCCTTTCGGATAAGTTCTCGTGCAAAGCGACGCGTTATTCTTTGCATATCATCACGCGTATATTTCGCAGGGTCGATTAACAAACCACCTTTTGAGCCACCGAAAGGAACGTCAACTATGGCGCATTTATACGTCATCAATGAAGCGAGAGCTTCAACTTCATCTTCATTTACTATCGGTGCATAACGAATACCGCCTTTAGAAGGTAATCGATGATCACTATGAACTGAACGCCAACCGGTGAAAACTTCAATCTTGCCATTGATCTCAACCGGGAAACTGACTTTGATAGTGGAGTTACAAGCTTTAATTGCTGCAGCGATACCTTGATCAATGTCGAGAACGGTCAATGCACGATCGACCATAAAATTGACGCTTTCACTAAAGCTTAGTGATTTATTATTATTTTGCCCCATTCCGATTCTCCCTGATTATTATTAAACCGCTTTTACACTAAAGCTTAGACTAATATTCTGACTATTCCATCCAGATCATTGACGCAGTACGTCCGGTATTGCCATCACGCCGATATGAAAAGAACATGTCTTCCATTTCATATGTGCATAAATTGCATTCATAAATTGCGCCAACTCCCGTATTTTCTAGAAGAATTCTGACAATTTTGACTAAATCAGCATACCAATGGTTAACATTGATTTGTTCGAATGCGCTTGCGACTGTATTTGAATGATTTAAACCGCCTTCATAAACATCTTTGCCTATCTCATAATGCTTGTTGCTGATACAGGGGCCAATCCAGACAAGTATTGATTCGGGGTCAGAGAATGTTTTAACAGCATTTTCAATAATTCCAGCGCAGATACCCTTCCAGCCAGCATGAATAGCGGCGACTTTTGTTCCGTTTTTATTACAAAATAAAACAGGAACACAATCAGCAGTCATAATTGTGCAAACTTTATTTTTTCTGGATGTGAAACTACCGTCAGCTTCCCGATCTTCAAGCGTATTATCAATAGAGATAATACTTGAGCTGTGTGTCTGGTTTAGCCAGAAGGGTTCTGATTGTAATTTAAGATGGTCACTTAAAATTTTGCGATTTCTTTTTACATTGTTTGAGTCATCACCAACGTGCTGCGCGAGGTTCAGACTGTTGTAGGGTGTTTTGCTATATCCATTAATCCTGGTAGTTGTCCCAGCATGAATATTTTTCGGTGCCGGCCAGTCGGCATCAAGCCATAATTTATTGCTCCGCTGAGTCATACTTATTTAATGCCTCGATTAATAAATTAATATCCTCGGGTAATTCAGCAGTAAATTTCATTTTTTCCCCTGTAACAGGATGGGGAAGTTCCAGAGAAAAGGCGTGTAGAGCCTGACGTTTAAAATTTTTAATAATGTCACGTAACGCAGGATCAACTCCTTTTTTGATGGAATTATTGTTTCCGTAAACAGGGTCGCCGACGATGGGATGTTTGATGTGAGACATATGCACTCGTATTTGATGTGTTCTACCCGTTTCCAATTGAACATGTAGGTGAGTGTAATGCTGGAATTTTTTCATTACCCTGTAATGTGTTGTTGCAGTTTTCCCCGAATTTGTGACTGCCATCTTGGTTCGGTGAACAGGGTGCCGTCCCATTTTATTTTCAATTGAACCACCAGCAACAAGTTGCCCACAAATCACAGCCTGATATTCACGTTTAATATTTCTCTCTTGTAGTCTATTCACGAGAAAGGTGTGAGATTCGAGAGTTCTCGCGACGACCATGATACCCGTCGTTTCTTTATCCAGTCGGTGGACGATGCCAGCACGAGGTATTATGTCTAGATTTTTATCAAAGCTCAGTAGTGCATTGACCAAAGTATGATTTGGATTTCCTGCACCCGGATGAACCACAAGCCCCGCTGGTTTGTTGATAATTATTATGGCGTCATCTTCGTGAATAATATCGAGATCGATTGTTTCAGCCAGATGTTTATCATCACTGTTAATTTCGGCATCGATTTTTATTACATCACCAACATCAACTTCATCTTTTTGTTTGTAATTTAAATTATTGACACTGACCTTATCAGACTTAATCCATGATTGAATTCTTGACCGTGAATGTTCAGGGCATAGCTTGGAAAGCGCCTGATCAAGACGTTTTCCTGCCAGCTCATTTGGTACGGTAACTTGTAATTGAAATTTACTCATGTGTTTCGAAGTGCTTTGCCCTCAAGATAGGATTAGGCTAATCTATATACTATGCGACATTTAAACATTTTATTATTGATTTTTGTCATTTCAGGTTGTTCTTATTTTGGTGGTGAAAAAGAAGATAAGACAAAAAACTGGGATGCGGATCATTTTTATGCAGAAGCGAAAGGTGCGTTGGAATCTGGCGATTATTCTGAGGCAGTTGAACTCTATCAGAAACTGGAAACGAGATATCCATTTGGCGTTCACGCACAGCAGGCGTTACTTGATTTATCTTATGCATATTATAAAGATGAAGAGCCTGAAGCGGCTATTGCGGCATGTGATCGATTCATCAAGCTATACCCTCAAAACCTTCATGTCGATTATGCGTACTATTTGAAAGGCTTATCTAACTTTAATAAAGGTATGGGATTTACACAGCGTTATTTGCCTACGGATGAATCTCAACGAGATCCGGGTGCTGCTCTTAATGCTTTTGAATCTTTTTCAGAGTTAGTGAAGCGTTTCCCTGATAGCGAGTATGTGCCTGATTCAGAACAACGCATGCGTTATTTACGAAACATTCTGGCAAAGAATGAAGTGCATGTAGCGAATTATTATATGCGTCGAGGTGCATTTGTTGCGGCCGTCAACAGAGCAAGATACGTAGTAGAAAATTACCCACGTACGCCATCTGTGCCAGATGCATTAGTTGTTTTAGCCAAAGCTTATCGTGTATTGGAAATGAATGATCTTTCTGATGATGCTTTACGAGTATTGGAATTGAATTACCCGAATCATCCTGGGGCTTATGACGCAAAAAACGTAAAGGTTAAATAGATTCTCTTTTATTTCTCTATATAACCTGACGTGATCGGATAGCGCCGATCTCTACCAAAAGCTCTTTCAGTGATTCGAACTCCCGGTGCGGCCTGTCGTCGTTTGTACTCGTTTTTATCTACTAATTTTATTACCTTATATACTGTGTCAGCATCGTAACCATTTTCAATAATTTGTTCCGGGTGCTTATCGAGTTCTATGTATTGTTCAAGAATAGTGTCCAGAATTTCATAATCAGGTAAAGAGTCCTGATCTAATTGTTCGTGACGCAATTCTGCGCTTGGTGGTCTGCTTATGACTCTTTCGGGAATGACTTGCTGTTGAGTGTTGCGCCATTTGGCAAGTTTGTAAGCTAGTGTTTTCCATATATCTTTAAGAGGTGCATAGCCACCGGCCATATCACCATAGAGTGTCGCATAGCCGACTGCCATTTCGCTTTTGTTGCCGGTGGTTAAAACCAGTTTGCCGCTTTTGTTTGATGCGGCCATTAATAGAATGCCTCGGCAGCGCGCCTGTATGTTTTCCTCAGTAGTGTCAGGAGTTAAATCTTTAAACCGAGGTTCAAGCGCTTTTAGAAATGACTCAAAAGGTTGTTCAATAGATATTATTTCATAATTTACGCCTAGTATTTTTGCTTGTAGGCAAGCATCTTCATTGCTCATGTCCGCAGTAAAACGCGAAGGCATTATTAACACTTCAACATTTTCAGCACCTAAAGCATCGACAGCGATACTTAATGTCAAAGCAGAGTCTATGCCGCCAGATAACCCGATGATAGCGCCGTTAAAATTATTCTTTCTTATGTAATCTTTTACTCCTAGAACAAGCGCGTTATAAATATTTTCTTCTTCAGTAGAAACAGAGTTAGATGCAATTCCTTTTGTATTATCTTTTGGTTGGTCAATGTTCAGATGAACATTAAATAGACCTTCTTCAAATTGTGGGGCATGAAAAATAATTTCCCCCTGATTATTAACGACCATAGAATTACCATCAAAGACAAGTTCATCTTGTCCGCCGACAAGGTTGGTATAGACAATGTACATATTTGAATCTTGCGCGCGTTCAGCTATCATTTTTTCGCGTTCTACAAGTTTATTTTTATGATAAGGAGAAGCATTAATGTTAAACATAATCTTTGCTCCAGCTTTGGCCGCGTCCTGTATGGGTTCAGGAACCCATATGTCTTCACAAATACTTAATGCTGCAGTAATTCCATTGATTTCAAATAAACATGATTCGTTGCCCGGAGTGAAATATCTTTTTTCATCAAACACACCGTAATTTGGTAAATGTTGCTTGTAATACGTTTTTACAATTTTCCCATCGTGAATAAGGCAGCAGGTATTATAAAGTTTGTTATTTTGTTTTATGGGATAACCAATAATGACGTGGATGTTTTTACTTGCGGCAACGATTTTATCTAATGCAGCTATAACATATTCATTAAAAGCGGGACGCAGTAATAAATCTTCAGGTGGGTAAGAACTGATGCTAAGTTCTGGAAAGATTATGACATCAGTATGATGATCTAATTCAGCGTCATTAATAGACTTAATGATCTTTTGTGTATTGCCTTCAATATCTCCAACTGTGAGATTTAACTGAGCAAGCAGAATATGTAATGAAGTGTCTGACATAGTTTTAATGAACGACAGGAAAACGAGGTGACTATACCCATAAGCCAGGAGTTTACCAAGTAGATACTAATATTGAACCTGATAATGAAACAATATCAGGTAATTATTAATATTTAGATATCGATATTTACGATAGTCGTTCAGCAATAGCGCTGCCTAAATCTCCTGGTGAGCGAACGGTTTTTACATCAGCCGCTTCAAGTGCCGCGAATTTATCATCTGCGGTTCCTTTACCACCTGAAATAATAGCGCCGGCATGACCCATGCGCTTTCCTGGTGGTGCGGTAACTCCAGCAATATAACCTACGACAGGTTTAGTCACATTTTCCTTAATAAATTGAGCTGCTTCTTCTTCCGCTGTGCCGCCAATTTCACCTACCATGATAATGCCTTTGGTGTCGGGATCTTCTTCAAACAAACCAAGACAATCAATAAAGTTCATTCCATGTATAGGATCGCCTCCAATACCAACGCAAGTGCTTTGTCCGAGTCCATTTTGTGTAGTTTGATGAACTGCTTCATAAGTGAGAGTACCTGAGCGAGAAACAATTCCAATGCCGCCTGCCTTATGAATGCTTCCGGGCATGATTCCTATTTTGCATTGTTCCGGTGTTATAAGCCCCGGGCAGTTTGGTCCGATTAAACGTATGTCAGGAAATTGTTCCAAATAAGCTCTGACTTTAACCATATCTAATACAGGTATACCTTCTGTAATACAGACAATGATACTAATGCCCGCATCTGCTGCTTCCGTGATCGCTTCAGCAGCATAAGCAGCGGGAACCATAATCATGCTTGCATTTGCACCGGCTTTTTCAACAGCATCTCTGACAGTGTCGAATACTGGGCGATCCAGATGTTTTTCTCCACCTCTGCCGGGTGTGACGCCACCAACGATTAGTGTTCCATATTCAATGGCTTGTTCAGCATGGAATGTACCTTGCCGGCCGGTAAAACCCTGAACAATAACTTTTGTATCCTTGTTAATTAAAATAGCCATTACTGTTTGCCTCCTGCAGCAGCCACTGCTTTTTCAGCAGCATCTGTTAAGTCATCCGCTGTTATAATAGTGAGTCCGCTTTCAGCTAATGCAGCTTTGCCTTCGTTTACTTTCGTTCCTTCCAGTCTGACGACAACGGGAACATCAACACCGACTTCTTTTACTGCTTTAATGATGCCTTCGGCAATCAAATCACAACGGACAATGCCGCCGAAAATATTAACTAAAATGGCTTTAACATTTTTGTCAGAAACAATCAGTTTGAATGCTTCGGCCACTTTTTCTGCGGTAGCTCCACCACCAACATCCAAAAAGTTTGCCGGGTCACCACCATGCAATTTAATGATATCCATGGTTGCCATTGCCAGACCTGCACCATTAACCATACAAGCAATGTTTCCATCAAGGGTGACATAATTAAGATCAAAACGTTTCGCGATACTTTCCTTTTCGTCTTCCTGACTTGGATCTCGCCACTCCTCAAGATGGGATTGTCGGAATAGGGCATTGTCATCAATGGAAACTTTGGCATCCAGCGCTTCCAGATCGCCATTTTCATTTATAGTAAGCGGATTTATCTCAACTAGACTGAGATCTTTATCAATATATAAATTGTATAAGCTTCTTAAAATGGAAATTAACTGTTTTCGTTGTTTATCGTCAAAGCCAAGAGTGAAACCAATTCTTCGACTTTGATGATCTTGTAATCCAAGAACAGGGTCAACAATGACACTAATGATTTTTTCAGGCTGAGTGGCCGCGACTTCTTCAATATCCATCCCGCCTTCAGTCGAAGCCATAATAGCGATACGGCGACTGGCTCGGTCAACAACAATACCCAGATATAATTCTGAAGCAATACTTGATAATGATGATATTAATACACAGTTGACGGGTTGGCCTGTCGGCGCTGATTGTTTCGTTATAAGTTGGGACCCGAGTAATGAACGAACAGTAGATTCTAGTTCATCAATATTTTTTACCAGTTTTACACCGCCGGCTTTACCTCTACCTCCAGCATGAACTTGAGCTTTGACAACCCATCCATCTCCGCCAAGATCAGCTGCGTGGCGTAGTGCTTCTTTAATTGTGTACGCTGGTTTGCCTGGTGGGACAGGAATACCGTAGTCTTCGAATAGCTTTTTTGCCTGATATTCGTGTAAGTTCATGTTATATCCTTATAGAGATAGGTTAGGGTTTGTATCGGATTTATATTGTTTTTCTTTAAATATAGTAAAGACAGCTGTTTTTTTATAGTTAAATCCGTATTTTTACTCATTTTAGTCATTACTTTGTATAATTTATACTCAATAAATATGCCAATAGTTTGTGTTTTTAACGTAATCATTTGAACTCTTAGATCATGGATAAAGCCAGTACACTCATTCTAAAACAGACTAAGTCTATGGATTGGCGTGCATTACAGTACTTTAATTATTATCGAATCTTACTTTCCAGTTTATTTGTTATCTTGGTATATATCGGCCAATTACCTGAACCGCTGGGTAGTTTGGATGATCATTTTTTTTCAATAACAAGTCACATTTATTTATTGTCAGCGTTAATTTTTGCCTGGTGTGTCTATAAGCGATATCCACGATTTAATCTTCAAATAGCAGCCCATACTTTGATAGATATCATCATGTTGAGTTTATTGATGTATTCAAGCAATGGACTTAGCAGTGGTTTTGGAATGCTAATCATTATTGCCGTTGCAGGTGGCAGCATATTACGTGAAGGGAAGATAGCAATTCTTTTTGCCGCAATCGCATCATTCTCTGTGCTTGGCCATGAATTATATATCCAATTTTTCCGTTATTTCGATACTGTAAATTATACCCATGCGGGTATTTTGGGGGCGACATTTTTTGTTACGGCCATCATTGGAAATCTTTTAGCTGCACGAGTACGCGAAACGGAGGCATTAGCTGAGCAACAAGCGATTGAAATAAATGAACTAGCAAAATTAAATGAACATATCGTGCAACGTATGCAATCGGGCATTATTGTATTAGATAGCAAGATGAATATTTTGCTTATGAATGAATCATCTAAACGATTATTAGGGCAACAAGGCGAAGATACGCATAAGGTTTTTAATTTTATAAATGATCATCTGAAAAATTATATTAATGAATGGCTAAATGATAAAGGCCCGCAAAATGTGCTTATTAAGCGGGCAGAAGATGAAATTGAATTACAGATTTCATTCATCAAGTTAACGCTGGTTTCGAATTATCAAATATTAATTTTTCTGGAAGATATTGCACGGTTAAGACAGCAAGCTCAGCATCTTAAGCTTGCTTCTCTAGGTAGATTAACTGCAAGTATTGCGCATGAAGTTAGAAATCCATTGGGCGCAATTAATCATGCCGGTCAACTTTTACACGAATCAGCCACGATTAGCTTGGAAGATAAACGTTTAACGGAAATAATTAATGATCATTCTCTACGAGTTAATAATATCATTGAAAATGTGTTAAGTATCAGTCGTAGAGAACAATCTTCGCCTGAAAAAGTTGAACTGTGTCATTGGTTTAAAAAATTTGTAGATGAGTTTGAACAAAGGTTTAATCTATCCAAAGGCGATATAGAATTGAACATAAAGAAAAACAATACTTTTGTTAGAATGGATCAATCTCAATTACATCAAGTTATCTGGAATCTGTGTGAAAACGCGATGCGTTATAGTCAAGGCAAGCCGATCATTTCCTTACTATGTGATGTTAATGATGAAACACAAAGACCTTATCTTGATGTAATAGATTATGGTTCGGGAATAGCAGATGATATTAAAGATCAACTATTTGAGCCTTTTTTTACAACTGAGGCAAAAGGCTCCGGACTTGGACTTTATCTCGCGAGAGAGCTCTGTGAGGCTAATCAGGCAACTTTGAGTTTGCAGTCAAACACAGAAAAGGGTGCTGTTTTTAGGCTTAATTTTATGCATATGAACAAACAGGATGAGTTGATTTAGGTATGTCACAACTTGCGTTAATTATAGATGATGAACCTGACATTCGAGAATTGTTGCAGATCACTTTGCAACGCATGCAGATAAATAGCCATTGTGCCGAAGATCTAGCTGCGGCACGGACTCTATTAAATCAATATCAATTTGATTTGTGTTTAACAGATATGAAATTGCCAGATGGTGATGGTGTTGAGTTTGTCAATGAATTACAGACAAATTTTCCACGAATACCTATTGCGGTAATTTCAGCACACGGCAGCATGGAAAGTGCTATTCAAGCATTAAAGTACGGTGCGTTTGATTTCCTGACTAAGCCTATCGATTTAAATTTTTTAAGAGCAGTTGTACAAAGTGCGTTAAATATTAAACCGCAACAAGTTTCTTCGAAGCCAAGTATCGTTGGTAATAGTCAAGTTATTCAGGGTTTACGAAAAACAATAGAAAAGGTAGCACGTAGTCAGGCACCTATTTATATCAGTGGTGAGTCTGGCACCGGTAAAGAACTTGCAGCACATATGATCCATGATTTTGGTCCGCGTGCAGATAAGCCCTTTGTTCCAATTAACTGTGGAGCTATTCCAAATGACTTAATGGAGAGCGAGTTTTTTGGTCATAAAAAAGGTAGTTTCACGGGTGCAGTTTCTGACAAACAAGGTCTATTTCAAGCGGCTGATGGGGGCACTCTATTTCTCGATGAAGTTGCCGAGTTACCGCAACACATGCAGGTTAAATTATTACGCGCTATTCAAGAGAAGGTAATTCGGCCAGTAGGTTCTCAAAGTGAAAATCGTGTAGATGTTCGAATATTAAGTGCCACAAATTGTGATTTATCTGAGCGAGTTAAACAGGGAGTGTTTCGTCAGGATTTGCTTTATCGGATTAACGTTATTGAATTAAAAGTACCTTCGCTAAGAGAAAGAGCAGAAGATATTCCAATTTTAATAGATCATATACTTGAAAAGATGGTTTTAGATTCGGGACATATGAAACCAAAAATAAGTAAAGAAGCAGAAGCTTTAATAAAGTCATACCATTTTCCTGGAAACATAAGAGAACTTGAGAACATTCTTGAACGCGCAGTAACGCTATGTACTGACAATCTTATTAAAAAAGAAGATATTCAGCTTTCAGAAATTTCTAAAAAAGAAGAAAACAGCAAATCTGCATTAGATTCAATGCTCGATGATATTGAGAAGCAAAAAATCGTGGAGGCACTTGAGAAAACTCGGTGGAACAAGACAGCAGCCGCAAAATTACTTGGGATCAGTTTTCGAGCATTACGTTATCGACTGGAGAAACTAGGTTTAGATTAAATATTATGATGGCCCAGTAAAACTGCCGTTTTACGTCACATTATGACAATTTAATGCAGAGGTTTTATTATCTTTTCGAGCAAATAGATTCTATTTTTTAAATTTGAATAATTAAAAATATATTTATTAATCAATTAGTTAGATTGTATTTCAGTCGTTTTTTTGTGAGCTTAGTGCTAATGGCATGGATGGTGCTCATACTCACCTAGCTTTAGGTTTGAATGGACTAAATATAGTCCTAAAATATTTGAAGCAAACTATCTTTGCAAAGATTGTTATTAAAATTAATAGTTATAAGGAGTTACATATGAAAAAAGTACAACAGGGTTTTACCCTTATCGAATTGATGATCGTTGTTGCAATTATTGGTATTCTTGCCGCAGTTGCGATTCCTTCGTATCAAGATTACACCAAACGTGCACATGTATCTGAAGGCTTTGGTTTGGCATCAGCAGCTAAAACGGGTGTAGCAGAGTATTATGCTTCCGAGGGTGTATTCCCAACTAATAACGATCTAGCCGGTGTTGCAACTGCTGCCAGTATTTCAGGTAATGCTGTTACCTCAGTTGGAATTGGAGCCGCTGGCGTAGTTACTATTACCTATAATACAAAAGTAGATGCTGTAACGGGTAGTACAGTAACCTTAACGCCAACAGATCAAGGCGGTTCAATGACATGGATTTGTGCTGGTGACGTTGCAACTAAATTGAGACCGGCTAATTGTCGTTAGTAATAATAGTTTTATTCTAGTTATCGTAAAAACCCCTCCTTTGGAGGGTTTTTTTTATTCCATAATAAAAAGAATTCAATATTGTTGGTTGCGTCATCGAGGAAGCAATGATTTGGCGTTATAGTTTAATCATTACATTTGTTGTATTCATAATCTATATGCCAGGATTATCGGGTGGATTTATCTATGATGATTATTTCAATTTTCTTCAGAATAAGGTTATTACTGAAACTGCATTTAGTTTGAAAGGCATTTGGTCGGTAATGCAATCCGGCGAGGCTGGACCATTAGGTCGGCCTATACCGATGTTGAGTTTTTTTCTAAATTACAAGTTAAGTGGATTCGATCCTTTCTGTTATAAATTATTTAATGTAGTTATCCATGTCATTAACGCCATATTAGTATTCTTTGTTTCATGTCGTCTCTTTGAAGTCTGTTTTAGTCAAGATAAAATAAATTTCAAACATTCACAAACTACCTTCATGGCATTTTGGGTGGCGCTTTTATGGGCGGCCCATCCTATAAATCTGACGGTAGTGCTTTATGTAGTGCAGAGAATGACAAGTATGGCGGGTACTTTCACATTATTGGGAATGCTTGCATACAGTTTATTGCGAAAGAGTGAAAGTTTAAAAAAAACAGGGTTATATATAGGCGTTATCCTTGTGTTTGGTTTGTTAGCCACCTGGTGTAAAGAGAATGGAGTATTGCTATTTCTGTATTTATTTATTGTCGAAACATTTATCTATCGTTGGAAATTTAAAGATCAAGTACAAAAGAAAATCATAAGCGTATTTTTCGGTTTTATATTTATAGCCGCATTAATTATTGGTTGTTATGTGATAATCAATGATGGGGTTAATTTTGATTATACCTACAGAGATTTTTCATTACAGGAAAGGCTGCTAACACAATCACGAGCCATATGGTTTTATATTGCACAAATTTTATTACCGCAGGCACATTTATTTGGTTTGCATCACGATGATTTTTTGCTATCGGTAAGTTTGTTACAACCTATATCAACATTATGGTCGATTATCGGACTTGGCCTGATAGTTGTCGTTTCAATTGTTACATGCAAAAAAAATGCATGGCTAGGTTTCGGTGTATTCTTTTTTCTTGGAGGACATCTACTAGAATCAAGTATATTCCCGTTGAATTTGGTGCACGAGCATCGAAATTATCTTCCTTCATTAGGATTAATTTTTATTTTTGTAATATGTATAAGGTTAGTTCTAAGTAAGTTAAATATAATAAATTCAAAAATTCTGTATATTTTGTTTGTCAGTCTTTTTGCATGTATTACTGTTGGTAGAGCAAGTGATTGGGGAAATATGAACCAGTTTGCAGAAATGTCAATGCAGAAACACCCTGATTCGGTTAATTCAAATTATGAAGCGGCTTTTATCTTTATGAAGTCATATGAACAAACTCAAAGCCAACATTATCTTAATAAAGCGATATCAGCATTTCAAAAAGCAGAAGCTAAAAGCAAACATAGTATGCAACCCGCAATCTCATTGGTGCATGTCTATTCCATATCAGGTAAACAGGCTGAAAAGGAGCTTATTGACAAAATTAAAATAAATATTGCTAACGGATATATTAAAACAGAAGAAATAATAGCCTTAAGGCAACTTGTGAACTGTAAGCTTGAGTCTATTTGTGATGTGGACAATACTGTCATTCATGAGTTATTTAGTAGTTTGTTTAGCAATATTTCACTGCAAGGTAGGTCACGAGACGATGCTTTATATATCTATGCTACATTTTTAAATAGTACAGTTAACGGGGAACATGATGCTTTGAATATTTTTAATGATATAGTAAATAGAAATCCAAATATCATAGAATACAAAGTAGGATTGATATCTGTATTGCTCAGTAATGGTCGTGATGTTGCAGCTCAAGCAATCATGAGTGATCTATCAGATAAGTATGGGTTTAGTTGGAATGTTGTTAAACGGAAGTAATCGGATGTCTAACAATATTATATAAAGGGATATGAGCATGAATAAAATAAGCATAATAATACCTGCAAAAAATGAATCTATATCCCTGCTGAAATTATTGCCCGAGTTAACGACTTTATATAAAGAGGCAGAAATTATAATCGTTAATGATGGTTCAGAAGATAATACAATAGAGGTTTGTGAAAAATATAAAGTTAGAATTATTAACCACTCATATTCAAAAGGAAATGGGGCGGCAATAAAAACCGGGGCACGCTCCGCAACAGGTGACATATTGGTTTTTATGGATGCTGATGGACAGCACTCACCTGAAGATATAAATAAATTACTTGAAGAGATAGAGAAAGGGAATGATATGGTGATTGGTGCTCGCGAAAAGGATTCGCATGCAAGTATTCCCAGATATATCGCAAACTTGGCATACAATAAATTAGCTAGTTACATGTCTGGCCACGAAATAATTGATTTAACATCTGGTTTTAGAGCCGTAAAAGCAGATATATTTAAACAGTTTCTATTTTTGTTGCCAAATGGATTTTCATATCCAACTACTATAACGATGGCTCTATTCCGATCTGGTTACAGTATTAAATATGTTCCAATATGTTGTGAAAAACGAGCGGGTAATAGTCATATCAGGTTAATTAAAGATGGATTTAAATTCCTGTTAATAATCTTTAGAGTTACTTCACTGTATTCGCCACTTAAAATATTTGGCCCAGTTAGTGCGGGCTTGTTTTTAACTGGTATATTCTACTATTCATATACATATATGAGTCAGGGGCGTTTTACAAATATGGGCATATTGATATTGTTGACGTCAGTAATTATTTTTCTCATAGGACTATTGTCTGAACAGATCACATTTCTTATTTATAGTCAAAATCAAAAAAAGGACAATTGAACAGTTTTTTGAATTTACCATAGCAACCCTATGTATTTATGTGTGACTCCGTGTATAACAAATCCATTCTTGTTGTAACTTCTACATTCCCGCGTTGGGTCGACGATACTGATCCGCCTTTTGTAATGGAATTATGTAAACGTTTGGCCAAAGAAAAAATCAATATTGATGTTTTAGCACCACATGCTTCCGGGACAAGTGAAAAAGAAGTTATGGAGGGGCTTAATGTATATCGATATAAATATTTTTTTAGTAAATGGGAGTTGCTTGCATACGACGGAGGAATACTTGCAAATCTTAACAAGAATAAATGGCTTTATTTTTTAGTGCCATTTTTTTTGTTTTCACAGACAAGGTCGTTAATATTACAGATAAAAAATAATAATTATGATCTTATTCATGCACATTGGCTTATACCTCAAGGTTTAATTTCAGTATTTGTATCTAAATATCTATGTAAAGACAGCCCTAAAATATTATGTACATCTCATGGCAGTGATTTATTTTCATTTCAGTCTCCTTTTTTTAATAAATTACAAAAATGGATATTGACTAATTCTGATGGGGTCACTGTTGTTAGTGAACATATGGAGAAAACTTGTTTGCAGATTACAAATATTGTAGAAAAAATACATGTTTGTCCAATGGGTGTCGATTTAGTTACTAAATTTAAACCAAAAGAAAATATAAAAAGAGATCACTATAAAATTTTATTTGTTGGTAGGTTGATTGAGAAAAAAGGTGTCGTGGTTTTACTGAATGCAATATTTAAAATCATTAAAAAATATCCGAGTTTAAAATTAGTAATTGCTGGTGATGGACCTGAAAGAACTAAATTAGAAAATATCTGTAAGGATTTAATGATTAGTGAACATGTGGAGTTTCAGGGGGCTGTATTACATAGTGAATTACCTGAATTATACTCATCAGCATCTATATCCGTTATGCCATCAACAGGAAAAGAAGGTTTAGGTTTAGTTGCTGTTGAAGCTATGGGATGTGAATGTGCCGTCATTGTATCTGCATTAGATGGTGTTAATGATTTTATTGAAGATGGGATAAATGGTATTTTAGTCAATCTAGGAGATGAAGATGCATTAGCAAATGCAATAGATTTATTGCTGACAGATAAAGACAAAATTGCTCGAATTGCGCTTAATGGTAGAAAAAGTGTTGTTAAAAAATTTGATTGGGAGGTGGTTGCAAATACATATAAAAAGATTATCGACTCTATATGTGAATAACATTAATTCATCAACTGAAAATAAGTATTTTTTACTATTGGGCTTAAGTGTTCCTGAATAATTCCAAAGAATGAAAGAATGTTATGAATAGAAAATTACAACTTCATGAAATATTTGAATGGGAAAAACGGTAAAAAGGGCATCCGACTGGTCGTTTGGCATCGTAATGACTCCATTTCTTGCAGTCATAACTGGAAAAAATATGGTTAGATTATAGCTGGGAATGGTTGTTTATTTCTTCTGTTTGCTTATTTGTTGTTTCAATTGTAAAACCAGAGTTTGTTGCGACCATTAAATATAATATTGTTTAAATAATTATTTACTACATAAATCTTCTAATACAAAGAGTCATTTTGTGATGTAATTCAAAATATTTCTCCTTGAAATATCAACCATGTACGCTATTATGTTCTAATTAATAGAACATAATAGCGTACATGAAATGTCGATACTATCTTCACTAATTTCTTCTAAAACACGCATCAGTATCTTGATGCGTTTATTTCTAAATCCGCAACAGCAGGCTTATTTACGTGAATTAGCTAATGAATTTACTATATCGCCTAGCCAAGTTTCTGGAGAACTACAGCAATTAAGCGATGCCGGTTTATTAAAAAGTACTAAATCAGGTCGGCAGATTAATTATCGGGCTAATACTGAGCACCCTTTATTTCCTGAGCTTCAATCAATGGTGAAAAAAGCTTTGGGCATGGATCAGATTCTTGAAAGTATTCTTGAAAGATTAGGAAATTTAGACTTAGCTTTTTTGATTGATGACTATGCACAAGGGAAAGACACTGGGTTAATAGATTTAGTTTTGGTTGGAGATATTGATCAATCTAATCTAGATGATGTAGTTAAAAAAACAGAAAAATATATTAGTAGAAAAATTAGAACATTAGTTCTAAAGAAAGAAGAATATGAGGAACTTATACCTAAATTAAAAGGCAGACCCCAGCTTATATTATGGGAAGAAATTACACCTGATCATGAATGAAGCGCCTTGTCACATAACTGTCATTAAATCGAGTAAAGGTTGCTCGTTTAACAAACTCGTTGAAATATGGAAATATCGTGAGTTATTATATTTTTTTATTTGGCGTGATATAAAAGTTCGTTATAAACAAACCATAATAGGTGCATCATGGGCGATAATTCAGCCAGTACTAGCAATGATCATATTCACTATCTTCTTTGGTTATATCGCTAAAATTCCATCTGATAATATTCCTTACACAATTTTTAGTTTTGCAGCCTTGGTTCCATGGATATTTTTTGCAAATGGTTTAACGCAATGCTCAGAAAGTCTTGTTAGTAATTCAAATTTAATAAAGAAAGTGTATTTTCCAAGAATAATTATTCCAATTGCATCTGTCTTATCTGGTTTTGTTGATTTTATACTGGCGTTTATCGTTCTTTTATTAATGATGCCTTTCTTCGGGATGTTGCCAAGCATGAATATATTATGGATCCCATTCTTTATTTTATTAGCATGTGTTACATCTTTAGGTGTTGGATTATGGTTTGCAACAATGAATGTGCTTTTTCGAGATGTCCGTCATGTGGTGCCTTTCTTAATTCAGCTATGGTTATTTGCATCACCAGTAGTGTATCCCAGCAGTATGTTACCCGAACCATGGCGTTCAGTTTATGGAATTAATCCGATGGTTGGAGTGATTGAAGGGGTTAGGTGGTCGTTATTTGGGACAGAAGAAAATGCGCCTGGACTTATGTTGATAGTATCGGCATTTGTTTCGTTATTTATTTTATTAACGGGCCTGCTCTTTTTCTGTAGAACAGAGAAAAAAATTGCAGATGTTATTTAATATTTGGAGGATAACATGAAAAAAGTATTGGTATGTGGAGCGGGTGGTTTCATAGGAAGCCATATGGTTAAACGATTAAAGAAAGAAGGGTATTGGGTGCGTGGTGTTGATCTTAAATATCCAGAGTTTGATGAGACACATGCAGATGATTTTGTTATTGGTGATTTACGAGAACAGTCTATTTGTCGTTCCATTATCGATTGTCGATTCGATGAGGTTTATCAATTTGCTGCGGACATGGGTGGTGCCGGCTTTATATTTACGGGGGAGAATGATGCACATATTATGCAAAATTCAGCACTCATTAATTTAAATCTAATCGATGCTTGTCATAAAAGAAATATAAAAAGAATATTTTACTCTTCATCTGCTTGTATATACCCAGAATACAATCAGCTGGATCCAGATAATCCAAAATGTTCCGAAGAGAGTGCTTATCCGGCAGAGCCTGATAGTGAATATGGGTGGGAAAAATTATTTAGTGAACGACTGTATTTGTCATACCAGAGAAATCACGGCATAGAAGTAAGAATAGCTCGTTATCATAATATTTTTGGCCCGCAAGGAACATGGTGTGGCGGTCGGGAGAAGGCGCCTGCAGCGATATGTAGAAAAGTTGTGGAAGCAAAAAATAATGGTGAAATTGAAATATGGGGTGATGGAAAACAAACGCGATCATTTTTATATATAGACGAATGTATAGAAGGAACAAATATATTAACGCGTTCTGACTGGACAGGTCCGGTAAATATTGGTTCAGATGAAATGGTTACGATTAATCAATTGGCAGAAATGGCTATGGATATAGCAGGTAAAAAATTGACGATTAATCACATTGAAGGCCCATTAGGTGTCAGGGGTAGAAATTCTGATAATAACTTAATAAAAGATAAATTAAATTGGAAGCCTACACAGTCACTTAAAATTGGAATGGAAAAAACATATGAATGGATTGAAGATAAAGTGAATAAAAGTCACTGCTCGTAAAAGATGTTTAATTCGAATTATTAAGTCAACAAAAAGAAAGATGGGAAAATTATGGGCATAGAATATTCAGTTATAGGTCTTGGTAAGCTTGGATGCAGTATGGCAGCTGCTATTGCAAGTAAAGGGTTCGATGTTATTGGTGTGGATATTAGTAAACACACTGTGGATTTGGTTAATCAAGGTTTAGCTCCTGTGCCTGAGACTGATCTTGAGAAAACGATTAAGGCAAATAAAACGAGATTAAAAGCGACATTAAGTCATACAGAAGCAATAGTAAATTCTAATGTTTCATTTGTGATTGTTCCAACACCAAGTGATGATAAAGGTGCATTTTCGTTGCAATATGCAAAATGGGCTTTTCGCGAAATAGGGCGTGCGCTTGCAGAAAAGCAAACCTATCATCTAGTTGTTCTTACAAGTACAGTTTTACCTGGTTCTACACGATATGGACTTCTTTCTGTTTTAGAAGAGGAGTCGGGTAAAAAGTGTGGAATTGATTTTGGTCTATGTTACAGCCCAGAGTTTATTGCACTTGGTAGCATAATCAGGGATTTTTTAAATCCAGATTTTACTCTGGTAGGTGAATTTGATAAAAAATCTGGAG
Source organism: Gammaproteobacteria bacterium (assembly GCA_041689615.1). Lineage (GTDB taxonomy): Bacteria > Pseudomonadota > Gammaproteobacteria > Eutrophobiales > Eutrophobiaceae > UBA7359. Next base: position 74,315 of record JBDNFW010000039.1, on the reverse strand, counting down.
ATATTCTGGAGAAGTCGTATTCAGAGATAATGTCAAATGCACCACCTTGTCGACGTATGAGTCTAGAAAATGCTGAGTTGACAAAGGTCGCCTTGAATACATTTGTAACAACAAAGATAACGTATGCAAATATGCTACGCGAGCTCTGTGAAAAAATTCCTGGAGGGGATGTTGATATAGTTACTAATGCTATTGGTAGTGATTCTAGAATTGGGAAGAAGTACCTTACCGGAGCTCTCGGTTATGGCGGCCCATGTTTTCCTCGTGATAATGTTGCTCTTGGGTATTTTTCAAGAGAACTTGGTGTAGATGCGGGAATAGCAGAAACAACGGATAAAGCAAACAAAGCTATCGTTCCAAAAATTGTATCTCAGATTAAAAGTATAATATCTCAATCAGACACAGTTGCAGTGTTGGGGATGGCCTATAAACCTTTTTCACATGTTATTGAAGAATCACAAGGGACATATCTTGCTGAATCACTAGTCAAATCTGGAACAAGAGTTGTTGCATTCGACCCATTAGCTTCAGAAGCTATAAATAGTGAATTTAAGAATCGTATCGTTGTTTTGGATAGCCTTGAAGAGTGTCTGGAACAAGCAAAAGTATTTCTTATTACAACTGCAGATCCAGAATTTAAAAAGATAACGGCAGCGTCTTTTAATAACAAAGAAGTAATCGTATTTGACTTCTGGAGAATACTGGATGAAGAGCTGGGTAATAAAGCTAATATTAAATATTATCCAGCTGGTCGAAGTATCGATGATGACGAAAATGGCAGAAAACTTTCGGCCTTATGGCAAGATAGTTAAAAATACCTAGCATGAACGAAATTGCAATTCACGTAGAGGACTTAAGTAAGTCCTACAGGATAGGCCGAAAGCAGGCCAGATATAATACTTTGCGCGAGTCTATAGAAGAAAAAGTCACCTCTCCGTTTCGAAGATTGAAATCATACCTGGGTGGTCATTCAGCTGTAGAGCTAGGTGAAACAATCTGGGCATTAAAAGATGTATCGTTTGATATAAAAAAAGGTGAAGTAATTGGGATTATCGGCAGGAATGGAGCAGGGAAAAGTACTTTATTAAAAATTCTTACAAGTATTACTGAGCCAACTTCAGGTAGTGCAAAAATTCTAGGTCGTGTTGGTTCTCTTTTGGAAGTTGGAGCCGGCTTTCATCCTGAATTAACAGGTCGTGAGAATATTTTCTTAAACGGTGTGATTCTAGGTATGAAACGCACAGAAATTAATTCAAAATTTGATGAAATAGTTAGTTTTTCTGAAATAGAAAAATTTATCGATACACCAGTGAAGCATTATTCGAGTGGGATGTATATGCGTTTAGCTTTTGCGGTAGCGGCGCAACTGGAAACAGAAATATTATTAATAGATGAAGTGCTTGCCGTTGGAGATATTGGGTTTCAAAAAAAATGTATAAAAAAAATTAGTGAAGCATCAAGCCATGGTCGTACAGTATTAGTTGTGTCACATAATTTACGTGTTGTAGAAACACTTGCTAGCCGATGTATTTATTTGAAAGATGGCATTATCAGCAGTATAGGTGAAACAACACAAGTAATAAAACAATTTCAAAAAGATGCATTATCAACAATGAGTGCTTCAGAAGTTTCGCCAGAGTTTGATGTAAATATTAAAGACCCGATTATTACAATTAGTGAATTTAAATTTACTAATGAAAATAATGAGGAGGTTGAATATTTTGAGCCTAATATTGGGGTCAATTTAACTTGTTCAATTAATTCTTCTCAGAAGTTAGATAATATTATTGTATGTTTACAGTTTCATAAGGAAAAAATGGTCATATCAGGCAATAACAGCGAAAACATGATAGATAAAATATCTATTAACGCTAATGAGAAATATCAATTGAGTATATATATTAATGGATTATGGTTAGTTCCTGGTAACTATTCTGTCGTTCTTTTTGTTTTACCGAATAATTTTTCTTCGATTGCCGCATCAATCAGTAATTTCAGTATAAAAAATTTTATAATTCAAGGTTCCAAAAAATTTGGTGGTGGATATTATTCTATGCAGCAAAAATGGAAGCTTAATAATAGCTCAAAAACACATGATTAAATCTGTGTCTGAAAAAATAAAATTTGGTGTTATTTCTTTAACCCATTCAAGTAGAAAAACGGATTTTTCCGAGTGTGCTAGAAAATCATTGGAACAAAGATATGCGTCCCCTGATCGGTTGCAAAATTTAATTCCATTTGAACAGTTGTTGCCAATAAAAGAATCCATCTTGTATACAGGTGGTATTAGTTTTTATTTGGCATTAAAAGATTTAAATAATAATTATTTTTTTAAAATGCTCGGTTCTGTATGTTCAAATAGAAAAATACAACATGCTGTATTAGTAGATGAAAAAACTATAATAGTAGTTTATGTAGCATCAATTGAATTATGGAAACTTCATAAATCTATAACAAAATATAATAATTTAAATAAAACAGATTGTTATCTTTATAAGACATATAGCCATCCGCATTTTGCCGGCTTACATACGGTTTCTATGGTAACAGAAAAACTTGCCGTTATTTCGGCTTCGGCTTCTGATGCTATTATGATTCTTGATTTGGATTCGGGTGAAGTAAAGAAAAATATTAGAATGCCTAAAGAGATATATGGAGAGAATTATGAGATTACTGAAGAAATGGATCTTCGAAATCATTATATAAAAAATGATTTGCAGATAGCTCATATTAATTCTGCGTATCCGGATAAAAAGAAAAATAATATAGTGGTATCAGCATTAATACCTGGAGCTGTAGGGTGTTTTAATCTGGATACTGGAAAATATGTTGAGCTTATATCAGGACATGTTGGATGCCATGGAGCAAGAGTCAGTGACAAAGATTTAATATACTTTACTGATAGTACGGAAGGGAAATTACTGGTTATAGATAAAAATAGAAATGTCAAAAATATGTTCAGTATAGAATCAAAATGGCTACATGATTCTATACAAATTGATGGTGACATATATGCATTTTCAATTGCGGATAAAAATGAATTAAGGATCGTTGATATTAAGTCAAATAAGATTCATTATAAAAAAAAATTTATAACGTTTCCGAACAAGTTAACAAAACATGACAGTTTCTTAAAAAAATACATTAAGAGCATTCCGTTTTTTTATGGAAATAGCACGCAGTTTTTAGACATGTATAGACTAACCTAGTTCTGATATATATATATGGATGATGATTTCAGTATTTACTTAAAATTGAATGTGGAGAATATTAATTGAACTGGAATAAACCATTGGAAAAGTTGCGAGATAAATGGTGTGAAGTGCCTGCGGGACATAGCCGAATTACTACATCTGAATTGAAAAATATTTCGGATAAAGAATTGATAGAATTGTGGAATAAAACAAAGATAGATGCTACCACAGGAAAATATTTTGAAGTTAGAGGCTGGTATCACAGTCTGTATATGGAGGTCTTTAAGAATAAGAAGATTATGGATGTGGGTAGTGGTTTTGGCATAGATGGAATTACATTTGCCCAAAATGGAGCGAATGTGACATTTGTAGATATCGTACAATCGAACCTTGAACTTCTGAAAAGAATTTGTTGCTTACTAGGGCTAACAAATGTTGAATTTCTTTACTTAGAAGAATTTGAGTCGTTAAAAAAATTACCAAGCAATTTTGATGTAATTTGGTGTCAAGGTTCTATGATTAATCTTCCTTTTGATATTGCAGGTGAGGAAGCACAGTTATTATTAGAGCATTTGCCGGTCGGAGGTCGATGGATTGAATTAGCTTATCCAAGAGAACGCTGGGTGCAGGAAGGTGAAATGCCATTAGATAAATGGGGAGCGAAAACAGATGGAGGAGCACCTTGGATGGAATGGTATGATCTCCATAAACTACAAGAAAGACTTAGTCCCGCTAATTTTAATGTGATTCTCAGTTTTAATTTTCACAATAATGATTTTAACTGGTTTGATCTTATAAGGACCGAATGAATACATCACCAATCTTGAATCAAGAGTGTGTTGATGTATTTCCATCTACGATTGATTTTTCCGGTTATAGTTTTAGAGAAGATGCCTTTGGCATTATTAAACGCCTCCGATTTTTTTTAAAACATATCGAAGCTATTAGAAGTAGTCTAGGTTTTAGTGTTGAAGACATTAAAATTCTAGATGTTGGTTGTGGCACTGGTGTTGCTGTGACTATTCCGCTTGCAGATATTGGGTACAATGTTAAGGGTGTTGATGTAAACGAAGCATCCATTAATAAAGCAATTAGCATGACGAAAAATTATTCTAATGTATCCTTCTATTGTCAATCGTTAGCTACTTTGACTGATACTGAACAATTCCATATTGTAATTTGTTCGGAGGTCTTGGAACATTTGGAAAAACCTGATGAATTATTAAAGGAAATGAAAGATGTATTAGTGGATGGTGGACTTTTGTTAATAACGGTACCTAATGGATATGGTTATTTCGAATTTGAAAGTATTTTTTATGAGCGTTATCCGAAATTTGTTAGTTACATTGATCTATGTCAGCAAGCAGTAGTAGAACGATATGGTTCAAAGAGTTTGTTAAAGCGTCATAAAATTGAACGTTCCCCAGAATATTGTAATGCATCATGTTCTTCATTAGATGAAGAAACAATTCACTGTAATAAGTTTACATCTCGCAATATAAAACAGTTATTAAGAAGTAGTGGTTATAAAATTATAGAGTTTAAAAGCCGTACATTTTTAGCAGGAAATATTATAAACATACTTATGAGAGAAAGTGATGCCTTGTTAAGTTTGAATGGGAAAATAGCAGCATGGTTGCCGAAATGGATGTGTTCAGATTGGTTAATAGCATCAAAAAAGTAATGTAAGTTAGTATTAAAATATTTTTTATTTTGAAAATTGATAGGTGAAAATAAGATATGAATGGTAACGATAATATTAATAATGTCCGTGATTACTGGAATAAGCGACCTTGTAATATAAGACATTCACTATCAGAGATAGGAACAAAAAAATATTTCGATGAGGTTGAAGAAAGAAAATATTTTGTTGAGCCTCACATTCCTCACTTTGCCGATTTTGAAAAGTGGAAAGGCAAGAAAGTGCTTGAGATAGGATGTGGGTTGGGTACTGATGCAATAAATTTTGCAAGGGCAGGGGCAAAATATTCAGCTATTGAGCTCTCAGATAAAAGTCTAGAGCTTACTAAAAAAAGATTTGATGTTTTTAACTTAGATGGAAAATTTTATCAAGGAAATGCAGAAGATTTATTATCAATCGTTCCAATAGAAAATTATGATTTAGTATATTCTTTTGGCGTTATACATCACACGCCAAACCCAGGAGAAGTGATAGAGAGTGTTAAGCAGTATATGGGTAATGAATCTGAATTTCGGTTAATGATGTATGCGAAAAACTCATGGAAGAATATTATGATAGAAAGTGGCTTTGACCAACCAGAAGCACAATCTGGATGTCCTGTTGCATATACGTATTCTCAGGATGAGTTGCGTGAATTATTAGCGGATTTTGAGATTATTGACATGCATCAGGATCATATATTTCCATTTATAGTAGGGAAATATATAAATTATGAGTATCAGCTTGAACCTTGGTTTGAAGTTATGTCTGAAAAAATGTTTGGTGCTTTATGCAGGGAATTAGGTTGGCATACTTTAATAACTTGTAAACTATCATGAGTTCGATACAGATTGCATTTTAATGTCGCTTAGAAGACATGGGAGTTTACAAGTCTCGATGCAGTATAAAAAATTATCTTATATATTAGCAATATAATATTTATGAATCCAAGAATATCTATAATAGCAACATCTCGTAATGATAATCATGGCGGTGATTTAATTAAGCGGATGCAAATATTCATTGATGGCCTTTTTATTCAGTGTGAAAAATATAAATTATCAACGGAATTGATTCTGGTTGAATGGAATCCTCCTGAAAATGAACCGCGTTTAGTAGACGTGTTAAATTGGGATAAAAAAAATTCATTTTGTAATGTCAGAATAATCCATGTGCCTTCAGAATTGCATAATCAATATAAATATTCTGACGGTCTTCCTCTATTTCAGATGATTGCAAAAAACGTTGGAATTGTTCGTGCTAAAGGCGAATTTATATTGTCAACAAATGTCGACATCATTTTTTCAAATGAATTAATGGAATACTTGTCTTCGACAAAATTGGAAAAAGGTAATTACTATCGTGTGGACAGGCATGATGTCTCAAGAGATATCTTCAAATATAACAAGTTTAACGATCTACTTAATGTTTGTAAGGATCATACGATTCGAATTAATGAAAAAAGGGGAATAATTGATTGTGAGAACTCAAATGCATTACCCTTTATCCCACCATTTCCTACGATTCCTTTTGTCGGAAAGAGACGCAAATATATTCCCGGGATTGAGTTGCTAGAAAAATATCGCGATAGTCGCATTGTTATGTATTTTTATAAGTTAACAAAAAAACATAGACAATGGATGAAACTGCATACTAATGCTTGTGGTGATTTTCATTTAATGTCGAGAGATGATTGGTTTGATATAAAAGGTGCTCCTGAGTTGGAATTGTTTTCCCTGCATCTAGATTCTTTGGTTTGTTATATTGCTTTTTTTGCAGGTATTAAAGAAATAATGATTGAAGCTCCTATTTATCATATTGAACATGATAGTGGTTGGTCGCCAAAATCAGAAAAAGATAGAAGTTTATACAAACGTCTTGAAAAGAATAAAGTTCCGGTTATGTCTATTAAAGAACTTGATGACTGGGTATCGAAAATGTATAAATCAAAAGCACCGATTATTCATAATGATGACGATTGGGGTTTGAATAAAATAGAGTTGCAAGAAATAATTTTGTAATAAAATAATTTTAGTGACAGAGTTAATCTATAAGCATATGCAAATATACCGACGGTTCATTTAGCATATAGATATTATTGATTAAAAATAATTAGGTGAGCCACAAATGTATCCAGAGATATTTAATAGATTTAACTTTAAAGAAGGACATCTTGATTCAGATATTATTCATACTCGCTGTGGCTCTGTTCAACTAAAGAAGTATGATGTGGAATTAAATAGAGAAATAAATTTCACTGATAAAAAATGTTTTGATTTTTACTGCAAAAAAGAAATTTCAACGAATAATGACGCTGTATTTGAATGGCTAGATATTTGTGAAAGTATCGAGTGCGCTACGGATAATTATACTTTTGTTGAATTAGGTGCGGGATATGCAAGATGGTCAGTTATTGCTTATTATATAGCTTCAATACTCAGGCCGCTTTTTACTAAACTTGTAATAGTCGAGGCAGAGCCTACTCACTTTGGCTGGGTTATTGATAATCTAGAGATGAATAATATAAATGTGGAAAATCATGAGATATATCAAGGTGCAATTGATGATACTGAAAAAATAGTACAATTTGAAATAGGAGATCCTAGTAAATGTTATGGGCAATCAATTGTAAATGATAATTTAGTAAATATGCTTTATAGGAAGATAAGGTGCTGGCGTCAGAAAAAATTCAAGACAGGACAATATAATCTTGATGTTTTAAATGTTAAAACTTATACGTTAAATTCAATTTTATCAGACATTGATTATGTTGATATGATCCATATGGATATACAGGGTAAAGAGTTTGATGTGTTAAAATCATCTGCCGATATAATAAATAAAAAAGTTAAGCGATTACATATTGGAACACATTCTGTAAAAATAGAAGAAAATATTCGTGAATTGATGTTAAATAATAATTGGAGTTGTTTACGAGATTATAAGCGTAATAAAATAAATGATACGCCATTTGGAAAGATTGAGTTTGGAGATGGAATTCAAACATGGATAAATCCTGCGTTATAAATAATGCAAAAAATAACACACAGTATGATTGAAAATTAATGGCTCCTTATTTTACTGTTATTACAGCATCTTTGAATAAAGGGGGATCCATAAAGAGAACGATTGAATCCATCAAAAATCAAATTTATCAGGATTATGAGCATATTGTGATTGATGGTGCTTCTTCTGACAATACGCTGGAGATTCTTGCTTCTTATAAAAATACCTATAATTTGAAGTGGATATCCGAAGTTGATCAGGGCGTGCCGGATGCCTTTAATAAAGCGGTAAACTTATCAACGGGTGAATATATTATCGCGATCCAGGCAGACGATTATTTATTAAATGAGAATGTACTGAAAAAAGTACATGAAATTATCTCTGCTAAAAAACTTGATATCTATAGTTTTCCGATTATAAAGGAGTTATCTCCCGATAACGTCGAACAAATTAACCCTATTCAGCATTTATGGTGGATTAGATTCAGGAATATATTTCCGCATCAGGGCATCTTCGTTAATCGGAAATTATTTGATGAAATTGGAGATTACGATCTTAAATATACGATCACCGAGGATTATGATTTCCTCTATCGTGCTATAAATATACGAAGCAGTGTCAGTTTTGAAAAAATACCCGTAGCTTTCATGGGAGGAGACGGACCTTGTAGTACTGATAAATATTTATCGACAAGGTTGCATGAAGAAATCAGTTTGCAGGCAAAAAATGAAAAAAATATTGTATGGCGTTTAATGCAAATTATATTCTGGATTTTATATTACCCATTTAAAACAAGATTTCTTTTAAGAACCTTGCCCTATAATACTTTTTTTAAAAAAGATGATTAGTTAAAAGGATGTTTTAGCTAGGTGCTTTTCTGTGATTATGAAAATTAGTAGCCCCGTTGCTTATGGAAGTGGTGCATATATTGCGCATAAATCGTTGGAATCAAATATTAGTAATTACAAGGTAATACCTTACCATCCTAATTGGTCATATTTCCCACCTGCAATACGCTATTTTGGTGATAAGACAGCAGATTTAATCCATGCTCCAATTGATTATGCTATTTTTTCGAAATTACCCAGTAAGCCTTTGGTCTCAACATTTCACAGTTTCGTTCTTGACCGATATATAGAACCGTATTCATCTATTGCACAGAGAATTCATTATCGAACTGATTTAAAGTTTTTCATTGAACAAGCATTAAAAAAATCAAAAGTTATTACATGTGGTAGTCAGTATTTGGCTAGTTTAGTAAAGTCAGAATTAAATTATACAAAAGAAATAAGAGTTATTCATAATGGTGTTGATGAAAATATATTTATTCCTAAAAGGACAAAAAGAAAAAGTGACAACAAGATAAAAATCCTATTTAGTGGAGATCTTAGTAGAAAAAAAGGTGTAGATTTAATCCCCAAAATACTTGATCGAACTGAATCAAATATAGAACTTCTTTACACATCAGGGCTGCGTTCAAATAAAAGGCAGATAAAACATCCGAAAGCAATATGTGTTGGTAGTGTTGATCATAGTGCTATGCCATCTTTGTATAATGAAGTAGATATTCTGGTGTCTCCGACTGTGAGAGAAGGATTTGGACTCGCAGTTGCAGAAGCAATGGCATGCGGTTTGCCAGTGGTTGTGACAGATTGCTCATCATTACCAGAACTTGTGGATGATAAAAAAGGCGGTTTTTTATGTCCTATTAACAAGGCAGAATTATTTGCAGAATGTATAGATACATTAGCAGAATCAGTTCAGTTACGAAAAGAAATGGGAGCCTACAATAGAGAGAAAATAGAAAAAAATTTCACATTAAAAAAAATGATAGAAGAATATAAAAATTTATTTGAAGAAACCATATCTTAAAGCTTTATAGTATGTATTATTTTACAACTTTTAAAAAAATAGATACGGGCTCATTATTTTCATCAGAATAGTGCGTCCATATTATTTCTGTTTTTTCAGCAAAATATTTCAATGTTGCCAAACCATTAATATTTTCTCTGGTTTTTCTAGGATGTAATCTACTTAGATAGATATAGTCGGCGTCACTAACATCATCAACAGTGTATAAATTATCATCTATATAATTAAATTTAATATCTTTGCTTTTTCTATTAGCTAATAAAGCGATATAGGAAGAATTAAAATATAATATTAAGTCATTTTCATTAGTGTCATTTTTGATGTCTACCATGTCATTAAACATAGCGGTTTGTATGCCAGCATTTATTTGTGCATTTTTTATATCTGGGAACCTATAAAATTCTTTTATATGATTATACTCATTGTCAGAACCAACATTATATCTATTATACGCAAAGGATAATGGTGGTAAAACAACGGAGAACATTAACAAAAGTAATATAGTAATAGGTTTATAAGATGATGTGCTTGAAAATGTTTTACATAAATAATCTAAAAAGTAAAAAGCATATATCAGTAGAATTGCTTGGATTGGATATATGAACCGTAATGCTTGTCCAGGGTGAGGCCACAATAAAAGTATTAGTAAATATACTGTAACGTAAATAGCATCAAATTTCAGTGTGGTTAAACGATATAGCAGACCAAAACATGCAAGTAAGCCTGTCACAAGAACGATTGCATAAGGAAGCATTAAATTATCAGTCCAATAAAATTGCCAAGATGAAAACCATGCGTCAATTATGGCAATAAATTGATTTCCAAATTCGAGATCTTTTAATTGTCTTATGTATTGAGAAGGTATGCTGGATTGGTGAAGTAATTTTGCTATGCCATTGATAAATATTGTAATAAATATGGGCATCAAATAAATAATTTTATTTATCTCTTTTCTTTTGTAGAGTAAAAGTCCAGAGAAAAAGTATGCTGCAAACATTGCAACGCCAATGGTGCGGGTTAACATAAGGGCTGATAAAAGAATTCCAAAAATTACAGCCATTCTAATAGTTTGAAATTTCTGTTTATTAAACAATATTAAAATTAAAAAACTTAAGAATATATATAAATTTTCACTTAAAATTCCTAGTATATTCATCCATGTTGATGGACTAATGATAAATATTGAAGTTATAAACATAGCTTGCCATTTTGTTGCAAAGCATTGTTTTGCGAACAAGTAAATGAGTGGCAATGCAGCGATTAGTATAAATAATGTAAATACATGTGCTGCAGTCATGTTGTGTACAACACCGGTAAGTGCCAGTACAAATGGGAAAAGTGGCGGGTATTCTTGATATGGCCATAGCGACTGTATTGGCAAGCTTGCTTCTTCCCATGGAGAAAGGTAAAGCGCCATTAGCATATAATTTGCGCTATCGCTGGCAAAAGTTGTGAGACTATCGTGCCAAACAAATTTAATTGCTATGGTTGTATATGTTATGAGAGCAATTATCGATATGAAACAAAAAGTATACTTTCTAATGCCGGAGTTTGTAAAACTATGGTTTATCAAAATATTATTAATTCTATGTAGTTATAAATATTGTTGATTAGAAATTTTAAGTAAATGAAAGAATTGTTATCGTAATTCCTATTAAGGAATAAAAATAATATGGCCGAAATATTTATTATCTTTTTGGAGCCATATAAATGATGTTATCAACTTGTTATAAGTTTAATTAAATTTAGCAGTAAGCTGTATGCGGCAATAATCATAAAAAATATGCCTGCCTAATAAGAAATATATTTCTTCTATATAGGAATGTTCTTAAAGTAATTTATGGTATTTGTTAAGCCTGTATCCAAGTCTATAATCGGTTCCCAATTTAAATCCTGTTTAGCTCTTGTTATATCCGGACATCGTTGTTTTGGGTCATCTTCAGGCAATGGTTTTAAAACGAGTTTCGATTTACTACCGGTCAATTCCAATATTTTATCCGCGATTTCCTTGATTGATAGTTCATTAGGATTACCCAAGTTAGTAGGCTCATGATGATTTGGTTTATTCATTAATTTGATTAAACCGTTAATTAGATCATCCACATAGCAAAGTGAGCGTGTTTGACTTCCGTCACCATAAATTGTTATGTCTTCATTATTTAAAGCCTGCATAACAAAGTTGCTAATTACCCTTCCGTCATTGACAGCCATGTTAGGGCCATAAGTGTTAAATATTCTTGCCACTCTAATATCTAATTTTAATTCTCGATGATAATCGAAAAATAGTGTTTCAGCGCAACGTTTCCCCTCATCGTAGCAAGAGCGAATACCTGTGCAATTTACATTTCCCCAATAATCCTCCGTCTGAGGGTGCACAATTGGATCTCCATAAATTTCACTTGTAGAGGCTTGTAAAATTGGAATATTTAAACGTTTTGCCAAGCCAAGCATATTAATTGCACCAGATACGCTAGTTTTTGTAGTTTGTATAGGAAACTTTTGGTAATAAACTGGACTAGCGGGACAAGCTAGATTGTAAATTTGATCAACCTCAAGATATATTGGGAAAGTGATGTCATGACGAACAACTTCAAAATATGGATTCCCCAATAGGGAAATAATATTTTTCTTTGAGCCAGTATAAAAATTGTCAAGGCATATGACCTCATTCCCTTCATCAAGTAGTTTTTTACATAGGTGAGAACCTAGAAAGCCGGCTCCGCCTGTAACTAATATTCGTTTATTCATTATCTGTAGATTATGGGTTATAGGATGTGTGATCAATAATAATTATGATGATCTCATTAAACAAGATATTTAAGAGTGTAGTCTTAGAAAAAGTGTATTTTTAGAAATATGTCACACTAATACTATTAAAATGAAAAACAAACAGTACCATAAGGCTAATTTTTAGATGTTATTATAATTAAATCCCATGTTTATATACATAAATAAATTAATATAAAATTATGATAAAGCGAACTAAAGGTTACTTGTCCTTTAATTGGTATTACTGTTTATGGGGTTTATTATTATTTTCGTTGATTATTCATTTTTTTATTTCATTTAATGATAACCCCGGCTTTTGGACTGACAGCTTTATATACTTACTACAAGCAGACTATTTTTCAAATTGGAACGCTGAGAATTTGCCTGTCTTGGAACAAGCGATGGCATACAGAAGCTTTCCTCCAATGTACCCATTTTACTTAAGTATTTTTGGCGCAGGGAGTGACAATATAATTCTGGCAAGTGTTGCCACCTCCATAATTCTGTTGCCTGTATGTTTATTTTATATTGATTGGCAGGTTAAAGAGGGTCTAGCTAAAGCTAATGCTCTGATAAATGCGATATTATTTTTACTTCTTCCATCTACTCTATTATTTTCCACTGAGTTATGGAGTGAAAATTTATACTTACTATTTGTATTGTTGACATTGTGGTGCTTTTCCAAGACTAAAAATAGCACGGATAATTGGCTATATCTTTCCGCATTTACATGTGGACTTGCATTAATAACCAGAAGCGTTGGGATATCACTCGTTATTGCTTTACTTATTGCTGTTTATCGTCGGGATAAAACAAAAATTGTCTTTACTGCAATAATCATATTAATACCCTGGTTGATATGGTCTTTAGTAAGTAATGGTATAGATTATGAACAGTCCTATTTTAATAATGCATTTCTGGAACGATATAAAAGTTTTATTGATGCGTATGGAGGAGTTTGGGCTGGAATCAGTACAATAATACAGTTTCAATTAAAAACGTTCTGGTTGGGTTTACAGTTACAATTTAATACGGTAATTAACATTGGAACAGCTGTTTTAGCAGGTCTTGTAATATTAACAACGTGTTTTGCTTTATACCGGCGCATTATTATTTTATCATTAGATGCGCTCTATGTTGTAATTTATCTAGGATTGATTTTTATCTGGAATTTTTCAGATCAAAATGTTCGTTTTATCTATGTCATAATTCCATTTGTATTGTTTTATATACAAGTTACTACTTCAACTTTATTTAAGCAGAATAATAAAAATATAAGTATTTTCTTTAATCTGTCCATTCCATTTCTGATTGTAATTACAATTTTTCCATGTTTAATGTTTATGACAAATCGATTGTTAACTAACCCGGGGGAAAATATACAGTCTCTTACTAATGATAGGAACTGGCTTACTGGTATGGATACTGAAAAAATGGTTAAGCATCTAATTTTTAAAAAGAGGTTGATAGAATCAACCATTGATATAAAAGAAGTTGTTCCTCAGGATAAATGCATTTATTCAATCCATCAAGAATTTGTCATGTTATACAGTAAGCGTAAAGTTATTATTCCACCATTGCAAAACGTCGGTCAAGAAGATTTTATAAATGAATTAACGCAGTGCCATTATATGTTTATTGTGGCATCTGCACTTAGAGAACATGAGCCTTTGTATCCAGTTGATAGAGTAAAAAATATTTCGTGGATATTACGACAAACTTTTTACCCGCCTGAATATGGCGGAGAAATTATTTCAGTATTACTAGAAATTGATAAATAAACATTAAAATAGAAGCACCAATAGAAATTTAGTATGCATCATTGAAATATTATTGTGTCAGGATATGAAAGTATGTTTTTTCTTTTTGTTAATATCAATCAAAGGGTGATAAATCTAATTCTATGAGTATTCGTAAAAATATTATTCCAATATTGATTGTGTTTACGGGTGCTTGCATTGCGTATTATTTTGCAATGTTGTGGACTTTCTCCGGTCTTTTGGAGGAGGAATATATACCAGTTGGCCATGATTCATTTTATCATGCCAGGCGATTTGTGGATTTCATAGCAAATCCACAAAATTTTTATCAATTTGATTCAAAAATACATGCACCAGAGGGAAGTTGGTTAACTTGGCCTTGGGCCTATACGGTTGTTATAGGATATTTGACATTATTTTTATCATCCCTTTTTGATGTTGATCCTCTTTTTATCTTATGGCGTACACCTCCAGCATTTGTTTTCGTCAATGCAGTCTTGTTTATATGTGTATGTAAAAAGTTAAATCTCTCAAATTCTCGTTTGACTATCGCAATGTTCTGCTTTGCTTTTTCTCCCTTAACACAGGGCTTACATGGTTTTGGTGTATTAGATCATCATTATATTGAATATACTTTTGTTCTTGCTAGTTTGTGTTGCGGCTTGTATTGGTTTGACAGTTTAGAAAATAAGAGAAGGGCAATTTTATTCGCTATGGTTCTTGGAATTGCTCCAGCCTTTCATAATAGTCTTTTTATTTTACAAATACCTTTATTGGTGTCGATATTAATTATTTGGTACCGTGAAGGAATAGCCAGCCAAAGGTCAATCGTATTTTTTTCCATAAGTTTGTTGTTGTTTACCTTACTGGTTGTCTTGCCATCAGAACCTTTCCTTGCAGGCCAGTTTTCTTTTTATACGCTTTCTTGGTTTCATCTATTTATTTCGATTTGCACATCTTTGATAATTCTGTATGTAAATTATTTTAAATACTCAAAGCGCAGTCTCTTTTTGTTAATTTGTATTTTGGTATGTATGAGTCTTATTGTTTTCTCGCAGATTCATCAGGGTTTCCGATTCTTTCAAGGCGATATAGGTATATTAAAACAATTTGGTGAAATTAAAGGGGGATTTAGTTTTGTGCGTGATTTTGGCTGGCGAAGTACAGCAGCTTTTTATTCCTATTTATTTTTTCTTATTCCGTTATCTCTTATTGCTATATATTACTTATACATTAATGATAAACGATTAAAAAATATTTATTTTTTATCTTTTTCACTATTTGGTATTTTTCTGCTGTGGCAACAATTTAGGCTGCATTACTATGGGTCCTTTGCTCTATATCTTCCCTTACTATTAGTAAGCGATATTTTAAGTAAGAAGCATTCCAGTAGCTCAAGGTTAATTTTATTAGTTACCGTTTTTTTGTCTCTACTTGTATATCAACCTGTATTTACACAATTGTTTAAATTATATCCGCTCGGTTTGGAACGTGATTATCAAGCAACACGCGATATATACCCTCTTTTTAAACGACAATGCAATGAAGACCCTGGTGTCGTTTTAGCGCTACCTAATGATGGTCACTATATCCGCTTTCATACGTCCTGCTCGGTAATTGCAAACAATTTTCTTATTTCTCATCAACATGAAGAAAAAGTTAAGTTGGCGTTACGTTTGCTTTCTCTTCCATTGACTAAGATTCAGGAAGATTATTCCTGGATTAAATATGTTTATGTTCATAATGATTCTGGCTATGAGGGCATGGAAAAAGAATTTCAAAATCTATTGCAATCAAAGGAAAAATTACCATCGAATGTTTCTATCGTATTTGAGAAAAAAATTACTTTGGTCAGTGGTCGGGAGGTTATTTTGGCCAGACTATATAAACTCAATTGATAAATTTAGTATAAACGTACATTTTTTGAAATACTCTCTATGAATAATACTTCTCATAAGATTTATTTATTTCATCCTTAGAGAAAGGTATTTTTCTTTTAAAATTTCCGTATATTTACGCATATTCCTTATATTTTGCAACATTATCATGCTTTAGTGATATCTTGCCATTTATATAAGGCTTTACAAATTCTTCTATAATGTAACTGAAGGATCCTATATGTTAGGAAACCAGTTATGCAAAAAGATTACTGATATAAACAAATTACTAGCGAGTCGAGTCCATGATAGTTTTTAATATAATCTTTAATAATTTTGGGTTGCTGGAAATAATATCGCCTGTTTCTAAGTAATCTGTTCCACCTGTAAATTCACTACTAATGCCCCCTGCCTCTTGAACGATTAAAGCACCAGCAGCGATGTCCCAGGGTTTTAAGCTATATTCCCAAAAGCCATCAAATCGTCCGCATGCAACATAGGCCAAGTCAAGAGATGCTACTCCTGCTCTTCTTATGCCCGCAATTTTCGGAAATAAGGCTTTGAAGCTTTTTATAAATTTATCGACTTCCTGGTCTTCCCGAAATGGAAAACCGGTAGCCAGTAATGCGCCGTCCAGAGTTTTTTGGGAACTAACACGTATTTTTTTGTTATTAAGCTGAGCTCCCTTACCTTGCGATGCAGTAAATAATTCCTGTTTCACAGGATCGTAAATGACAGCTTGATCCAGACGTTCTTTGTATTGCAAAGCAATAGAGATGGCAAAATGGGGTATTCCATGTAAAAAATTTGTCGTACCATCAAGTGGATCGATAATCCAAAGATACTCACTATCGCCCGATTTTCCTGTTTCCTCACCTAGAAAGGCATGATCAGGGTAAGCCTTTTTAATTGTTTCGATAATAATATGTTCAGCTTGTCTATCAACCTCGGTGACAAAGTCGTTTTTTCCTTTTATATCAATTGAAATATCACTGACGCGATCCATTTCACGTACAATGGAATCGCCAGCAGCTCTGGCTGCGCGTATAGCGATATTGAGCATGGGGTGCATAGTGTTCTCCAAATAGTTAACGAGTTATTCTACGTTGTCAGTAGTCATGAGTGAAGCAATAACAAGTATGAAAAATATTTTTGATAAAACGAGGATCGTGCTGGTCGGGACAACACATCCCGGTAATATTGGTGCAGCAGCCCGCGCAATGAAGACAATGTCACAGGATAAGCTATATCTTGTTAGCCCTAAAATATTTCCTTCAGCAGAAGCGACAGCCAGAGCTACGGGCGCTGATGATATACTTGCTAATGCCAAAATATTTTCAAGTCTAAAAGAAGCTATATCAGATTGTGATCTGGTGATTGGTACTAGTGCTCGTACGAGAAGCATACCCTGGCCTATGGTTACGCCAAGAGAATGCGCGAATACAATTTCCGAAAATAAATATTCTTCTGTAGCGGTTGTATTTGGTCGAGAAAATTCAGGTTTAAGTAATGAAGAACTGGAACTCTGTAACCTTGTTTTACAAATACCCACGAATGCGGAATATAGTTCACTTAACTTGGCCTCCGCAGTACAAATTATTTGTTATGAAATATATCTATTAGGTGGCTTTGAAGAAAATAAGGAGATAGTTGAAACTAATACAGCACTGGTGAAGCAGGATAAAATGGAAATGTTTTACCAACATCTGGAACAATGCCTAACCGAAATAGGATTTCATGATGTTGATAACCCGCGTCTATTAATGCATAGAATGCGACGATTATTTAATCGTACACAATTAGAAGAAAATGAATGCAATATATTGCGCGGTATTTTGGCCAAGGTTCAGGGAAAAATTAAATAAATGATCGCTATAAGAGTAACGTAGAGTATTTATTATGGAAAATGAATTATTTGATGAGATGTATAAAGTTGAAACTCAGCATTGGTGGTTTGTTGCAAGGCGGAAAATAATTGAAAGTGTTATTAAAAAGCTGGATATTGATAAAGGCTCACATATTATGGACGCAGGATGTGGTAACGGAGATAACCTTGCATTTTTGTCGAAATATGGTGATGTAGTCGCGATGGAAAGAGATGGTAATGCTTTAGAGAAAGCGAAAGTAAGAGACGTAGGTCAAGTATTAAAAGGTGAGTTGCCAGATAATATTCATGCAGATATAAGAAGAGATAATGATTTGTTGGTGTTATTGGATGTTTTGGAACATATTGACGACGACGCTGGAAGCTTGAATGCATTGAGAGATTGTGTAAAGGAGAGTGGAAATCTGGTTCTAACAGTGCCAGCATATCAATTTTTATGGACTCAACGTGATGATCAACATCATCATAAAAGAAGATATACCGTTAAGCGATTAAAAGAGTTGATTGAAAATAATGGTTGGAAAGTTGATTATATCTCGTACTTTAATACGTTTTTATTTCCTTTAGCACTTGTCGAAAGATTGAAACAAAAAATAATTATGTCAGAGGAAGATAGTGATTTAAAAATGCCGCCTAACCTTATTAACGTTTTTTTTGAAAAAATATTCAGTTTTGAATCTAGGTTTATTGGTAATATAACATTTCCTTTTGGTCTTTCAATAATAGTTGTAGCAAAGAAAATATAAAAATGGAAAGTAAAAAAACAGAAAATAAAAAACTCTTGTCTGTGGTTGCGCCTGCTTATAATGAAAAAGCTGGGTTGGATGAGTTTTACAAAAGATTAGTCGATGCAGTTAATGATCTAGATGTTAATCTGGAAATCATTTACGTGAACGATGGTAGTCAGGATGACACATTAGAAATAATGAGTAAGCAGCACAACAACGATTCACGTATTACCATCATTGATTTAAGCAGAAATTTTGGCAAGGAAATCGCACTAACTGCTGGATTAGATTATGCATCAGGTGATGCTGTAGTTGTTATTGATACGGACTTACAGGATCCTCCCGAATTGATTCCTGATTTAGTTGTTAAATGGAACGATGGATACGATGTCGTTAATGCTAAGAGAATCAAAAGGAAAGGTGAAACTGCATTCAAAAAAATGTCGTCATTTGTTTATTATCGTTTTCTATATCAGTTAAGTGATATAAAAATTCCAAAAGATACAGGTGACTTCAGATTACTAAGCCGAAATGCATTAGACGCTTTATTAGAGTTGCGAGAAAAGCATCGTTATATGAAAGGTTTATTTGCTTGGGTAGGATATTCGCAAACCGAGATTACTTACGAGCGTGATGAACGTTACGCTGGGGAAACAAAATGGCATTTTTGGAGTTTACTAGATTTAGCCTTTGAAGGACTAACATCATTTTCTGTATTGCCACTAAGATTAGCATCATTACTTGGAGTTTTAACTGCTTTTGCCGGGTTAATTTTCGCCGTAATTATAATTTTAAAGAAAATTATGTTTGGTGATCCTGTCGCAGGATATCCTTCATTAGTTGTGTTAATTGCATTTATTGGCGGTATTCAATTATTAGCTTTAGGTATTATTGGCGAATATCTTGGAAGAGTTTTTAACGAAACGAAAAACAGGCCGCTCTATTTAGTAAAAGATATAAAATCATCAAAATACCGAAAGTGAATTAATTATTAAACGTAGAGTATTGTGCAGACTAAAATTAATCACTGAGTTTAATTATTTGGAATTTAGATGCAGTCAAATAAAATAAATTTTATTATTATTGGCATTGCTATATTCAGTTTCTTATTGGTTGTTTCAGCAGCAAGAACAAAGTCACTAACATATGATGAACCTACATATATTGTATCTGGATATAGTTATATTGATAACAAAGAAATAAAACTTAATCCAGAAGCCCCGCCTTTTTTACAAGTATTAGTAGCATTTCCATTAAAGTTTTTGAATTTAAAATCGCCAGATTATTCGCATCCAAATTATGCCGCTGAGAGACAAATAGCTTTTGCACAAATGTTTTTTGAAAGCAATGGAGATAAGTTGAGTGATATAACCTTTTTATCCAGATTGCCAGTACAGTTGCTTTTTGCATTACTGGTGGTTATGGCAGGTTTATTTGTAAAAACACTCTCAGGTCCGTTGCCCGCAATTGCTGCTTCCGTTTTAGTAGGGTTGTCTCCAAATCTTATCGCACATAGTCAATTAGCAACAACTGATCTTGGTTGTACCGTACTCATGTTTATTTCGGTATATACTTTTTATTTAGCAATACGCTCTGAAGATTATAAATGTTGGGTTATTTGTGGACTAGTGACAGGACTTGCATTATTAAGTAAATTTACAGCCTTACTTTTAGTTCCTATTTTCTTTATTTTTGTCTTGTATGAAATTCTTCTCAATGGTCGAAATAAAAGAATATTACTTCGTGGATTAATTCTTTTAGTATTTTTTATATTATTAGTAATCTGTATTGGGTATGGCTTTAAGCCTTGGCTTTATCTATATGGAGTATCGAAAATTTATGATGTTGGTAAGATAGATTATCAACAGTACCTTTTTGGAAATGTTTTTTCCAAGCCAATCTGGTATTACTATTTTGCTGCATTCCTTGTTAAGACTCCTGTATCGACATTATTATTATTACTAATATCTGTATATATAACGCTGCGTTACCGTCTCGATAAAGATGCAATTGTTTATTTTCTAATTCCTGTTGGAATTATTATGTTTGTTTGTTGTTTTGATCTGACAAATTTAGGTTTACGCAGAATATTGCCTATTTATCCTTTTTTACTTTCCTATGTATCTGTTGCTTATTTTTATATAAATCCTAACAAGTTAAAAGTAATACTATTTAACACATTATTAGTATGGAATATCATAACCACGCTTATTGCCTATCCAGATTATATTTCTTATTTCAATATTCTGGCTGGTGGAGCGAGCAATGGTCCCAATTTATTAGAGGACAGTAATATTGATTGGGGTCAGGATTTACCTGCTCTCGTTGAATGGCAAAAAAATAATTATCCTGAAGAGACAATAAATCTAATGTATTTTGGTTCGATGAATCCAAGCCTTTATGGTTTATCTTATCGATTAATACCAAGAAATGAATTAATTAACCCAAGAAATGGCATATATGCTATTAGTGTACATTACTTGATATATACACGAAAACTTGCTTACTGGAATAAAGCCAATCTTGATTGGCTCAAGTTTTATGAACCTATTGGATATGCTGGAAACAGTATTTACATTTATCAGTTTACTGATAAGCCTGGTCATTAGGCTTTCTCTGTAACTTGTTTGTATGAATTCAACCATCTAGTTTTTTGATTTAGAATATTAGGATGCGATCAAAAACAATATATTTTATTATTTTTGGTATTACTGCGGTCAGTTTTTTTTTAGTTAATTCAGCAGCAAGAACAAAATCACTGACGTGGGATGAACCTACATTTATCGTATCGGGATATAGTTATCTTGATAATAAAGAATTCAAACTAAGCCCAGATACACCACCCTTAACACAAGTTCTAACAGCACTCCCATTGATGTTTTTGGACTTGCAATCGCCAGATTATTCACATGAATACTATAACTCAAATAATAGAGTTCAATTTGCAAATCTATTTTTTGAGAAAAATGTAAATAAATTTGATGTGATGACTATTTTATCAAGGTTGCCTGTGCAGTTGCTCTTTGCATTGTTAGTGATTATGACCGGTTTATTTGTAAAAAATATTGCAGGATCAATTCCCGCTATTATCGCCTCTATTCTGGTTGGTTTTTCTCCAAATTTAATTGCTCATGGTCAATTAGCAACAACTGATCTTGGATGCACCGTATTCATGTTTATTTCTGTTTATACATTTTACCTTGCTATACATGCAGAAAATAATAAGCGTTGGGTAATTTGTGGAATAGTTACTGGATTAGCATTTTTAAGTAAATATACGGCTTTACTTTTAGTCCCAATTTTTATTATTTTTACTTTGTACGAAATTATTTTTAATAAGAGATGCAAGAATGTTTTATTTCGTGGGCTTATTCTTTTAATTTTTTCTATATTGTTAATATTGTGTTTTGGATACAAATTTACACCATGGTTATATGTTAGTGGGATATCTCAAATATATGTCAGAAATAATCCAGATTCTTATTACTATCTTTTCGGGAATGTTTTGGATGGGGCGGTTTGGTATTACTACTTTGCTGCATTACTTGCTAAGACACCGCTATCTACATTATTACTATTGGTAATTTCTGCCTATGTAAGCATACGATACAGGCCGGAAAGAGATATTATTATTTATTTACTTGTTCCAGTTGGAGTAATAATGTTTGTTTGTAGTTTTGATACACATAATTTAGGAATACGCCGGGTTCTTCCAATTTATCCATTTTTGTTTTCATTTATAGCCTGCTCATATAATTATCTTAAGCCTGACAAATTTAAAAAAACTATCTTTAGTCTATTTTTAGTATGGAACATAGTTACTACATTTATAACTTACCCACATTATCTTTCATACTTTAATAGTATTGTTGGTGGTCCGAGTAACGGTCCTAATTTACTAGAAGATAGTAATTTAGATTGGGGTCAGGACCTTCCTGCTCTTGTTGAATGGCAAAAGAATAATCTTCCCGATGAGGTGCCGATTAATTTAATGTATTTTGGTGCAATAAATCCCCGGCTATATGGTTTGTCTTTTCGACAAATATCGGAAAATGAACTAATTAATCCTGGAAATGGCATCTACGCAATAAGTACACATTATTTAATATATACCCGAAAACTTGCTTATTGGAACAAGGCTGATCTTGATTGGCTTAAACTTTATGAGCCCGTTGGTTATGCAGGAAATAGTATTTATATTTATCAATTTACTGATAAGTCTGATTAATACACTATTATATTCTAATGTAATAATTCTGTATCTATTAAATAAGTTATAGGACAGGTGATTATTTAAAAGTTACGCTAGCATTCTTACCATTAATGGAACTTATTTTACCAATCTCCCAAACAGTTTCACCCATATTATTCAAAAGACTAATTGCTTCATCCTTATTTTCTTGAGACACACAAACAACCATACCGACACCACAATTAAATGTTTTATACATCTCATGTGCTTCAATATTTCCTGTTGTTTGAAGCCATTTAAAAATGGGTGGAAGTTCCCAACTACTTGCGTCAATTTCTACAGATAAATTATCAGGAATAACGCGAGGAATGTTTTCGACTAGTCCACCACCGGTAATATGCGCAATGGCTTTAACCGGAACTTTATTAATAAGTGCTAAAATCTGTTTTACATAAATTCGTGTTGGTTCGATAAAAAGTTCGAGTAGTGTTTTGCCATCCAGTTTTTCAGATAAATCCTGATTTGTATCATCAATTATTTTTCTGACAAGAGAATAACCATTGGAATGACAACCACTGGAAGCAAGCGCAATAATAGCATCGCCTTCAGCTACATTTTCACCGGTTATTAATTCATCTTTTTCAACAACACCAACACAAAATCCTGCTAAGTCATAATCGCCAGCCTGATACATCCCCGGCATCTCGGCAGTTTCACCACCAATGAGGCTACAGCCTGACAATGAACAACCTTGAGCGATACCATTAATAACCTTTTCGGCAACATCAACATCAAGACTGGAACAAGCAAAGTAATCCAGAAAGAACAAAGGATCTGCGCCTTGTACTATCAAGTCGTTAACACACATGCCAACCAGATCGATTCCAATCGAGTCGTGCATATTATGTTCGATAGCAAGTTTTATTTTGGTGCCCACGCCATCAGTACCTGAAACCAGTACTGGGTGTTTATAATTCAATGAACCCAGATCAAACAAAGCGCCAAAACCACCAAGTCCACCCATAACCCCGGCTCGATGAGTATTGCCCGCGGTCTTTTTTAGTCGTTGAACCAGTTCATTACCTTGTTCAATATCAACACCAGCGTCTTTGTAGCTGAATTTTTTATCTGTGGGCTTATTCATTATTTTGGTTTTCGGTCGGTCAAATGCAGTTTCAAGAATTTGGTGTATGGTATCGGTGTCGCCACTTTACCGCAATCCTTGACTTAAAGACGAGTCTTGAATAGCGTGCGTACTTATGAAATCCAGATTATTAATACTCATTTGTTTAACTTTACTTGTTTCGCAACCTGTCCATGCGATTCAGGTCTCAGGGCTTTACCAGGCGACGACGCCAGTTGGTGACGAATCAACATCAAAACGTAAGCCAGCCATTAAACAGGCGCTCATTCAGGCTTTAATAAAGCTGACTGGAGATAGAAATATCGCTAGTAGTGGCGGAATTAGCCCGTTAATTGAAAGTCCTGAGCGCTTTGTTCAGCAATACCGCTATCAGGAAAAGGCGGCTAAAGATGAACAACCACAGTCCAAGGAATTATGGGTTCAATTTGATGAAACAGCACTGAATGATGCGCTCAGGAGCTATGGTTTAAACATCTGGGGAAAAGAGCGTCCGTCGATTTTAGTTTGGTTAGCACATGAAAGTAATAAGAACCGTAGTCTTGTGAGTTTTGAAGAAAGCCCTCAATACATAACTATGCTTGACCGGCGTGCTGCATCCAGAGGTGTTTCATTATTATTTCCCCTACTTGACCTTGAAGATACCTCGAGAATGAGTGTCAGCGATGTTTGGGGTGGTTTTAAAGAGCCTGTTTTAAAAGCTTCCCATCGCTATCAATCAGACGTGATCTTGACTGGTAGATTAATTCAAACATTACCAACCTTATGGGAATCGCAATGGTCAGTCTATTTCAATGGTCAGGAAATGCATTGGACGACTCAGGGTGAACAGGCAGAAATCGTTTTAGAAGAAGGTGTCGATGAACTTGTTGACAGGCTTGCGTCACAATATGTCAACACAGGTTCGACCAGTACAGAAGTAATAGAATTAATGGTTTCCAACATTAATGACCTGGATGGATACGCCAAAGCCTTATCTTATCTGGAGTCATTGCAAGCAGTTAGCTCGGTGCAAGTGAAGCAGGTATCAGAAGGCAAAGTAATGTTCGAGATTATTAGTCATGGAGGTTTATCGGCGTTTAGCCAGACGATTGAGCTGGGTAAAACACTCGAACTTGTCAGTAATAGCGAACAACTGAATTATCGTTTATTAGGAAGATGAGCGTTCGAATAACAGATGCTCAGAAATGGTTAATTCTGGTAGCCGTAATTGCGACAGGGTATCTGCTTTATCTGTTAGCGCCGATATTAACACCTTTTATAATAAGCGCTTTTCTCGCATACATCGGAGATCCTGCTGCAGATCGATTAGAAACTATTAAGTTTTCAAGAACACTATCGGTCGTTTTTGTTTTCTTTTTAATGTTAATTATTATCCTGTCTTTTATCTTGGTTGTATTTCCTTTAATCGAAGAACAAATAAGACGTTTGCTAATGCGTCTGCCGGAAATGATCGACTGGGTTCAGGCAGAATTTATTCCCTGGGTAACGCAACGATTCGGTTTACAACCTGACAGTATTAATCTGGACGGTATTAAACAATCCTTAACCGGACATTGGCAGACAGTAGGAAATATTGCCGGACAATTTTTAACGAAAGTTTCTGCATCAGGACAACTAATCCTACTTTGGGCTAGTTATATTTTATTAGTCCCGGTAGTGACGTTTTATCTGTTAAGAGACTGGGACATTATCGTTGCAAAAATTAGAACATTGATCCCAAGAAAATATGAATCTGTTTCAGTTAAATTAATAAAAGAATGTGATGCGGTACTGTCTGAATTTTTCAGAGGACAATTATTAGTTATGTTTGCTCAGGGTGTTATCTATAGCATTGGCTTATGGATAGTCGGTCTGGAATTTTCATTATTGATTGGTATGGCAGCAGGTCTGGTCAGTTTTGTACCGTATCTTGGTGCTATTGTTGGAATAGTCATCGCCAGTATCGCCGCGTTTATGCAGTTTCATGACATAGCTCATATTGTTTATGTCTTAATTGTATTTGGTTTCGGCCAAACTCTGGAAGGCGTTGTGTTATCGCCTTTGCTTATCGGCGACCGAATTGGTTTGCATCCGGTTGCTGTTATTTTTGCGGTCATGGCTGGCGCACAATTATTCGGCTTTTTTGGAATGTTGATTGCTTTGCCGGTAGCAGCAGTAATTGTTGTCTTGCTTCGATATTTTCATGAACAATATTTAGACAGTAATTTTTACACGCCCTGATGCCAAGTGATTTTTCTCCAAATTCTTCCTCAGCGCAGATCCCTTTTCAGTTTGGTGATTTTCAAAAAAATGATCTCGAGTCATTCTTGCCGGGCGAAAATCAGGATCTTTTAAAGTTAATCAATCTGATTACTAATAAAGAAGGGATACATAGTCTTTATCTTTGGGCAGAATCAGGAACAGGTAAAACCCATCTGCTACAAGCCGCTTGTAAACAGGCGGCAGATAACGATCTACATGTCGCCTACATTCCACTAAAACAACTCTCTGAATTAAGTGCTGAAATGTTGCACGACTTGGGCGAACTGGATTTAGTTTGTATTGATGATCTTGAATGTGTCGCAGGACAGATAGAATGGCAACAGGGATTAACCTGGTTATATAACGAATTACGCGATAACAAACATGCGATGATTATTAGTGGAAATAAATCGCCAACAAATATTGATCTCGAAGTCGAAGATTTAAAATCCAGATTAGCCTGGGATCAAGTTGCTCAAATTAAGTCTCCGGATGATGAATTAAAAATAAAAATACTAAAACAAAAAGCAAACGCACGATCATTTGAACTTAGCGATGAGGTTATAGAGTTTTTAATTCGCCGAGTTGATCGCGATCTGGGTTCATTAATAGATGTACTTGATAAAATAGATCACGCGTCACTGGCAGCAAAAAGAAAGATAACGATTCCGTTCGTTAAAGAATTGATTAAGTCATGATAAAGTGTTGCGTCAATCAGTTGAGGTCACAGCCGAAAGCAGTCACATGACTTATTAATCAGCTTTTAATTTACGACTAACTTCAGCCAAACGTTTCCCCACTGCAATACAAAGCGTCTTTTCATCATCACTTACAGGAAGTTCATTATTGCTTCCGGCAACATGTGTTGCACCATAGGGTGTGCCACCACCTTCAGTAGTAAATAATGCTGACTCGGTATAAGGGATACCCAGCATTAACATGCCTTGATGTAATAAAGGCAACATCATCGATAACAATGTTGCTTCTTGTCCGCCATGCAAACTTGCTGTTGAACTGAATACTGTTGCGGGTTTTCCTGCTAAATCACCCGATGCCCAAAGATCAGACGTAGAGTCGATAAAATATTTCATTGGCGCAGCCATGTTTCCAAAGCGGGTAGGGCTGCCTAAGGCAAGACCGTCGCAATTAATTAGATCATCATGTGTTGCAAAAGGAGGGCCTGAATCAGGAATGTCTGGTTCTGTACTTTCACAGGTCGTCGAAACAGAAGGCACAGTGCGTATGACTGCTTTGCAATCAGAAACCGATTCAATGCCATGTGCAATATGCCGTGCCATTTCAGCGACACTACCGCTGCGACTGTAATAAAGTACAAGAATATTGGTCATGTTATTAGATTGTTGTTAAAGAATATCGAGTACAGATTCTGGTGGTCGACCAATACATGCTTTATCGTTTGCCAGCACGATAGGTCGTTCAATTAAGATTGGATTCTCAACCATGGCATCCAGAATAGCATCATCGTCATCCAATTTATCTGCGAGATTAAGTTCTTTGTATACAGATTCACCTTTTCGGAGTAATGCCGACGGGGCTATGCCTAGCTGTTTTAAAATTTTTGCCAGCGTTTTTTTGTCAGGCGAAGTCTGTAAATATTCAATAATATCGATATCAACGCCTTTCTCTTCCAGAATAGCGAGAGTTTGTCTGGACTTGGAACAACGCGGATTGTGGTAGATAGTCGCTTTCATTTACTTCATCCTTCTGTAATATTAGTGATATTAAGTATCAAATTATAATAATTAAAATAAAACCGTATGACGAGCTGAAATGTCGGAAAACATTATTAATATTATAAAAACGAGCGTAATAAAGGTTTTTTATTTTTCTCGTTTTTTTCTGCGTCATTTTTATGCTTTGCGTGGTATGCAAACTGCATCTTCTCTTGCCTATACAACGCTGCTCTCAATTGTTCCGCTAATTACTGTCATGTTTGGTTTATTTGGCAGTATTTCAGTTTTCAGCGACTTTTCTGAAGCTATACAAACTTTTGTTTTTTCTAATTTTGTTCCAGAATTTGGTTGGACGATACAAGGCTATCTTTCTGACTTTTCTGATAAAGCGTCAAAACTAACGATTACCGGTAGTATGGTTTTAGTATTGATTGCCATTATGTTAATGGCGACAATTGATAATACCTTTAATCGGATTTGGATCGTAAAGAAAAGGCGTAACCCGGTTGCACGTTTGCTGGTCTATTGGTCTGTGTTGACGATGGGACCTTTGTTAATAGGTGTGGGTTTAGCTTCGACATCATACTTGCTTTCTTTGCCCGCTGTTGCAGATGTTGATACAACGTGGAACCTAAAAGCCCGACTTCTTAGTTGGCTTCCTTTTGTAACAACATCGATAGCATTCTCTTTGCTTTATATTTTGATTCCAAACTGCTTTGTATCTAAAAAGCATGCGTTTATTGGGGGTTTCATTTGCGCAATACTTTTTGAATTTGCCAAATATGGTTTTGGAATCTATGTACGGGAAATGCCAAGTTATGAAAATATTTACGGTGCAATTGCGATTATTCCTCTTTTTCTTATCTGGATTTATGTATCGTGGATGATTGTTTTATTCGGTGCGCATATTACCTTTTGTCTTTCTTCCTTTCGCTTGGAGGATGAAATTAAACACCGTAGTAAAGGCGGCTGGACTTTTCTTGATGTATTACGAGTTCTCGATTTATTGTATGAGGCGCAAAGAAAAGGGCAGACGATTTCTGTTACTGAATTGAGAAAGAGTTCTATTTCATTACCGCATTATCAAATGAATGAACTGCTAGAACATTTACAAAGAATAAAATGGGTCAATCAGAGTTCAAATGGAGAATGGCTGTTATCTAAAGATATGAAAGAAACCAGTCTTTATGATTTACACTCTGTATTACCTGTTCGCTTGCCTATATCGGATTATGAGTTAGGACAGGATAAACTTTCAAATAAATTGAAAGTTCATCTTGCAAATCATCAAAAGGAAGTCGCGCAACACTTGTCGCTATCGATTCACGATTTCTTTAAAGAAAAAAGTGCGTAGCACTATCTGGTCTTATAACTAAACACTTCATAAGTCATGCTCGATTCAATCAATGTTTTTGCTGTGATTGATTCTGTTTTATCACCGATTTTTATTTCCATTTCTCTGTCAGCAATATAAAGCCCTTTCTCTGCAATAATAGACAATTCATTTGGATTATTATTATGGCTTACTAGAAAAGCAGGCCTGTACTCTCTGTCCGCTTTGCTGCCTTCGCATGCGCGTAGTGAAAGAGGTTTGGCAGTATCAGCAATGATTTGCAAGCCAACTTTATGTACAGCTTTGCTAACCATTAACCATCGAGTAACACCAATACTCCACTTGTTATCATCTTCACCAATATTGATGCCGACAAGATCACCAACACGCATTGTCTTTTTGGGCTTATCATCTCTAATAACAGCGTAACCACCCGAACCCTGATCAACAATTCGCCAGTCTTCTGCAACATAATGTTTTCCAGAAAGAGAGACGTTCGAATCCTCTGATATATTTTCTGTAATATCAATCTCGTCACTTTCATTTTCTATAGTAGTAACACTTTGAAAAGTATTGCCATCATTTAGAAAATAATAAATTGCTCTGATGCCGGAAACAATTTTTAACTTGCCAGTTTTTGCTTTCCTGGGAAAGTAACGCTTGGGAGGCAGTCCCCATGCTTTCAACATGTGAGTTAATAACGATTTTGCATAGAATGGAGATAGCACGATAGATTTATCTATGGGTTGTCCCATTTGAATTAAATCAATTTGTTTTTGTATTAGGTTTTCAAGCGGCGTTGAATCTAGCAAGCGCGTTTTGTTATTAATGTTTTCCTGATTAAACTTTGCATAGGCGATAGCCTTGTTATCGGTATTAAGATCAAAAATGAAATAGCCTGATGGATTTGAAACTGACTGCATGGGGTGTATCTGAGTGTATTCTGCCCAGTTATCAAGTTGTTCATAAATTTCCCATATTGCTCCAAAGGGTAAATGATGTGGATCAACCAAAGAAGCCATCATGATCTTTTTATAAGTGTGATCGATGGTGGTACTAATTTCTTTATTGTTCGCGCCAGGAATAGAATAGATTTTTTTATGACACTCGATTGATTCAGCAAAATCGTAAATGAAGTTAAGTTGCTGCCAAACATTTTTCGGGATTGGAGCGTATTCCAGAAAACTAAATATCAAAGCGTGCGACAAGTAGTTCATCGACATCAGCATGGCTTCAACAGGTGGCTTGGATTGTTTCCAGAGGGTCTTCTTTTTGAGTGACGAATCAAATGCGAGTTTACAATTGTAGCTAAGCGAAACCGCGATTTGCTTCATTTGACTGACCTGACTTCCCATCGCATCAATCGTTTGTAAAGTATGTTGTGCACCGGCGTTAATTTGTGAAGCGATATAATATTGATAAGGGCGGTTATAAAGTTCGATTAATTCAAGTCGGGTTGATGGTTTGATATCTGCTTTATTAGTCGCAATCAATGCTTCATTCAGTAATGAACTGGTTTTCTTGAAATCGATATAAGGCAGCGAATCGAGCCATTCTTCAATGTAGAGTGGACGCGTTTCTATTTCGTTTCCTTGAGAGGATTTTTTTAGTGGTAATTGATCCATAATATTTCTTCTTTATTATTTATAGTCTGTATTTATTGTTTTGCCAAAATGCCGCTTTGTTTCTTTATATCTATCGGCAATATCCGTTCCAAAATGATATTCATATTTCAGAAATACTGTGATGAACTCATCACATCGCTTTCAATAATGAAGGTTTAGGGAAGGTTGAATTATTTGAATGAGTTCCCCCCTAACCTTGAATAACAAGATATATATCAATAAGATAGGTGATATATTGAAATAATACGGCTATTTTTGTCATCCTGAGTTTACTAAATAGCGATACGTGAGAAGGATTATGTCTCAATAAGGAGACACTGGCAAATGTTTTTAAACTATTGATTATTATGAAAAAAACAATTAACTGTTATGTTGGCGGTAAAGTCCAAGGCGTTTGTTTTCGCATGTCGACCAGTCAACAGGCCAAATTACTGGGTTTAACCGGTTGGGTAAGAAATCTGGACGATGGTCGAGTCGAGGTAATGGCCTCTGGTGAAGTGCCATTAATAGAAGAACTTCAACAGTGGTTGTCACATGGGCCAAAAATGGCAAAAGTGCTTAATGTCGAGAGTGTGGCTGTCGATTATCAGGAGTTTCCTGATTTCTCGATTCGTTGAATCTTGAATTAGAAACGACTCACTGTTGCAATTTAGCTCATTAAAATTACACTAATCTTTCTTTTATAAATTCAATCGCGGTTTCCAGAGAGATATTCTGATTATCGGTATCAGTTCGAGCTTTATATTCTATCTCACCTGAATCAAGACCTTTCTCGCTGAAGACAAAACGATGTGGAATACCTATCAATTCCATATCAGCAAACATAACACCAGGACGTTCACGTCTATCATCGAGAATGACTTCAATACTGGCTTCTTGTAGTTCTTCATAAAACTTCGTCACCGCTTCGCGTAAACGAACCGACTTATGCATGTTGATAGGAACTAAGGCTAGTTGGAAAGGCGCGATTGCTGCTGGCCAGATAATACCTTTGTCATCATTATTTTGTTCGATGGCAGCGGCGATGATACGTGAGACGCCAATGCCGTAACAGCCCATGGTTAGCGTTGTTGCTTTTCCTTGTTCATCTAAACAAGTTGCTTTCATGCTGGTGCTGTATTTTGTTCCGAGTTGAAAAATATGGCCAACTTCAATGCCTCTGGCGAATACCAGTTTTCCTGAACCATCTTCTGCCATATCACCAGCACAGACATTACGAATATCGACTGTTGTTGGCAGTGGTAAATCACGCTCCCAATTAACACCGGTTAAATGTTTACCATCGCTATTGGTGCCACAAACAAAATCACTAACATTGCCTGCACTATGATCAACATAAACTGGAATAGAAAGATTCTTGGAAATGTTTAGAGGCCCGATAGAGCCAACACCACAACCGAGTGCTGATTCAATGTCTTTATTATCAGCAAAGGTTAGTGGGCTCATAACACCATCGAGTTTTTCCGCCTTAATCTCATTTAACTCGTGGTCGCCTCTCAAAACTAAGGCAACTAATCCGTCTTCTTCAGATTTAACAATCAGTGTTTTTAAGCATTGATCGGTGCCGACATTTAAAAATTGACTGACTTCTTCAATACTATGTTGATCAGGTGTCGCTACCGTTTCCATTGTCTTTGTAGCTTCAGGACGAGGCTCCTTCGGTTTTACGGCGACAGCCTGTTCCATATTCGCGGCATAGTCGCCCTTGTCAGAAAAGACGATGAGATCTTCACCCGAATCAGCCAAGACATGAAATTCATGTGACTTATTGCCACCGATATTGCCTGAATCCGCAATTACGGCGCGGAAATTCAAACCGACACGGGTAAATATATTTGAATAGGTTTGGTACATCTGGTCATACGTTTCTCGTAATGACTCGTCGTTAAGATGAAAGGAATAAGCGTCTTTCATTAAAAACTCACGCGCACGCATGATGCCAAAACGTGGGCGTACTTCGTCTCTGAATTTAGTTTGAATCTGGTAAAAATTAACCGGTAGTTGTTTGTAACTGCGTATTTCACGTCTTACCAGATCAGTAATTATTTCTTCGTGTGTTGGGCCAAAACAAAATTCACGATTGTGGCGGTCATTGATTCTTAGTAACTCAGGACCATAATGCTCCCAACGCCCGGACTCCTGCCAAAGTTCGGCTGGCTGAATCGCCGGCATCATGATTTCCTGTGCGCCGGCGCGATCCATTTCTTCTCTAACAATCGCCTCTACCTTCCGCAGGACGCGGAGTCCTAACGGCAACCAGGTATAAATGCCGGAAGCTAATTGTCGTACCATACCCGCACGTAACATCAGTTGATGGCTGGCTATCTCGGCATCAGCCGGCGCTTCTCGTAAAGTCGAGATGAGTATTTGTGATGTTTTCATATGCAGGTTTAATTAAAACTTGAGATTAATTTATAGTGAATCTTAACAGGCGCAGTACTATAAACGGAATTAATCTACAGAGTAGATCGTGAATTGTTTCGTTAGCAGAGTGAAAATTTTGAGCTTATCGCATTTATTTTGGCTAATCTTGGTAATATCGCAGACATTGCTTGACCTGACTCAAGAATCTCAGTAACTTCGCGCGTTTCGACGCATTTTATACAAATCTGGTAAGGAAAGTAGTGGCTAAAAAGAAAGAAATATTACGAGGCGCAGAAATTTTCTGCCGCGCATTGAAAGATGAAGGGATCAAACATCTGTTTGGTTACCCCGGCGGCGCTGTTTTGCATATTTATGATGAACTCTATAAGCAAGATGCTGTAGAGCACATTCTTGTGCGCCATGAACAAGGGGCAACTCATGCTGCCGATGGTTATGCGCGTGCTACGGGCAAACCGGGAGTCGTATTAGTTACCTCAGGTCCAGGCGCGACTAATGCCGTAACCGGTATAGCTACCGCTTATATGGACTCAATCCCGTTAGTGGTTTTTACCGGCCAGGTTCCAACTCATATGATTGGTAATGATGCCTTTCAGGAAGTTGATTCGATTGGTATTACGCGTCCCTGCGTCAAACATAATTTCCTGGTTAAGGATGTTAAAGATCTGGCTGTAACTATGAAAAAGGCGTTCTATATTGCCACTAGTGGTCGACCTGGACCGGTTGTTGTCGATATACCTAAGGATGTCACGGCGGATTCATGTGAATATGAATACCCAACTTTTATAGATATGCCTTCTTACAAGCCTGTCGTTAAAGGACATCCTGGACAGATTAAAAGAGCGGCAGATTTAATTCTGTCGGCTAAAAAACCGATGATTTATTCCGGTGGTGGCGTTGTTTTGGGTGAAGCCAGTAAAGAATTAACGCAATTTACTAAATTATTGGGTTATCCCATCACCAATACTTTGATGGGACTCGGTGCTTATCCTGCTACCGACAAACAATTTGTCGGTATGTTAGGTATGCACGGCACTTATGAAGCAAATATGGGTATGCATCACTGTGATGTATTGATTGCTATTGGTGCTCGTTTTGATGATCGTGTTACTGGCGATTTGGAGAAGTTTTGTCCTTACGCAAAGATTATTCAGATTGATGTAGATCCTTCATCCATAGCCAAGAACGTTCCGGTTGATATTCCTATCGTTGGTGATGTTAAGCATGTATTGAAAGATTTATTAACGATCTTAAAAAGTGATAATGCCAAGAAGCCAGATGCGAAAGCACTCAAAGCATGGTGGAAGCAAGTTAATGAATGGCGTGCTATTGATTGTTTGAAGTTTGATCGAACGACTGACGTCATCAAACCGCAGTATGTTGTCGAAAAGTTATATGAGCTGACCAAAGGTGATGCTTATGTCACTTCTGACGTAGGACAACATCAAATGTGGGCTGCTCAATTTTATAAATTTGATAAACCACGTCGTTGGATTAACTCAGGCGGTCTGGGAACTATGGGCTTTGGTGTGCCTGCTGCGATGGGCGTTAAAATGGCATTTCCGGATGAGACCGTTGCCTGTATCTCTGGTGAAGCTAGTCTGGTGATGTGTATTCAGGAATTATCTACTTGTTTGCAGTACAACACCGGCATAAAAATATTGAGTTTGAATAATCGTTATATGGGTATGGTTCGTCAATGGCAGGAATTTTTTTATTCCAGTCGTTATTCGCATTCATATATGGAAGCCTTGCCTGACTTTGTCAAAATGGCAGAAAGCTATGGTCATGTTGGTATGTGTATCGAAAAAACCAGTGACGTAGAAGGCGCAATAAAAGAAGCATTGGCGCTAAAAGATCGTACAGTGTTAATGGATTTCGTTACTGACCAAACTGAAAATGTATATCCTATGATTGCTTCTGGAAAAGGGCATCATGAAATGCATTTATCAACAGATAAAGACAGAGAGCTAGCTTAACATGCGTCACATACTTTCATTGCTTATGGAAAACGAAGCAGGTGCTTTGTCACGAGTTGCCGGTTTGTTTTCTGCGCGCGCATTTAATATTGAATCGTTAACTGTTGCACCGACTGAAGATCCTAAAGTTTCAAGAATGACACTGGTTACCAGTGGTTCAGATGCGATTATTGAGCAGATAATGAAGCAGGTGAATAAATTAGTTGATGTAGTTAAAGTTGTTGATTTGAATGAATCACGTCATATCGAACGTGAATTAATGTTGATTAAAGTCGCTGCGAAAAAAACCGATCGTGCTGAAATCAAGCGAATGGTAGATGTTTTTCGTGGCCGCATTATCGACGTTACCGAGAATTCTTTCACTATCGAAATGACCGGTACCGGTGAAAAGCTGGATGCCTTTATTGAAGCATTAGACGAAAGCTTGATTCTTGAAGTTGTACGTTCCGGTGTTTCCGGTATTGCTCGTGGTGATAAAGCTATCCATTCTTAGCCCGCATGTAACACGAGTGGGTGAAATTATTTTAACAATACTATTTTTAATGAGAGTAAGTTTATGAATATTTATTATGACAAAGACGCAGACCTATCTTTAATTCAAGGCAAGCAAGTTGCCATTATTGGATATGGTTCTCAAGGCCATGCACATGCAAACAATCTTAAAGATTCCGGTGTTAAAGTCTGTGTTGGTTTGCGTGAAGGCTCATCTTCAGCAGCCAAAGCAAAGACAGCCGGACTCGATGTAAAGTCTATTGCTGATGCAGTGGCTAGCTCTGATGTCATCATGATACTTGCTCCTGACGAGCATCAAGCAGCACTCTATAAAGATGAAATTGAACCAAATATTAAAAAAGGTGCAGCATTAGCGTTTGCACATGGTTTTAATATTCACTTTCAACAAATCATGCCTCGTGCAGATCTTGATGTAATTATGATCGCACCTAAAGGCCCTGGTCATCTGGTTCGTGCTACCTATACCGGTGGCGGTGGCGTACCTTCGTTGATTGCTATCTTTCAAGATGCATCTGGTCAAGCAAAAGAATTGTCACTGTCTTATGCTTCTGCAAATGGTGGTGGTCGTGCCGGTATTATTGAAACGTCATTTAAAGAAGAAACCGAAACCGATCTTTTCGGTGAACAAGCGGTTCTTTGTGGTGGTATCACTGCGTTGATTCAAGCAGGTTTTGAAACTCTGGTTGAAGCGGGTTATGCACCTGAGATGGCTTACTTTGAATGTTTACATGAAACCAAGTTGATCGTTGATCTGATCTACGAAGGTGGTATTGCCAACATGCGTTATTCAATTTCGAATACAGCAGAATATGGTGACTTCACACGAGGTCCTCGCATTATTACTGAAGAAACAAAACGCGAAATGAAGAAAATATTAACCGAGATTCAACATGGCGAGTTTGCTAAAGAATTCATTCTGGAAAATCAGAGTGGTGCAGCAACGCTTAAAGCGAAGCGCAGAATCAGCCGTGAACATGGTATTGAGGTTGTTGGTGAAAAACTGCGTTCAATGATGCCGTGGATTAAAGCAAATCAATTAGTGGATCACGATAAGAACTAATTAATTGTTATTTAGTTTAAGCAACACATTCGTTACATTTTGACTGAGTTAATATGATGCCAAGTAATCGGTATCCTTTAATTGCTAGTGAAGCATGGCCATTCCTGTTTATTTTTCTTGGTCTGGCTGTGCTTGCGCAATTTTTATTAGGATCAATGGCATTTATACTTTTACTTATTATTTTTGCTATTTTCGTTTATCTATTTCGTGATCCCGATCGAAATATTCCTTCAGATCCATTAGCCGTACTCAGCCCAGTACATGGTGTTGTTACTTTAATTGAAGAAGCTGAAGAAATTCGTTTGCACTCCAGAGCAAAGCGCGTCCAAATCACAATGCGACTTTATGACATTTATTCATTACGTGCTCCGATTGAAGGCAAGGTGATGGAGCAATGGTATTCTTCTCCGGATAAAAATGAATCACGCCGACATTTTGATTTTTATATAAAGTCTGATGAAGGTGACAATATGGTTACTGCTATTCGTTTAAGAGACATTATTCGTAAATTCCATGTCTATATGCATTCCGGTGGACGTGTAGGACAAGGGCAACGATGTGGTTATATTTATTTTGGTGGTGTTGTCGATGTGTTTTTACCGCTTGAATCAAAAATCAATGTCGAAGTCGGGCAATATGTGAAGTCAGGTAGTTCAGTAATAGCGCATTTGATTCATTCCGAAGCAGCCAGCGTAATTCAAAAGAAAGAAGACTAAAGTCGCACTACATTTAGTTTCATTTCTTTCAGTAATCCTCTTTCAAAGGTAAACTCCACAGGATGTTTACTGTTTCTAATAAAGCCATAAAGGAATTAAAACGTGTCTGATCGCAGACGAGGCATTTATTTACTACCTAATCTGTTTACAACCGGAGCGTTGTTTGCGGGTTTTTATTCTATTGTCGCCTCAATTAATCATAAGTTTGAATTGGCTGCTATTGCCATCTTTGTTGCTATGGTTCTGGATGGAATGGATGGCCGTATTGCGCGAATGACGAATACGCAAAGTGATTTTGGTATGCAGTACGATAGTTTGTCGGACATGGTTTCCTTTGGTTTGGCACCTGCATTAGTGATGTACCAATGGGCCTTGTTTGGAATGGGGAAATTAGGTTGGTTAGCTGCATTTGTTTATACAGCTTGTGCCGCGTTGAGATTATCCCGATTTAATACTCAGGCGACCAGTCAGGATAAACGATATTTTCAGGGTTTACCGAGTCCAGCAGCAGCAGCAGTTTTGGCTGGTATGATCTGGTGTGGCGAAGTCT
Source organism: Gammaproteobacteria bacterium (assembly GCA_041689615.1). Lineage (GTDB taxonomy): Bacteria > Pseudomonadota > Gammaproteobacteria > Eutrophobiales > Eutrophobiaceae > UBA7359. The sequence goes on along the minus strand of JBDNFW010000039.1, from coordinate 36,114 downwards.
ATGAATTGATTGGTGAAACTACTTCCTTAGTGTTCTGTCTTCCAGTGACGGTCATCGTTGGCATTTTGATGGTCAGTAATGTTCGTTATCACAGTTTCAAAGAATTTGATCTGAAAGGTCGTGTGCCATTCATGGCGGTTCTGATTGTTGTTCTGGTTTTTGTTTTGGTTGCGATTAAACCACCACTAGTCTTATTTGTATTGGCTGTTGGCTATACTGTTTCAGGCCCCATTTTGACGTTGCTAACTTTACGCAAACATAGAGAAGCCAGAAAAACTACTGAACCACCAAATACTTGAATTATCTTTAAAAAGCGTTATATTCCTGAGCATGGCTTCAAGAAACACATCTATCGATTCTATCTGCACTGGTTCTCAGTTAAGCCAGTCTGTAGTTGCTCGCCTGCTACTTCTCCTGCCCTAAGGGGCTAATAATCGTTTTACACAACTAGTATTTGGTTTCGCGTTTTTTAAAAACGTAGTTTCTTATTTGTATTGCTCAGGCTATCAACTTAGACTGAGCGCGAGTTTCGGAGTAGAAAAAAATGCAGGATAAATTAATCATATTTGACACAACTTTGCGTGATGGTGAGCAAAGTCCCGGCGCCTCGATGACGAAGGATGAAAAACTTCGTATTGCTAAGGCCTTGGAGAAAATGCGTGTCGACATTATAGAAGCGGGTTTTCCTATCGCCAGTCAGGGCGATTTTGAATCGGTTAAAGCGGTTGCCGAATTAATTACTGACAGTACCGTTTGTGGTTTGGCGCGCGCATTGGATAAAGATATCGATCGTGCTGCTGAAGCATTAAAGCCGGCCAAGTCATCACGTATTCATACCTTTCTTGCAACATCACCAATCCACATGCGTGAAAAATTACGTATGGAACCGGATCAGGTAGTTGAACATGCTGTGCATGCGGTTAAACGGGCAAGAAACTATACCGACAACGTTGAGTTTTCACCTGAAGATGCTGGACGTTCAGAGTTTGATTTTCTTTGTCGAGTTATCGAAGCAACGATTGATGCTGGCGCTACAACAATCAATATTCCTGATACAGTCGGTTATAACTTGCCACAGTTTTTTGGTGAGTTGATTAAAAATTTAATTGAGAATATTCCCAACTCTGACAAGGCAGTATTCTCGGTACATTGTCATAACGATTTGGGTTTAGCTGTGGGCAATTCACTAGCTGCAGTTTTGAATGGCGCAAGACAAGTCGAATGTACCATAAACGGTTTAGGTGAACGTGCCGGTAATGCCGCGCTTGAAGAAGTCGTCATGGCAGTACGTACGCGACGAGATGTTTTTACTTGTGACACTGAACTTGATACAACACAAATTGTGCATTGTTCACGCCTGGTTTCAACTATTACCGGTTTTCCAGTGCAACCAAATAAAGCTATTGTTGGCGCAAATGCATTTGCGCATGAATCTGGCATTCATCAGGATGGCGTATTAAAGAGCCGCGAGACTTACGAAATCATGCGCGCTGAAGATGTGGGTTGGAATGCCAACCGTATGGTCTTGGGAAAACATTCCGGTCGTAATGCATTTCGCACACGTTTGGAAGAGTTAGGTATTGCCTTTGAAAAAGAAGAAGACTTGAATGATGCTTTTTCCCGTTTTAAAACATTGGCTGATAAAAAGCATGAAGTGTTTGATGACGACTTACAGGCTTTAGTCAGTGATGCGATTCAGGATAGTGCAGATGAGAAGATAAAATTTATCTCACTCAAGGCAACTATTGAAACAGGTGAAACACCGAAAGCAGAAATAACATTATCTATTGATGGTGAAGAAAAACGTGCAAACGCTGAAGGTGGTGGGCCGGTTGATGCAACATTCAAGGCGATCGAAAGTATGATCGGTAGCGGTTGTAACTTACAATTGTATTCGGTCAACAACATCACTGATGGCACGGACTCTCAAGGTGAAGTGACAGTGCGTATGGATAAGGGCGGCAGGATAGTCAATGGTTTGGGTTCAGATACCGACATCGTTGTTGCTTCTGCCAAGGCTTATATCAATGCATTGAATAAACTTTTGGAACCTGCTGAAAGAGCACATCCACAACTATAGACGCTAACGTATGCAATCGTACCAGCAACAATATCTAAAGGAGATGGGCATTGATGTCTGGATCGATCGTGATACAGAAGTCTCGAATGTTGTTGAAGAAAATAGTGTAACGAAGATTGCTGAGCCGGTTAACAAACCGGCTCAAGCTTTTCCTGAAGCACTCACTGCATTAAAACAAGAAGTTTCTGTTTGTCAAAAATGTGAATTACATAAAACAAGAACACAAACGGTATTTGGTGTCGGTAATGCAGATGCAGATTGGTTAATCATTGGTGAAGCACCGGGTGCAGATGAAGATAAACAAGGCGAACCGTTTGTTGGTCGCGCCGGACAATTATTAAATTCAATGTTGCTGGCGATGGGTTTGCAAAGAGAAAAAGTGTTCATTGCGAATATATTAAAATGTCGACCACCTAATAACCGCGATCCAGAACCCGAAGAAGTTGTTGCTTGTGAATCATATCTAAGACAACAAATTAGTTTAATTAAACCAAAAATTATTTTAGCTGTTGGACGTATCGCGGCACAAAATCTTTTAAAGGTCGATACACCAATAGGAAAAATGCGCGGTAATCAATATCAATATCCTGATAGTGAATTACCTGTGATTGTGACTTATCATCCTGCCTATCTTTTACGTTCGCCAAGAGAGAAACGTAAAGTGTGGGAAGATTTAAAAATTGCCATGAAGATATATAGAGAATTATGAGTGCAGTAATCAAACTAGACGATGTGCATATCAGACCAATGAGGGAAGAAGACCTTGAGCTTGTTTTGGATAATGAAAATAGTGCTTATGACTTTCCCTGGAGTAAAACGATTTTTTCGGATTGTTTGCATGTCGGTTATTGTTGTTGGGTAATTGAGCGCGAAGGAATCATCGTTGGACACGGTGTGATGACAGTAGCTGCAGGTGAATCGCATATTTTAAATTTATCTGTTCATCCTGAATTTCAAGGAATAGGCTTGGGACGAATGTTATTAACGCATTTGTTAGAGTTAGCACTGGATCGAGATGTCAACATGACCTTTCTTGAAGTAAGACCTACTAACTTTTCTGCTATCAAACTTTATCTTGATATAGGTTTTGATGAGATAGGTTCACGACGTAATTATTATCCGGCAAAGATGGGGCGTGAAGATGCGTTGATCTTTGCGAAAACAACATTAAGAGAAGAAGACTTTAATGAGTAATACTTTACCTGACTTTCCGACACTGGAATCATTTGTTGGTAATACACCATTAGTAAGACTACAACGCTTACCGGGTAATACGAGTAATGTCATTCTCGCCAAGCTTGAAGGAAATAATCCAGCCGGTTCAGTAAAAGATCGTCCAGCGTTAAGTATGATCAAACATGCTGAAGAACGTGGCGATATAAAACCCGGTGATACTTTAATTGAAGCAACCAGTGGTAATACCGGTATTGCTTTGGCAATGGCGGCAGCAATACGCGGTTATAAAATGATATTAATTATGCCGGAAAGCATGAGTGTTGAACGTCGTGCAGTAATGAAAGCTTTTGGTGCAGAGATAGTATTAACTTCGGCCGAAGGCAGTATGGAAGAAGCGATTGATGTTTCGCGTGAAATGGAAAGCAAAGGTAAAGGTAAAGTATTGGATCAATTTGCCAATCCTGATAATCCTTGTGCACATTATGAGGGAACGGGTCCTGAAATATGGCGTGATACCAATGGCAAGATTACACACTTTGTTAGTGCCATGGGTACAACCGGAACGATTATGGGAACGTCGCGTTATTTAAAAGAACAAAATCCGGATATTCAAATTGTCGGTGTACAACCAATAGAAGGCGCAAAGATTCCCGGCATACGCCGTTGGCCGGAAGCTTATATGCCAAAGATTTATGAACCATCTCGTGTCGATCGCATTATGGATATGGGACAAGAGCTAGCTGAAAAAACAACTTTAGATTTAGGTGCGAAAGAAGGTATCTTTGCCGGCAGCTCATCCGGCGGTGCAATGGCAGCAGCGTTACAACTCTCTGAAGAAGTTGAGAATGCAGTGATTGTGACGATCGTTTGTGATCGAGGTGATCGTTATTTATCGACGAATATATTCCCCTCTTGAATATGTTGTGTTACGGCATTATCTGAGTTTTATTTTGTTGTTGTTGGTCTCGTTTAATAGCGGGGCTTTTGGTTCTTTTTCACTTAAGTTTTCTTCCATCGAAACTACAGCGGTTAATGTCAGGGATGTCGCGCTTCAATTTTCTTGGGTCGATAATGATCATATTGATTTGCTGCTCGATGCTAAATATCTCAATACCGTGTTTCCGGGTGAATTTAAAGATGCACAAGTAGATTGTCGAGGTGCTTATTTTAATGGTGAAATTCTTATTTGTCAGAAAGGAAAATTAGTAGCACAGCATCCAGAGTTGGGGCAATTACAGGCAAGTTTAAATTTTACTTATAAGTTGCAACACGGTCTTCTTGATTTATCCATGCATGTTCGTATTGGTTCTGCAAGTTCAATGACTATTGATTTTAAACAGGCGGCAGAAAGTCAGCAGACGCTGTTGGAATTAAAAAAAATAAAAGTGACTCACTTACAAGCTTTGTTAGAGCAATATGAGATTCTTCCGGAGCATACGTTAACGACAGGCTTATTAGATGCCACGGTTAATATTAAAAGTCAGCAAGATCGTATTACTGAGATTGATAGCAAACTTTTATTTTCTAATTTTGGTATTGATGGGGAAATCATTCTAGAGGGAGTCACTGTTACCAGTCAGTTATCTGCCATAAGTAATGGAAATAGCTGGAAGATAAAAAGCGATAGTCAATTAAAAAAAGGAGCGATGTATCTATCGCCGGATATAATCATTTTAAATAATCGACCGGGGATCTATCTAGAGATAATGGATAAGCCGATTTCGATACATGCTAACTTACAATGGCAAACTGAGACTAAGCGACTTAATATTGATGAATTAATATTTGAACACTCAGATCATCTTTTCTTACGCTTGTCGTCGGATATTGCCTTCCAGCAAGAATTAAAAATAGATTCATTAGCATTAGATATTCGAATTCCAGATATGCAAAAAGCTTTTCCAGTTTATCTTTCGCCATTTTTATTGCAGACGAATTTTAGCGACATGGAAACGTTTGGTGCTATCGATTTAACTACTGTTTTTGAAGACAATGAATTACAGGAATTAATGCTAAAGATAGATGATGTGTTTATCGAAGATAAGTTATCACGTTATGGATTATCTGGACTGAGTGCAGATTTTTCTCTATCGAGTCAAACTGAAATACTGCTATCAGAAATTTCTTGGCAAGGGCTCAGTCTTTATCGACTGAATTTAGGAGCGGGCGATATCACATTTGAATCTCGTGAAAAAAATATCAGTATTATTGACTGGCAGGATGTTGATATATTGGATGGCAAGTTGCTGATTAATGGACTTAGCATGAATAATGTCGGTACCGCTGACTTTGAGCTTTTAGTTGATGGCGGTTTTGAAGGTGTTTCTATGCAGAGTTTTACCCATGCAATGGGTTGGCCTTTGTTCAAAGGTGATTTGTCTTCAGCTATCTCTGGTTTTAAATATAGTCATAATAGTGTGCAGATCGACGGCGATATTCTGATCCAGGCATTTAATGGTGATGTTGTGCTACAGCAGCCGAAGATAGATGACCTCTTTAGTGATTTTTCCAATTTAAGCACTGATATTCTGGTTAATGCGCTTGATCTTGAGCAACTGACGGACACCTTTTCCTTTGGTAAAATTGAAGGTACTCTGGGTGGCAAGATGCTTGATCTTAAGTTAGAAGACTGGCAGCCGGTATATTTTGAAGCGGAGTTTTCGACGCCAAAAGATGATGATAAACCCCATCGTATCAGTCAAAAGGCATTGGAAAATCTTAATCAGATTGGTGGTGGTTTAAGTGGTACATTATCAAGTGGTTTTCTTAAGTTTTTCCCTACCTATTCTTATGGACGTATTGGGATTAGTTGTCGCCTTTATAGAGGTGTGTGTGAACTTGGTGGGGTGGAAAATACAGAAGAAGGCTTCTATATTCTAACGCGTGGTGGTCTTTTGCCGCCATGGGTTGAAGTCAAAGGGACAGGGCGGTCGATAGTCTGGGATCATCTTCTTGATGGTTTAAAACGTATCGCAGAAGGCGATGTTTCACTTGAATAAACCTAACACTGACAATGTTCTTTTTGAAACATTGTAAAAAAATGATGTCTACTGTTATAAAGCGAGAGGAATAACTATGAAAGAATTAAGATTAACACCTGTATTACTAACAATACTGCTATTAACAGCATGCATCACTATAAATGTTTATTTTCCCGCAGCTGCGGCAGAAAATGCGGCAGATATATTAATACGAGATGTTTATGGTATCGATAAAGATAAAAGCGAACCAACGGTAAACGAAGAAAAAACAAGTGCTATTGATATTAATCATCAGCAGATAATAGGAGGGCTTTTAAATTTCTTTATTCCATCCGCCTATGCTCAACAACCTGACATTAACATCTCTACACCCGGTATCAATAAATTAAAATCTAAAATGACGCAGCGGCATCAGGCTTTAGGTGCTTATTACAGTAATGGTGCTGTAGGAATGGAAAATAATGGTTTGATTACCGTACGAGATACCAAGGACATACCATTAAAGGAACGCAACACGGTTAAGAAACTTGTGGTTGATGAAAACCAGGATCGCAATTCACTTTATGTCGAAATTGCTAATGCTAATAGTCACCCTGAGTGGGAAAATGAAATTCGAGCAACGTTTGCTAGACGATGGGTAGGGAATGCGCCATCGGGTTGGTGGTATAAGGGTGCAGATGGTGGATGGCTACAAAAATAAATAATAGGAATAAATATTTTTATATACGATGAATATACTTGTATTTGATATTGAAACCGTACCAGACATTGAGTCGGGTAAGAAATTATATAATCTGGAAGGATTAGAAGCTGACGATGCTGCTGAACTGATGTTTAGTCATCGTCGTCAGGAAACGGATGGTAAGTCTGATTTCTTACGTCATTACTTGCATAAGATTGTTGCGATCTCTGTTGTCTTAAAAACGAAAGAAAAACTCAGTGTTTGGTCTTTAGGAGATGTTGATGCTGATGAGAAAGAAATTATTCATCGTTTCTTTGAAGGTATTGAACGTTATACGCCAACGATAGTGTCATGGAATGGTAGCGGTTTTGATTTACCGGTTCTACATTATCGTTCGCTTTTACATAGCGTAGTTGCACAGCGTTATTGGGAAACCGGTGAGGATGATCAGAGTTTTAAATGGAATAATTATTTATCCCGTTTTCATAGTCGTCACACTGATTTAATGGATGTGATAGCAGGCTACATGCCTGGAACAAAAGCACCGTTAGATCAAATTGCAACACTACTTGGTTTCCCCGGCAAGATGGGTATGAGTGGTGATAAGGTTTGGGAAACGTATGCGGCAGGTGACATTGAATCAATTCGCAATTATTGTGAAACAGATGTATTAAATACTTATCTGGTTTATTTGCGCTATGAATTAATACGTGGACGATTAACTGAAAATCAATATCAGGATGAATGCAGTCAAGTTCAGGAACTATTGAACGATGACAGCAAACCGCATCTAAAAGAATTTCTCGACGTCTGGCAACAAGGCTAAGTAAAACCTATGGGCAGACGCCAGCGTAAAAAAATCCCGCAAGGGCTTTTCAAAGCAAATATTGAATCCTTATCGCACGAAGGTCGCGGCGTTGCGCATATTGATGGCAAAGCTGTCTTTATTGACAATGCGCTTCCCGGCGAAGAAGTTGAATTTAATTATGTTAGTACACGTTCAAAGTTTTCTGAAGGTGTAACCGAAAACGTCATTACAGCAAGCGAACAACGCATTGAACCGGGTTGCGAATATTTTGGTTATTGCGGTGGTTGTAGCTTGCAACACATGAGCGCAGAAGCACAGCTAGAACATAAACAAAGTGTTTTATTAGAACAATTTACCCATCTTGGAAACGTAAAACCAAAAACAGTATTGCCGCCATTAACAGGACCAAGCTTTGGTTATCGTGCCAAGGCCAGATTAGGTGTGAAGTACGTTATTAAAAAAGAAAGAGTATTGGTTGGCTTCCGAGAAAAACGTAGTCCCTTTATTGCCGATATAAAACATTGCGAAGTATTGCATCCAGACGTGGGCCATAAGATATCGGACTTACAGGAATTAATTGAAAACATATCGATTAAAGATCGGATACCACAAATAGAAGTGGCTGTCAGTGATGACGGCATTGCTTTGGTACTACGACACCTTGCCGAGTTTACTGAAGATGATATAAATCAATTAAAAACCTTCGAACAAAAACATAACTTCAAGTTCTATCTGCAGCCCGGAGGTTATGAAACCGTACATCGCCTTGATGGTTCCGATAAGTCGGAGTTGTTTTATAGGTTAGATGATCATGATCTGAATATTTATTTTCAACCAATAGATTTTACGCAGATCAATGTTGAGATTAATCAGCAGATGATTAATCTGGCATTAGAGCTACTGGACGTTAATGAAAATGATAATGTGCTGGATTTGTTCTGTGGTGTGGGTAATTTTACGTTACCGATTGCAAGAAAGGTAAAATCAGTCGTCGGTGTAGAAGGTGATGAAGGTTTGGTTCAACGAGCTAAATATAATGCCGAAAAAAACAATATCGATAATGTTGAGTTTTACGCCGCTGATCTTGCCGATTTCGATCAAGGTTATGATTTTATGAAAAAATCATATAACAAGATTCTATTAGATCCGGCACGTACTGGTGCAAAAGAGATTATTGCTGCACTAAACACAAAGAATATCGAACGTATTGTTTATGTCTCATGTAATCCGGCAACTTTGGCACGTGATGCGGGAATTCTTGTAAATGAGAAGAAATTCAAATTAAAGAAAGCTGGTGTTATGGATATGTTTCCACATACCGCGCATGTTGAGTCTATTGCCTTATTTACAAAGTAATGAGAACACTATTAACTTCATTAGTATTAATTATTTGTAGTTTTGTATTTTCTGGTTGTGCTGATTCAAATAGAAATAGTATTGCTGTTGGCTTAAACGCTGCTCCTGTCACACTTGATCCACGATTCTCTACCGATGCATCTTCTTATCGCATTACACGTCTAATCTATAGAAGTCTTATCGATTTCGACGATCAGTTTCAGGTCATTCCCGATCTGGCAAATTGGGAACAAATCGCACTGGATCATTATCGTTTTACATTAGGAGATAAAGGTCGTGAATTTCACGATGGTTCACGTTTAACGGCTAATGACGTGAAGGTAACTTATGCGTCAGTATTGGAACTGGCTAATATTTCTCCGCATAGAAGTTCGGTGCAGATGATAAGTTCGATGATTATTATTGATGAAAACACAATCGATTTTAAATTATCACAACCTGATCCTCTTTTCCCCGGTAGATTAGTGATTGGTATTCTCCCAGCCAAGTTAATTTTAGAAAAACATAATTTCAATCGAGCACCTGTTGGCAGTGGCGCGATGAAATTGTCTGAATGGCAGGACGATTCGCGATTGAAATTAATTCGGCTTAACGATAATCAATTAATTGAATTCATTGCTCTAAAAGATCCGACAGTAAGAGTACTGAAATTATTAAGAGGCGAAATTGATTTAGTGCAAGGTGACTTGCCACCTGAAATTGTTACGTGGTTATCGGAAAGAGATTCAATTGAAGTAAAGAGAAAACACGGTAGCACGTTTAGTTATATTGGTTTTAATCTGGAAGACCCAATAACGGGTAATGATTTAATACGAAAGGCAATTGCGCACGCCATCGATCGTGACGCTATTATCAAATATGTTATGGGTGAATCAGCACGCTTGGCAGGAACCTTGCTTCCGCCGGATCATTGGGCGGGTAATGCCAAGTTAACCGGTTATGAGTTTAATCCGGATAAAGCGAAAGCCTTATTAAAACAGGCCGGATACAGTCTCGATAAGCCATTGCAATTAAGTTACAAAACATCAAGTGATCCTTTTCGTTTGCGTCTAGCAACCATCATTCAGGATCAATTAAAAACAATAGGTATCAATGTTGACATCCGCAGTTACGATTGGGGTACATTTTATGGCGACATTAAAGCCGGACGGTTTCAGATGTATAGTTTGTCCTGGGTCGGTTTAAAAATGCCGGATGTATTTCGTTATGTATTTCATAGTAGTGCAGTGCCACCGGATGGTGCGAATCGTGGTCGATTTGTTAACGAGCAAGTTGACTCCATTATTGAAACAGCCGAACTGGAATCGTCATTAAAAAGGCAGGCTGAATATTATCGTGAGTTACAACAAATTTTATTTGATGCCTTACCTACTATTCCATTATGGTATGAGGATAATGTATTAGCGATACGAAAAGACATTAGCGGTTATGAGTTAAGTGCAGATGGAAATTTTGATTCATTAAAGTACACGACCAGAAAAAAATAAATATATGCATATTCAAATATCAATTTCAGACCAGACCTTAACGCTGTTCGATGGTGATAAACAGCTTAAGCAATATTCTGTTTCCACCGCAAAAAATGGATCGGGTGAATTAATGGATAGCGAATGTACACCCTGCGGTGCGCATATTATTACTGAAAAGATTGGTGAAGGCGCTGAAGTGAATTCCGTATTCGTTGGTAGAATTGCAACGGGAGAAATTTACCAACTAGCATTACGAGAATTACATCTAGAACGCGACTGGATATTAACGCGGATATTCTGGTTAAGTGGAACAGAGGAAGGCAAGAATAAAGGCCAAAAAGAAGGCAATAGTGTCGATAGCCACGAACGTTATATTTACATTCATGGTTCGCCAGATGATGTCGATATGGGGCAACCTGGCTCACGCGGTTGTGTACGAATGCGTAATAATGAAATTATTGAATTGTTTGAAATTATTGAAGTTGGAACAGGGGTTGTGATTAATGACAAATGAGGAAGAAATTGAAAAGATCGCAACTGCGCATGAACGTATCGGTGGTGATGAAGGATTAAAAAAATTAGTTACTCTGTTTTACGACAATATGGAAACCTTACCTGAGGCAAAATTGATTCGGAATTTACATCCGAAAGATATGCGTAGCGCCCGAGAGAAATTATTTATGTTCTTGAGCGGCTGGATGGGTGGCCCCGATCGTTATATTGCTGCATACGGTCATCCACGACTACGCGCCAGACATTTACCTTTTCCAATTGGTACTGAAGAACGTGATCAATGGTTAATGTGTATGAAAAAAGCATTGGAAGAACTGGATGTGGATACCATGTTTAAAGAACAACTCATGTCATCATTCACGCAAACGGCAAATCACATGATGAATAAAGACCTAGACTAAACCAGTAATTCCTTTATCCGTCAAAGATACCATCAGCAGTTTTTGCGACAATTTATTTAATCTCTTTTGAGTATTTTGGTTTTGTTTCTTAAAACATAAACCAATCAATCCAAATTCTTTCCAGACGACAGAGGCATCCAGCATTATAATGGTACCTTCGTCTTTGATCTGAATTTGACAGTCCTGTTTCGGTAGCATTTCTATATCAGAAGGTTCAACAATTTGCATGCCATTGCCAGAAAGATTGCGCATTTTAGTCTTAGATTTTTTGTCTTCAATAAGAGCAGTAACTTCAAGTTCAACGAAAACACGGTTATTGTTTCGACGTTCATCGCTATTATGTAGTTTTTTACGCCGTTCACTCATAGCAACACCTGTTTTTATTATATAGTATCGATATATCGACCGAATTTTTATCTCCTTTAGCCTTTTTAGTAAATTGATGTGCTAAAAGCTGGTGCTGGATTTCAATATATCCTGATAAATATCACAAGCATCTTCATCTGTGGCTAAACGTTTTTTCCAATCCTCTAAAAGTTTTTATAACTTCGCGGCATTTTTATTATCTTCAGCTATTGGAAAAGCTTGTTCACTCACTTTAATGATTTCTACAGAAGCGGCACGACATTGCTCTGGCGAAATTTTCTGATCTTTCGCCGCATAAGAAAGCAGGGGGATTAACAGCAAAAATAGAAAATAAATAATTTTTTTCATTTTATTACCTCACTAATTATTTAATCTTTAATGTCCGGTTCCATAAAACACCATTTAACTGTTGGCACTTGCCTCTTAATATCAACTTCGAGTTCGGTAAGGTGTTTAACAGCTTCTTCAATACTTAATCCGGCTTTCATTTTTGTTGCTAACAAAACTTCTGCGCCAAATTGAATCGTAATTGAATTCAGTAACTTTTCGATACTGTCGTCTTTGTTAATGATCTCATCGATTAAAGTTCTTAATTCAGGTTCTGCAGAACGTCCAACAATAAGCGACTTGATGCGCCAGCCAATAAAGACAGGGATAAAAAGCAGAATTACACCAATACAAATTGAACCAAGTGCATCGTACATCGGGTTCCCTGTAACAGCAGCGATTGAAACAAAGATAAAGGCAATAATTAACCCGACTGTGGCGGCGGCATCTTCTCCTAGTATGACGACTAGTTCAGCATTGCGAGTATTTATGAACCAGTTCATGAATGATTTTTCTTGTCTTATTTCCTTTACGACTTTCAGTGCGCCATAAAGACTGAATGATTAGAGTACGATACCAAATGCCAGTACGAGCAATGCGACCCAGATTTGGTTTAATTCACCTGGCTCATGTAATTTATGCCAGCCTTCGTAAACAGAATAAAGCCCACCCATGCTAAATAACATGATGGCGACGATGAAACTCCAGAAATAAGTAACCTTGCCATAACCGAGCGGATGTTTTACATCGGCCGGTTTTCAGCTTGTTTCAAGCCAATAAATAATAGAATTTGATTACCGCAGTCTGCAAAAGAGTGAATCGCTTCAGCCATCATACTGCCTGAGCCGGTATAGAGTGCTGCGCCTGTTTTTGCTATTGCTAACCCCAGATTTGCCATAAAAGCGTAGAGAATTGCTTTTGTAGTATCCCGTGCCCTGAACCTGCCATCTTAGATCCTTTTATACGAATTTATTGTCAACCGAATGATATCCCATGCGTTAGTACGTGTGTAAACAGATAATTCTAATGGAGAACAGTAGTTATGAAATATCAGAATTCAATTAATACTAAAGTAATAAGCGGCTTGCTTTTGAGCTTGGTACTAAGCTCACCAGTAATGGCAGAAGAAGAGTCAGTTGAAACACGTCGTGCTCATTTTATCGGTCTTTATGATGTCGATGGCGATGGAAAACTGAATGATAGAGAATTACACGCGGCCAGAAAGGCGCAGGCAGATAGCAACGAAGATGGTCGCTTAAATCGTGATGAACGTGAAGACATTCGGGATCGCCGTGAAGATGTAGTTGACCGAAGAGAAGACGTTCGTGACCATCGTGAAGATGTTGCTGATAAACGCGAAGATATTCGAGATCGTCGCGAAGATCGTTGGGATGCAAATCATAATTACGAACCCGGTACACCAGCCGCACGTCGAGACAAAGCGGAAGATGTCCGTGACCGTCGTGAAGATGTCGCAGACCGAAGAGAAGATGTTCGGGATCGCAAAGAAGATGTCAGAGATCGAAGAGAAGATGTTCGTGACCGTAGAGAGAATGTACGTGACAGAAATATTCAACGTCCTCAACGTCCTCAACGAACAGAACGCGTTGCTCGTACAAGGTAATAACTTAAAAATAAATAAAACGTAGTCAGAGTTTTCTGGCTACGTTAAATTTTAAATGAATTAAAAGGACAATTACTAATCAGAAATAGATGCGACAAAGTCACTATGGAGACAAAAAAATGATAAATGTCATTAAAAGTAAAACGGCTATTTTAGCTGTGGCAATATTAGGTTTAAGTCTAAGTTTTTCAGCCTTTTCAGAAGAAGACATGGATTGGAAGGCAAAGCACGAGGAAATGAAAGCCAAGTTTGATGTTGATGGTGACGGAAAATTAAATGACACAGAACGTCAGGCTGCTAAAGAAGCGTTCAAGAAAAAAAGAATGGAACGTATGGATACAGATGGTGATGGCACTATTAGCGATGCTGAAAAAACAGCTGCTAGAGAAAAGCATAAAGCAAAAAGAATGGAACGCATGGATACGGATGGCGACGGTGAAGTAAGCGATGCGGAAAAACAAGCAGCAATGGAAAAGCATCGCGAAAAAATGGTTAAACATTTTGATAGCGATGGTGATGGTGAACTAAGTGACAGCGAACGTGAAGCGGCAAAAGCAGCAAAAGGAAAATTCAAGGAACATCGTGCTGAGAAAAGGAGATAAGGTAGATGTTGCTGGTAATGATGAATCATTCGATAATACGTAAGCAGTGATATTTACTGCTTACGTGAATATTCACGATGAACAAATTTAACTTAATAGTAGAGAATAATGGAGATAAATGCTGCAAGCTCATCGTGAATTGGATGCCTTTCTTGCCAGTGTTGAAAAGCGCGCTTTTCGCATGGCCGAGATTGCAACCGGCAATAAGGATGATGCCCTGGATATCCTGCAAGATGCCATGTTCAAGTTGGCCGAAAAATATGCTGATCGCGATGTGGAAGAATGGGGGCCTTTGTTTACCACCATTCTACAAAGTCGTATCAGAGACTGGTATCGGCGTAATCAGGTGCGCAATAAATTCCGTAGCTGGTTTAGTAGTAAAGATGAAGAAGAAAGTGATCCAATACAACAAGCAGAAGATAAAAGTGCAAGAACACCTGAACAATTGTTGCAATCGGATCGACGAGTTGATGAACTGGACGTGGCAATACATGCTTTGCCCCTGCGTCAACAACAGGCTTTTTTATTAAGAATCTGGGAAGGGTATAGTGTTGAAGAAACAGCGAGTGCAATGAAATGTTCGGCGGGAAGTGTGAAAACTCATTATTCTCGTGCAGTACATGCCTTACGCGATAAATTGGAAGAACATTGGTAATGACGAAACATAACGAAGACGAATTAAACGCGAACGAAACCGCAAATATCAGGCAAAGTCTGGATGAAAGCGTTGATGCGCTTGACGCAAACACCTTATCGAATATTCGTCAGATTCGTGCGCAGGCCCTAGACAAAGTCGGAAAAAAAGCCAGGAAAAAAGCCGAAGGTCGTGATATTAATTGGCAACGATATTTGTTTGGTGGTTTGGCAACCGCTTGTGTCATGGTGTTAGCTGTTGTGTTGTTATTAAATTCGCCAAGCTCAATGCAACCGGTTCCTGTTGATGACATGGAGTTAATTTCTTCTTCTGACAATCTCGAACTATTTGAAGATCTGGAATTTTATGAATGGCTCGAACAGAATGATTTACAAAGCTAATGCACTTTTTTTGTTATTACATTGTTCAATGTCATCCTCGTTTGCTGAGGAGCAGATAGCAGATGAAATAATGCCGTCGATGGCTTTTCTTGAGTTCATTGGTGAATGGGAAACGGACGAAGGCGAATGGGTTGATCCTTTAGATTTGGAAAGAGAAGAAACAGGTAAATTAATAGAAACAATAAGTGAAAAAAATATATATAACGATACAGATAATGAAAACTAGATTATTAACACTAATATTACTGTGCCTACTTAATTCGGCGAATCTTTTTGCTGAAGAAGGTATTGCATGGGATTTATTATCTGCAGAAGAACAAACTGTATTAAAAGACTTTAAAGACAGTTGGAGTGAATTGCCTGCTGAACGTCAACAACGTTTACAAAAAGGTGCCGGTCGTTGGGGACAAATGACAGGCGAACAGCGACAACAAGCGAAACAACGTATGGATCGTTGGAAATCTTTGGATGATGCGCAAAAGCAAAAGATCAAAGAGCGTTTTGAACGTTTCAATAATTTAACACCTGAACAACAAGAAAATATCAGAAAACGTCAGGAGTGGTTTAAGAATCAACCTGAAGATAAACGCAAAGAATTGCGCCAGCGCTTTCAAAATATGTCAGACGAAGAGAAAAAAGCGTTTCGTGAAAAAATGCAACAGCGCAAGAATGATATGACGCCCGAGCAACGCAAAGCATATAGAGAACGTATTCAAAATATGTCGCAAGAAGAACGCAAAGCCTTCAAAGAGCGTATGCAAAATATGTCTCCAGAAGAACGTCGTCGTATGATGCAACAACGAAAGCAGAATCAAAATACGGACCGCGCTACAGGAACAACAGATCGCGCACGATAACTGTTTGTCCTTTTTTGCTTGATATATGTCATTGTAGACAAACGCCAAGGTTGCTAGTCATACCTTATGGTGAGTATCAATGGCTAAGCAATCAGAAAAACTCAGAATTGGGGTATTAATCTATCCCGAAGCTCAAGTATTGGATATTACCGGCCCGCATGAGGCGTTCTCTTCGGCTTCAGGTTTTCAACAACAGTATCAATCAACAAAAACCTACGAAGTCTTTCTTATTTCAAAAACACTGAAGCCAGTCACAATGTCATCTGGTATGAAATTAGTGCCAGATTATCAATTCACAGATTGCCCCTTACCATTGGATACCTTGATTGTTCCCGGTGGCGAAAGTATTGAGCAAGCACTGGATGATCCGGAGTTATTAAACTGGATAAAGAAGCAATCGAAAAACGTAAGACGTCTGGTTTCAATTTGTACTGGCGCATTTTTTTTAGCGAAGCTGGGTTTGCTCGATGGAAAAAGAGTCACAACGCACTGGGCTTTTTGTCCGCTGCTGCAAAAGACCTATCTAAAATTAAACGTCGTATCCAATGCCATCTATATCAAAGATGGAAATACTTACACCTCAGCAGGTATAACGGCGGGAATGGATCTCGCGCTTGCCTTGATTGAAGAAGATGTAGGCAAAGAAATTGCGATGAGTGTTGCCCGAAAGCTGGTACTTTTTTATAAAAGACCGGGAGGACAAAATCAATTTAGCGAATTTATATTGTCGCAGTCTAATAGTCATTTTAATGAACTCATCGATTGGATTATTCATAACTTGTCAAAAGATCTCTCAATAGAAAAATTGGCAGAGCAAGCAAACATGAGTCCGCGTAACTTCACCAGAATATTTAAAAAAGAAATGGGAGAGACGCCATCTAAATTTATTGAACACCTGCGCCTGAGACAAGCCAGAATGTTATTAGAAGATAAATTGTCGGCGCTAAAGTCGGTTGCCAATCAATGCGGTTTTAAAAGTGAAGAACAAATGCGTCGTGCATTCCAAAGGGGGCTATGTGTCACTCCTCAGGAATACAGAACGCGTTTTTAGGTTATTAATTTCTATTTGCATTGTCCTGACAATATTCAACAATGCCGTTTGATTTAAGTTGCGTCACAATAGGATTAACGATGTCTAAAATATGTGCCGGTGTTGTTTCTGGCAAGCCTGCCGCAAATGGTGGTTCAGGAGAATATTGAAAGATTAATTGCATCGCCTGAGCAACATCTTTGTTAACAACTTCGCTGATTAAAGTAAAAGTAAAAGTAAAAGTAAAAGTAAAAGTAAAAGTAAAAGTAAAAGTAAAAGTAAAAGCAAAATCAAGTCCCGCTGTTATACCGCCGCCAGTAATTCGATTGCCATCAATACATACACGTTCATCAACAACTGTCACTTCAGAATAACTTGCCAGACAATCTTTCCAACCCCAATGCGTAGCTGCTTTGTAACCGTTGAGTAAACCAGCTTCTGCAAGAAAGAGGGAACCGGTACATACAGAGGTAATATATTTTGCATTCTGTCCTGCCTTGCGAATAAAGTTGATTGTTGTTTTGTCTTTTAAAACATCCAGCGTATCAGCCGCACCGGCAATGACCAATATATCGATAGCAGGACAATCATCGAAGTCATAATTCGCTGTTAAAATAGCACCGGAATCAGAAATCAACGGTTCTTTTGATTTGGCAAAAAGAAACGTATTAAATTGTTCTACATAAGAAAATATTTGATGCGGCGCGTAAGCATCCAGCATTGTTACTTTAGGATAAATAAATACGCCCACATTTAATTTAGTCATTTTGTTTCTCGCATTGAAAATATTGTACTAATACTATGCAAAGCAAGCGTTGTATCAATGACATTAAACCTGCAAAAACGGCCAAATTATACTTATGTGATTAGCAAGATTCGGATCGTAATAAATCAAAGAATCCATTATTCTGTTCTTGTTAATAAACAATGACGAAATTCATTAAATACAACAAAAAAATATGAGTGATTATGAACGCATAGCCGAAGCAATTGACTACATTACTTCACATGTTAATGAACAGCCCTCACTGGATGATGTTGCTGAACAACTTAATCTTAGCCCATATCATTTCCAAAGATTGTTCACGCGTTGGGCAGGTATTTCGCCAAAACGGTTTTTACAAACATTAACAGTTAACCATGCTAAAGCATTGTTAAAAGATTCAATGTCATTAATGGATGCAAGTAATGAATTAGGTTTGAGTAGTACAGCCCGCTTGCATGATCATTTTGTCAATCTGGAAGCAATCACACCGGGAGAATATAAAAGTAGTGGTGAAGGTTTAAAAATAAATTATGGCATTCATGAGACAAAGTTTGGAAAAGTATTTATAGCAGTCACTGATCGAGGGATCTGCCAATTATCATTTATGGACAATAATAACGATTCGATGTTCATTCACGAACTGGAACAGTGTTGGACTACAGCATCTATAAAGGAATCTAAAAAAATCACAAAACCTTATATCGATTCAATTTTTTCAGAAGAAAAACAACAGCTCTTATCGCTTTATGTAAAGGGAACAAACTTTCAAATTAACGTCTGGAAAGCACTGCTAAACGTACCCTATGGAAGGTTAACCACATACGGACGACTTGCAAACTTGATTGGAAACCCAAAAGCATCGCGAGCAGTAGGTTCCGCTGTTGGTGCAAACCCCGTTTCTTTATTGATTCCTTGTCATCGCGTAATTAGAGCGTCGGGGGTGATTGGAGAATATCGTTGGGGTAGCACCCGCAAACGCAGCATACTCAGTTGGGAAGCGTTATCGACCCCAGCGTTATGAGTGCGCCTGATTCTGAGTCGGCTTTATTCTTTATTCGCTTTAACAATCTGCCTCGCGAATCGTTTTATTTGCGTGTCATATAGTGCGAGTTCACCACCTGTCTTGATTGCTGCTAATGAAATTCTTGCGAGAAGTAATAGAAGTAAAAGATCAACAACCCACGCGATGAAATAGGAGATACGAAATCCATCTTTATTATCTTTTGTTTTTGCTGCTGATTCTGTTTCAGAAGTATCTTCGCCTAAAATACTATCGCGTATTGGCGCGATGCTTTTGTCGATATTGGAACCTGTCTCTATGGCGGTTGCCATGCGTTCTATATTGGCTGGATCTTTATAAAGCGCCAGAGCTTCGTTGAAGACTTGTACTGCTATCCACAGACCAATGAAAAGCAACATCAGTCCGCAAAAACGTACAATAATACTCATTACATCCTTACTGGCTTCATTAAATGATGACATAGTTGGTTGGCTCGTTTCCGTCTCTTCTTCGTTATTATTGTCAAATTCATACATATTTATTTCCTTGGTACTCTGTCAGTTTATCCTTAACTGTTATCATTATTCTAGCCTGAACTGAGGCATACATGAACCAAGTCTTAAAAATTTAATGAATAAAGCGATATCGTGTTTTTGAATTATCTAATCAAACGTCTATTTAGTGCGGTTTTCGTCCTGCTAGGCATAACGACACTTGTCTTTTTATTGATACATCTAGTTCCCGGTGATCCGGTCGAGGTGATGTTGGGCGAGACAGCACGTCCGGCTGATAGAGAGGCATTACGCCATGCTTTGGGTCTGGATTTACCGGTATTGCAACAATGGTGGCAATATTTAACGGGAATTGCTCATTTCGATTTAGGTGAATCGTTACATTCCAAACGTGCGGTGAGTCAGTTATTAATGGAACGACTTCCGGCCACGGCGATTTTAAGTATTGCCAGTATGTTTATTGCAATAGTCATCGCATTACCTTTAGGAATACTGGCTGCAGTATATAAAGATTCCATCTGGGATAAATCAGCCATGGTGACGGCAATGTTAGGTGTATCTATTCCTAACTTTGTGATGGGACCCTTATTAATTTTAATCTTTGCTTTGTGGTTAGGTTGGTTTCCAGTCAGTGGCAAGGAAGGTTTTGCTTCATTAATTCTTCCGGCATTTACTTTAGGCACAGCATTAGCGGCAATTCTTTCACGCATGGTACGCGCTTCGATGTTGGAAGTGTTGCAGGAAGATTATATTCGTGCGGCGCGCGCTCGAGGATTAACAGAGTTTCATGTATTAGGTTTACATGCTTTACGAAATGCCGCATTACCTGTAATTACAATTTTAGGCATGCAGTTTGGTGCGTTATTAGCGGGCGCGGTTATTACTGAAACCATCTTTGCATGGCCGGGTATTGGTCAATTAATGATCGAGTCTATTCAGAAACGTGATTATCCAATTGTTCAAGCCTGTGTGTTGTTGATTAGCTTCACTTATGTGTTGATTAATCTATTAACAGACCTGATCTATATTAAACTCGATCCAAGAGTGAAATTAGATCAATGAAAGCGAATTACACAATGCCAATGTTTATTTTATTCGCATGGATAGCATTAGCTTTGTTTGCACCTGTTTTACCTTTGCATCCTGATCATATTGCGTTGGATAAAATATTATTATCGCCAACGTGGCCAGAATGGTCGCAATGGTTGGGTTATGATGATCTGGGTCGTTCAATTAGTGCACGTTTAATTATGGGTGCGCGTACTTCATTAAGCGTTGCGGTTATTGTTGTCACCATATCTTTTTTATTAGGCACATTTCTAGGTTTAATGGGTGCGTGGTTAGGCGGCTTTTGGGATAAATGTTTGGTGATGGTGGTAGATTTGTTTATTGCCTTCCCTGGAATATTGTTGGCAATAGCGTTAGCCGGATTACTGGGGCCGGGTTTGATGAATGCGGTAATTGCGCTATCGATTGTCAGTTGGGTTGGATTTGCGCGTTTGGCGCGAGTACAAACCTTAACGATAAAAAATCGTGATCATGTAAATGCTGCGCAAGCTTTAGGAACGCCTGATTTTGTAATCGCGATAAAACATATTCTGCCTTTGATCATGGCGCCGTTAATTATTGAAGCAACTTTTGCCTTTGCCGGTGTCGTAATCGCTGAAGCTGGTTTGTCTTTTCTTGGTTTAGGTGTGCAACCGCCAGCGGCATCATGGGGTAGTATGATTCGGGATGGCACGCGTTATATGTTAGTTGCACCGCATATGGTATTAGCGCCGGGTTTTGCTATCCTGTCTTTGGTATTATGTATTAATTTATTAGGTGATACTTTAAGAGATAAAATGGATATTCGAGAAATAGAGAAGACTGCATGAACATTCGTAAAATGTCATTAGGTCCGATTATGTGTGACTTGCGTAGTTTTCAGCTTGAAGCTGATGAACGCGAGATGTTATGTCATCCGCATGTTGGTGGCGTGATCTTATTTACACGTAATTTTGAATCAGCTGAACAGATAGCAGAACTGACGAAATCAATTCATGAATTGCGTCAGCCACGTTTATTAATTGCCGTTGATCACGAAGGTGGTCGCGTACAACGTTTTCGTGATGGTTTTAGTCGGTTACCTGCCTGCGCTTTATTTAGTGAATGTGGCACTATTAATCATGCCGAACCATTAGCACAACAAGCCGGTTGGTTAATGGCAGCAGAATTATTAGCGGTTGGCGTTGATCTAAGTTTTGCGCCGGTGCTTGATGTTGGCGGAACGATTAGTCAGGTGATAGGTGATCGTGCGTTTCATACTAGTCCTGAAAATGTATCACGATTAGGTCGTGCATATATGAAAGGAATGAAAGAAGCGGGCATGGCTGCAGTCGGTAAACATTTTCCCGGACACGGTTCCGTTATCGAAGATTCACATGTTGCGATCCCCTATGACGATCGTTCATATGCTGACATTAAAATGCATGATTTGATTCCGTTTGAAAGAATGATTCATGCCGGTTTACCGGCATTAATGCCAGCGCATGTGATCTATTCCAAAGTCGATAAACATCCTGCGGGGTTTTCTGAATTTTGGTTAAAGAAAATATTAAGAAAAGAACTGGAATTTCAGGGAACTATCTTTAGTGATGATTTAAGTATGGCCGGTGCTGAAATAATGGGGTCGTATCCTGAGCGAGCCGAAGCTGCGCTAAATGCTGGATGTGATATGGTGTTGGCTTGCAACAATCAACAAGGTGCGATTGAAATACTGGATAAGGCGAACATAGCTGACAGTGTTGAATTGCAAGCGCGGTTAATCAGAATGCATGGTCATTTCAAAAATACATTGGATGAACTAAAGCAAACAGATTTATGGAAACAACGTTCGGAAATAGTACTCAATATTGAAAAACAACCGGAGTTGAATTTAGGAGATGATGATCTTGCTTAGACAGTTAACACTTAGCTTATTATTTTGTCTGCTTGGCATCACAAGCATTCATGCCAACACTGTTCAGGCAAAAGAGTTAATTTCAGCGCAATGTCAGCCATTAGTTGAAAGTACGGGTTCAGTTGAAGAAGTAAAGCATTCGCAGGGAATGCTTTGGAAGATCGCTAAAGAAGGCAAAGAGACTAGTTATTTGTTTGGCACTATTCATGTTTCAGACGTAGAAATTACAACACTGCCAAATGCTGTTGATAAGTCATTACAAGACACGGATCAATTTGTTATGGAAGCGTTACCTGATGCGAAGCAGATGACAGAACTTTCCAAGGCAATGTTTTTTAATGATGGTCAATTATTATCAACTTTTGTTGATGCACCTGTTTATGAAAAAACAAAAGAGATTTTGGCTTCGTATCATTTAGGTGCGGACGCTGTATCAGTTATGAAACCCTGGGCAGCATTTTTAATAATGAACTATCCTCCGGATCCGGGTGAGCCTCTGGACATGGTCTTATTGTCTCTTGCTCAACAAAATGGTGCTGCGGTTGCTGGCCTGGAAACATTAACAGAGCAAGGAGATATATTCAGTCAGCTCAACATGGAAGAACAAGTTGCATTATTGACTGATACGGTTTGTCATTATGATCTTGTGGAAACAGATTTTGTTGCAATGAAATCTTTTTATTTGGAACGTGATTTAGCGGGTTTGTATAATTATGCGCAACGATATTCTACTGATGATAAACCGGTGTATCAAAAGTTGATGAAAAAATTAATTGATGATCGAAATCATATGATGGCTGATCGTATGCAAGTAATGTTGGAAAAAGGTAACGCCTTTATTGCTATTGGCGCGATGCATCTTCCCGGCAAAGAAGGTGTGCTCAGTTTATTAGAGAAGCAGGGTTATAGCGTTTCGGCTATTTATTAAAAAATAATCAACAATTAGCATTTTAACTAAAGGGTAAATATTAATGAGTTTTACAGAATTTTTACAAATAATGGAGTCTTTTCTAAAACAGGAAAACTGGATTATTCAGGTTTTTATTGTCGTGTTTTTAACGGCATTTATTAACTGGATACAAAAACGCATTATTGCAAAAATTATTGTCAGATTAAAAAAGACATGGACTTACTGGGATCATGCTTTATTTATTGCCGCACAAAAACCATTAACATTTTTTATCTGGATTATTGGTCTGACCTTTGCTGCTGATATTGCAAAGAAGCAAAGCGATGCAGCAATTTTTGGTTCGATTGAGCCGATTCGTGAAGTCGGTGTTATCGTTATCATTGTCTGGTTTCTGGTGCGATTTATCTCAAATGCAGAGAATATTGTTCTTGAAAAGAAACAGACTAAAGGAGAAGAGTTTGACAAAACAACAGCCGATGCCATTGCAAAGTTGTTGCGTGTCTCGGTCATCATTACCGGTTCTTTGGTTATATTACAAACTCTGGGTTATAGCATTTCCGGTGTATTAGCGTTTGGAGGTATTGGTGGTATTGCAATTGGTTTTGCAGCACGGGATCTATTAGCTAATTTCTTTGGTGGTTTAACGATTTATATGGATCGTCCGTTTGATGTGGGTGACTGGATACGATCTCCAGACAGAGAAATAGAAGGTTCGATTGAAAAGATTGGTTGGCGTTTAACAACGATTCGTACTTTTGATCAAAGGCCGCTATATGTTCCTAACTCAGTATTCACTACGATTGCGGTTGAAAACCCTACACGTATGACTCATCGACGAATTAAAGAAACTATCGGTATTCGTTATGATGATGCAGGAAAAATACGAGAGATTATTGCCGATGTTAAAGAAATGTTAAAACAACATGAAGATATCGATGCGAGTCAAACACTCATTGTTAATTTCAACGAGTTTGCTGCATCTTCACTCAACTTCTTCATTTATACATTTACCAAAACAGTGAACTGGATTGAGTTTCATGAGGTAAAGCAGGACGTGATGTTGAAGATTATCGATATCATCGAGTCGCATGGTGCCGAATGCGCTTTCCCAACCACAACTATGCATATCCCGCAAGAGATTCAAATTTCAAAATAATAAGATATTGATTTTATAAGAATTTAACTCCGGGCTGAAATAGGCTCGGGGTTGCATAGATTGCTAAAGGTTGTTTGAAATACGTCGATAAACTAAGGAGTTATATCTTAATTCCGGGGTTTCTAGATGTTAAAGCGTTTTCATAGTCTGAGTTTGAATCAGCAGTTTTCCATTTTGCATACGGCTACGGCTTTGTTTTTTTCTGTATTCGCTGTACTCGGTTATCATTATTTTTACAGTGCTTTCAACTTAATACTGCATATTGGTCTTTGGATATTCATTTCGTTAGCAGCATATTTGCTTAATAATTTTTTTGTCGCTTACTTAATTACACCTCTGGATCAGCTGCATGATCATTTATCCTTAATTGAGCAAGGTAATTTGCAACATGAATATATTTTACCAAAGGTACTTGATGAAATAGCTGAGGCAGATACTTTTCAACACAAAGAACAACAACGTATTGATGTTGAAAAAGTGTCGGAGCAGTTTAAGGGGTTATTTAAAAACGTTTTTAAAGTCAACGAAAATGCAACTGTTAATTTAGGTGCCACTAGTGTGCCTGAGTTATGGTCGGGTTCTGAACAGCTTTGTGGCAATAATAAGATGCTAGAAAATTTTCCCCACGAAGCTAATGTGCAAGTGACCATTTTTTTGAAAGTAAAGTCTGATTTTATTCGAGTTGCAACTACGTTGGAAAATGCTGAAGGAAAACGCGTTATAGGTACTCCTTTAGGTATTTTTCATCCAGCATATACTTTATTACTTGAAGGTCGCGATTATTTTGGGCCAGCTCAATTATTTGGCAAAAATTATACAACGCAATACATTCCTGTATTGAATAAAAATAATGAAGTTGTTGCTGCATTATTTGTTGGCATGGAGCCTGCAAAATCTGAAATAAAAAATCAGATAATTCGTATGGCGATAAAATTAAATTCACTTGTTGTAAAATATGAAGGAATGTTATCGCGCGTAAAAAATTCAGCGAAATTGTCTGGTGAGAGTGTATTTGAGTTAACAACAAATATTGAGAAGACTTATCAACTTACTGAAAGTCAAAAAGTTAAAACCGATATGGCTGTCGAGATAATGGAGCAGATGCAAACACGAGCGCAAGGGCTGTATGAGAACTCCATGCAAGCGTCGAAACTCGCTGATGAGGCTGATGGGGAATCTATGAGTGGTACACAGGTTATTAATATTGTCTTGCAGATGTTTGAGCAGTTTTCAAACTACATCGACCAAACTCATACCGATGTTGGAAGTCTGGTTAGCGATTGTGAAAAAATGAGTGGCATAACTGAAGTTATTAATCAATTAACTGAGCAAACGAACTTACTTGCATTAAATGCTGCCATTGAGGCCGCGCGCGCCGGTGAAGCAGGGCGTGGTTTTGCAGTTGTTGCAGATGAAGTACGTAGTCTCGCAACCAGAACAAGAGAGTCTGCGAATGACATTATGCAAAATATTATGGATGTTCAAACCAAGGCAAAAAAGATGGCCGATATTATGTTCAAGGAAAAAGATGAGGTTGGTAAAGGTGTTGATCAGGCAAGTGTTGCAGGTGAAGCAATAGCCATTATTACAGATGCGGTGCATGAAATTAGTAAATTTAATAAAATCAATGCTGACTATTCTTCTGAACAATCCGAATTAGTCGATGAAGTTAAGATAAGTATTGATTTGATTTCTCAACTAGCTAATCAGGTACTTCAGGGAAATCAGGATATAGAGGACTCTGCCCAGAAGATGAGCCAGATTGCATTACAATTAAATGCAATTACCAATCAGTTTCAGGTTGGTGCGCTTTAAAAAGAAGATAATCTCCGTTTTATTTCATATTTTTAAATTAAACACAGCCTTAAATTAATCCATACTTTGCCTGATATTGGATAGGCTGTAATCTACGCCTATGGAACTTCAATTTACAAAAATGCACGGCATAGGAAATGATTTCGTTGTTTTCGATACTTTTTCGAAATCACTGACTTTGACGCGTGAGCAAATCAGGCATATTGCTGATCGCCAATTTGGTATTGGTTGTGACCAAGTATTGCTATTAGAGCCACCTGAAGCAAATGATGTTGATGTGCGTTATCGCATTTTTAATGCGGACGGCGGCGAAGTCATGCAGTGCGGAAATGGGGCACGTTGCGCGGCTATTTATTTGAAAGAAAAAGGGCTTATAACAAAGAGTGAGATTATTGTTGGAACCGGTGCCGGTCAGTTGATTTTGAATATTGACGATAATGGCCGTGTGACAGTCAATATGGGTGTACCACAGTTTGACCCTGCCAGTATTCCTATGCAAGCAGATGAATATCAAGAGCAATATAGTCTTATTATGGGTGAGGATGAGATTACGTTTGCTGCGGTATCAATGGGAAATCCACATGCCGTTATTATTGTTGATGATGTAGCTATTGCTGCTGTGAATGTGATTGGGCCGGCAATGCAATTGAGTGAATTATTTCCAGAAAGCGTCAATGTTGGTTTTATGCAAATATTGAATAATCAAGCTTTCAAACTGCGTGTTTTCGAGCGTGGTTCCGGAGAAACACTGGCTTGTGGCAGTGGTGCCTGCGCAGCGATGGTTATCGCTTGCCAGCAGGGGTACTTGGAAGGGACAATAGACGCAGAATTGCGTGGTGGGCATTTGACACTGCGCTGGGCAGGAGAAGGTGAACCGGTATTTATGACAGGGCCTGCAACAACCGTATTTGAGGGGAAAATTGAGTTATGAGTGTACAGGAAGAAGAAAACCTGGAATCAACCAATACCACGGAAAGCATGGTTGCCGAATATCTAAAGGATAATCTGGATTTTTTTAATAAACACGCTGATATTCTTGCTGAATTAAATATTCCGCATAGTCGAGGTAGCGCCGTATCCTTAGTTGAAAGACAAGTTTCCGTCTTACGCGAACAAAACGAGCAATCAAGAAAACGACTACATGAACTCATAGAAATAGCGCGACAAAACGAAGAGCTTGCTCGTCGTATGCATCAATTAGCCTTAACGTTGATGGATGCCGACGATCCAAAAGATATCTTTAATACACTGTATGATAATTTGAAGAAAAACTTTCATGCTGATCGTGTTGTTGTTCGCTTATTTGCAAATCCTTCCTTCGTTGATAGTTTTGCGACAGATGAATTTGCCGGTAGAGAAGTAACCGAGCAATCTTTATTTAAAAGTATTATCGAAAAGCGACTGCCTTTAAGTGGCCGTATGAAACGCCAGCAGCAAGTATTTTTGTTTGGTGACGATGGTGATCAAATAGCGTCATCAGTGATGGTGCCTTTGCATGGTGATGGCTGGGGCGGAATATTATCTATCGGTAGTTTTGATGCTGAACGTTTTCAGGCTGGCATGGGTGTTGAATTGCTGGCTAATCTGGGTGAAGTATTAAGTTTTATTTTGAAACCCTGGGTCGAACAAAGCTAAAGATATATGCAGTCTTCAGAGACGTTGTTGCTAGAGTCTTACATAAAGGCGCTACATCATCTTTCCGAACATACCCGCAATGCTTATCAACGTGATCTTGATCACATACAAAATTATTGTGATAAACATGACATTGCTAAATGGTCAGATCTTGATGGTCGACAAATAAGAGGTTTTGTCGCAGAACGTCATCGGCAAGGAATAGGTGGGCGTTCATTACAACGAAACTTATCTGCAATACGATCTTTTTATCGTTATCTTTTAAAAGAAGCAAGAGTTAAAAACAATCCGGCGGAAGGTATCATCGCGCCGAAGTCGCCCCGTAAACTTCCAAAAGTATTAGATGCTGATCAAACCGCTCAGTTAGTTGAAATTAAGGAACAGGATACTTTGGCAATTAGAGATAAAGCCATGTTGGAGTTAATTTATTCCTCAGGCTTACGTTTGGCAGAACTCATCAGTTTAAATTTAAACAATATAGATTTTGACGATCGCATTGTAACGGTTACAGGTAAAGGTAATAAAACACGCAGTGTTCCTGTTGGTCAACATGCGATAAAAGCGATTAAACGTTGGTTGAAAGATCGAACAACGATGGTGAATGAGTCTGAACAAGCGTTATTCATCAGTAGTCGGGGAAAACGGATTAGCCCAAGATCGGTACAAAACCGGTTAAAACAATGGGCGATTAAGCAAGGTTTGCCAAATCACGTACATCCTCACATGTTGCGACATTCTTTCGCTAGCCATCTTCTGGAATCAAGTAGTGATCTGCGTGCTGTACAGGAATTACTCGGACATGCCGATATCAGTACAACGCAGGTCTATACACATCTGGATTTCCAGCATTTGGCGCAGGTTTACGACAAAAGCCACCCTAGAGCACATCGTAAGAAAGCAGATTAGTTTTACCATTGGTTTATATCACTTGAGATTTGGTAAAACGTCCAAATATAAGAGAATTCTAGCCTGTTTTACTTAAGTCTATCGTAAGGGTCAGGTACAATTCGCTTCCTTCGAAAAGGAGAGAGAAACATTGGAACAATATAGAGGCACAACTATTTTATCTGTACGACGTGATGGTCACGTTGTTATCGGTGGTGACGGTCAGGTTTCACTGGGTAATACAGTCATGAAAGGCAATGCACGTAAGGTGCGACGTTTGTTTGATGAAAAAATCATTGCTGGTTTTGCCGGTGGCACAGCAGATGCATTTACTTTATTCGAACGATTTGAAGCCAAACTGCAAAAACATCAGGGCAATCTGATGCGTTCAGCAGTTGAGTTGGCAAAAGATTGGCGTACCGATCGAATGTTACGCAAACTTGAAGCATTGCTATGTGTTGCAGATAAAACAACGTCATTAATCATCTCCGGTAATGGTGATGTGATTGAACCTGAAAATCATATTATGGCGATTGGTTCAGGTGGCGATTTTGCAAAATCCGCCGCACGAGCCTTAATGGAAAACACTGATCTGAGTGCACGCGAAATTGTCGAGAAAGGTTTGGGTATTGCTGCCGATATTTGTATCTACACAAACGACAATTTGACCATAGAAGAACTCTAAAAATTTTATAATAAATAATTAACGGAAGATCATGACAGATTTAACTCCTCAGGCCATCGTCGCCGAACTTAATAAACATATCATTGGTCAGGATGCAGCAAAACGATCGGTCGCCATTGCATTGCGCAATCGTTGGCGTCGTGCACAAGTTGATGAATCGATCCGAAATGAAATAACGCCAAAAAATATTTTAATGATTGGTCCGACTGGTGTTGGTAAGACCGAGATTGCTCGTCGTTTGGCCAAACTTGCACAAGCACCGTTTATAAAAATTGAAGCAACCAAATTTACCGAAGTCGGCTATGTCGGTCGTGATGTTGAATCCATTATTCGTGATCTTGCTGATATTGCTATTAAACAAACACGTGAAGTTGAAACGGAAAAAGTACGTGAGCAGGCAGACAAAGCAGCGATGGAAAGAGTGCTTGATATTTTGTTGCCGCCCGCACGTATGATGGGTGAAGATGATCATGATGATAAGTCGAGTATCAATTCGACACGAGAAAAATTCAGACAAATGATCCTTGAAGGAAAGTTTGACGATAAGGAAGTTGAAACGGAATTAAATGCGCCAAGTATTGGTGTTGAGATCATGGCACCGCCGGGCATGGAAGAAATGACCAGCCAGTTGCAAGGCATGTTTCAAAACATGGGAAGTAGCAAAAAACAAACACGTAAATTATTCGTTAAAGATGCACTTAAATTACTTGCCGAAGAAGAAGCAGTGAAACTGGTGAATGAAGATGATCTTAAAGCACGTGCAATTGAACATGTAGAACAGCACGGTATCGTCTTTCTTGATGAGCTTGATAAAGTCACACGTCGTTCTGAAACGAGTGGCCCCGATGTATCTCGTGAAGGTGTGCAACGTGATTTGTTACCCTTGGTAGAAGGCAGTACCGTCTCAACTAAATATGGCATGATCAAAACAGATCACATTTTATTTATCGCTTCTGGTGCGTTTCATCTAGCCAAGCCTTCCGATCTGATTCCAGAATTACAAGGTCGTTTACCTATCAGGGTCGAATTAAATGCTTTGGTTGCTGATGACTTTGTGCGTATTTTGACGGAACCCGACGCCTCATTGACCGAGCAATACACCTTATTACTGGAAACGGAAGGTGTAAAAATTAGTTTTACTGATGATGGCATTCGACGAATTGCAGAAATAGCTTTTCAGGTGAACGACAATACCGAAAATATCGGTGCACGCCGTCTGCATACGGTGATGGAACGATTACTGGAAACACTGTCATATGAAGCTTCGGAAAAGAAAGGCGAGTCAGTTTCTATTGATGAAACTTATGTTAATGACCATCTTAATGAGTTGGTAGAGGATGAAGACTTAAGTCGCTACATTCTTTAGTTAGATTACAATAAATTATCTTATTCGATATTGGGGTTGGTTTGACTATTTTCGGTCTTCGTTCGGTAATTGCTCCTACATTACTCTACCACCTACGTCCATGTAGGCGTCCCGACGCGACTCTCGGTTGATGCTCCAGGCGCAACTCTACCTCCTCCATCCCTGGAGTCGTACCGCTCACATCCATGTGGGCGTTTCGTCCTATAATTTTTGTAAGACGAAGCGTAGAATACGCTAAAAACTATTTAATAATCATGTCAGAAAATAAACCAAATCCAGTCGCTATTAATTTACATCAGAAATCTCGCATTCTTGAGATTGAATTTGATGATGGCGAGAAATTTGAATTGTCTTGCGAATATTTGCGAGTGCATTCACCTTCCGCTGATGTGAGAGGACATGGGCCGGGACAGGAAGTATTACAACTCGGCAAGGAAAATGTGAATATTAATGAAATCGAGCCAGTTGGAAATTATGCCGTTCGTTTAATTTTTGATGATAAGCATGCCACTGGTATATATTCATGGGGTTATTTATACGAACTGGGAATTAACCACGATAATAATTGGATGGCTTATCTTGATGCTTTAAAACAGGCAGGGCATGTACGTCGAGTCGATGGCTAATCAATCAACAACCCATTTTGGTTATGAACAAGTTGCTACCGAGGAGAAAGCACGCCGGGTAGCGGATGTCTTTAGTTCAGTTGCATCTGAATATGATTTGATGAATGACATCATGTCATTTGGTGTACATCGTCTTTGGAAACGCCAGGCTGTGCATCTCTGCGCTATTAGAAAAAACTTTCATGTACTTGATTTAGCTGGTGGCACGGGAGATATTGCCAAACTCATTCATAATCAATTGAGTGATGACGGCCATGTTACCTTATGCGACATTAATGCTGAGATGTTAAAGGAAGGTCGAAATCGATTTATTGATAAAGGCATTATTAAAGGCATTGATTATGTTCAGGGCAATGCCGAAGCTTTACCATTTTATGATAATAGTTTTGATTGTATGACCATTGCTTTTGGTCTTCGTAATGTGACAGATAAAAATGCCGCCTTGCGATCCATGTATAGCAAACTTAAATACGGTTCGCAGTTGGTCATTCTTGAATTTTCAAAAATCGTTATTCCAGTATTGGATAAAATCTATGATGAATATTCATTTAAATTAATTCCAATGTTTGGTAAAGCGGTTGCCAACGACGAAGCTAGTTATCAGTATCTGGTTGAATCGATTCGTATGCATCCGGATCAAAAAACATTATCAAGCATGATGGAAGATGCAGGATTTGAAAAAGTACAACACCATAATCTTTCCGGTGGCATCGTAGCTATTCATCGAGGTTATAAAATATGAGTGTCGTTGTCGAAAGTAAAACACCAGAATGGATTAGTCAGATTGAAAGATTAATCAGTAAAGCATTAAGTATGGATGAGGAAACTTTATGTTCACTTGGCACACTCGAAGATAAAGTCATTGCATTTGAATTTATAAATACAAATTTGACGGTGTTTTTATTCCCCTCTGCGAATGGTTTAGCGATTTGTACTACTTATGAAGATAAACCGAATGTGTTAATAAAAGGAACGCCAACTAATTTCATTATGATGATGGCATCGTCAAAACAAAAAAGTGGCGGTCTTCCTACGGATATGCAAATCATAGGTGATATAAGTCTTGCACAACGTTTTCAGGACATAATGCAAAATATAGAAATTGATTTGGAAGAGCCACTTTCTAAATGGGTTGGTGATACCATGGCTTATCAAATCGGAAAGTTTGTTCGCGGGGTTCGTCGTTTCACACTAAATACGAGTAAAACATTAGCAATGGATATCAGTGAATATCTGCGCTTTGAAATTAATATGTTGCCGGATGATTTGTTAGTTGAAGAATTTAGTAAAGAGGTTGATGTGCTAAAAGAAGATGTTGACCGTTTTGAACAACGCGTTAATAAACTGGAAAAGCGGATAAAAGGACATTAAACGATGGAACAATTTCTTCGCTTATTAGCAATTCAAAGAGCCTTCATCAAATATGGTCTTGATGAGTATCTTTTCTCTACACCTTTGTTCAAGCCTTTTCGTATTATCTTTCATCTCATGCCATGGAATTGGTTCGGTCAAAGAAGAAAAGGACCAAGAGCACATAGATTGCGTTTAATGCTGGAAGAGCTAGGTCCAATTTATGTCAAGTTAGGTCAAATACTTTCAACTCGTCGAGATATTGTTCCCGAAGATATCGTTAATGAATTTGCCAAATTGCAAGACGATGTTTTTCCTTTCCCCGGAAAAGTTGCGCGAAAAATAATTGAAGACGCATACGAGTGCGAGTTAGATGAAGTGTTTTTGGAATTTGATGAAACGCCATTAGCTTCTGCTTCAGTCGCGCAGGTTCATCGTGTCACGCTTAAAGATGGACGGGATTTTATTATTAAAGTGCTGCGTCCCGGTGTTGAGATATTAATTCGTAAAGATTTGGGCTTATTACAATTGCTTGCCGAAAAAGCAGAAAAATATTATCCACAAGGAAAAGAATTACGTTTCACCGGTGTAGTAAAAGAATTTGAAAAGACTTTGCTTAATGAACTCGATTTGCAAAGAGAAGCGGCTAATGCTTCACAGTTGCGACGAAACTTTGAGGGTGAAGAACGTTATTATGTGCCTGAGATTAACTGGAAGTTAACACGTCGGAATGTATTGGCAATGGAACGCGTTACTGGAATATCTGTTCGTGATAATAATAAACTAAAAGAGGCTGGCGTTGATCTAAAATGGCTGGCTGAATTCGGAGTAGAAGTCTTTTTTACTCAGGTTTTTCGCGATAACTTTTTTCATGCAGATATGCATCCCGGCAATATTTTTGTTGGCGCCGGCAAAGGTGACAACCCTGCAACAGTTAAAGTAATCGATTTCGGCATCATGTGTTCGTTAACTGAATTTGATCAACGATATCTGGCTGATAATTTCATGGCATTCTTAAATCGTGATTATCATCGTGTTGCAGCTTTGCATATTGAATCCGGCTGGGTACCAAGAGGAACTCGTATGGATGAATTGGAATCTGCGATTCGTTCCGTATGCGAACCATTACTTGATCGTCCTATGCGTGAGATATCTTTTGGTGAATTGCTACAACGTTTATTTCAAATTGCACGAAGTTTTCATGTTGAGATCATGCCGCAACTGATTATGTTGCAAAAAACTATTATTAATATTGAAGGTATTGGGCGACAACTTTACCCAGAACTGGATCTATGGAAAACAGCGCGACCACAATTAGAACGCTGGATGGATGAACGTATTGGTGTGCGTGGCTTATTAAAAGGCGCGAAATTTAACATTCCGAAATTAATTGATCGACTACCAGATTTGCCCAATAAACTAATTGATGTGCTAGATCAATTGCATGAAGGCAAGATCGAAATGGAAAACAAATCAAAAGAGATTCACGAATTACGTCAGGAAATGAAATCCTATAATAAAAAAACCGTACTTGCTGTTGTTGGGTCAGGTTTTCTTTTATCCGCATCGATTATTTATGCATTAGATAATACAACGCATGGTATTTTTCTATCCGTACCAATCGTCTCATGGTTATTGGGTTTTGCGGGAGTTATGATGTTGTATATTTCCTGGCAAGAGAAGTAGTCGTTTAAATCTAATTTTTCCTCCACTTCTTGTTTCGCTTGATAGCGAGTCACTTTTCTTTGCGTGGGCAAAGAAAAGTGACTCGTCATCAGACGAAATAGTAGTTTAAAAGAATCAATAAACTATAATTCAATAAAATTCTAATAAGGGGGAAAGAATAATGTCTGTACCCGAACTACCAAGTAAAACTCAAGTTTGTATTATCGGTGCTGGTCCTGCAGGTGTTATTGCGGCTTATCTTTTTGCTCTTCGTGGTGTCTCTGTTGTTTTGCTTGAAGGTGAGAAGGATTTTGATCGGGAGTTTCGTGGGATACGTTTCATGCTTCTTCTTTAGAAGTTTTAGATCAACTTGGTTTAGCGGAGGAAGTTGTCGCCTTGTGTCATAGTAAGGTCGGTCAATTGAATTTTAAATCATCTGAGCATTCGCTTGAGATTGCAGATTTTTCTGGAATGGATAGCAAGTTTCCATTCGTAGGTGTTATTCCGCAGGAAAAGTTTTTGAATTATATGGTTAGTAAGGCGGAGGCTTTGCCACACTTTAAGATTCTTATGGGTGCTAGAGTTAAAGAGCTAATTCAGGTTGATGGAAAGGTGACTGGTGTTAGATATAAACAAGATGATAGTGAGCATGATCTTGAAAGCGTCTTAACTATTGGTGCTGATGGACGTGGTTCTACTGCCCGGCGTTTGGCAAATATGAAGTTGGGTAAGACAGCACCGCCGATGGATGTATTATGGTTTCGAGTTTCTATTCTGAAAGATGCAGAGTTAAAAGAGTCTGTCGATATTCGTGTTGGTTCGGGAACGATGGTGGTATTAGTGAATCGCGGTGATTATATTCAGTGTGGTTACATCATCATGAAAGGTTCTTATAAAGAAATAAGAAATGAAGGTATTGAGCATTTTTAAAAAGAAGTTGTAGGATTGGCGCCAGAGCTAACGAGCACTATTTCTGAAGTGAGTGACTGGAAGCAGTGTGCAATATTGTCTGTAGTAACGGGTCGTGTTGAGAAATGGTATCAGGATGGTTTGTTATTAATTGGTGATGCGGCACATATTATGTCGCCTGTGGGTGGTGTCGGAATTAATTATGCGATTCAGGATGCGGTTGCTGCGGCGAATCTTCTTACTGATGCAATTAAGGAAGATCGCTTGAGTACAATTGATTTAGCTAATGTACAAAATCGACGTGAGCCTGCAGTTAAGTTTATTCAGATGTTTGCGCAAAAGCGCATTGTTAGTAGTGCTCTTAAATCAGATAAACCGTTCAGTCCACCATTGCCTTTAAAGATCGTTTCTAAATTACCTTTTATGAGAAGGCAGATTGAAAAATTTTGGGATAATAGACAAAATGTGATGGTTTTTTCATGACTTATTAAGTAAATAATTGATCATTTTATTTCTTCTTTTATGACGTAAGCCACGATGTATTTTTACTTTCTGTTTCCAATGAGCAAAGGAACCCTCGCAACTA